>CAWFJM010000009.1:0-40224 GCA_963816015.1 uncultured Planctomycetaceae bacterium | reverse complement strand
CTATGGTTGTCGTCGCAAGTCTCATGAACGAGGACAGTTAGGGAAGGCCATTAATTCGTTCGGAGCGACATCTGTCCGAGGGCATGAGATTTGCCCGAAGACTAGACTGGAAAAATGGTTGCGGCGAATAGTTTCGACGCAACCATGATGTCTACCACCTGTCACACGAAGCACCCGCAGGCATCACCGGCGTCCCACGAAGCGGAGGGAAATGCAGTCCTCGGTCACAGTCACGACTCTCGGCATGTCGGGTCGGCATTGGCAGCGGGCAGGTTGTTGGGTTAATCTGGGCCAACCAGAGCGATCCTCAGCGAGGACAGATCCTCAAGCGACCCAACGACATCGGAGATGTGGCCGACGATGCTCCAGATCAAGCTGCCGGATGGTTCGATCAAGGAATTTCCCGAGGGGGTCCGTCCCCGCGAGATCGCCGCGGGCATTGGCAAGCGGCTGGCCGAGGCGGCCGTGGCGGCCGTGGCCAACGGCACGGTCGTCGACCTGGACCGGCCCCTCGAGATCGAGAACGGAACGACCGGCCCGATCGAGCTGCGGATCCTGACCTCCAGGGACCGCGAGGCGCTCGACGTCCTCCGCCACTCCACCGCGCACATCATGGCCCGGGCCATCATGCGGCTCTTTCCCGGCGTCAGGCTGGCGTTCGGGCCCACCACGGCCCAGGGCTTCTATTACGACGTCGAGATCGACGGCCGCAGCCTCTCGGAGGATGACTTTCCGGCCATCGAGGCCGAGATGGCCCGGATCCTCAAGGACGCCGAGCCGTTCGAGCGGTTCACCCTGCCCGTCGACGAGGCCCGCCAGTTCGTCGCCGACCTGGGCCAGACGCTCAAGGTCGAGCACATCGACGACGAGCTGCACAAGTTCGGCATCCTCAGCTTCTACCGCCAGGGCGAGTTCGTCGACCTCTGCCGCGGCCCGCACATCCCCCACGCCGGCAAGGTCGGGGCGTTCAAGCTCCTCTCCATCGCCGGCGCCTACTGGAAGGGGCAGACCGACCGCGAGATGCTCCAGCGCGTCTACGGCACGGCGTTCTTCGACAAGAAGGAGCTCGACGCCTACCTCGCCCAGGTCGAGGAAGCCAGGAAGCGCGACCACCGCAAGCTCGGCAAGGAGCTGGGCCTGTTCACGATCTCGCCGCTGGTCGGCCCGGGCCTGATCCTCTGGATGCCCAAGGGGGCCATCGTCCGGGGCATCCTCGAGAACTTCATGAAGACCGAGCTGATCAAGCGCGGGTATCAGCCCGTCTACACGCCCCATATCGGCAAGGTCGAGCTCTACAAGTGCAGCGGCCACTATCCCTACTACAAGGACTCGCAGTTCCCGCCCCTCAAGATGCCCGCCGACGCCGCGGCCAAGGAGCTGCTCGACGGCCTGATCGCCGAGACCCTCGATGAGGCAACCCAGCGCCTGCTCCTGGGCAAGGCTGGCATCCCCGAGCGGCTGCCGCAGATCCAGGAAGGACCGGACGGCCGGAAAGTCATGGGCGTGTCGCGGTCCTTCTTCGAGCTGAGCATTCCGGAGCGGATCGGCTACCTCGAGCAGACCTGCGAGTACGAGGAATACCTGCTCAAGCCGATGAACTGCCCGCACCATATCCAGATCTACGCCGCGGAGCCGCGCAGCTACCGCGAGCTGCCGCTCCGGCTGGCCGAGTTCGGCACGGTCTACCGCTACGAGCAGTCGGGCGAGCTCTCGGGCATGACCCGGGTCCGCGGCTTCACCCAGGACGACGCCCACCTCTTCTGCACCCACGAGCAGGTCCGCGGCGAGTTCCGGGCCACGATGGAGCTGACCCAGTTCGTGCTCAGCTCGCTGGGCCTGAACGACTACAAGGTGCGGCTTTCCAAGCACGACCCGAACGACCCCAAGTACCAGGGCGCGGCCGGCGAGACCTGGCAAAGGGCCGAGGAGGACATCCAAGCCGTGCTCGACGAGATGGGGCCTCCCGTACTTGACGGCACCCGGCGAGGCCGCCTTCTATGGTCCCAAGGCCGACTTCATCGTCCGCGACTGCATCGGCCGCCAGTGGCAGCTCGGCACCGTGCAGCTCGACTACGTGCTTGCCGGAGCGGTTCGGACTGGAATACATCGGCCCGGACAATCACCCCCACCGGCCGGTGATGATCCACCGCGCCCCCTTCGGCAGCCTGGAGCGGTTCCTGGGCATCCTGATCGAGCACTTCGCCGGCGCCTTCCCGCTCTGGCTGGCTCCGGAGCAGGTGCGCGTGCTGCCCATCTCGGACAAGGTCGCCGAGTACGCCCAGAGGGTCCTGGACAAGCTGCTCGGATCCGGCCTCCGGGCGACGCTCGATCACCGGCCGGAGAAGATCAACGCCAAGATCCGCGACGCCCAGCTCGAGAAGATCCCCGTCATGCTGGTGGTGGGCGCCAAGGAGGCCGAGCACGAGGCCGTCGCCTACCGCGACCGGACCGCGGGCGACCTGGGTGCCATGCCCCTCTCGCAGGCGATCGCCAGGCTGAAGCAAGAGAACGACGAGCGGACCATGCACGTCGTGGCCTCCCCCCCGCACCCCAGGCCCCCGAGGAAGGCGGCGAGCAGCACGCCTACTGAGCAGAATAGCCACTATTGAACCGGAAAGCCCTGCCTCCGTCCCTTCCTGCCGGTGGGGCCAGTCGCGGAAAGAATGCCTTTACCCGCGGAAACGGGGGCCCGGACTGCAGGATTGCACTTCTCGGTCTTGCTTGGGCAGCCTCTGGTCAGGTTCTATCCTTGTCGGTTAAGCTGCCTAGCTCGGTCGGCGCCTCAAGTCCAGACTTGGGTCGCCCTTTCCGCTCTGTTCACCTGAGACCGTTGTCGTGTGTGACGCGTGACCGATCGAGCGCCACTGAGGGGAGCTTCTTTCCTTCGCCCAGGAGTCTACCAGTCTCGAACGTTCAGCCGGGTACGAACTGGGCCCGCCGAGCCGCCGAGCAGTGCCTCCCTGGTCCAATCCGGTGGCGAGATTGCCGTGATCGGTCTTGTTCTGAAGCCTGATCCTTCGATTTGACCTCAAACGAGAGGATGCTTCCTCTCCAGGAGCCTGAGCACCGTGATGAATCAAGAAGACGCTCCGAACTCTGCTGGTCCTTGGTCTGGGCGCGGGCGTGGGATTCGCCGCTGCCGCGGGCCGCCTCGACCAGAGCAAGCAACGCACAGGCCGCAGCCGCTGGCGACGCGGTGCCGTCCGTTGCCTCATGTGATCAAGACGCTCGGGCCGCGACGAGCGCGAGCTGCTCGCAGCGAACCGCCCGCAGCGCGATGCTCACGATGGCCACCACGGGCCTGGTGACCACGAACGCTCGTCCGGCCCAGGCCGAGAAGAAGCCCAACATCGTGATCATCTGGGGCGACGACGTCGGCCAGTCGAACATCAGCGCCTACACCGACGGCCTGATGGGCTATCGCACGCCGAACATCGACCGGATCGCCAAGGAAGGCATCAAGTTCACCGACTACTACGGCGAGCAAAGCTGCACGGCCGGCCGGGCCTCGTTCATCACGGGGCAGCACGGCATGCGGACGGGACTGACCAAGGTCGGTCTGCCTGGTGCGGAGCTTGGCATGAGGAAGGAAGACCCGACCATCGCCGAGGTGCTCAAGCCGCTCGGCTACGCGACAGGGCAGTTCGGCAAGAACCACCTGGGCGACCGCGACGAGCACCTGCCGACGATGCACGGGTTCGATGAGTTCTACGGCAACCTCTACCACCTGAACGCCGAGGAAGAGCCCGAACTGCGGGACTATCCCAAGGACCCCGAGTTCCGCAAGAAATTTGGCCCGCGCGGCGTGCTCGACTGCAAGGCCGACGGCAAGGGGGGGCAGACGATCGTCAACACCGGCCCGCTGACGAAGAAGCGGATGGAGACGATCGACGACGACATCGCGGCCCGGGCCGTCGACTTCATCGAGCGGCAGCACAAGGCCGACAAGCCGTTCTTCGTCTGGGTCAACTTCACGCACATGCACTTCCGGACCCACGCCAAGCCCGAAAGCCTGGGGCAGTCGGGGCGGTGGCAGAGCGAGTATCACGACGTGATGATCGACCACGACAAGAACGTCGGCTCGGTGCTCGAGGCGCTCGATAAGCTGGGCCTCGCCGAGAACACCTTCGTGATGTACAGCACCGACAACGGCCCGCACATGAATAGCTGGCCGGACGGGGCCATGACTCCCTTCCGGAACGAGAAGAACTCGAACTGGGAAGGGGCCTACCGGGTGCCGTGCATGGTGCGCTGGCCGGGCAAGATCAAGCCGGGCACGGTCTCGAACCAGATCGTCTCGCACCTCGACTGGCTGCCCACGCTCGCGGCCATCGCCGGCGACCCGGACGTCAAGGAGAAGCTGCTGGCGGGCTACCAAGATCGGTGACACGACCTACAAGGTTCATCTCGACGGCTACAATCTCGTCCCCTACCTGACCGGCCAGACCGACAAGAGCCCGCGCGAGTCGTTCATCTACTGCAACGACGACCAGCAACTCACGGGGCTTCGGTACGACAACTGGAAGCTCGTGTTCCTCGAGCAGCGCGTCCAGGGAACCCTGCGGATCTGGGCCGAGCCGTTCACCTCGTTGCGGGTGCCGAAGATCTTCAATCTCCGGACCGACCCCTACGAGCGGGCCGACATCACGTCGAACACCTACTACGACTGGCTGCTCGACCACGCCTTCCTGCTGGTTCCCGCGCAGCAGTACGTCGGCAAGTTCCTGGCAACGTTCAAGGAGTACCCGCCCCGGCAGAAAGCGGCCAGCTTCAACCTTGACGACGTGATGAGCAAGCTCAAGGAAAGCGGCGGCCACTGACGTCTATAACTTGCCCATTCGGTGCGACCGCGACCCCCGGGGGGCAGATTTCAGGTGACGAAACCGGGCGCGGTCGCTACAATATACCCATGGCCCACCTGAACCCGGCTTCGCCGCGTGGCGATTCTATCGCCCGATGGAGGGCACGCGACGACCGATGTTGACGACGGCCCTGGCCCACACCAGGGCCGGCACGACTCAGGGAAGTTACCCCTTGCTGCGCCGCGATGCGGCGCCGCATGGGGTTCGTGCTGGATGCCCTGCCCTGACATTCCCACCGCACGAGGAGACTTCCCTTGGCCTGGTTTTTCTGCTGGATGATCGCACTATCGGCCTATGAGCGGGGCGCCGCGGAGGCCACCGACCAGATGACGCCCCCCGGCTGGACCGGCAATCCCTGGGGCCCCGCAGCCACTCCGCGCCCGTCTCGCCGGCGAGCTGCCCCCGATCCCGATGACTCCGCAGATGGCGAAATGGGACCAGTGGGGCAAGAAGGTTTTCCGCGATGGCGACATTGTGTTCCGCCTGGGCGATGCCCGGACCATGCTCGGCTGGTTTCCCCTGAGCTATTTGATCGCCCAGGCCACGGCCAGTCCGTTCTCGCATACCGGGATCATCGCCATCGAGGACGGCGCGACGGTGGTGTATGACTGCTCCTCGTCGGGAATCCAGCGCCAGCCGTTTCACGTCTGGATGCTCGACTGCGTCGGTCCTCTCGGCGTCAAGAGGCTCAAGCCGGAGCACCGGGGACGGATCCCGGGCGTCCTCGGCTTCTGCCGCAAGGTCTTCGAAGCAGCAGGTGCCGTTCGATTACGAGTTTCGCATGGACGACACCAAGTTCTACTGCCTCGAGCTCACCGAGAAGGCCTTCCGCTCCCAGGGCCTGGCCCTGTCGGAGCCGGTGCGGATTGGCGACTGGGAAGACCTGGTCAATTACCCGCTGACCGCGTTCGCCTTCCTCCGCCTCTCGGGACTGGCGCTGAATCAGCCCATCACACTGGATCAGCCCGTCTACCTTCCCGGCAATGACCATAGCGGCATGTGGGCCTCTCCCCTGCTGGAGACGGTCTTCTCCTCCGCGCCGAAGCCAGCCGGGCTGGCCACAGCCGGCCAGGCCGGCGGCCTGAACCTCCGGGGTGACCTTGCCCTGGCGATGTTCGTCGTCGGCGAGCTGCGACGGTCGTACTCGGAACTGCCAGTCCGGTGGCTTTGCGACGTGGTGCTGACCCCGCGGCCCCGCGCAGCCGCAGGCTCCGCTGCGGTCCCCAGCCAGGCCAGCGCCATCGTGAGCCGCAGGCCGGGTACACGCCCCATGTGAAGGAGAACAGCTCATGAAAGCCAGAGGCCGGACAAGACGCGATGTGGTAGGCGACCTCGGCTCCATCCCTCGCGTGGCAGCAGCCGCGCAGGGGGCTGACTCCCCGATGCCGATCGTGCCGGTACCGCCCCGAAAACCGCCGAGGAGGCCCTCGCGGCGCTCAAGGAGGGCAATCAGCGGTTTGTCACAGGCAAGGTCCGCCACGCCCACCAGGCGGCCGACTGGCGTGCCCATCTCACGGGCGGCCAGCAGCCGTTCGCCACGATCCTGGCCTGCAGCGACTCCCGGGTCCCGCCTGAGCTGGTCTTCGATCAGGGCTTCGGCGACCTCTTCGTCATCCGCGTGGCCGGAAACATCATCGCCCGCGACATTCTGGGGAGCGTGGCCTACGCGATCCGCCATCTCAAGACCCCACTCGTTGTGGTGATGGGGCACGAGGGCTGCGGCGCCGTCACCGCCGCACTCGACGCCCTCGACGGCAAGGGCGATGAGCCGAAGTACATCACCGGCCTTCTCGAGCACATCCTCCCGGCCCTCAAGCAGCTCGATCCCTCCCTTCAGGGAGATCGGCGGGTCAACGCGGGAGTCGAGGCCAACGTCCGCCAGTCGGCGGAAATCCTCACCCAGCTACCCATGGGGAAGCAGGCCATCGAGCAGAACCCGGCTTGCCTCGCGCACGCCGTCTACGAGCTGGGAACCGGGCACGTGCGGTTCCTGGATTGAGACGAGGCAGCGGATCTCTCCTCCAGAACCGCGAACGGGGATCGTCCCGCCGGATCGACAAGACAAGCATCTCTCGAAGAGCGGATCAGCGCGCCGGGCAGAGTGTGGGGGGTGCGCAGCGCCTCGTCACTCGTTCCGCCAGCGACCACGGCGTGGCGATCAGCGGCAGGCGATAATACTCTCCCGTGTAGAAATACCAGCTATTGCGGGCATAGGTCGCACAGTTCATCTGCACGCAAAGATAGCCGTATCCGTGCAGCGCACCCCGGTAAATGCGAGGATTCTTCACGAGAACGGTCCGTAACGCCCGCATGTCGTTCCGGAGACCGCATTCATACGCCAGGTCCATGTCCCAGAGTACGCCCCACGCGTGGGCCGGAGGCCAGAGCTCAGCTCCCGTTTTCCAGTCCTTCACACCGCCAAACCCCCGCGCATAACGGCCGCAGGTATGAATCTCGCCGGTCTCCACGGACCGAAAGCGAATCCAGGCATGGGTCTCGCTCACGCACAAGCTGATTTCCCAGAGACCCAGGAGCCTTTCCGGCACGCCCCAAGGTCTTCGATCCTCCCCCAAGGCAACGTCGTTCAGCAAGGTGAACAACAGGAGTCCGGTCAGGAAGGCACGACGAGGCATGAGGGTTCCCACTCCATTCGATCCGGATCCGGGTCGGCAGGCGATCACAGGGCACAACGATCAGCGCGGGCAGCGCGATCTCCTCTCCCTTCAACCGAGTGACCTCGTGAAGGGACTGAGCCCGCGCACCTCAAGATCGGACCCCTTTTTCCCGGGGGACTGGGCCGGCAGAATCTCGAACCCCAATGCGTAGACTCCTGCGCACTCGTGGCAGGAAATCTCTCTCTCTTATCGGGAGGCGGCGGCCTAGCCTGAATCGCGTGTCCGGTCCGCATCAGGAAAATTCGGTTTTCGATTCGTCCTCACGGAACCGCTCTCCCGGAACCCCGCCGAGTCGCACATCCTCCCTTGGACGGCTGGGGGTTTCAGGCAGACTGCGGGGAGTTGCGACACTTGCCTCGCGATGATGATGACGATTGTAGCGGTTATGCTGATCGGCTCGGCCGCTTTTGCCGATAGGGATTACGGGGCACCGCCACGACCATCGCTGGAGTGATGCCCCTCCCGGCACATCCCCTATCGCCCGCAAGCCCATCCGTTTCGATCTGGACCGATCTCTCGGAGAACGATGATGTCTCGTGCACTCCCACTGGCACTCCTGGCCCTGACGGCGACAACGGCCGCGTTCGGGCAAGGGATCATCGCCCCGACGGCGGGGCCGATCAACAGCTCGATGGCGGGGGCGTCGGTGGCGGCCCCGGTCGATTTCGGCGGCAGCTACTGGAACCCGGCGATCATCAGCGGCCTGCCCCGCAACGAGTTCCTGCTTGGCTCCCAGTTGATCATCCCGAGCATTCACATGACCTCGAGCCTGCCGGCCGGGGCGATCAACGGCGTGTTTCCGCCCACCTCGCGGTACGGCGTGGCCCGGAGCGACAGCGGCGTGGCCTCGAACCTCGCAACCGGCGTCTCCTTCCGGCTGAGCGACGATTCGCCCACCACCTTCGGGATCGGCGTGTTCGGACTCGTCGGCGGCAGCGTCAACTTTGCCGGCAGCTCAGACCACGCCCGATCCTGACGCCCCGGCAGCCGCCCAACTTTTTCGGCGTCGGCCCGATCTACTGCCAGCACCTCGTTTCTCGCAATCATGCTCACAGGCTCACGGCAGATCACCGACCGGCTGGCCATCGGTGGCGGACCGATGGTCGTGACCGGGCCCGGCCGCGTTCAACCCGGCCTTCTTCGCCCCGGGGCCCAGGGATGCGACCGGTCTGCCCACGTTCCCTGCGGCGACCAACGCCAGACCCTTCTGGGGCGCTGGGTTCCAGCTCGGCATGCTCTACAACCTGAGCGATTCCTGGAACCTCGGGTTCTCGTACAAGAGCCCCATCTGGCAGGAGCGGTACGGGTTCAATTCCACTTACCCCGACCTGGCCGCGAGGCGGATCGGCATCCAGGCGCAGGTGCCCGAGATCTTCTCGTGGGGCATCGCCTACAAGGGCTTCGATCGGGCCTTGATCGACGTCGATCTCCGCTACTTCGACTACAAGAACACCAGCCTGTACGGCACGAAGCCGATCGATGGCGGCCTGGGCTGGAGCAGCATCTTCGCCGTGGCCGTCGGAGGCCAGTACCAGGCGACCGACCAGCTGACCGTGCGGGCGGGCTACCTCTACAACACCAACCCGATCAAGGCGACCGACACGCTGTTCAACGTGCAGGCGCCCGGCTTCATGCAGCACATGCTGGCCATCGGGGCCTCGTACAAGCTCACCGACGACATCGTCCTCTCGCTGGCCTGGACCCATCAGTTCCGCAACGCGATCGAAGGTCCGGTGCTCCAGATCCCCGGCGAGCGGATCAAGCTCGACGCCCAGACCGATTCGATCGATCGCGGGCCTGAACGTCCAGTTTGGCGCTCCCAGGAAGCAGTCCGGATAACTCGACCTCCGACGCGGAGGTCTCCCGCTGCCCCCGGCGGCTGTCGCCACGCCTCCTCCAGCACCGCTTGCCGGGACTTCCGCACCGGCTCCGGCGACTTCGCCCCCCGGGACGAACCAGCCCCAGGAATGACCAGGAGCCAGGCAGGAACCCGAGCCCAGCGCTCTTTCAAGGACGAGATGAACCCGGTCGAGGCGATGTGATGATGGCGGAGAAGTGGCAGTGGATGCGATTGCTGGTCCTGGTTGCCTGCGGGTTCGTCCTGGCGGGATCCGTCTCCGGGTGCGCCTTCGGCCCGAAGGTGCTGGAGAAGTCGCATGGCCGCTACCAGGAATCGGTGCGACAGGTCGACGAGGAGCAGTTGCTGAGGAACCTGGTGCATCTGAGGTACAGCGAGCTTCCTCTCGAGCTCGACGTTTCCTCGATCGCGGCCCAGTATGAGCTCAACGGCTCCGCGGAGGCCAGACCGTTCTTCATCGCCCCCAACCCCAGCAACAGCAACGTGATCTTCAGGACGTTCACTTCGATCCTGCCCGACCTCAGCGTCAGCGGAGCCAATCGCCCCACGATCACTCTGGTTCCGGCAGACAACGGTGAGACGGTCCGCCGCTTCCTGACCCCGATCCCGACCGAGACTCTGACCTTCCTCTGCGAGACGAGCTGGCCGGTCTCGGTCATCCTGAGGTTGTGGGTCGAGCGGCTCAACGGCGTGCCGAACGCCGTGACGGCCAGCGGGCCGTCACGGGGCATCATCTCGGACTTCCAGCGGTTCCGGAGGCTGACCGAGCTGCTCCAGCTCTCGCAGGACCGCGAGCTCGTGTCGATTCGCACGGAGCAACGTGAGATCGAGGTCGGCGGTCCGGTTCCCGCAGCGACGGTCACGGCGGCCGCGGTCGTGGACGCCGCCAAGGCCGGCATGGAGTACCGCCCACGCGAGGACGGGCGCACCTGGAGCCTGGTCCGGAAGGAAGACAAACTCCTTGTCAGGATCAATGCTCCGGCGATCGGATCTCCGGAAGTGGAAGAGATGGTCCACCTGATGAATCTCCAGCCGGACGCCCTCACCTATGACGTCGTCGTCGCGCCCGGCAACGTGCCCGACCCGCTGCTCTATCCGCGTCCCCCGTCGGCGGAGCTGCGCATCACGCCCAGGTCAACCGCCCAGGTTTACTTCTACCTCTCCAACGGTGTCGAGGTGCCGTGCGAGCATCTGGCCTGCGGCCTGGTCAGGCCAACAACCGACGCGGAAGGACAACCCATCGATGGGCGAGAGCTGACCCGGGGCATCTTCGAGGTCCACGCCTGCAAGGGGCACAAGCCCCCGCCCACCGCGTATGTCGCGGTGAAGAGCCGGGGTTACTGGTACTACATCGATGACCGCGACCAGGCAAGCAAGTCGACACTTTCCCTGGTGCTCCAGCTCAGCCGCCTGGACTTCGGAGATAAGAAGCCCGCCGGGCCGCTCTTGACGCTTCCGGTCGGGCGATGAAACGGGGCGATGATCTGGTGACGATGACGCGTTTCCGCTCGAACCGCCCCTGGAAAAATCCGTCGAACCGAGCAGCGGAATGCGGTGATCGCGAGTAGAATCGCTGCTCGTGGTGGGGCAAGCAGATCGTGGACACCTTCCCTCGGGGTTCAAACCGTGGCTGCGGAACCTCTTGAGCAGGCGGCGATTCCGATCGCACTGGACGACGTTGTTCAAGCGGCGCGGCGGCTCGAGCCCTGGGTGCATCGCACGCCGGTCATGACGTCTCGGACGCTCGATGAGCTGCAGCGGTTCGCGGGTGTTTCTCAAGTGCGAGAACTTCCAGCGCGTCGGCGCCTTCAAGTTCCGCGGGGCCATGAACGCGCTTCTGCTGCTCGGCGACGGCCAGAGAGCCGCGGGCGTGGTCACGCATTCCTCGGGCAACCACGCCCAGGCGCTGGCTCTGGCGGGGCAGTTGCTCGGCGTGCCGGTGACGATTGTCATGCCCCGGACGGCTCCCGCAGTCAAGCGCGCCGCCACCCTAGGCTACGGGGCGAGGATCGTTCTCTGCGAGCCGACGCTCGAGTCGCGGGAAGCGGCCGTGGCTTCGGAGATCGACCGGCACGGGCTGACCCTCGTTCATCCCTACAACGACTGGAACGTGATTGCCGGCCAGGGCACGGCCGCGCTCGAGCTGGTCGACCAGGCCGGGCCGCTCGACGTCGTGATCGCCCCGGTCGGCGGAGGGGGCCTTCTTTCGGGCACGGCTCTGGCGGTCAAGGGCCGCTCGCCGGGCACGTCGGTCAAGGGCGCCGAGCCGGCCGCCGCGGATGATGCCTACCGCTCGCTGAAATCCGGCGCGATCCAGCCTTCGCTTGACCCGCGAACCGATCGCCGACGGGCTGCGCACCTCGCTCGGCAGCAAGACTTTTGCCGTGATCTCGCGGTACGTCGACGAGATCCTCACGGTCTCCGAGGCCGAGATCATCGACGCCACCCGGTTCGTCTGGGAGCGAATCAAGATCGTCATCGAGCCGTCGAGCGCCGTCGTCGTCGCGCCGCTTCTGGCCGGCCGTCTTTCACTGCCCGGCCGCCGCGTCGGGCTCATCCTCAGCGGCGGCAACGTTGACGTCGAACCGTTCTTCAAACTCCTGTCGGCGACGTGGCTGACGAGCTAGTGTGGCATCAACCCTCGATTGACGTGTGGACGATCGCTTCGACCGTCGGTGACAATCTCCATGAATCTCCCGATCACGATCGCGATCATCGACCTGGCTGTAGTGACCGTCCTCACAGTGCGCCGGGCGGATGTCCGGCTGGTCCTCCTGGTGGGGGCCCTTCCCCTCTTCGCCGTGTCGGACGGATTGAAGGCGATGCTGGAGAAGGTGGTCGTCGAAATGGCCAACGCGGGGACCGTCGTGCCGATCTGTACCGCGCTCGGGTTCGCCCATGTCCTGCGAGTCACCGAATGCGATCAGCACCTGATCCGGCTCCTGCTCCGCCCGCTCCAGAAGGTGCGCTGGCTCCTCGTTCCCGGCGGGATCGCCGCGGGCTACCTGGTCAACACCACGATCGTCAGCCAGACCGGCACGGCGGCAGTCCTGGGCCCGATCCTCATCCCCTTGCTCCGGGCGGGCGGCATCACTCGTGCAACCGCGGGAGCCATCCTGCTTCTGGGCTCGTCCATGGGCGGCGAGCTCTTCAATCCGGGCGCAGTCGAGATGCGAAAGCTCGCCGCCCTGACCCATCTGACCGGCCCCGAGGTCGTGGCCAGGTCGATGCGTCTGAACCTGCTGGCCTGCGGGACGGCCCTGCTGGCGTTCTGGGTCCTGGTGCGATTTCGCCCCAAGATCGAGGATGATTCCGACACCGAGGCGAGCTCCGAATCGCCGGGCGGCTCGGTGGGTTTTCCGATCAACCCGGTCAAGGCCTTCGTCCCCGTGCTCCCGCTCTTGCTGCTCTTCATGGATTCGAGCCTGGGGGCGTACTCTCCGCTGAAGGCGCTGGAGGGTCCGCCCAAGATCCTGGCCGCGATGCTGATCGGGATCGTCCTCGCGGGCCTGACATCGCCGCGCGTCGTCGGTCAGCTCGCCACGGCGTTCTTCGAGGGGGCGGGTTACGCCTACACCCACGTGATCTCGCTGATCGTCGCAGCCTCGACGTTCGCCGAGGGGATCAATGGCTGCGGTCTCATCCGGGTGATCGTCGGCGCGCTCGTCCGCTGGCCGGCGGCGGCCCTGGCCGTCAGCACGATCGCGCCCTGGGCACTCGCCGTCGTTTCGGGCACCGGGATCGCTCCCGCGGTGTCGATCATGGAGTTCTTCGTGCCCGTCTCGTCGGCTATGCACCTCGACCCGGTTCGGCTGGGCACGGTCGCCGCGCTGGGCTCGCACTTCGGCCGGACCATGAGCCCGGCCGCCGCGGTCGTGGCCATGTCGTCGAGGCTGGCTTGTGTTCCGGCCTCTCGCCTGATCCGCCAGGTGGCGCCGCCGCTTTTCGTGGGCGGAGCCGTGCTCCTGGCCGCTGCGCTGCTGGAAGTTTTCTGAGGCCTTTGCGCGATTCACCCACCGGGGTCCTCTCTGGGAAGATCCCGGTGGGGCGCGTTTGTGCGTCGACCCGGAGGACCGGGTCAGTCCGGCATGGTCTGGTCATCCAGCCGGTTTGGTCGCGGGAGCCGCGGCCTTGGGGGCGGCGGGCCTGGCGGCAGGCGTGGTCGGGGTCTGGGCGGCCTGAGCTGGCGGGAAGAGGTCCTTGGGCATGGGCTTGACGTCGATCTTCGCCCGCTTCCGCTCCTCGGTCAGCAAGTTCTTCTGGAGCTCCCCGGCGTAGACGTTGAGGATGTACGGCTTGTTCTGCTCGAAGTCCACCGGACGGCCTTCCTTGCGGTCGGTGACCTGGATCAGGTGATAGCCGTAGGGAGTCTCGATGGGATCGGAGATCGAGCCTTTCTTGAGCTTGAAGGCGACGTCGGTGAACTCCGGAATGAAACCGCTGCTGAGGGTGAAGAAATCGAGGTCGCCGCCGGCCCCGCCCGCGTTGGCGGGGTCCTCGGAATACTTGTTGGCCGCCTCGGCAAAGGTCACCTTGCTGGCGTCGATCTGGCTCTTGATGGTCAGCAGCTTCTGCTTGATCTTCTCCTTCTCGCCGGCCGGGGCGTCGGGATCAACCTTCAGCAGGATGTGGCTGGCCCGGACCTGGGTGCCGCTGAAGAGATCGCGGTTGGCGGCCACGTAGCGGCGAAGCTCGGCCTCGGTTCCCTTGGCCTTGACGTACTCGGACCAGCGAATCCGGTTCTCCAGCTCCTTCTTCAGGTCGTCCATCCCGATGTTGTTTTCGAGCAGGGCCGTGGCCAGGTCCTGGTTGTCGGCCTTGAGCTGCTGTTCCAGCCTCGCCATCTCCTCCTCAACCTTGCCCGCTGGAATGGCGATCTTCTGCCGGTTCAGAAAGATCGTCAGAAGCTTGGTGTTCACCAGAGAGTCCACCGCGTCCCGATAGACCTGGTCGCGGTTCTCGGTTGCGGGGATGGGGTAGCGGCTCAAGAAGTTGATCAGCTCTCCCTTGGAGACCTTTTCCGCGACATTGTCGGCGGTGACCGTGGCCAGCACGTCGCTGGCGCCGGGGATCGGCTGCACGCGGCCTGCCGGAATCTTCGCGGCAGGCCCCGCCGGACCCGCCGGTTGCTGCGTCTGGGCGCGGACCGGGTCAGGCCCCGCGCTCAGCCCCACGATCAACACCGACAACAGTCCCGCCTGGACGCTCCTGCGCATCGAACTGATCTCCCTCTCTAAATATTGGTCCTGATCGATGGCCGCCCGAGGTCCACGAATCAGTAGGAAACCGCTCTGTGTTTCAGGAGCAAGGGCTGCCAGTGAAACAAGTTTTATCGATTATACGGATTTTGCTCAATCCCGCCGCGCGAGTTGGCCGATAATCTCCAATTCGCACCGAGACCGAGGCGGGCTCCCTCTCTTGAAGTCAAGGCCCGAGTGGAAGCGGACAACCTACAAAAAGCAAAGCCCCATGGCACAATGAGTTACACTCACTGACAACGAATGAAAGCGTTGCCGGACGGAGCCGGCTCCGTCCGGCGACGGCGTCTCAACCAGACTCGGGATTCCGGAGCTTGGACTCAAGAAAGGCGACCAGGCCACTCACCAGTGAGACCAATCACCACTCGCGCCCAGCTCCGCTGGCCCGTCCCGGGATGGAAGACAGGGGCGGTCCAGCTTGAGTGACTCCGCGGAGCTCACGCGGCGGTCAGCCAGCGCTTGATGCGGCTGACCTCCTTCGACCAGCCCGGCCCGGCCCTGCGGCGACGGTAGGCGTCGAAGAGGAGGTCAAGGGTCTCGGTCAGGTGGCGCAGGCTGTCAATCCGGGCGAGTTTCACCTCATGGGCCGAGAGTCCCTGGTCTTCCGGTTTGGGGAGCTGGGCGCCGGAGACCGCCAGGGTCTCGGCTTGCAAGGTGAGCTCGTACTGGGCGCCATGGCGTACCAGGATCAGGCCCGCCTTGCGGGGCAGCTTGCCGGACTGAAGGGCGCGAAAGGCTTCCGGCAACCGGGTCGGGGCGTCGTCGGTCAGGCTGTCACGTCCCATCTCTCCACGGGGACAGTCGAGGGTCAGCGTCTTGGCGAGCATGACCGCGACTTCCGAGCCATCCGCCAGCGGAACGGTATCGCTGTCATTCTGAAGGGTATGCCAGAGCCAGACCAAGAACTCGTTCCCCAGGTGGTCGAGCATGTTTGGGGCGTTCTCGGCCCAGGCGACCGTCGAGAGCTCCGCCTCCTCGCCGCCGAAGAGCGTGAGGGCCCCTGCCTCGAGCGTGTCCTGGTCGCCACCGTCGGGCCCGGCCAGGCTCACCGCCAGGCTGCCCGCCGTGATCGGCTCGAGCTGCCGGTCAAAGGTCTCCCGGAAGAGGGTCTGGAGCCGTTCCAGAACGGTTCCGCTGGTGCTGCCCGCGTAGAGGATGCCGGCCTGGCCGTCCCAGAGGAGCGGGTAATGGTTGAGCCGGCGGAACCGGCCGTCCGCGGCCTCCGCCTCGGCCCGGAGGCGGGCGGCCTCCTTCGCCTCCTGACGCTGAGCCTTGGTGGCGTGGCCGCTCGGGTTTTGCCGGGCCAGGGCCTCGGTCTCGATCTGCGTGTAGGCGCGGAGCAGCGAGCCCGGGAATCTTGTCAGAATCGATCCGGATCGCCAGATGGAGGGCGTCGTTGACCACGTTCTTGGCGAGGTCAAAGGTCAGGTCAAGCACGTGGTCGCCGCCGGCCCAGCCGGTGCTGACCCCGTCCGTCGGGTCGGCTGCGCCGTGCCGGCCGATCACATGCCCCTCGGCCACGGCGAGATGGTCGCCGCTGAACGGAAGCGGAGATGGACCATCGACCCGATATCTCGTGAACGTGACGCGTCCGTTCAGGAAACCCATTTCCGTTCCTCCTCAGGTTCGCCCGGCGCGATCACGTTGCGATCCGCCCGGAACTCGGCCAGGTCACCATTTAGATCGGCGACCCGGGCGATCCACTCCAGCGGCCAGACCCTGGGAGCGGCACGGACCCTGCCAGTGAGCCGCCTGGTTCCGGTCAGGTGAAGTTGATGAACTGAAGCGGGTAGTCCGGTCCGTGCTCCTTGAGATGGGCAATGACGGTCTGGAGCTCGTCGAGCTTCTTGCCGGTCACGCGGACCTTGTTGTCCATGATCTGCGCCTGGACCTTGACCTTGAGCTGCTTGATGTCCTTGACGATCTTGCGGGCGTCGTCGGTATCGACGCCGGAATGGAGCGAAAGTGTCTCGCGAACGCTGTCGTGCGACGCCTCCTCGAGCTTGCCCCGGACCAGGGCATTCACCGGCACCCCCCGCCTTGGCCATCTTCTCCTTGAGGGTCTGGAGGACCGTTTCCAGTTGCCCCTTGTGATCGGCAAGGATCGTGACCGTGTTGTCCTTCTTGTTGAACTCGATCGAGGCCTTGGTCCCCTTGAAATCGTACCGGACCGCGATCTCGTGCTGCGCCTGCACGACGGCGTTGTGCATCTCGGCGTGGTTGATCTCGCTGACAATATCGAAGGAATGATTATCCGCCACGGCAGAGACTCCCGAACCTCGAGACCATCCTAAGCAACCCGCCACGCGCACCGGGCGGCAACATCCGGTATTCCATCCGGGTTTCCCCCGGAAGGCAAGAGCCCGGCAGAGCTTCCGGATCGAGCCCTGTTGGGTCCAGCTCGGCGTCCGATCCTTTGAGTCTCCCATTTCGGCGACTCAACTCCGCGAGCCTGGACCTCACTTGTTTCGCCTCGTTCCTCGGCCGATACTGAGGCTTTGTTTCAGGAATCGTTGTGGGGTGGGTCGAGCGCAGCGAGGCCCACCATATCGCCCCCTACGACACTCGGCCATCTTCTGCCGGGGGGAAATCGGGTCGCCGGGGGGAAATCGGGCAAGCCGCGCCCTCGCGCAAAGTCTTTGCGAGGCACGGCTTGCACCCACAAAATTCTTTTTAAGAAAATTTTTGTTGACGCGTTCAATTCAAGCAGATATTTTGTCTTTTCATGGCGTCAACTCTCGGCGACTCGCAACAAGCACGAGCGATGAATGAGGCCTGGGCGAGCTGGTCCGCTTGATGACTCCCGTGTCACCGCTCGCGGCGGTGGCGACACCGACCATTCTTCTGTTCCCGAACCGTATCTTTGCCCCGACTCGCGGATTGCCTGCATGTCTTCCGCAGGGGTCAGAGGAGAGACAACTCGATCGCCGGGCTGGGAACGAGGCCTCGCGTGGGCCTGAATTTCTCACGTTCCCGGAACTCCGGAGAAAAAGCGAGACCAGGTCTGACACCCTGTGTCCCGAGCTTTCCTGACGCAAAGACATCACACCTTACTCCCAAGAATTGAGTATGGTGTCCCCGGAAATCGACAACTCATAAGACGCTTGGCACAAGGCCTTGCGTCTTATTGAATCTGCGGTCCTAAGGAAACGTCATTCTGGAGTGACACCGGTGTTTCCCTTCCAAGCACCCGCGGCTGACCGTGTTTGGTTGGTTTCCACTACGATAACGCGGGAGGATGACCGATGCCTCGCATTGTCCTCAGGGTGACTATGGGAAAACAACTTGGAAAAAACGCCGTCTATGGATCTAAGCCAGCGGACGTCGGAGGCCTAGATCTGAATTGCGGCTGGTACTGCTACAACGCGGCCCGGGGTTACCATGGCATTCAGCCGTTCCCGCATCCGAAAAGTTATACGTATGGGTTCGATCCACTTCCGTTGAGTAAAGATGTGGTGGGTGCGCTGGGGAGTGTGGTAGAGTTGGAGAAGCCAAAATGCATTGAGGTGTGGTTCAATGTGCTCTCCTACCTGGGTCCGATCATAGTTAGTGGCAAACTCGGCGCGGCGGACTGGGGCCCTCTTAAGGGTGTCGAGCATTTCATACTCATCGTGGGTGCCGACACTAACAAGGACGTGGGTGACGGCGGGCGTCTCTTTTACAAGGACCCACTCCAAGGTGACGTGTTGAAGAAGGGCACGTTCAACCACCTGAACGGGCGGATGCATGATGTGGTCGGTCGTGTAAGATCAAAAACGGGGTGAATAAGGGCATCCCAGGGGGCTCGAAAGGAGACATTGCTATTCAAGGAGCCACAAAGGGGACATTGCTATTCACGGCGGATGTCTGGAGAATGTAGGTAACCATCGATTGTTGGTCCTTGGGCCTCTTCACCAGGGAGATCCGCCATGCCTCGATCTGCCCGAGCCTCGGCCGGAGGTTACTGCTATCACGTGATCAACCGGGGCAATGCGAGAGCCGAGGTGTTCCACAAGGATGAGGATCTGGGGGCCTTCGTCCGGATCATGGGCGAGGCCTGCATCCGGCTGCCGATGCGGGTCGTGGCCTACTGCCTGATGCCGAACCATTTCCATCTTGTGCTCTGGCCCCGGGCGGATGGCGACCTGAGCCGGTGGATGCACTGGCTGCTGACCACCCACGTGCGCAGGTATCTTCGACATTACGAGCACAGCGGCCACGTCTGGCAAGGACGATTCAAGGCGTTCCCCATCCAGCAGGACGAGCACTTGCTGACGGTCGTCCGCTACGTGGAGCGGAACCCGCTGCGAGCCGGGTTCGTCGAGCGGGCCCAGGACTGGGGATGGTCGAGCCTCCGGCCCGATGCCGAGGGACCCGCCCTTGACCCTGGACCGGTTCCCCGCGGGCCCGACTGGCTGGAGTTCGTCAACACCCCGATGACCGAAGCCGAAGTCGCAGCGATCCGGCTTTCGCTCCGCAGGGATCGTCCCTACGGCACCGACTGTTGGACCACCGAGACCGCCGGCTGCTTGGGGCTGGAATACAGCCTTCGTCCTCGCGGACGACAACCCCGAATCTCGGCCACTCCCTGAGTCTGATCACGAAAAACATCCCGAACAATCTATCCTGCGACGGAGGAGTGTCCCCTTTGGGTACGCCCAAACCACCTGTCCTGCGAAGAGGAATAGGAATGTTCCCTTTGGGTACGCCCCGCGAGGCGGTTCACGCCTTCTCCGTGGCGACGATGAGCCATCCGGCCACGTGAACCGCCTGCCTACCATCCCGAGGGCAGCCCCCAGAGGCCGGGCGTGATCAGCTCGACCGAATTGCCCGCCGGATCGCGGAAATAGAGAGAGTGGCCGCCCCGCGGCCACGACTCCTCGTGCTCGATGAGTACCCCGCATCGCTCGAGGTGAGATCGCCAGTCGTCGAGGTCCGAGGCGGGAATCCCCAGCGCGAAGTGCCCCGCCCCGCGCGAGCCGTGCGCGGGGAGATGATCGCCCTTGAGCGTGGATTCGGGCCGGAAGACCAGGAGCATGCTCGCCTCGCCCACCCGGAAGAAGACGTGCCGCCCAGCCTCGCTGGCGACAGGCTCGAGGCCCAGGACGTCGCGGTAGAACCGCTCGGCCTGCTCCAGGTCGTCGGCGTAGATGCCCGTCTCGACGACGGCCTCGATGCGTCTCACGGCCGATCCTCCTCGCCGCCCCGCTTCTTCCGCCTGGGGGATGGCGGGGCTCGGTGTGGTCCTGATGCGGAGCCCTGGAGGTCGGCACCCTCGCTCAGCTTGAAGTGCCGATCCGCCACCTGCTGGCGGAGCTCGAACGCCAGCGAGACCGATTGGTCCTCCTCGCCCTCGAAGTACCCCACCCCGTGCTTGTACAGCACAACCCGGGTGATCGGCATGGTCGCCATGGCACGATCTCCTGAAAGGAGGAAGCCGACTCGAGAGCCCCGACTCCTGCCGGTTGCGGTCCGACCTGATCGACTGTCGATTGTCGATCTCCTCTTCCCGCGATTCAAGGCGTCGCCTCTCCGGCCGCGATGGCTCGAATGGGGCTCCGGCAGAGCCCCGGCACGGTTGACCGACGAATCGTCTTTTTCAAGACTTTTTTCTTGACACGTCAACCCACTCAGGTATTTTGTTTTCTTTAAGAAGCCTATTCTCGTGTGCTGCCAACACACGCCAGATAGGGGGACAACGCCAGATAAGGGGACATACCACATTGTGCCATTTGGCACTCGTGCACGAGGACCCCGCGAAGCCCCGCTTCTTGGGATGGGGCGGGCTCGGTTCTATTGCCTCGGTTCTTGGGTTTCAGGCTGTCGAACCGGCACGATGCGAATACTGCCATCAGGATTGGGACGGACACGAATCGTCCCCTTCTGGATCTCTTGCCGGATGAGTTCCTGGACCTCCGGCAGGTGGGCGTGGGATTCGAGGTCACGCCAGTAAGCATCATCTCCCGAGCGAGCCATCGCTCTGTCCAATCGATGACAGGAAAAGGAGCGTCCACTCAAACCTACGTCTCGATGGGTTCAATAGGCTTAGGAGCCCCCTTCGAGAAACAGGGAGTCGTTTTTCGGAAACATGGTCGGCAAAATGAAATCCGCCACCTATTGGGGGACCATGCCGTGACGCGTTTCCGTTTTCACATTAGGCAGGCCATACGGCCATAGGGGGACTTACATCCTTTCGGATTGTAGCCCATTGAAAAGCGCTATGTCCCCCTATAGTAGCCTATGTCCCCCTATAGTAGCTACGCTATGTCCCCCTATAGTAGCTACGCTATGTCCCCCTATAGTAGCTATGTATGTCCCCCTATGGCTATGCGGTCAAAATAGTTCCACCACGACAAAAAAACCGCCCTCGAGGGGCGGCTGGGGTGCAACTGGCAGTTGTCGGGGGGCTCAGAGGCTATCCGGAAAGCTAGGCGGCGGCTCTTCGCTTGTACATGAAAGGGGTTGTCTTCCGTTTTGCGTCCGGGGCTAGCCTCCGCAGCATCTGGCTGATCGCACTGATCCGCACCCAGGACTCGCTCGACTCCGGATACCACTCGTAGTCCTTGCTGTGCCGCCGGTCACGGCCCAGCCACGCGAAGCTCCGCTCCGCCACCCACCGCTTCGGCAGCTTCACAAACCCCTCCTCTCCGTCGCGACGCTTCACCACCTCGACGCGAAACGGGGCCTTCCGCTGCACCAGCCAGTCATCGAGCTCCCGGTTGTTGTACTTCCCGTCCCCGTACACCACTTCCAGCCGTGGGTAGCGTGGCCGCCCGAGTTGCCCGAACACCCGCGGTGCCGTCGCCCCGTCATCGGCCGAGGCCGCCGTGACCACCACCGCCAGCAGCAAGCCCAGCGACTCGAAGGCGATGTGTCGCTTCCGCCCGGTGATCTTCTTGGCCCCGTCGTAGCCGCGCTCACCGCCCAATTCGGTTGTCTTGACCGTCTGGCTGTCAATGTAGGCGACACGGGGTGTGGGCTCCCGTCTGGCGGCCGTCCGGACTTTCGGGCGAGGGCATCGACCATCCGCTGCCAGGTGCCGTCGTCGCGCCACTGGGCGAAGTAGTCATAGACACTGCTCTTGGGCAACAGGTCATGCGGGAGCATGTCCCACTGGCAGCCGGTGCGGGCCTGGTACCGCAAGGTGTTGAGGACCTCCCGCATGTCGATCTCACGCGGCCGCCCGCCGGGCTTGGCGGGCGGGATCAGAGGCTTGATGAGCTTCCATTGGGCGTCGGTCAGATCGGTCCGATACGGCTTACGCATTGAGGGATAGGCACAGATGCAACGGGGTAGATTCCGGTTCCTACGGGAATTCTAGGCGCGAATCAGCTTTCCGGATAGTCTCTCAGACGATCGCGATGCCAAAAGCAGACGCGACCTCACCGAACAGGGCCCGATGCGAGTCGGGGGTGATGGCAGGGCGCGATGACGTGTTGCTGACGAACTTGTCGGCCGGGACAAGATCGCCGTCCTTCACGTCGCGATGAATCGAGTAGCAGAGGCAGTGCCAGCACGGGTCGGACAGGAAGGGGTTCCCTCCAGGTGTCATGCCGAGAACGATCCGGCCGAACTGGGGTTTCGCGTAGGCACTGATGGAGATGAAATCTCCGAACGGGCTGTGCACTTCAAATCGGTCGATCAAATCGGCGACGGCCTCAATCCTTCCCCCTCGGAAGGATTCCTGGAGGAACACTCTCGTGAAGCCCTTCGTTCCCTTGTCTACGGTCGCGGTCATCGTCTGTCTCCTGCAAGGCCCAGCCCCCGAGTGAGCCGGGCGGTGTGTGGTGTGGGTTCAGTTCAAGGCGTGTTCCTGGAGGGACTCGCCGAGTGGGACGGACACGAAGCACCTGGCGGTTTCGGGGCCCGGCGATGGGGCAGTGTCCCACGCGAACATCACTGCGGCAAGCTCGTCTTCCTTGCCGCAAAGCATCGCGTCGCTCGCGACGTCCAGGATGACGGCAAGGGCCTCGTGGTGGTCAAGGCAGGCGTCGCCCAGTTCGATCAGGCGCTGGACCGCGGCGAGGCGGTTCGAGATGGCCTTCATCGGTCGGTCCCTTTCGGGGTCGGGGTCAAGCTTCCTCTACGACTGAAGCAACCTTGCCTCCTGAAAGCTCGCGCTTCCTCAGAAGCATCTGGCGAACCTTCACGGGGGCGATTCTGTGCCATTGATGGGGGTCCTTTCGTGTCAGGGGTGCAAGAAACGGGAGTGGGCCCACCTTGCGGCTCTGTTATGAGCATAGAATCTGGCGCGGGCGGAGTGAGACCCGCCCGACCTTGTGAGCCGAGCGGCGTGTGAGGTGGGCATCAAACGAAGCGGCCACAGCGAGGGGCTGAAAAGGTGTCACGAACGAATGGCGCTTCCTTAACGCTAACCTCTGTTCTCTGTTTGAGATAGACAAAGACGGCCTCTCTTAGGAAAACCTTGGGGTATGTCCCAATCCCAGGTTCGTTCGGCAAGGAGGCCGTCGATGTCCCAGAGTATCTGTCGGCGGATTCGTGACCAGATCAATTTGCTTCGCGACCAGCCCCATCTCCCCTTCAGCGACCTGCTGGACGCGGACTTGGTCGGGGAAGTACTGGGGGAGGAAGGCGTCCATTACCGGGAACGGATCTTCAGCCCATTAGTGACCCTCTGGACCTTCCTGACGCAGGTGCTCAGCCTCGACCATTGTTGCCGCAAGGCCGTGGCATGCTTGATCGCCTACCGCACCGCACGGGGCCAGGACCCCTGCTCGGCCGACAGTGGCAGCTACTGCAAGGCGCGGCGCGGCTGCCCATCGGTGTCATCACCGGGTTGGTTCACCGCACGGCCCAAGCCCTCGAAGAGCGAGTGCCGGAGGACTGGCTCTGGAAGCGTCGGGAGACCTTGATGGTCGACGGCTCCACGGTCTCGATGCCCGACACGCCGGAGAACCAGCAGGCCTTCCCCCAGGCCAGGACTCAGGCCTCCGGCGTCGGTTCCCCCATCGCCCGAGTGGTCGCGATCATTAGCCTGGCCACCGGGATATTTCACATCTGGCCATCGGTCCTTACAAGGGGAAAGAGACCGGCGAGACAGCTCTCTTACGCGACCTCCTGGATCGCCTCAAAGGTGGCGAGGTGCTGCTGGGAGACCGCTGTTTTGCCTCGTATTTCGGCATCAATTCGCTGGTGGAGCGTAGGGTGGATGGCCTCTTCCGGATGCACCAGCGACGCAAGTCATTCCCGCAAGGGTCGATCGCTGGGCATCGAAGATCACATCGTGACCTGGACCAAGCCCGGACGTCCGGAATGGATGGACGAGGAGGCCTACGCTCAGGTTCCCGAGGGGATGAAGGTTCGCGAGCTTCGGTTCAAGGTTCAGAAGCCCGGCTTCCGGATCAACGAGTTAGTGTTGGTGACCACCATGCTCGACGCGGAGGAGTACACGAGGGAGGAACTGGCCCGGCTTTACTTTGAAAGATGGAACATCGAATTAGATCTACGCGCGATCAAATGTATCATGCAGATGGATGTGCTGCGGTGCGAAACGCCCGGGATGGTGAAGAAGGAGATCTGGATGCACTCGCTCGCTTATAACTTAATACGTGGGGTCATGGCGGCGGCGGCCCAGGCCCATGGGAAGGCACCCAGGCAGATCAGCTTCGCGGGAACGCTGCAGACCATGGCGGCATTCCGCGAGGTGTTGAACTGGGCCCCGCCGGAAACTGCGCCGTCTGCTTGTAGAGGTCATGCTCCGTGCCATCGCCAGCCATGAGGTTGGCAACCGGCCCGGCCGCGTCGAGCCGTGCGCGATCAAGCGCCGCTCCAAACCCCACGATCTGCTGACCGAGCCTCGGAAAGCAGCGCGTAACCGCTTGATGCAGGCCGCTTAACGGTTAAGGAAGCGCCATTCGTGTCACGAACCGTTGCGTGGCTTCTTGGGCCGTCCTTAGGGGACGACGCGTCATCTCCAGGCCGAGGCACCGCACGAACTGATCGGACGACAACGCCTCCCGGAACGGCCAGCCACGCCGGCCCGAGCGACGCAGGGCCGTCAGCTCGGCCTGCGTCTGTGCGGCGTTCACCAGCTCCACCTAACTCCTCGGACGTTCCAACGGTCAGGCCGACAGCCATGATGCCCCCCCGGCCATCGACAGTTCCTAACGGTGCAGGCTCCACCAACGCCAGTCTTCCGCTCGCTCGACCAGGTTCGCCCGCAAAGCGTTACGCTCGACGTGGCGTCGGGTGGGCTGGGGTGGAGGATCGCGCTGCGAGACGACACCCCGGGAGTGCCAAGGCCCGAACATCGGGCAGTCGGCGAGTACACCTCCGACCAAGGCACCCAGAGAGGAGGAGAGCCTCGGCCTGCTTACCGGGGCTTCGTCGTGTACGCCTTCGACCCAGGCACCCGGCGGTTGGTCGGTGTTGGCCTTGTGGCCCGTTCCGGTCACGCTGGTGGCAGGTCCGGTTGTAACGACGTCGGGGGTTGGAGAATCCGCATGGAGGCGTGCGGACCGGGCAAGATCGTGCAGAGTATGGGTGGGAGCTTCGCGGCGCTCAGGGCGATCCTTGACAATTCGGCGGTCGGAACATGGCCGGGGACGGTGGCCTCGCGGCAAGGGGCCGGACCTTCGGATAGAACCAGGGACATGGCGGGGAGAGCGCACCGGGACTTGGGTGTTCGGCCGGCTTCCCCCTCTTCTTCGCTTCCCCTGGGTGATCTCCGTGGATTCGGCCCCGAGGTGAATTATGCGACGAACGAAGCCAAATCGGTCGTATGATACAAACTCCTGAGAGCAATAAGGTTAACGTCCGATCAATGCGACCGTTGCGGCGTAGCGAACGAAGCCATCTATGAGAGGGAGAATGGCAAGCGAGCCTGGTGCAGAGAATTTGTCCCGGGGAGCCCCCGCACATCCCCCTCGCCGTCGGCGTCGGTCGATCTGGCCCATCTCAGACCTCGCCCGCGGGCAAGTTTCGGGTCGTGCAACCCCCGGCACCCATCCCCTGAGCCTGAGGCCGAGGGAGAGAGAACCCCCACGGCCCCGTCATCTACTACGAGCCGATAGCCGACGTGACCGTGAGACGCTCAACCATCTATCCGGAGTGGGGGTCGCCCCTGAAGGACGCCGCCATGAATCTGGAATCCAAGGGACGCCGCCATTCAGTGGGCCGGGGGTCGGCGATGGGGCCGCCGCCGGGCTTCGTTACGGGGTCGTCCAACTGGTCGTCACGCCCACCAGGGCACCGCCTTCTGGCTGCCTCACCCCCTCACGGTTTGGGTCGATCCGGTCCGCTCGGCCTCGCCCGCCTGGCTGCCGGGGTTGCCCCCGCAGAGCGGCTACGTCGGGCACGCCCTCGCCGACCTTCCAGGAAGTTGTAATTCGTGCCGTCGCGGAGCATCGCCGCCATCACCCACCGGGCCGCCCGGCACACCGCCACGACCGCCCGCTTCTTGCCCCCGGCCTTCTTCTTGACCTGCTCGTACACCCGCCGGCCACGCCGCACCCCTGACGGACCACCCGCCAGGCCGCCTCCACCAGGGCCCACCGCAGCAGCGGCGACCCGGTCTTGGTGATCCCCGGCTCCTTGATACCCTTGCCGCCGCTCTGCCGCACCGCCGGCACCAGCCCGGCGTAGGCGCAGACCGCCTTGACCGAGCGGAACCGGGTCACGTCCCCCAGTTCGCTGACCACCACGTCGACGGTCACCGGGCCGACCCCGGGCGCCGTCTTGAGGATCGTCCGGGCCTCGGCTTCCCGCTTCGATGCCTTGGCCGCGAAGGCCTTGATCTTCTTGGCCAGGGCCAACAGCTGGGCTTGAGAGTCCTCGAACTCCGACCACAGCTGCCTGATGACGAACCGCTCGGCGTCGCTGAGGGGCACCTGCTTGAGGTAAGCCTTGCCGCACTGGGTCGAGAAGAGGTCCTTGCGGTCGGCGTTGTGGTCGGCCAGGATGTGGCGGATCTTGCACCGCACGGAGGTCAGGCACTCTCTGAGATACTGTCGATGGCGGACCAGAATCCGGTGCTGCCGTTGCCTGGGTGTGGGCATGTAGGCTTCGGGGATCATATCCCGGGCCAGGAACTCCGCCAGGATCTGGGCGTCGAGGCGGTCGGTCTTCTTGGTGGATTCGGCGATTACCCTCAGCTTCTTGGGATTGGCCAGGACGACCTTCTCGGCCAGGGGTTCGAGCCGATCGACGAGCCAGTGGTAGTTGGCCGTCGCCTCCACGACGACCTTGAAGGGCTGGAATTTCCGGAAGAACTCAACGATCTGGTCAGGCTGGTTGCAGTAAAGGGTCTTGCGTGCGAGCACGGTACGGTTCTGGTCCATTACGCAGACGGTGATAATCTTCTTGTGAAGGTCGACGCCGATGTAGTTCATTGCAGGGCTCCTGGTCTGGGTAAACGGGGAAACTGGGATAATTCCTCAAGTTTTCCCCAGGCTCAGGGGTTCTGCAAACCGTCGCGTCGACCTTCACCTCCCTCTCATAGCTCCCTCTCATAGCTTCATCGGGAACTTTGCGGACCCTGGAGACGCGGATGTCAGGAGGGGACAGGATCGGACAGGGCGGGGCCGGCGATTGCCGGATATGGGGCGAAGCCGGAGTCCAGTTTAGAAATTCCAGATCGAGAATTTCGGATTCCAGCGAGAGGCCGGTGTGGTCACTCGGGCCAAGCTCGTGACTTTTGACGAGATCTTGACAGCCCGCTCGCTCGCAAGTAAACCTCTAGATTGCCTTGCGGCGACCGGAAAACCGGCTGTGGGGGCTGGATACGTTCGTCCGGGCTCATGCTCCGCCCCGCTGGGGCCGGAACGCCCGCATGGGCGAGCGTGTTTCTCGTCTTCGTCCCCGAGGAGGACGTCATCGGACCGATCGAGCGAGGTTTGAGGGTCAACGAGCAGATCCGCATTTCCCCCGTGCGGGTGATCAATGCCGAGGGCGCCATGCTCGGCGTCATGCCCACCAGCAAGGCCCTGGAGGCCGCCCGCGAGGCGGGAATGGATCTGGTCGAGGTCGCCCCCAACGAGCGGCCGCCGGTCTGCAAGATCATCGACTACGGCAAGTTCAAGTACACGCAGAAGAAGAAGCTCTCCAAGCAGAAGCAGCACCAGATCCAGGTCAAGGAAATCCGCGTCCGGCCCAAGACCGGCGATCACGATATCGAGGTGAAGGTCAAGCGAGCCCGGGAGTTTCTCGAGCACAAGGACAAGGTCCTGGTGAATGTCCTCTTCCGCGGCCGCGAGCTGGCCCACATCGACGAGGGCCGGCGGGTGATGGAGGAAGTGCTCCAGGCTCTCGAGGAGGTCGGCAAGCTCGAGAAGAACCCGTCGATGGAAGGCCGGCGGATGACCGCGATCCTGGCCCCGAGAACCTGAGCCACAGGGTCTCGGCCGGCACGGAAAACGCGCCGCGACAATGCGATAACAATCGCACTCGCCCAAGGCTGGACGGCGGGCATGCCGTGTGATAGATTACATGACTTGCCCGTGGGCTCCGGATCATTCTGCAAGTGACGAGCCCGCCCGGCGGTTCGAGCTTCGAGACGGAGTGCTCGAATTCGCGGGCGAGGATCCCATGAGCCCGGCCGGCTGGCTGGTTCCGCGAGCCGCCGATGCACAGACGGCAACGCGGCGGCCATAACGCATCAACGGCCAGAACTCGAGTCAAGACTTCGGCGCCGAAGGCTTCTCAGGGCAGCAGTGAAGCCTTGCCGGTATCTCTCGTGAGCACTGACAGGACGCAACGAGCATGCCCAAGCTGAAAACCCACAAGGGGATGAAGAAGCGGTTCAAGGTCTCGGCCAACGGCAAGGTCCAGCACAAGCGGTGCGGGTCGTCGCACCTGATGAGCCACAAGAACGGCAAGCAGGTCCGGCGGCTGCGGAAGAAATCGACGCTCAACGTCTCGGCCGAAACGCGGCGGATCCGCAACGCCATGCTGACCCGGCAAGCGGTCAACCCCTTGGATGTCGAGGCCGAGAAGCTGGCGGCCCAGGCCGAGAGGCCAGAAAGCCGGCGGTGGAGCCGAGACCGGCGAGTCGAAGCCCTCCACGAGCTGAGCGTGCCGGGCGGCCTTCGCTTCCCGATGTGAGTCTTCCGGGACCGGGGGTCCGGCAGGGCACGGACGATGACGATCATCGTCAGAGAGACTTCGATCAGATCAGAATGGCCCGGGTGCCAAGGCTTGCACCCTCAGTGCGAGACGAGAACCGAACGATGCGTTCCAAAAGTGGTGCGGCCAGAAATCAGACAAAAAAGCGGATCTTCAAGGCCGCCAAGGGATTTGTGGGGGGCCGCAGGCGGCTCCTCAAGTCGGCCAAGGAAACGCTCTTGCGGGCCGGCATGTTCGCGTTCCGCGACCGCCGGGCCAAGAAGCGAGACTTCCGCAGGCTGTTCATCATCCGCGTGAGCGCGGCCGCCGAGATGCGGGGCCTGCGGTACAGCCGCCTGATCCATGGGCTCAAGCTGGCCAAGATCGAGCTCGATCGCAAGAGCCTCTCCGAGCTGGCGATCCACGATCCCGAGACGCTCGACGCGATCGTCGCCCGGGTCCGCGAGGAGCTGAACCGCCACGACGACGCCGTCAAGGCCCGCCAGCCCGTTGCGGCGGCCCACTGAGCGATCGATCGCAAGACGCCACGATGAGCTCCACCGATCCCCTGGAATCCGCGCTGCTCGACCTGGAACGTCTGGAGCCGCGGGGCTGGCCGCCCTCGACGCGGCGAGCACGCCCGAAGCGGTCGAGGCGGCCCGGATCGAATTCCTCGGGCAGAAGCAAGGACGGGTGAAGACGGCCCAGGAGCGGCTCAAGACGCTCGACCCGGCAAGCAAGCGGGCGTACGGCCAGCGGTTCAACGGCGTCAAGCAGGCGCCTGGAAGCGGCCCTCGAGCGGCCCGATCGCGGCTCGAGCGTCGCGTTGTCGACGGCCGGGGATCGACGTCACGCTTCCCGGCATCCGTCCCCGGCTGGGCCATCGCCATCCCCTGACCCAGACCGCCGATGAGCTGATCGACCTGTTCGGCCGGTTCGGCTTCAGCGTGGCCCGCGGCCCCGAGGTCGAAGACACGCATCACAACTTCGACGCCCTCAATATTCCCGCGTCGCATCCCGCCCGCGACCCGCTGGACAACTTCTACCTGTCCGAGGGACCGATGCTTCGCAGCCAGACGAGCACGGTCCAGATCCGGGTCATGGAGTCGCAACCGCCGCCGGTCCGCGTCATCGCCATCGGCCGGGTCTATCGCCCCGATACCGTTGACGCGACCCATTCGTTCATGTTCCACCAGATCGAAGGTCTGATGGTCGATCGCGGCGTGACCATGGCCGACCTCAAGACGGTGTTGCGGCTCTTCGCCAGAAGCTACCTCGGCCACGATGTGCAGATTCGCTTCCGGCCCTCGTTCTTCCCGTTCACGGAACCGAGCGTCGAGGTCGATATGCTCTGGCATGGCGGCGATCGATGGGTTGAAATGGGAGGAGCGGGAATGGTTGACCCCAACGTCTTCCGCGCCGTGGGTTATGACCCCGAGGAAGTGACCGGCTTCGCCTTCGGCCTGGGGATCGAGCGGCTCTGCATGCGGCGGCACGGAATCGACGACATCCGCCTGCTTTACCAGAATGACGTCCGGTTCCTCGACCAGTTCTGATGCCCGAATCTCCGCCGGCCGATCCCGCGACGCCATCGCAGCACCAAGCACTCGACCTCGAAACCAGCGGTAGTGATCCGAGCTGGACCCGACGCTCGACTCCGGGTTCCTCACTGTCGAGGGAGGCTCTCATGGAAACGGACAACGACCAGAACCCAGTGATCGTGACCAGCGGCGCAACGTCGCATTCAACGCGGGTGCATCATCGCGATTTCCCGGAAATCCGGGCCGACGGGGATCCGCCAAAGACGCAGCCTCTCACCTTGCCAACAAGCTGGCCCTCGCGATGGACACCGCCCTGACCGACTGGCGGCGGCAGACGCTCGGCCAGGCGATCGCCGACGTCGAAGCGTTCGTCAAGCAGGAGAGCTGAGGCCTGCAACGGCCCAAGGAGACCGATCCGTCCGAGCCAGTCTGCTCTGAGCCATGGCGACCCAGGCTTCGAAGAGACACCCAATCCATGACGACCGCCGAAACCGATCCGACCCCCAGGTCCGCCAAGGCGGGCGCCTTGCATCGCGACCTCGGGGTGCTTGACGCCACGATGCTTGTCATGGGGGCGATGATCGGCTCGGGCATCTTCATCACCTCGGCCGAATCGGCAAGGCTGGTCGGGGCGCCTGGCTGGCTGCTCGTGGCCTGGGCTCTGGCCGGGCTGATGACCATCTCCGGCGCGCTTGCCTCGGCCGAGCTGGCCGCCATGATGCCCCGCGCCGGCGGGCAGTACGTCTTTCTCCGCGTCGCCTACGGGCCCATGTTCGGCTTCCTGTTCGGCTGGTCCATGTTCCTGGTCGTTCAGACCGGGACGATTGCGGCGGTCTCGGTGGCCTTCGCCAAGTTCCTGGGCGTTTTCTGGCCCGTCGATCTCCGCCGACGTGAACCCGTTCTTCCCGCCGATCGTCCTGGGGCACTATGCCATCAGCCTTTCCACCCAGCAGCTCGTCGCCCTGGCCCTGATCGTGGTCCTGACCTTCACCAACACCCGGGGTCTCCGGCTCGGGGCGCTCATCCAGAACACGTTCACCTTCGCCAAGACGGCCGCCCTGATCGGCCTGATCGCCATCGGCCTGACGCTGGGCGTGCAGGGCAACGCAGCCGCGTGGACGTCCTCGTGGTGGAACTCGGCCGCCAACGGCTGGACATCGGCGGCGTGCCTACGACGGACGGCTTCCGGTCGAGGGAGCCCCGGCGCTCGTGTTCCTGCTCGGCCTGGCCATGATCGGTCCCTTGTTCTCGCAATCGGCCTGGAACAACGTGACGTTCACCGGGGGCGAGACCCGCGATCCCGGCCGATCACTGCCCCGGGCCCTGTTCCTGGGGACCACCAGCGTGGTCGCGCTTTACTTGCTGGCCAACCTGGCGTACCTGGTCTCGCTCCCGTTCGCGGAGATCCAGCATGCCCCTCAGGACCGCGTGGGGACCGCGGCGATGGAGGCCGCCCTGGGACCGGCGGCGCGGTACGTGATGGCGGCGGCGATCCTGATCTCGACCTTCGGCTGCGTCAACGGCCTGGTCCTCGCCGGGGCCCGGGTCTATTACGCGATGGCCCGCGACGGCCTCTTCTTCAAGAGCGTCGGCACCACGAACACCCATCACGTCCCCGCGACCGCACTGGCCGCACAGGGCCTCTGGTCGGCGCTTCTGGCCCTGCCGGTGACCGTCACGACCGATCCGGCCACCCAGGCCGTCAAGTATGGAAACCTCTACAACGACCTCCTCGAGTACATCATCCCGGTCGATGTGACCTTCTACACCCTGATGGTCGGCGCCGTGATCGCCTTGCGGATCAAGGCCCCGTTCCTGAACCGGCCATACCGGACCATCGCCTACCCGATCCCGGTGCTTGATCTACATCGGACTGGCGAGTCTTTCTCGTGCTTGATTTCATCTACCTCAAGCCCAAGACCTCGGGAATCGGCTACCTGATCGTGCTGGCGGGTATTCCGGTCTACCTGATCTGGCAACGGATCAGCGACAGCGACAAGGCTGCGTCCCGGGCCGAGGGGCCGAACCCACGACGTGACCAACGATGATCGTAAGCTGGAACTGGCTCACCGATTACCTCCGGCTCGACATGCCCGTAGATCGTCTCACCGAACGGCTCGCTCTGACCGGTCTGAATCACGAGTCGACCACGGAAGTCGGAGGCGATCTGGCGATCGACCTCGAGGTCACGAGCAACCGGTCGGATTGCCTGGGCCACATCGGCATTGCCCGGGAGATCGCCGTCGTGTTCGACAGGCTCCCTGCGGATCCCCCCTGCACGGCCGCCCCATGCGGGGCCGGGCGTGGAGACTCTCACAGCGGTCACGGTCGAAGCCGCCGACCTTTGCCCCCGGTTCACGGCCCGAGTGGTCTCGGGAGTGCGAGTGGGAGAGAGCCCCTGGTGGCTGACAAAGCGGCTGGAGACGATCGGCGTTCGGCCCATCAGCAATATCGTGGACGTCACTAACTACGTGATGTTCGAGTGCGGACAGCCCCTGCACGCCTACGACCTTGATCGCCTGGCCGAGCACCGGCTGGTCGTCCGCCGCGCCAGGCAGGGCGAGACGCTGAGAGCCATCAACGGCCGGGACTACGAGCTCGGCCCGAACATGCTGGCGATCGCCGACGCGAACCGTCCGGTCGGCCTGGCGGGAGTGATGGGGGGACTGGAGACCGAGATCGGACCGAGCACCACGAACGTCCTCATCGAGGCGGCCCAGTTCGACGCCATGTCGGTGCGCCGCACCTCCCGCACCCTGGGCCTGTTCAGCCCGTCCAGCTTCCGTTTCGAGCGGCCGCTCGACCTTGAGATCACCGACTGGGCCAGCCGCCGCTGCGCCGAGCTGATCCTCGAGGTGGCCGGCGGCACGCTTCATTCCGGTGTCATCGACGTCGGCAAGCCCCCCTCGGAACGGTCACCGATCACGCTCCGCCTGGCGCAGATCGAACGGGTGCTGGGCATCCGGATCGGGCGGGACGAGGTTCGGCGGATCCTGACGGCGCTGGGGCTGGCATGGTTGGAAGAGACCCCAGACGCGGTCACCGTGCGGCCGCCGAGCTGGCGGCCCGACCTGGAGCGCGAGATCGACCTGATCGAGGAGGTGGCGCGGATTCACGGATATCACCACATTCCCGAAGACCGTGCCGTACCGGTGACGAGCGCTCCACGTGGCACGCGGGAACGGGTCGAATCCGAGGTTCGTGACCTCTTGACCGGTCAGGGGTTCAACGAAGCGGTGACCTTCAGCCTGGTCGAAGAAGCCCTCGGCGGCGCGGTCCGTCCGGGAGATGCCGCGGCACCGCTGCGGATCGACCATTCCAGCCGCAAGCGCGAGGTCGCGCTGCGACAGAGCCTGATTCCCAGCCTGATGGCGGTTCGGCGGCACAACGAGGCCCACGGCAACGTTGATGCCGAGCTCTTCGAGATCGCCAATGTCTACCTGCCCCGCTCCGATCAACGTCTCCCCGACGAGCCGACCCGGCTCGCCCTGATCTCGGGGCGTGATTTCCGAGGGCTCAAAGGCATCGTCGAGGCCCTACTCGCCCGGCTGCACATTGCGGCAGCCCTAACAGCCCGGCCGGTCGAGATTCCCCTCTTCGCGCCCGGCCGCTCGGCCGAGCTGCTGGTCGCCGACACTCACCTCGGCTTCCTTGGCGAGGTTGATCCCGTGCCAGGTCGAGGCCTTCGAGCTCCGAGGCGGCTGCTCGGCGGCCGAGCTCGAGTTCAACCTCTTGCTCGACCGTCCATTGCTGGTCGCAAAGTACCAACCGCTTCCCTCATTCCCCGCGGTCGTCCGAGACCTGTCTCTGGTCGTGGTCCGGTCTCTGAGCTGGGCCGACCTCGCTGCCGCGGTGGTCGAGGCCGCTGGCCCGAACCTCGCCGCGGTCGAATACCTCGACACATTCCAGGGTGGAAACCTCGCCGACGATCAGCAAAGCGTCCATTTCAGCCTGACCTTCCGGAATCCTGAACGCACCCTCACGGGGGAGGAAGTGGACCGGGCCGTCAAGGCCGTGGTCGACGCCTGCGCCACGGAATTCCAGGCGAGCCTGCGGAGCAGCTGATCTGGCCGGATGCGAGCCGTGGAAGCGATCGTCGATGCCGGAACCGTGGAGCCAAGCTAGCGGCCCCCGGCAAGTTGCCGGTTGTGTCTAGGCCCTGTTTGAAAATTGAACAGAGGTATACAATATGGTAGGATCCAGCTCACAAGTTCATCTGTCTATTTCGGGTAGCCGTCCATGCACCGCTACGAACTAGCTGACCAGCAGTGGGCCCGCATCTCGGCTCTGTTTCCTCAGCGGACCCGCTCCGGTAAGGTGGACCGCCCGCCGAGCCACCACCGCCCGATCGTCAACGAGATCCTTTGGGTCTTGCACACCGGTGCTCCCTGGCGTGACCTCCCCGAGCGCTACTGACCATGGCAAACCGTGTTCACCCGATTCAACGGATGTCGCCCGGATGGCACTTGGGTACGCATTGTCGCCTCGCTGCTGGACGAACTGGACGACAAGGGCCGGATCGACCACGACCTGTGGTGCATCGACGGCTCCGTCATTCGGGCCAGCAGGGCTGCCGCCGGAGGGGGAAAAAGGGGAGCAGCTCGCGGCGGTTGGGAGGACGCACGCAGACGCAACGCCAGGAGCCGCTTGACCATCCGCTGGGGCGATCGCGAGGCGGGTTTAGCACCAAGATCCACCTGGCTTGTGACAAACTACGGTTTCATCGTTGCCCTCCACATCACAGCCGGCCAGTGGCACGAGAGCAAGGCGTTGGAACCCACGATGGCCCGGCGACTGCTCCACCACCGCGGTTGACCGGGCCACCTGGCAGGGGACAAGGGATATAGTTACCTCGCGGATCCGCCGCTGCTGTCGCAGGCGGCGAATCGAGTCGGTGATCCCGACCCTCAAGGACCAACCGCACGACGAGCACTTCGACAAGGCGACGTACCGACAGCGGAACATCATTGAACGTGTGGTCGGGTGGTACAAGGAGTATCGCTCCCTTGTCACTCGCCACGAAGAACTGGCGGTCAATTATGTGGCTTTGTGGTTAGAGACTATCCGGAAAGCTGATTCGCGCCTAGAATTCCCGTAGGAACCGGAATCTACCCCGTTGCATCTGTGCCTATCCCTCAATGCGTAAGCCGTATCTGACCGATCTGACCGACGCCCAATGGAAGCTCATCAAGCCTCTGATCCCGCCCGCCAAGCCCGGCGGGCAGCCGCGTGATATCGACATGCGGGAGGTCCTCAACACCTTGCGGTACCAGGCCCGCACCCGCTGCCAGTGGGACATGCTCCCGCATGACCTGTTGCCCAAGAGCAGTGTCTATGACTACTTCGCCCAGTGGTGCGACGACTGCACCTGGCAGCGGATGGTCGATGCCCTGCACCCTAAATTCCGGACGGCCGCCAGACCGGAGCCCACACCCCGTGTCGCTTACATTGACAGCCAGACGGTCAAGACAACCGAATTGAGCGGTCACCGCGGCTACTACGGGGCCAAGAAGATCACCAGGCGGAAGCGACACATCGCCTTCGAGTCGCTGGGCTTGCTGCTGGCGGTGGTGGTCACGGCGGCCTCGGCCGATGACGGGGCGACGGCACCGCAGGATGTGCACTCGAGTGGCCTGGACGGCTTGGTGCGGAAGTACAAGTTGTGCTCGCCTACTGAGTAAACCATTATCTATAACGGATAGACCCTGTGCATTCACCTGGAAAATCAATCAGAAGTTACACCATGATCAGAATACTGACGTATCTATTACTTGTCTCTCTCCGATAGACTTACGTCGATAACGGCGCAACACTGGCGAAAATCACTCCTCAGCTGAGAGCGTAGACCAGGGCCAGCACCACGATGAAGGTAATCGCCACCATGACGATGATCGATGTGACCGGCGGTCGGTTCCGCCAGAAAATCACCCAGTTGCTCCCCGAGCCGCTCGAGCCAGCTCTCGGCGACCGACGGCTGCTCACTCGCTTGATCTTGCGTGCGTCGGTCAGCCAGTTCACGATTCAACTGAATGACTTCCCTGCGGTATTCCGCCTGAACGCTCCTGCCCGACTCGACCCCATCCTCCTCGAGGCTGGTGCGGTGTGAGTTGAGGCGATTCTGCGAGGAAGGTGAAGCCTGGCAGCGCGATCGGGTGATCGACGCCGCGGGATCCGGTGTACGCTCGTGCTGCGATCGCAGGGCCGATTCAACCAGGGTCCAGTCGATGGGAGGTTCACTCGCCTGGGGGGAAGACGAGGCCGGGCGAGAGTTCAGCCTGCCGGCAAAGCCGACGCAACTTTCTCGACCGGGACGCTCCGACGCGGGAATCAATCCTTCGAGCGTTTCGGCGACCTCCAGGGCGGAGGCGAAGCGATCCTCGGGCTTCAGGGCCAGCAGGCGGTCGATCACGGCAATCAGTGGGACAGGAAGTTCCTTACGAACGTCCGAGATCGGAACATGCGGCCCCTGGAGCCGGCTTACCAGCCGGTCCATCTGCGTCATGCCCGGAAAGGCGTAGGTTCCCGTGAGCAGCCGGTACATCGCGCACCCAAGGCTGAAAAGGTCGGTCCGGGCGTCGACCGGCTGCGCGGTGAGCTGCTCGGGCGACATGTAATCCGTCGTGCCGACCACGAATCCTTCATCGGTGTCCAGCTCGCTGACCACGTCGTTCGACACGCCCACGAAGGCACCCAGACCAAGGTCGAGCACCTTGACGACGCCCGAGCTGGCCAGGAAGAGATTCGTGGGTTTGATGTCTCGGTGGATCACCCCCTTCTCGTGAGAGTGGGCAAGCCCCCTGGCGGCCTGCGCGATATAGCTGATCACGTCGTTTGGCGGCAAGATCCCCCGCCGACGTAAGTTCTTCTCCAGATCCTCCCCGTCCAGATACTCCATGACGATGTACGGGGAGTCCTCATGCTGATCGGCGTCAAAGGCACGGACAACGTTGGGGTGGTCCAGCAGGCCCACGATCTTCATCTCCCGGAAGAACCGGGTGCGCGAGTTCTTCGAGGACGCACAGACCGGCAAGACGATCTTCAGAGCAACGAGGCGATCCATCAATCGGTGCCGGGCCTTGAACACACGCCCCATCGCGCCGATGCCCAGGCGGTCGAGCAAGATGTAGCGGCCAAAGACAAGGCCCTTGCCCTTGCCCACCAGGAGCCTCCTGGCCTGGAACTCGGTGAGGTTCCCTTGCTGAACAAGTCGCTCCGCCAGGGCAGAAGCTTCCTCGAGTCCACGTTCGGCAGCCAGGCGGCCGCGAATCTCTTGAAGACCAGAATCGGACAGGACCCCCGACCGCTCGAGCGCCGAGAGGAAGTCCACGGTCGAGGTGGAACGGGAAACAGCGTTGCAGTCGTTTGACACTGCGAGATGGCTCCAAGAACCACGCCGCTCGACTCGCGCGATCAGGTGCCTGACCCGCTGGAAACAGCCAATTCGTCTGACCCGCTTACTCATCATGAGCAAGAGCAGCACGCAATGCCAGTGCAAACTTGTAAGCAGGCGGAGCAAGCACCCATGGCTTCTCCCTCGAATGCGACAGGGCATGGGAGCTGGCCCCGCGGCAGAGAGAGGCCTCGCGGCTCGCGATGAACTAGCCGACGAATCTGCAGCGAATTACTCTCGATGAGAGTGTCCGAGTCAATGAGGAGGCGTTTCGCAAGCCGGACCGAGCAGGGACGGCAAGGTGCGGGATGCAGGTCTTCGAGTGACGTCTCCATGACAAGCATGCTCAGGCAATGGCGGCTCTGGATCCTGGTTCTGCTCCTGGTCGGTCCGGTGCTTGCCTATGTGGGCTTCGGCACGATCTGGCTGTGGCAGCGGGGCTGGCTCTGGATTGCCGCCCTGCTCTGGATCATCGCGGGAACCGCGTTCTCGATCCTGGCCGCCCGCTGGACCAAGGACGCCCATCCCATCATGCCTCCGCTCGACTGGGATTCCCCTTCGACGTTCTCTCCGCGCGATCGCGAGGCCTGGAAGATCGTCGAGGAGGAGTCGGATGCGGGGGAGGCGCTGGCGATGGAGGAGCTGCTCGGCCCCGATCTCTACATCGAGACCGGACGCCGGCTGCTCGGACGGCTCGCCGCGTTCTATCATCCGGCCACGAGCCATCCGCTGGACCAGGTGCCGCTCATCGAGCTTCTGACCGCCATCGAGCTGGCCTCCGAGGATCTCGCCCAGCTTTCACGCCAGGTTCCCGGCGGCGACCTGATCACGCTGTCGCACTGGCGACGTGCGCTCCAGGTGGCCGGATACATCTCGAAAGCCAACGATCTCTACTCCATGTTCTCGCCGATCCTCAACCCCCTGAGCGGACTGGCGCGGCTGGGCACGCGGGAGCTGATCGTCAAGCCGGCCTGGCGGAACATGCAGCAGAATGTCCTGCGGTGGTTCTACCAGGCCTATGTGAATCGGCTCGGTGTTCACCTGATCGAGCTGATGAGCGGTCGGCTGGCCATCGGCGCCGAGCAGTATCGCCGTTTGACCCGGCGATCCTTGCTTCCGTCGTCCGCCGCCCCCGCGCAGAGCGAGCCCTTGATCGCCGCGGTCGCGGGAGCTCGCAACTCGGGCAAGTCGCGGCTGATCGAGGCGATCAAGCAGGCGTTCGCGGGCGAACCGAGCCTGATCAAGGCAAGGCTTCGAAGGCCTGGGCATCGACCCGTCACTGGTCGAGCCACTGACCAGAGTGCGCTGGATCGAGGTCCCGGGTTATCCTCCTGTCGCGGAAAAGGAGTCCCGCCGTGACCGATCGGCGCGGCAGTCTGCAGTCGCAGCCGCCATCGACTGTGACCTCCTGCTGCTGATCGTGGACGGCCGCAAGGGACTGCAGCCCGCGGATGTGGCGTTCGCCCAGGCATGGGACCATTACTTTGTCGAACACCCCCAGCGCGAAGCTCCGCCCGCCCTGGTGGTGGTCACGAATGTCGATCATCCCGATTTCGGATCGGTCTGGGCCCCGCCCTACGATTGGTCGGGGGGCAAGAGTGTGCGCGAGACTGCTGTCCGGGCCCTGTTCGATTCCCTGCGAGCCACACTTCCCCCCACGTTCAGCACGTTCACGGCGGCCGGTCTCTCCTCGGAGACCCCGTTTGGTGTGGCCGAACACTTCATCCCAGCCCTCGCCGCTTTGTGCGCAGCGGGCTGAACGGACCGCGCTGATCCGCCAGCTCCAGGCTCTCTCCGGTCGTTCCAAGGTCGGCCGGGTGATGACCCAGCTCGGCCATCATGGCCGCCAGATCTGGACGAACCTGAAAACCCGGCGCAAGCCCACGGCCCGTACCCGCTGACCTCACTGCCGACGATCCTGCTTATCGCGCCCGGGCTCGCCATGGCCGAGGGGGTCAGGGCTGCGCGGCGGCCTCGGGGCTGAACGGATCAATGACTGGCACCGCTTTTGCTTGCTATTCAACGGGGTGCAATCGGTTTGCTTACAAGCTAACCATGCCGATCCGAGTGACATGATGACACATGGCTCTTCATGACGGAACTTTCTTAATGCGAGGCACTTGCGACATTAACCTGTCGCAACCTCAATCGCGTTGACATAGTCTGTGCGAGGAGGCAGAAAATCAAGTTCGTGCCGTTTCTAGCGATTAATCCGGGCTTGTGTACGCACTCAAGCCATGCGGCTCACGAGAACAGTGGTTTTTCGGGAAAAACAAGGTAAGATCGATCAGGTCCAAGTTGTAGCCAAACCGGTTGCACCCTATCCAACGAGACCGGCGCTCAGGGCGACCGTGATCTGCGGGCGGAGATGTTGAGTCAACAGGGGTCTTACACATGAGCATAGGGCCTGGGGGATTGTTCGGCGGGGGCGGCATGTACCAACCGAGGGGGCCCTACGGAGCCTATCCCGGCTGCGGATGCAGCGGGATTGTCATGATCATGGCGGGCATCTTGCTGGTCCTCGCTGGGTTGATGCGCGGCTGCAACATGTAACTCATTCTTCTCAGCCTACGGGACCTGCCTTCCCATCCAGAAAGGCG
>CAWFJM010000008.1:0-40913 GCA_963816015.1 uncultured Planctomycetaceae bacterium | reverse complement strand
CGAGCGAGTCTCGAATCGCTCGCCGAATCCCTTTCCAGGGCCGGGCGGGTTACGAGGGGATCGGCATCGGCACGAGCTTCCTCGACCTGGAGCAGACCGTGGTTCCTCTCGACAATGCGCCGAGGCTCGTCGACTGGCTAGGCACAACCTTCCCTCCTCCGATCGCCTCGGAGCTGATTCAAGGCAACGCCAGGAAACTCCTCCAGCAAGCGGGCCGGCTACGACGGTCGACTCCGGGCCCGGGTGACCGCAATTGAAGCTATGAGAGGGAGGTGAAGGTCGACGCGATGATTTGCAGGTACCCTGAGCCTGGGGAAAACTTGAGGAATTATCCCAGCTTCCCGTTTACCCAGACCAGGAGCCCTGCGACGAACTACATTGGCGTCGACCTTCACAAGAAGATTATCACCGTTGCGTAATGGACCAGAACCTTACGGTGCTCGCACGCAAGACCCTTTAATCCACCAGCCTGACCAGATCGTTGAGTTCTTCCGGAATTCCAGCCTTTCAAGGTCGTCGTGGAGGCGACGGGAAACTACCACTGGCTCGTCGATCGGATCGAACCCCTGCCGAGAAGGTCGTCCTGGCCATCCGAAGAAGCTGAGGGTAATCGCCGAATCCCCAAGAAGACCGACCGCCTCGATGCCCAGATCCTGGCGGAGTTCCTGGCCCGGGATATCATCCCCGAAGCCTACATGCCCACACCCAGGCAACGGCAGCACCGGTTCTGGTCCCCATCGACAGTACCAGAGAGTGCCTGACCTCCGTGCGGGCAAGATCCGCCACATCCTGGCCGACCACAACGCCATCCGCAAGGACCTCTTCTCGACCCAGTCGGCAAGGCTTCCTCAAGCAGGTGCCCCTCAGCGACGCCGAGCGGTTCGTCATCAGGCAGCTGTGGTCGGAGTTCGAGGACTCTCAAGCCCAGCTGTTGGCCCTGGCCAAGAAGATCAAGGCCTTCGCGGCCAAGGCATCGAAGCGGGAAGCCGAGGCCGGACGATCCTCAAGACGGCGCCGGCGTGGGGACGGTGACCGCCGAGGTGATCCTCAGCGAGCTGGGCGATGTGAGCCGATTCCGCAACGCCAAGGCGGTCTGTGCCTACGCGGGGCTGGCACCCGTCGTCAAGCAGAGCGGGGGCAAGAGATCCAAAATCTTGCAATCAGCAAACAAGGATCGGGACTGTTGCGGTGGGCCCTGGTGGAGTCGGCCTGGCGGCTGGTGAACACGAGCCCGAAATGGATGGCCGTGTTCTCCCGGTTGAGGAAGCGCAGCGGCACCAAGCGAGCCATCGTGGCGGTGGCCAGGAAGCTCTTGTGCGTGCTCTACGCCATGCTCAGGACGTCGACTCCCTACAAGGTGATGGCTGCCTAGCGGGCCCACCAACCCCCAGAAAGGAGGGGAGGCCAAGACCGAATCGAACACAATCTCTGTGAGAGCGAGCCACCTGTCGAGCGAAGGCCGGTGGACGTGACGACCAGGAGGACGACCCCGCAACGAACCCCGACAGCGACCCCATCACCAACTGTCGTGAAATTGAATGGTGGCGTCCCTTGGATTCCGGCTGAGTGGCGACATCGGAGCGATCCGGTGATCCCGAATAGATGGTTGAGCGAATCACGTCACGTCGGCTAACGCTTCGTACACTGCCGGCACTGAGGGGGAGCAATCTCCCTCGGCCTCAGGCTCAAAGGATGTGTTGCGGGGTGCACAACCAATTCGTCCGCGGACAGGTCTGAGATGGGCCAGATCGACCGAAGCCGACGGCGAAGGGGATGTGCGGGAGCCCTCCGACACAAAATCTGCACCGCCTCGCTTGACAACGCCCCTCTCATAGATGGGTTCGTTCGTCACCGCAAATCTCGCTTTGCCACCCACGAACACATTTCCTGATGAACTGTTAGTCAATTCCAATTTGGCTTCGCTCGTCATGTTTTCGGACTCCTCGCGCCTCCACGAGATTCTCTCGAGCACCGTCACCGAATTGTCAAAGAACCGGAGGAATGCGGGGAACGCCCTCCCCGAATACAGTGTGCAACACAATGTCAACTCCGGTCGGGCTGCGGTTCAAGTATTCTCGGCGCTTTAATCCGCACGATCGTCCCGGCTCGCCCAGCCGCGAGAACCAGGGAAATCATGAAGGTCATGGAACCACTTCCCCCGGTGACTGGTCCTGGTGGCCTTTCGATCTTCGATTGACGGGTTGACGAGGGGCTCGCACGTAAGGGAAACAGAAAAAGTAAGATGAAGAATGAGATCGGAAAGGGGACTAAGAGCAGGAGTCGAGGTAGAGCAGGACTTGATTCGCCGCGTCGACTTCGCCAGGCTCCGGAGAGCCGCCGGTCGTCGGCGGGCCTCACGGCGCGAACGGGCTCGCGGGCAGTTCCAGAACGTTTGAGCCACGCACCCGCGATTGGGAAACCTACGCGCTTTGAGACCACTTAAGAAGCCCAAGCTGATGTCCTGTACTTTCCGCGATTGACTTCGCTCTCATGCCGCCAGGGCAAGCAACCGCTCGGCGACGGCCCGAATTTCCTCCTCGGTGACCCCGGGGCGTAGAACCGCGCGAATCTCCTCGGCCAACAATTCACGGCGCCAAGCCCGACGCTTGTCTGCGTGGCTTGGGCGACGGTTCGGATCGTCCCATGGCGATGCTCGGCGGTCCACCAAGTCGTCCTCCTCCCGACCCCATGCCCAAGCTTCGGTCATCGTGAACGTCCAGAGGCAGATGTGGAATGCACCGATGTTTGCCCACACGAACCGCACCTGCTGCTGGCCGGCTCCGACGATCTCCTTGCAGTCGCGGAACGCGATCTCTAATGAGAACCGGTCGGCGACCGTCGAGAGAATCTCTGCTACGGTCGCTGACACGTCGGTGCAGAAGAAGGCCACCCATCCACTCGGCTCCTCCACCAACACCACCCGGATTGCCCCGCCGACGGGCCGCCACATCGCCACGAACGTCTTATACCGCTTCTTCGCCCGCTTGCCATACAAGTCGAAGATGCTAGTCGTCCAACCGCGACGCTGCCCGGCCCGTTTGGCCAAGTCGATGCGCAGTCTCTCCGTAGACCCGCGGCCTACCGCGCCGACCTGGTACCCGGGGCCCTGGGATCGTCCATCGCGCCGCGTCCTTGCGCAGCCGGCTGACGACCGTCATTCCCAGCAACATCGCCGGTTTGAGGAACGGGGCCTTGGCGTAGGCCCCGTCGACCACCACCCACAGCGGCTTGCCCAGGAACCGGAGCCAGAACCAAGCCCACCGCAGGAGCTCGACTCCCATCTCCAGCTTGGTCCGGAACTCCGGCCGATGCTTTGGGTCGATGCACGGCAGATCCTTGGCCCGCACGTACAGACGGGCCAACAGCGGCAGAGCGATGACTCCCCATGCAGGATGGACCGCCAGGAGCCCGAGCACCACCCAGACGTGGCCGTAGACATGCGGCGAGCCAGCCGGGCCGGGGGTCGGGTTGTGATGGATGCCAGCCCCCTGCACGTAGGGCCCATACCGCTGTGTCGGCGTGTCGTCTAGCGCCACGGTGAGCCGCGTCTGACCATCCACCAAAGGCTTGACCACCTCGTGGATCAACCGGCCGGCGATGTTGTCCGCCCGCTTGCCGGCTGCTGCGACGGTCGTGTAGCAAGGCTGATACTGTCGACTCAAGCCGGCAGCGCGGATCCAGCTGGTGACGGTCCTTCGGCCGCAGGCGAGGATCGCGCCGATAAAGAGCCACACCAGCCTGACGGCAGATCTGCGATCCAGGGGTGAAGCAAGGCAAGAGAACCACTGGCACGATGTCGCGTCCTGGTGCGATGATGTCACGGCCGACTCCGTCCGGGGTTGATTGGCAGGCTTGGTCATCGCCATCGTCCCGGCCGGACCGGCATTCGTCTACCCGAGTCACGTCAACGACCAAGGGAACCAAATCGCGGAAAGTACAGTGATGTCCCAACCCCCCCATTTAGCGGAGACGAAGGTGCGTGGCTTGGTCTCTTCTGTCCCCGGAACACTCCCCTCCAGGGTGGGAGATAGGTATGGTGTCCCCAGAACTCACCGCATCCCTTATACAAACGTTCAAAATTTTTGACGATTTCGGACTTTATGAAATCAAAGACTTCTTGACTATCACGCTATACCCCGAGATGATCCATGAAGATCTACTGCCCAAGATGGGCAATGCGATCTCGGCTATGGCGGTCCCGACATGCGATCCCTGCGCAGGACGGAGCCTTTCCGTTGCGTCGTGCCGGCTTCGTTGCCGGCACGACGCTGACCACGGTGGAGACGCTTCCCATGTGGCTATACTTTACGCGGCCATGAGTGAGACGTCGTCGAATTGCTGGAAATTCAGCGTCATCAACGAGGCCAGTTGCTGGGAGTACTTGGTTGACAAACCGTCGAGAGCCTCTTGGATGGCGGCTTGAAAGTCCCGGAACGTCGGGTGGTAGCGACCGTAGAGGGCGCGACGCTTCGTGAACTTCCAGAGTCGTTCGATGAGGTTCAGGTTGGGAGAGTACGACGGCAGGAACAACAGCGTGATGCCCAACTGAGCCGCCCACGCCTGCACCACGGCGTTGCGTTGATAGCGGGCGTTGTCCAGCACCAGCGTGATGGGACCAGTCAGTCCCAGATCCGCAATCTTGCACAACAATTCACACATCGTCTCAGTGTTGACGACCGTCGTGTTGGTCACAGCGATCAGTTCCCGCGTCACGGCGTTCCATGCCCCCAGGACGTTGAACCGTTGACGCCCTGATGCCGCGCGCACGAAGATTCGAGTGAACGACCACAGGCAGCAGAGAAACGTGCCGAACACGAAGTGAGCGGCGTCCACGAAGAACACGTGACCCTGACCGGCTTGAGCGGCGTCCAGTTTCGGTTTCAGCTTGGTGTCGAGAAACTCGGCTTGGTCTTGAACGTGCTCGGCCAAGTTTTTTTGGGCGGCACGGGGATCGCTCGGATGCACTGCCACTTCAATCCCAGGCCCTTGAGGAATTTGCGTACCTGGGTGGGACTCCGACGGATGCCAGTCAGCTTCTCGATTCGGTCGCACGCCTCGGCAATCGTACACACAGGTGCTTCTTCGAACGACGCCCGGATGATGTCACGGAAAGCGGCCAACTTGCTGACGGCCTTTGGGACGCTCGAATGCCGCAGCCCGTCCACTCCGCCTTTGCAGTACGCGTCCACGTATCGCTGCACGGTAGCGCGCGACACCCCAACGATTTCCGCAGCCTTCTGACGAGTGACCCCGCAGTGCAGGAGCCAGATGGTCAGCATCTTGTTGCGAACCAGGAGATTGGGATGGCTCGCGAGTTCCTCATTGACGATTCGTCGCTCGTCTTCCGTAAGATGGATACGACACCAAGCCATCGTCCGCCTCCCTGCAGTGCAAACCAGAAGTAAGACCTCCTTGCCGAGTTCGACTCTCGTATACCAGAATCTCCAGAAAGAGGGAATGTCTCATTCAGTCCCCTGCGGAGTATAACCTCTCTGCTCCCCGCCCGGCGCCCGGTTTCCCGGCGCCGGGCCGCCAGGCCCCGGCTGGAGGCCCTGGAAGGCCGCGCCCTGCTCAGTACGGTCATGAACACCAACGACAGCGGGTCGGGGTCGCTGCGGCAGGCGATCCTCGACGCCAGCAGCGGCGACACGATCAACTTCGATCCCGGCCTCGGCAGCCAAATCACGCTGACCAGCGGCGAGTTGCAGATCAACAAGGACCTGGACATCGAGGGTCCGGGGGCGAACAAGCTGACCGTCAACGGCAATCATACCAGCCGGGTCTTCGACATCCCCACAGCGGGGGTAACCGTCACGATCTCCGGCCTGACGATCTCGGGCGGTAAGGCCGCCAATGGCGGCGGCATCCTCAACTCGGGCACGGTGACGGTCACCAACTCCACCCTCAGCGGCAACTCGGCCAGCACCGGCGGTGGCATCTTCAACTTCAACTCGGGTACGGTGACGCTCACCAACTCCACCCTCAGCGGCAACTCGGCCAGCGCTGGTACATCAAGCGGCCTTGGCGGCGGCATCCTCAACTCGAGCACGCTGACGGTCACCAACTCCACCCCCAGCGGCAACTCGGCCAGCGCTGGTACATCAAGCGGCCTTGGCGGCGGCATCCTCAACTCGAGCACGCTGACGGTCACCAACTCCACCCAGGGGCAGACGATCGACCCGACGAAGAAGGAAACCGACAGAACCATTGCGATTGGGGTGAGTGCGTTGGGGGGGGCAATAACAGCTCTTGGCTCCGTTTTGTCCGTGGGTCTCCTGAGCTTTCTTGTGATCGGCGTTGCGAGTGTCCAAGGGGGGGTTATCACCGGCCTTGGCGTGTTAGATGTGATTGATCGTGCACCGACCCTGGCTGAAGTGCAGCAGGGTGTGATTGAGAAAAAACCTTTCACAGGTCTAGTACAAATTGACCATATTCCGACTGTTGGGATTGATCCGGACGATCCCTCGCCCGGGAGAGCCATAGCCTATAATCAAGCGACCGTCCCCTTCAATCACGCACTCGATTCCTTGGGCAATGTGATCAGAGACGCGAGGCTGATCAATATGGCCGCCCAAAGGTATTACGGCGCCCTGAATATCGATAACCTCAGCGCGGCGAATTTCCAGCGGAACAATGTGTTCGATTTCGTCCACCAGTTTAATTCGGACCGAGACGCCTTTCACGATGAACTCAAGCGCACATCATCTCTGCTCAATGGGGGTGGAGTTCTCAATGGCGTCTCCGTCACCGTCAACGATGTGATCGCGACTCCGTGACCAAATCCTCACTTCCGGGAAGTTTCCGGCGGCGGAGGAACGTATGTTCTCCGAGATCGGTCTCACGGACGTTGAGCGGCAGGCACTCTTCAACGAAGTTTCACTAGCAAATGGGAATACTATCGTTGATTCCGACCTTCAGGGCCCCGTTATCCTTGACAGGATGGCGGATCGCTTCGGACAACTCGACATCATACCGCTGCTGCCGCCGGACCTAGTCGCCGGTACTGTTTTGGCCAGCAACGGCGATGGCGGCGGAATCAACAACGCCTCCGGTACGGTGACGGTCATCAACTCCACCCTCAGCGGTAACTCGGCCAGCGGCGCCGGCGGCGGCATCTTCAACTTCAACTCGGGTACGGTGACGGTCACCAACTCCACCCTCAGCGGCAACTCGGCCAGCGGCGGCGGCGGCGTCTTCAATTCGGCAACTGTGCTCCCCGGCCAGCCTAATGCCGTCAACAAGGTGACGGCCACTACGAGCCTTTTCGCCAACCCCGCGGGTGGAAACCTTGTCAGCGAAGCGGGCACCGCGTTCGTCTCGGGGGGCCACAACCTCTTCACCGACGCGCCCGCCGTGACCCTCGACCCCACCGACCTGACCAACACTGACCCGCTCCTCGGTCCGCTGGCCGACAACGGTGGGCCCACCTTCACCCAGGCCCTGCTCCCCGGCAGCCCGGCCATCGATGCGGGCGTGGCCGTCCCCGGCGTGACCACCGATCAGCGGGGCATTCGGCGTCCCCAAGGCTCCGCCCCCGATATCGGCGCCTTCGAAGTCGTGGTCGTGCCGGAGGTCGTGGGCCTGAGGCGGTCCGGCATCCACCACCAGCCGACGCACCTCGTCCTGACTTTCAGCGAGCTTCTGGACCCGTCCCGTGCTCAGGATCTCAGCAACTATACCCTGGTGGCGCCAGGCCACGACGGGAGGTTCGGGACCCGCGATGATCAGGTTATCCGGGTCAACTCCGCCACGTATGACCCCAACACGCGGACTGTGACGCTGAGCCCGAGCCGCCATCTGAATTGGTACAGACGCTATCGAATCACAGTCAAAGGCACGGGGGCGGCGGGCCTCACCGATCTGGCTGGAAATCTCCTCGATGGCAACGGGGATGGCCGGTCTGGCGGCGATTACGTGGCCATCATCCGAGGGTACGGCTTGGACCGCATCGGCCGTCCCCATCCCAAGGGGCCCGTGTCGGTTAGACACACCGGAAACAGGGCGAACGGTGTCCGAGCAGTTCGAGGGCATTTGCTCCCCCATACTGCGGGTAGGCGATGAGTAACCACTTCGGAGGGCAAAGGGGACGTTGCTATTTACGGCGGACGTCTGGAGAATCTAGGAAATCATCTTTCCGTGGTCCTTGGGGCTGTTCACCTGGGAGATCTGCCATGCCTCGATCTGCGCGAGCCTCGGCCGGAGGCTTCTGCTATCATGTGATCAACCGGGGCAATGCGCGAGCCGAGGTGTTTCATAAGGACGACGACAGCAGTTCCGACGACAGCAGTTCAGCAGTAGCAGTTCCGGGGGTTCCGGGGACACCATACGTAATTCTGACAGCAGTTCCGGGGACACCATACGTAATTCTTGACCTCACGGGCAGTTCCGGGGATACCGTACGTAATTCTTGACCTGCCGCCATGCGACTGAGAGTCTTCGGTGATATGGCCCGATTAGCACGTGTCAGATAATCGGTATCAGTTCATTTTGTCACATAAAAATGAATTGATACAGATTACTTCAGAAAAATGAACTGACGCCGATTACTTGAACTCGGGTAATAGGGGCCACTCATACCCAGGCGCACGACCAATAACCCTCAGCCTGGGCGTCGAAGAGGCTGGTAGGGGGCAGGTGGGAAAATGCTGATTCAGTGTGTTGTCAGCGGTCGCAGGCGGATCTTGGACGCGGTCACCACGACGAAGTGGCCGGGCACCCTGGACTCGACCAGGGTCCAGACCTGCTGGAGACGGGCCAGGCGAATCGCCGCGGGCCGATTCTCCATGCGGAGCAGGATCACGCCGTGGCTGTTCGCGTGGTCCCGAAAGATGAGCTCACCGAAGTCCTTGTCCTCGGTCAACACGACATAGCCTTGCGCCTCCGCTTCCGCCAGCAGATCGGCGTCGGGCGTCTGCTTGCGAGACTCGGCCGCGTAGAGCACGTCATGGCCCCTGTCCCTGAGCCAGGTGACGATCGGGCGAGGGACATTCTCGTCGGCGAGGATTCGCACCGGGGCCAGCCCTTTTGCGGGTTATTGGTAGATGATCTGGTCCATTGCGAGCAGATCGGCGGCATATTGCTGGGCGGCCTGGATGTGCTCGGGGGTGAGGTTGGGATAACTGTCAAGCAGCTCGTCGTGGCTCATCCCCGTGCCGAGCTCGCGGAGCACGTGCTCGACCGTCAACCGGGTCCCCTTGAAGACCGGCTTCCCCATCATCAGGTCCTTACGTTCCTCGATCAGATCTTGCCACCTCAGTGCCATGAAATTGCTCCTCGTCGACTCGACGCCTGGACGTTGACGTGTGCTTCATCTTCTCCGCGGCCGCCCATTTCTCGTCGTTCCTGTAATGCCGGTCGTTCGCCCGATCTCCCTTGAAGGTACCGCCGTCCCGGGGCCAGGGATACTCCTCCTTTGGACGCTGGGGCTCCTTGCATCGGTCCCTGTTCCCATTGATGTACGGCTTCTTCCGAAGAATGCCGGCCTCGATGAAGGGTCGAATGTTCATCCGGACGCCGTCATTAAGTTCGGCGTTTCGATGCCGCAGGGGATTCCGCCCCTCTTCCATCGGGCGCGGTCCCTGGTTCTTTCACAGGAGTCGGGAACAACACACTGGAAATGTCGCCGCACGCCGGCGATAATTCATTTTCTGGATCTTTAAATCCAAAATCAGGCATTGAGGCCTTCGATGATCTCGCAAACGGCAGAGTATGCGCTGAGGGCGGTGGTCTTGCTGGGTAGCCAGTCCGGTCGACCGGTGACGACCAAGGAGGTCGCTCGCGCATCTCAGGTTCCGGCCGGATATCTCTCCAAGGTGCTGCAGTCGCTCGGGAGATCTGGCCTGGTGGAGTCACGTCGCGGTCTGGGCGGCGGCTATGTTCTGAGCCGGCCGCTGGATCAGCTCACTGTGTACGACGTGGTCCAGGCCGTTGATCCCTTGAAGCGAATTCACCATTGTCCGCTGCGGCTGAGCGCCCACGCTGAGCGGCTTTGCTCCCTGCATCAGCGGCTTGATGATGCCGTGGCGATGCTGGAAGCGTATTTCAAGCAAACGACCATCGCCGCCCTTTTGAACGATCGAACGGCACCTCGACCGGGGCCGCTCTGCGAGCTATCCCGGACACTCGAGACCTGACGCCTGGAAGCTTCCGCCCGGGCCGCAGCCTGGAAGACGGATTTGCTGGCTCGTCGCATCACCTGCCGGAATGGCAGGCGAGCGCGACGGAATGCGCCAATCGGCAGATAATCTGCACCGGGCAGCAGGCGATGGGCATTCCCTAAATCGCTGTCAATTCATCGCTTGCGGATGATCGTTGGCTGGGCACATGGGTTGCATATAGGGCACGCGTGATTGTCGCGCTTGGAAGTGTGGACGAGGCGGTTCCGTCCTCGGCCGCCCCGTGTTGACCCGGGCGCGATGGATGGGCTCATCTGAGACAACCGCAGGAGACTGAGTCGATGAACCTCAAGCCGTTGGGCGATCGCGTGGTCGTTGAGAGAGAAGAGGCCAAGGACACGACGGCCGGCGGGATCGTTCTGCCCGATACCGCCAAGGACAAGCCGCAGAAGGGCAAGGTTCTGGCGGTGGGCGACGGGCGGATCACGAAGGATGGGAAGCGTCGCGAGTTGCAGGTCAAGGTTGGCGATGTCGTCCTGTTCACTTCCTACGCCCCCGAGGAGATCAAGCTGTCGGGCGGCGGGAAAGTACTGCTGATGCGCGAGGATGACATTCTCGCCGTGCTTGGTTGAACGAGAGCGCGTTTCAGGCATTCCGACGAAGACACCGGATCACATTCCTCATTGAGTTTGGGAGATCACAGCAGATGGCAGCCAAGATGATCGCGTTCGATCAGGAAGCTCGCCAGGCGATGCAGCGCGGGATTGCGAAGCTCGCCCGCGCCGTCAAGGTGACGCTCGGGCCGCGTGGCCGAAATGTCATCATCCAGAAGTCCTTCGGCTCGCCCACCGTGACCAAGGATGGCGTGACCGTGGCAAAGGAGATCGAGCTCGACGACAAGTACGAGGACATGGGTGCCAAGATGGTCAAGGAGGTTGCCAGCAAGACCTCCGATGTAGCCGGCGACGGCACGACCACGGCGACCGTGCTGGCCGAGGCCATCTACAACGAAGGTCTGAAGGCCGTGGTCGCGGGCGTCAACCCGATGCTCATGAAGCGGGGTATGGACAAGGCGGTGGCCGACATCGTCGAGCAGCTCCACAAGATGAGCACCAAGGTCACGAACAAGACCGAGACCGAGCAGGTGGCGACCGTGGCCTCCAACTTCGACGCCGAGATCGGCAAGATGATCGCCGAGGCCACCGAGAAGGTCGGCAAGGACGGCGTGATCACGGTCGAGGAGGGCAAGACCCTCAAGACCGAGGTCGAATGGGTCGAGGGCATGCAGTTCGACCGCGGCTACCTGAGCCCCTACTTCGTCACCAATCCGACCTCGATGGAGGCGGTGCTCGAGGATGCCTACATCCTGATCCACGAGAAGAAGATCTCGGTGGTCAAGGATCTGGTGCCGGTTCTCGAGAAGGTTGCCCAGACCGGAAAGCCCCTCCTGATCATCTCCGAGGACATCGAGGGCGAGGCCCTGGCCACCCTGGTGATCAACAAGCTCCGCGGCACCTTCCGTTGCGCTGCGGTGAAGGCACCCGGTTACGGCGATCGCCGCAAGGCCATGCTCGAGGACATCGCCGTGCTGACCGGCGGCAAGCCGATCTTCGAGGCCCTGGGTATCGAGCTCGAGAACGTCGGACTGCGTGACCTTGGCCAGGCCAAGAAGGTGTTGATCGACAAGGACAACACCACCATCATCGAGGGGAGCGGCAGCCACGACGCGATCAAGGGCCGGATCGAGGCGATCCGCCGCGAGGTCAAGGACACCAAGAGCGACTACGACCGCGAGAAGCTCGAGGAACGGCTTGCGAAGCTGGCCGGCGGCGTGGCCAAGATCAACGTCGGCGCCGCGACCGAGAGCGAGATGAAGGAGAAGAAGGCGCGCGTCGAGGACGCCCTCCACGCCACCCGCGCTGCTCTCGAGGAAGGCATCCTCCCCGGTGGCGGAGTGGCCCTGCTCCGAGCCGCCGCCACGGTCAAGGCCGAGGGCCTGACCCACGACGAGGGGATCGGCTTCAACATCATCGTTCGCTCCTGCTCGGCCCCGCTCGACCAGATCGCCGAGAACGCTGGGCAGGATGGCGGCGTGGTTGTCTCCAAGGTCAATGAAGGCAAGGGAAGCTTCGGCTACGACGCGCTGAAGGGCGAGTACACCGACCTGGTCAAGGCCGGCATCATTGACCCCACGAAGGTCACACGCTCGGCCCTCCAGAACGCCGCCAGCGTCAGCACCCTGCTCCTGACCTCCGACGCCCTGATCGCCGACATGCCCAAGGACGAGGAGAAGAAGGCCAGCGCGGGCCATGGCGGATACGAGGATATGTATTGATCGCCACCATGGCGAATCGAAGTTTGGTCCAACGGAGCACTGGGTTTTTTTGCCGGTGCTCCGTTTTTGTTGAAGTCCTGCCGCGAGCCGATACTATCGACTTTTGCCGGGTAACCTCTGGGGGAAGACCTTCCAGAGCAAGATCGGGACGAATGACCTGTGAAGCACTGCTCGCTGCTCAACTGGCCCTGGATCCGCGACGCCTACCATCGGCGCGTCGAGATTCCCGAGCCCAAGACCTTCTTTTGCACTCCTGGTCACCTGTGCCGTCAATCCGAGAACCTTGCTGTTCGTCCTCGGCGAGCTTCCCTTCATCACGGGACTGTATGAGCGCGAGCGTCGCGAGCTGACCCCTGACCACAACCTCTCGGTCGACGGCGTCAAGGAGATGGTGCTCGAGGCCCGCGAAGCCTTGAAGAAAGAACATCCCAGGATCGCCCAGCGGATCACTCCCCAGTTGCTCTCGATCTATTTCCGGTACGTGCGAAACCTCTCGCTCATCGATCGCCGGCTCACACCCGACCTGTACTCGGTGGTCATGGCGGCCAAGCAGACTATGGGCGACAACTTTGCCCTGGCCATCGCCGCGACGGCCCGCACCTATCCCGAGTACTGGCCGTCGGGGGAAGAGCCCCCCGGGGATGAGAGCGAGCCGGGCATTCTGCGAATGGGGCTCAACCAGGCGGATGTGCCCGGGTGGGGGACGGCGTTCATGGTCAGCAGGCTGCCCGGTCAGGCACTTGCCTGGCGATCCTGCGAGCTGCGCCGCGCCCGGTGGAGCAGAAGCGGTGGCGCCAGCGGTGGGATCCTTTCGGCATGTGCTCCTGGCCGCCCGAGGACGATCGCATCGAAAGCTTTCATCGCCACGTTCGCGACCAGGCCCGGGCCATCCTCGGGGCGGACCTGGCGCGCGTCAAGAAGTTCACAACCAGCGTTCGCGACGGCATCGATATCCGGGAAACGCTACGGAACTGGCATACCGGCGAGCTCTACGTCAAGGTCCTCCCACCCGGCCGGGGCTCGATCGAGGCGGTGGTCTTTCTCTTCGAGGTCCCGGCCGACCCCCAGGTTTACACGCATCGCGCCAGCTGGTTCGCCGAGCACTCCGAGGAATCAACGCTGGCGTTCTATGCCACCGATCCGATGAAGAATCTGGTGGGTCCGGGAGTGGCCCGGGCAGAGTACGGCGGCGCTTTGTTCCTATTTCCTCCACGGGCGATCCCCGAGATCTGGACCAATCCCCGGATCCAGTTCGCCGACACGCTCGAGGAACGGCTGCTTGCCGCAGCTTTCCTGCACAGCAACGACCGGCACGTCGCGGTAGTCAGTCCAGGTCCGCCCGGCTCGGCCTGGCGGCGCCCTGGCTCGGAAATATGGGCGGAAGATCGTTCACCTGCCGCTTAAGCGGTTCAGCGGCCAGCTGCTGGAACGGCTGCGGACATTCCACGTGCTCAACGGAAAGCAGGTTCGCTCCTACGCCGCCGACTACATCCGCGACCTGTAGGCGGCCAGGCTCGCGACCCTGGCGAACCACAACCCCTGAAGGACATCCGATCCGATGCCCTCGCTTCTCCTTGTGCTCGTGGCCGCGCTCGTTCCCGCGTGTCAGAAGGAACCCGAGACACTCCCCACCGAGCCCTTCGAGGCACCCAAGGACGGTGTCACGACCAGGATCCCCACGGGCTGGCCGCTGGCAGTGCGGGAAAAAAACGACCGGGTCTTCGTGTCGGCCATTCCCCAGGACGACCCGGGGCGGCCCAAGGTCGCGGCCTGCGAGCTGGCGCTGCGCCCAAGAGCCTGGAGGATTATCGCACGCGGATCGACTCCAGCGCCCGGCAGCGCGGCCGTCCCAGCGGCAAGCTCGCCACGAATCGCCTCATCAAGGACAGTCGAGGAGAGCGGCTGGAGACGATCTGGGAATTTCACCCCAGCTCGGGCGGGTTCTGGCATGAGGTCACCGTTCGGATCATCGCCCATCGCCAGCTCTACAGCTTCATTCTCAACGTCGAGGACGCCCGGTACACCACCGCCCGCCCGGCTTTCGACGCCCTCGTCGCTGCCGCGAATTTCCCTCTTCCCAACACGGGGGCGGACCTCCTGGCCAAGGTGTCCAACCGGTGGGTCCAGCGCGAGTACAAGTTCGCGCTTGACTTGCCGGAAGGGTGGAGCCCGGTCCTTGCCCCCAGCGAGGTTGCACTCCTCTTCGCCGACGGCCCAGCCCACGGCGTCTGGTCGGACAACGTCCTCGTGCTGGCCCACCCGCGGGGCAACTCGAAGCTGACGGAGCAGGGCCAGGAGCTCCCAGGGCTGCTCAGGCAGGAAGACCCGAGCAGCGAGGTCCTTTCGTGCAAGGTGATCAGCCAGGGAGCCGGCGAGGCCCTCGAGACCGTGGTCCGCACCCGGCGCGGGCCGTTCTCCATGACGGTCATCGAGCGGAGGTTTGCCGGCAGCCGGTTTGACTACGAGGTCAAGTACACGCTGGAATCCAGCCGGTTCGATGCCCTGGCCCCCATGCTTCGCAAGAGCCTTGACAGCTTCCGCAAGCTGCCGGGACCCGCCGGGGGGCACCGGGAAGGTGGCCTAACCCGGATTATTCACGACAATTGTCGGAGGTGTCGTAACTGCTTACAATCGATAGACTTCGATCGCTGTTAAGCTGGGTCATTGCTTGGGCAAGATCGGCGACAAGCCGCCGTAGGCAAAGACCTTGCGTTGATCAACTAAGGAATTCGTGAATAATCCGGGCTAATCCTGGTTTGCTCATTTTTCGTTGTTCCCATGGCAAGGAGCACAAGTAGTGGTCGGCGTTAGCTCCTTGGCGGGTGCTCTCCCGGTGCATCTTCCTTTCTCTCCTTGGATCGAATTCCAAACCGAAGGAGCTGGAGCAGCCCGAACACGATCAGCACCGGAGGCATGATGTAGGCAATGTAGATCATCCAGCCGAATCCGAGGGCCGGACCTGCAAGGGCAAGAGGCAGACCCATGAGCATGCAAAGGAGAATCATGCAGCCGGTGGACGTCATGATCGACTTGAAACTGGCCTCCTCGCTGATCGACTCGTAATGCAGGTCGATCGTCCGTCCGCGGCGGAGACTGCGGACCACGGCCTCGGAAAGCTCCATGGCCCGGGTTCCGTCGTGAAGGGTAGGCCCGGGTTCCGGAGGAATGGCCTCTCCCCGGGCTTGAACCGACGAAAGGAGCGTCCGCATGATCGCCTCGTGCGGGTCCCATGCCTCGAGCTCCACGACCTGCTCCCCGGGATCGGACAGGGTGCGGCGGATCAGCCGCGCCGGACGGGCGAACGCCGGGTCATATTCCAGGGTCAGAGAGCCATTCGCGCCATTGACAGTGAGCCGGGCCGGTTCCGCCTCCGCCGGCCTGGAGTGCACACGGACCTCGGCCCTGCGCCCTTCGGCGGCCCGGAGCTGGACGACCAGCTCGTACTCGGGGCACACGCCCGGGGGATCACCGCTGGCCGTCAGGGCCTCGATCTCGCCCAGCAGCGAGCGGACCACGTCGACGACTCGAGGGAATGCCACTCGGGCCAGGTCCTCTCCTGGCGAGGCGACCGGGCATTCGTGCCGGATTCCCCGGAACGCACCCAGCTCTCCGGAGTTGATCACCTCGCGAAGCCGGGCGACTCCGGGGTGGAGACGGAGCGGAAGATCGGGGACCACCACGGCTCCGGTCTCGGAGCGGCTCAGTGAGACCTGATAGTAGGCCTCGGAATCCTCGCCGGGCGGATGAAGGCAGATGATGCCAAGCCCCTCGGCCGCGGCTCTCCGCAAGGCCTCGGCACGGAATCCCAGCGGGCCCCCGACGATCACCAGCTCGAGCCCCGCCGCCGCCAGCGCCTCGTCGAGATCGGGTGTGACCTGAACGTCGGGAGGCTCGTCGCCCAGCGGCCCGGGGCAGACCTCCTCCAGATGATGCTCGGGTTGCGACGCGAACCACGATGCCCACGACTGTTCTTCGGCTCCATCACCTAGAATCAGTACCTTCATCGTCGATCGAATGCTCCCTCGGACACGTTCCGAGACGGGGTTATGGCCGTCGAAACGGGCCTTCCCTGGGGGTCTGGTAGGATTGACCGTTCTGTCGCAGGGTAGCGATAATGTTCAGGACCCTCAAGGGATCGATCGAGAGGGGACCTGCGGTTTTGAGGGACGGACCTTCCGGGCGGGGTGGATGTCGGTGATCACGATCGAGAACGTCGAGGACATCCCCGCGCGGGCTCGGGGCGCGTTTGTGACGGTCGGGAACTTCGACGGCGTGCATCGCGGACACCAGCGCCTGATCGGACGCCTGCGGGCGCGGGCCGATGGCGCGGGGGTTCCTGCCCTGGCAGTGACGTTCGATCCTCATCCGGTCGCGCTCCTCCGCCCGGACAAGGCGCCTGTCCCACTGGTCTGGCCCGAGCGGGAGATTGCCCTGCTCCGGGAGGCCGGGGCCACCGAGGTGGCCGTTTTTCGCACTGGGCGATGGCTGCTCGACCTGACGGCCCGCGCCTTCTTCGACCGCGTGATCCGCCACCAGTTCGCCGCCCGGGGCATGGTGGAAGGTCCCAACTTCGCCTTCGGCCACGATCGGCAAGGCGATGTCATGATCCTTCGCCAGTGGTGTGCCGAGGCTGGAATCGACTTCGAGGTCGTCGATCCCATCGAGGACGCAGACCGGCTGATCTCGTCGTCACGAATTCGCGAGGCGCTCACCGAGGGCCATGTCGAGGAGGCCTGGCGGCTGCTCAGCCGCCCGCATCGCATCCGGGGCGTCGTAACCCATGGCGCCGGCCGGGGTGCGGGCCTGGGTATCCCCACGATCAACCTCGACGGCATTGACACCCTGATCCCCCTGGACGGCGTCTATGCCACCCGGGCCTTCATCGACGGTGATGAAAGGTCAGCGTCCCGCGGCTGGGCGGCAGCCTGCAACATCGGTCCCAACCCGACCTTCGGCGAGCAGATCCGCAAGGTCGAAGCCCATCTCCTGGAGTTCTCCGGCGACCTCTACGGCCGCACCGTCGAGCTCGACTTCCTGGCCCGGCTTCGCTCCACCCGGGCCTTCTCCGGCCTGAACGACCTGCTGACGCAAATCCGAGTCGATATCGAGCAGACGAGACGGTTCTGTCAGGGCTGAAAGTAATGGGCCAAGAAGATGCGTGGCCCATCTGGGCGCAGAAGATGGGTAGCCCCTTCTGGTGCCCCCGCCTTGGAGGTAAGACGAGGCGTCATGGCCTGGCGATATCCTGTGCTTGCTTGACCCGACCGATCTCGGCTGTTCCGATGAGTATTCAGGTGGGCAGAGGAGAGACCGAAGCGTGGCTCGCTCGCGTCATCTGGGAAATGTCGGCTTGAGCATCAGAGGACGTGATGAAACGATTGGTCTTGACAGCGGCTGCCGGTTTACTGCTTCTCGGCCTCATCGGGGAGTTGCCGTCGGCTGATCCGGTGAAGGTCATCGAGCTCGATCCTGGATCTTCAGGCTGCTTGTTCAAAGGCATCGGCGGCGTCAGCGCCGGTACCTCCTCGCGGCTGCTGATCGACTATCCCGAGCCCCAACGCAGGGAGATCCTCGATTACCTCTTCAAGCCGCAATACGGCGCTTCGCTGCAACATCTGAAGGTTGAGATCAGCGGCGACGTCAACTCCACCGACGGTGTCGAGCCCAGCCCTATGCACGGCCGGACTGACGAGAACTACAACCGCGGCTATGAATGGTGGCTGATGAAGAAGGCGAAGATACGCAATCCTGACATCATTCTGGACTGCCTGGCCTGGGGCGTGCCGGCCTGGATCGGCAACGGCAAGTACTACTCGCAAGACATGGCCGATTATGTGGTGAAGTTCATCAAGCGGGGCCAAGAAGATCCATGGGCTGGAGATCAGTCGCCGCCGAGGACATGTTCTACTCGCTGAAAGTGGCTGACTGCGGCGACTGGGAACTGCTGGCCGCCAGGACGAAACTCGTCGGCGGCAAAGTGCCCTTCTCCGCGGACACCTGGCAGAACCTGAAGCTCGCATTCCTCGACAACAAGATCAGCGTCGTGATCGACGGTGCTCAGGTTGCCCGGATCGAGGACAACAGCGTCGACCACGGCAACGCCGGTGTCGGCAGCGGCTGGCATGGGGCGCAGGTCGCCAACATTGCCATCCACTCGCAAGCACTCTTGGAAGATCTGGCCAGGGGCAAGCCAGCCACCGCCTCCAGCCAGTGGAGTGAGGAGTATCGTGCCACCAGGGCCAATGATGGGAATCTCGGCACGCGATGGAACGCGGCCGAAGGCAAGGCTGCCGGGGCGTGACTGGAAATCGACCTTGGCAGGCCCACCCGATTCAATCGCACCGTGATTCGCCGGTTCGGCGATCGCATCACCCAGTACAAGTTCCAGTACTGGGAGGAGAATCAGTGGCGCGAAGCCTTCACCGGTGTCCCGATTGGTGCCGTCCAGTGCGGCTCAGTTCCCAGCGGTCACCGGCAGCGAGGTGCGCCTGCTCGTGCAGGAGACCAGGGGCGGCCAGACGCCGTCGATCTTCTCGCTGGCTGCGTACAACCATCAGTCACCCGCCGAACGCCGCCCGTAGCCCGTCGGGCTACACGAGCTTGAGCTGGACAACGGGTGCCATCCAGTCTTTCGCTCTCTATGCATCCGGTCCTGTCGGGAACAGCCCCGCACCGACGCGGCTGTCCATCCTTCGCCTCATTGCTGATCCCCACCAGCTTCGGGGTGGCACCTGCCGGCTTGTCCGCCGGTGTCCGTTGATCCAGAATGCAGACACTGGCGAACAAGCCGCCAGGGCCACCCAATACCAGGCCTGCCGCGATTTGCGTGGATGTGGTGGAGTTCGTCGAGGAGCGTCTGAAATGGTTCCCGGAGAGGCCCACGAACCTGGAGGTCAGAGCGATGCCCGATGAGAACGTATCCACCGGCGAGCCCGTGAGCCTTCACGGACCTGCATCCCGTGCGGCGGCCGAGGAGCCCGAATCGGGGACCGCACTCTGCCTCTCGGGCGGCGGCTATCGCGCCATGATTTTCCACGTCGGCGTCCTTTGGCGTCTGAACGAGACGGGTTTCCTCACTCAGGTTGACCGGATCTCGAGCGTTTCCGGAGGTTCCATCACGGCGGGTTGCCTTGCGATGAACTGGACGCGGCTCGCGCCTGGCACCCCCGGGTCGGATGACCGGTTCCGCGAGCTGGTTGTCGAACCCATCCGCCGCGTCGCCGGCAAGACGATTGACGAGTGGTCGGTCCTGGGCGGCATCTTGACACCCGGCACGACGGTTGGCGACAAGGTCGCTGGCAGTTACCGTGACTTGCTATTCGGTAACACCACGCTCCAGGACATGCCCGACAACCCTCGATTCGTCATCAATGCCACGAACGTGCAGTCGGGGGCACTCTGGCGTTTCATGAAGCCGTACATGCGGGACTACCTCGTCGGCGAGGTCAGGAACCCGACCGTCTCTCTGGCCACCGCGGTCGCCGCATCTTCGGCGTTCCCGCCGGTTCTCTCACCGGTCCGCATCGACCTGGATCCTTCATCGTTCACCCCGAAAAGCGGTGACGCTCTCCAGACCGAGCCCTTCACCTCCGACGTGGTGCTCAGCGATGGCGGCGTCTACGATAACCTCGGCCTCGAGACCGCCTGGAAGAAATGCAAGACCATACTCGTGAGTGATGCCGGTGCCAAGATGAGTCCCGAGGAAGAGCCCGCGTCCGACTGGGCGAGGCACTCCATGAGGATCCTCGACATCATCGACAGCCAGGTACGCAGCCTCCGCAAGCGCCAGCTCATCGAGTCATACCAGGCAGGGAGGCGGCTGGGAGCTTACTGGGGTATCCGCACCGATATTGCCGAATACGGCCTCGCGAACCCGCTGCCCTGCCCGCACGACCGAACCCTTGAGCTGGCCGCAATTCCCACCCGGCTGAAACGGATGGCGCCGGGTGACCAGGAGCGCCTGATCAACTGGGGTTACGCCGTCTGCGATGCCGCTCTGCGGACCCACGTCGACTCCACGATCCCTCGCCCCGGCGACTTCCCCTTCACCGCGGCGGGGGTTTGACACTGGCCTCTGACCGTTCCAGTGAGGCGAGCAAAGAAGAAGTGTGGTTCCTCCCTTGTCCCCATTTCCAGTGTGGGCGGCTCCTTTCCCTGTCGATTCGTAAACTCGGAGAGGGTGGTTTCCCCGCCCCAATCAGGAACTCCTTCGCTCGAGGTCGAACTACCTCAACGTTGTGGACCCCTGTCATGCCCTGGTGGCTTGTTCTCATCGTGATCGGACTCCTCGGTGGTTTCGCGGCCGGCCTCTTTGGAGTGGGCGGTGGCATCGTGATCGTTCCGGCGCTGATTTACTGGGCCGGATTTACGCAGCACAAAGCGACCGGGACAAGCCTGGCGGTTCTGTTGCCGCCTATTGGTCTGGCGGCCGCCCTCGAGTACTACCGTCACGGAAACGTCGATATTCGCGCCGCGGTCATTCTCGCGATCATCGATGATGATCGGCGCCTGGGTGGGAGCCTACGTCGCTAACCGGCTTAGCGGGCCGCACCTGAGGCTGGCCTTCGGGGTTTTCGTGTGCAGCCTCGGTCTTTATCTCGTCTATGGAGCATGCAAGCGACTCGGATGGCTGTAGACGCTCTCGGCCCCCGCGCTGCCGTTCTGGCGATGGTTGCCTCGGGTAGGAACGCCACAAGGTTCGTGGCATCTGATCACGGAAGGGCCACCAGGATTCCAGTTCGACGACGAATCCCGGCCCATCGCAAAAGGACTTGCGTCAAAATCGGGCGAACTGCTGGAGAAGACCAATCTAACGCGAATTTGCTCAAGGTATTCTTTCACAGTTCTTTACCTGAGAGGTTTCGACGAGTAAACCCGGGATTCCGGTTCCCAGAACAAGGGCCGCTGCGTGGGGAGTACTTCTGCGAGAGTGCATTTGTCCTTGATCGCCCCGAAGAGGGGTCGAAAGGGCTCCAGCTCTCCATGGATATAGGAAGCCTCATTGGCTATAAGGAATATGGAGAAGCCCCGATCGAGCCAGTACTTGAGGTCGTTCTCCTCGACCCATTGGAAAAGAACCAGCCAGTCACAGAATTTGAGGGATTCAATCGCCCTTGAGCAACTGCTAGACCGACTTTTCGTAGTTGAAGACTAATGAAGCAAGAAAACATCTCGTGCCTTGCTCTTTTGCCCAGCTTCACGCCGCTGCCTTCATGAGCGGACGACCCGTGTACGTCCAGCGGAACGGCTTGGCGAACACGCGATTGAAATCTGCGATGAAGGTCAACAACTTCATGCGCAAATCTGCCACCGAGGTGAACGAGCCACGCCGGATCACCTGCCGCATGATCACCCCGAACACCACCTTGATCTGGTTCAGCCACGAGCTGTGCTTCGGCAGATACACCAACCGAATCCGGTGGCTCGACTCCGACAAAAACGCTTGCCGGCTCGCCACCGACTTCAGGACCCCACGCCTCCCCTTTTTGCCCAGATCCGTGGCGAGTTCGCACGCGTCGGCCACCAGTTTCACCAAGCTCTCCGAGCAATGGATGTTCAAGGTGTCCACCACAAACACCCACGAACCCTTCGGGTCGGTGGCCACCACTTGCTCCTCGAAGCGCCGGGGATCCTTCTCGGTAATGTTGAGCCAAGAGCGGCTCTTGTGGGGCTGCAAGGCAGCCTCGCGCAGGTAGCGGCTCACCTGGGAGGGCGAGATCGACGCCACGATGCCGCGCCGGACGACCTCCTCGGTCAGTTCCTGGGCCGTCCAATGACTGATCGGCCGTCCCGATTTCTCGGGGGGCTCGCAGGCGACGGCCAAGATTCGGGTGACCTGCTCGGGGGTGAACTTACCGGGGACGCCGGGGCGTGGTTCGTCGGTGAGGACCGTTTCGATGGCCCGTCCCAAGACGGCGCGGGACTCGCGGCACTCGATGTCCATGAGTCGGTTCCACGCGTTGGCCCAGCGCCGTCGACAGCGTCCGACTTGGCGGTGTGTCGGGCCGACCCGCTCGGCGATGTCCTCATTGAGGAGGCCGTCGAAGGCCAGCACAATGATCGAGGTGCGTTGCCGGAGCCGCGAGGGTGCGATGACGGAACGAGAAAAGGTCTGAAGGATTTCTTGCTGACGCTCGGTGATGGTGATCTTGGCCGCCTTGCCCGGCATGGAAAGAGAACTCCTGGTGACTGGAAAGCTAGCGAAGCCGGGTAATTTTAGCTCATCAGTCAACTTCTTGGGCTATCGAATACGAAAAGTCGGTCTGGCCGAACTGAACCAGCCGCCCCCCCTGCGGGGTCAGAGGCCATGATGTAGTGACAATCCGGAAATTCGACCCTTATCCGCCAAGGGGTTACGTCGACGTACCCCAAACATGGGATTGCAACAAGAACGCCCGTTTCCGTACCCGGTGTCACGGCTACGGAAACGGGCGATCGGGAGGGCAGGCGATTTGAGGATTGTGAGCCAGGTTGTCGAGGTAGGCTTCTCGACCTGGTCGTTGAGGCTCAACGCCCGAAGATGCCCGGAAGAAGCCCCGGCGCGGAGCCGAGGCCGAGTTGCCCGAGGCGAACATGGTTGACGACGGAATCGTTCGATTCCCCTCGTACTCCCTGACGGGGCGGAACTGAGGCGGGGCTGAGGCAAACCTACCGCTGCCGTCACCGTTGGCCAGGTCGAGCGCACGGACATTCGCCTCGGTGACGTAGGGGTTATGCCCCTGCCACCGCGATTCGATGACCTGGAGGATGTTGAGTGGTGCGAAGAGAGCCTCTCCACCAACCGAGATCCAGTCGGCCGCGGCGGGATTCGTCTCATCGACCTTCCCATCGAGGCCGTAGACCAGGTTATACTCGTAGAAGATCACGCGGTCCATGTTGTCCTGCCCATTGAGCATCGAGCCGGAGTTGGTGTGGACCTCGATCTTGATGTTGACGGCGCGAGGCCCACGGTTGGGGATCGCCTTGTACTCGGCGATGTACTTGTAGATCCCCTGGTTCCAGACCTCGTTGATCGTGCCGCGCGGCGGGAAGGCTCGCATGTTGCCCAGCAAGAGCTTCTTCTCGCCGCGGATATGGGTCTCGAACATGGCGTGCACGCGGGGTGCCTTCCAGTCGGTCTCGTCTGGCCCGGGCCGGGGTGGGCCGGGCGGGATCTCGTTGGCATAATCGCCGATCCGGTGGTTGTAGTGATTCTCGCCCAGCTCGGCCCAGAGCGACTTCAGCTCGTCCTTCGTCAGGCCGGTTCCCGGAGCGGGGATCGGCTCGTTCAGGAGGATCGAGGCGACGGCCCCTCCGAGGCAGTGACCAGGCCAGCGTGAGATCTCCTTGTTCTGGCTGTTGACCGACTCCCACCAGCGTGCCGAAGTGCCGAAGATCTGGTCGTACTTCAACAGGGGAGAGGGGGTCTGGAAGATCGTGACTTCTCCTCCCTTCTCCTTGTTGGGCCCGGTCCAGGTCAGGTCATCATAAAGGTTAGGGAACCATGTGGCGTCGTCACCCGCAGGCGGCAGGGTCTCGAGCAGGCCGTTTGGCCCGGCCCGGACGATGTCCTCTCCGGGGGAATGTAACTGCCCGGAGTGCGGATCAGCTCATCGTCCCCGCGCAACATGGAGTAGTCCGTGTCCACCCGCCCATTGCCACCGGCCCAAGGCTCATGAATCGAGTCGGCCTTCGTCGGCCAGTAATAAAAATTCCAGGGTTTCTTGGTACTTTCCCCGACCTGCACGAACTTGGTCTCGAGCCTGAAGGGCTTTTCAGCACCTACAATTCGGAAGGTGTACCACCCTTGCTGGTCCAGACCGATGTCCTTGCCGTTGGTCCGCTCCACCCCGTTGGGCCCCTTGATCTCGACGACTTTGCCGATCGTCGTCTTGATCGTGAGCTCGCCCCCAAACCGGGTCGGGACGTAAACGCCGTAATGATGGTCACCGGATTGATTCTCCAGTGAGCCACCGAGGGGAATCGTTGTGACTCGGTCCGCCGCCTGCGCGCAGCGGTGACTGCCAGGGCGACAATCAACGCCCTGATCACCGAACCACCGAGCCGGATGCCAATACGCATGCTGCCTCCCAATACCGGTGTTGAGTTAAACACGCCGATCGCTGTCAATTCCCATGATTTCAAGGAACGCCCGTGTTCCCCACACTTTCTGGGAATCTCATCCTATAGAACCGACGCCGCTTCCTCAAATACCCAATCATGGTTCGGCTTCGAAGGGGGTGTGGGTGGATAGCAATTGGAGAAGTCAAGAAGCCCAGACTCTTGAAACTCGTCAAAGACCCTAGAGTTCCTCAGAGCGGCAGTTTCTCGATTTTCTCAAGTTCAGTAAACGGAGGGGAGAGGGATGCCGATAACCAGCAATGGCCACCCCTGGGGTGGAGAGCGAGAGTCGGCCAAGATGACCGGCTTGAGGCTTCCACCACCGAACCGAGGCCTTCGTGATTTGTCCCGCTTGCGGACAGGGGACATGCTTCACTGGCCGACCTCGCTGGGGCCGGCTTTGTGAACGACCACACGGACGGTGGTGTTGGCGATCGGACGCTGTCCAGCATCGGCCGTGCCGAACCATCAGGGGATTGTCAGCTTACCGACTCGATCGAGACGTCGACCGACAACCTCACTCTTGACAGAGGACATCGCGATGACCAGTGCGGTTCTTGCTATTGCCCTGAGTCTGACAGGACAGAGCCCACAGGCCTATCCTGCAGCCCAGGCTCCGGCCAAGGTCGCCCCGGCTCCCGTGGCTCCGGCCAAGGTCGCCCCGGCTCCCCAGGCTCCGTCCAAGATTGCCCCCGCCCCCGTGGCTCCCTCCAAGGTTGCCCCGGCTCCTCAGGCGGCTCCTTGTGCTCCGTCGAAGGTTGCCCCGGCTCCTCAGGCGGCGGCTCCTTATGCTCCGTCGAAGGTTGCCCCGGCTCCTTGTGCTCCGTCGAAGGTTGCCCCGGCTCCTTATGCTCCGTCGAAGGTTGCCCCGGCTCCTCAGGCGGCGGCTCCTTATGCTCCGTCGAAGGTTGCCCCGGCTCCTTATGCTCCGTCGAAGGTTGCCCCGGCTCCTCAGGCGGCGGCTCCTTGTGCTCCGTCGAAGGTTGCCCCGGCTCCTCAGGCGGCGGCTCCTTGTGCTCCGTCGAAGGTTGCCCCGGCTCCTCAGGCGGCGGCTCCTTATGCTCCGTCGAAGGTTGCCCCGGCTCCCCAGGCATATCCTGCGGCTCCAGCCAAGGTTGCTCCGGCCCCCCAGGCGGGCGCTCCTTACGCTCCGGCGAAGGCCGCACCCCAGGGCTGAGCATCCCCTTCAGCATGACTCGAGCTTGGCCCTCCGCGTTGCCTTCGCGGGACCAAGCTCGAATCGTTTCGATCACGACTCTCCAGGCGATACGTCTCAAATCAGGACGTGTCGCCTTTCTCATTTGGTTCGGCTGCCACCGATGTGTCCTGCCTCCCGTGATTCTCTCTCGATCGCAAGGACCTCGACCCGAGGAATTCGCGCCCCCGACGGATCGCCAGCGCGTTCTCCACGTTGATGGCCGCAGCCGCAACGTGCCCTTGCCCTGGCGAGCTCCGCCAGAGACCAGGCATCAAGTTCATTTCCTTCCTGGATGCCAGAAGGCAAGATCCACCGCACCGCATCATTTCATCTCACGGCTGGCTCTCAAGGCTCGACACCGTGCTGGCGGCACCAGCGGTCGTATTCGATCAGTAGTTGCTCCACGGATTTCCCAACCGCGCCGGCGAGCGGGATCAGACCGTGGCTCCGAGCCAACGACTGGTAGTTGATGATGCTCCGGCCCCCCACGAAGACAGGGATCTCCTGAATCTGCTCCAGTTCCTGGAACCGCTTCCGGATGTTCCGCGAGAGGACGAACGAGATCGCCAGGACTGTCGCGCGTAACCTTGGGATCGCGGCTCGATACTCGCGAACCGGAAGATCGACGCCGAGGTTGCAAACCCTCCAGCCCCGCAGTTCCATGGCGTGGCTGAACATCAGGACCCCTCCCTCGTGCCGGTCGCCCTGCACGGTCCCGACGATCACGCTGTGCACCGGGCGGGTGTTCCGCAGCCGAGCCACCTCGATGAGTTCGGTTAGCTTGGTTCGCAGGAAGATCGTGATCAACCGCTCCTGGTAGACCGAGTAGTTGCCGCGAAACCAACCTTCTCCTGCCTCGACAAGGAGGGGGTAGATCAATCGCTCCACCTAGAGCGGGTGGATCGAGGCGGCTCGAGAACGTGCCGTAGGCGCGTTCCGCCCCCTCGGTATCGCCGGCGAGCAGGCGGACGATCAGCTCCGACATCATGCTGTCGGGGCCCTCGTCTCGTTCGGGGGCAGGGGGCTCCCCGATGTCGAGACTGCCCGCGTTCATGCGGGAGATGAGCTCGCCGATCGGCTGCCGATCCACCCGGATCAGGTGGCTGAGCCGGCAGAGCATTTGAACCTGGGCGCGGTCGTAGCGGCGATGACTCGAGGGGGATCGAACCGGGACGGGGAAACCGCACCGGCGCTCCCAGACGCGGAGGGTGTGGCAACTGATCCCGGACAGCCTGGAGACAGCGGCATTGGCGTACTGCGGCTGGGTGAGCGGGCCGGATAGGGAGCCTTGCTCGGGCCCCGACGGACAGTCGTTCCAGGAAGCCGGAGAAAGCACGGAGTCCGATTCGGACGGAGGAACAGTCTTCATGGTTGCTTCTCCCGCGGATGGCCCGTCATGCCCTGACCCTGCCGAGGGATAGCCGCACCCAACCTGATCTTGATTATCGAGTTGCGAAACCTCGGTGCCAACCTTTCAGTGCGTCTCACCCGGCGATTGGCGCCCGCCGCGCCGCAAGCTCCTCGCCTTCGTGTTTCTCTGCGTCATCATGGCCGCAAGGCGATCCAGGAAAGGCCTAGGATTCACTTCAGAAGGTCGGTGGGACCCGAAGGCGTTTCCCTCTCCCGGAACCGCGGCATCTCGACCCCCACCCGATCTTGTTGTCGCTGATCGCGGCATCTCGACCCCCACCCGATCTTGTCGACGCTGATCGTTGACGCATCCCGTGCGAGCGAAAACATCAAAAGCCACTCCTTGAGCATGAATATGCTTTCATTCTTTCGTAACTCAACCTCCGGAACCTCTTCCGATCCACGAAAGCGGACCGTTCGCCCATTGCTGGAGGGTCTCGAGGACCGCCTCTTGCTTTACTCCGCGTATGGAGGCTCCTTCGTCTACGGGAGCCGGATCACTTACAGTTTCATGCCCGATGGGACGAGCGTGGGAGGCAGCCCGAGCGTGCTCTTCCAGACCCTCAACGCCAAGTTCTCGACCGCGACCTGGCAGCTTCAGTTCCAGAAGGCCGCCGCGGTCTGGCAGGCTGTGGCCAACATCAATCTTAGCCAGGTTTACGACAACGGCAGCCCCGAAGCCTGCAATGGGAATCAGCAGGGCGATCCGCGGTTCGGCGACATCCGGATCGGGATGGTCAACCTGGGTGGAGGGGCTCTGGGCGAGACCTTCCTGCCTCCGCCGTTCAACGGGGGAACCGAAGCCGGCGACGTCTTCCTCAACTCTGCCGCGAGCTGGCGCATCAACACCGACTACGATCTCGAGACCGTGGCGATCCACGAGTTCGGCCACGCGCTGGGGCTGGGCGAATCCCAGATCGCGTCGGCCTGCATGTATGGCTATTACAACGGCATGGAGCAGTCGCTGACCAGCGACGACGTCGCGGGAATCCGGTCGGTCTGGGGCGCTCCTCAGCCCGATCAGTTCAACAGCAACGGGCAGAGCAACAGCAGCTACACCAACCCAGCCAACATCACTTCCTACATCGACGCCAACGGCCAGATTGCTATCCCCAGCCTGCGCATCACGAGCGGAAGCCAGTCCGAGTGGTTCTCCGTCACGGTGCCCTCCTCGACGACCGGCACGATGGTCGTGACCGAGCAGTCGAGCACTCTGAGCATGATGAGCCCGAAGATGATGGTCTACACGTCGGCCCTGGGACTGCTGGGATCGTCAAGCTCCACGGCCTACGGAGACACGATTTCGGTCTCTGTCTCAGGCGTCAAGGCCGGACAGACCTACCTGATCCGCGCCGGTGGGAACTCCGCCGGCGACTCGACGGGGGGCTTCGGGCTCGAGTTGAACTTTGGCTCGGTATACCAGCCCCCGATCGCTCCGCCGAACACCGTAGTGCCCCAGCAGCCCGATCAAGGTGGGGGGACCGCGAACACGAACCTTCCCGGTCAAGTAGGGGGGACCGCGAACACGAACCTTCAGGTCATCACCATCGGCACTCTGACGACAAGAGGTAGCGTGTTGAGGGTCAAACAGCCCTCAGGCAGGGGGGCCGGCAGCCCCGGGACGTCTTCCCTCGCAGCAACGCAGCCAGCCGGGAATCTTGCAGCACTCCAGGTGGTCTCGACTCAGCCCCAGTTGTCTGCATCGCCCCTCAGCGGCGGTACGAACCTCGCCGGGACCGGTCACGGCCTGCCGGGTTGGTCTGTACTTGGCTCGGGGCCATCCACGTACCAGGCGATCGATTCGATCATTACCGGCTCCAAGCCCAGGAATCGCCTGTCTCTGTTCACAAAAGTGAACACTCCGGTCCGTCCCTTGCCGGCGTAGCCCCCTCGGAACGATTTTCGGACGTCGTTGTTCGCACTCTCGCCGCGTGATGGCCTATTGTTCTCTAGGACAACTTGTCATCTGACGACCCGTCCTCAACTCGTTCTGTGGTGCTTCCATGAGCCGTGCTCCACGACAACAGCGAATCTTGACCGGTCGTCACCTCAGTCTCGAGAGGCTGGAGCCGCGGCAATTGCTTTCGGATGTCTCCGGCGTGGTCGCGACGGCAACCACCTCGAGCTCGGGATTTTCCGGCGCCTCGCCAGCGTCGGGAATCATCGCGATGGCGGGGGCGTTGCCGGAAGTCCCGAAGCAAGCCTCCGCGAGCATCGTCCAGAGCGTCATTACGACAGTCCCCGCCAATGGGGCTTCCCTCACACGATCGCCCAGCTCCCTGATTGTCACCTTCAGCCAGGAGGTCGATTTTCTTTGGTGGGACGGCGACGTTCAGCTTGAACGCCTTAACGCTGATGGATCGACCACACCCGTCTTCGACCCCAACAATGTGCCCACCGCGAGCTTCGATCCAACGGGGATGCAGGCCACGATACCCCTGGACCAGCCTCTCACACCTGGCCACTACCGCGTTGTCCTCACGGGTGCGTCCGATGTGAGCAGCTTCGTGGGCGCCGGCTTGTGGGATTCAAGCATTGATCAGACGCTTGCCGACTTCGACGTGGTTCGTCCCGGTGTGACACTGAACAACGCCACCAACCTGGGAACGGTGGGAGCTCAGGTCCAGAGTGTTTCGGGCGTCTCTGGACCTCTCCGGCGGCCAGGAGAATGTTGCCTTGTACAAGGTGACTCTCGGCCCTGGACACTTGTGGCGTTTGGGCGTCGAGCTGGATGCTCAGCGAATCGGTAGCGGCTTGCGGGGAGCGCTCAGCCTCTTTGACCAGCAGGGTCATGTGCTGGCGACTCGCGATGCCGGCACGGGACGGGGCGATTTTCCGGCTGATCCCTACCTTTTCTCCGGCCTGAAACCAGGTGTCTATTACATTGGGGTCTCGGGCGCCGGGAATCTACCCGGACAGCTCGGGTGGCTTCGATCCCGTGACCGGCACGATCGGCAGTGCGGGGCAGCCCCAGGACGGTGGTGCGTACAACCTGTTGATCGCCGCTGATCCCGCGGACTCTCCAACCCGCGTTCTCGGCTTCACCCTCCAGTGGGGCGACACACTTGCCTCCAGTCCGACCGGCCTGGTGCTGGCCTTCTCGGGACCGATCGACGCCAACTCACTGATCGGGGCCGTGAACAACCAAGCAGGCATCCAAGTCGTCGACCAGTCGGGTAAAGACTGGGCCCTGACACTCAGCGGCTACCAGGAAAGCCTGGGCCAGGTGAGCTTCATTTTCAACCAGCCTCTCCCGCCCGGCCGGTACACTCTTCTCGATTCCTCTTCGAGCGGACTGACCGACCTCGCGGGCCGGGTGCCGGTTTCGCCCGGCCTCCCTCAAGGGGTTCTCGCGTCGTGGACCATACCGCCCCTCCCGCGGACGGCGGTTGCCGGGAACCTGGGTGTCGTGTGGCCTTCCCGGCAATACGGGATCTCGCAGACCGAGACGATCGCGCCTGGACAGTGGGTCGTCGACCGTGTGGTCGTGCCCGTTACGAGCCTGTACACGCTCCAGACCAACGTCATGCTGGGAACGATGGCGGTCCGGCGACTGGGTGCCGACGGAATGATCGTCATCGATCCGGGGAGCCAGGGCTCGTTACACACGTACACGCTTTATCTCAAGGCTGGCGTCTACGTTTTCAGCCTCGGGGCCGTCGGAGACGAAACCGTCAAGGCTGTCTGGACGCTCGTCTGGTCCGGTTTTGAAGCGCTGATCGACAACGGAGTCGCCCAGACCTCAGCACTCAGCTTGAGGTTCCTGACGTTTGATACGCCGAGCTTGACGCCAGGTCTTCCGCCTGGCTCGAGCACAGATCCGTCGCCGAACGTGACACCGGTCTCCCCATCTTCGTCTCATACTGATCTCGCGACGCCCTCCACGATGGCCCTCCCCGCCTCGCCGAGCGGCGTTTCGCCCGTTCCGGCGAGTCTGCTGGTGACAGTCAATTCCGGGCTTCTCGGGCGGCCGGCGGCCGGCGATGAGCATGTGGCTCTGGTTGGTCCTTCGGTTGCTGGAGGCTCGGTTGCTCTGACTGACAGCTCCACCCACTTGATTCCAGACGTGTTCGCTCGATCGTCCTCGTGGATAGCGGATCGAGGCAAGGACGCCTCGACCCCACACGAGCCGCCCCTCCCGAACGGCGTGCCTCCCGAGCCGCAAAGCACGGCTGACGCAACGGTCCCCGGCGCTGGGCCAAGCTCTTCTCAGGCCGATTTGCTGGCCCTGATGAAGGCCGATCAAGTCACGAAGCTGGCGGCAAGTCTCGGTCGCTGGCTCACGCCTCTGGCCGCGGCGACACGCGTGGAGTCCTCAGCAGACGAGCCATTCGAGCCCAAGGTTGCCGACGAGGCCGAGAGCGAGATGGTCGGATCCGTGGCCAATCGCTCGCTCGACCGGGGTTCGGATCGCATCGATCACGCCGAGCTGGGCATTCCCACCACGCTGCTCCTGATCTCGGCGGCGGCCTACCGATTGCGGCAATTCTCGGTACGATGGTGGCGGCGCACTCGAGGCTCGCCTGACGCCAGCGCCCGACCGCGGTCCACACCTTCCCGGGGACCGCGCTTCTGGCGGGTGAGGGCCAGCGCGAACACGAGGCTGCGAGCGCCCGCCCGTCCGTGAGCGTTCATCGCGGGAAGGCGCCGATTCTTCAGGAAGTTGGGTTCCGGCCGTCGAGACGGTCTTTTTCAGACTCCTCGCTGAACTCCATCAGGCGAGGAGTGCCCGGATCCGGGTGGCTGGCGGCGGAGCCGAAGGCGACACTCCAGGTCCCCCAAGAATCACGGTGGAGTTCGGCGAGGACTCTCGTCTTTCTCCTTGGCTTTCTCGACGGGCTGGAACGCCTCCTCTGCGGTGAGGATCATGGTCGCGATCTCGACCAGCTTGCGGTTGCGTTCGCTGGCCAGCCGCTGCAAGCGGCGGAACGCCTCGTTCTCATCCAAGCCCGCTCGCTTCATGAGCAGGCCCTTGGCCTTTTCGATGAGCTTGCGATCCTCAAGAGCCTGGCGGAGGTCGGCCGCCTCCTGCCGGAGCGACTGGAACTGTGCGAAACGGCGGGTTGCGATGGCGATGGCCGGCTCGAGATCGGCCTGCTTGATGGGCTTGACGAGGAACGCTAGCACGTGGTCTTCCTCGGCGCGTTCGACAAGTTCCTGGTCGTGGTACGCGGAGACCAGGATAACCGGGATCGGGAAGTCCCTGTAGATCTGCCTGGCGGCGTCGATCCCGTCCATGTCGGGCATCTTGATGTCGGTGATGACCAAGTCGGGACGCGTCTCCCTGCACCGTTCGATCAGCTCGCGGCCCGTGCTCGCGGCCGCCACCACCGTGTGGCCGAAGCAGGGTAGAATCGTCTGTAGATAATCACGCATGTCGACCTCATCATCTGCGACAGCGATCCGGAGGTGGCGGTTCATGGGCTAGCCTCTCTGGTACCTGGGCAAGGTGAGGACGATCTCGGCTCCCTGGCCGCCGGTGTCGCCCACGCCGACCTGGCCCCCGTGAGCCTCGACGATCCGCTTGACGATCGCCATCCCCAGGCCTGTCCCGCGGGTCTTCGTGGTGTAGAACGATTTCGAAGATCTTGTCACGCTGCTCCGGGCTCAGCCCGGGGCCGTTGTCCCGGACCGCGATCCGGATGGCCGCTCTCCCTTCGAGCCAGGCGGCCGAGCCCGTGATCTGGATGTCGGGGCGTTCCGTGCAGGCGGCCAGGGCGTTGTCGAGGATGTTGCGAAAGACCTGCTCGAGGCGAAACGCGTCGGCCTGGCAGACCAGGCTCAGGCCATTCGGTGGCTCGCGAAGGGTCGCCTGACGCCCTCGGTGAAGGGGTTCGAGGTGCGACCAGGCACGGCGCCAGATCTCGGCGAGATCGCATTCCCGGATCACGAGCTTGACCGGGGCGGCATATTCGCGCACATCCTCGTAGAGCCGGTGAAGATCGTCCTGGGCCTGCTGGAGTCGGCCGATCAGGTTGAGAGCCTCGGGCCGGTCTTCCAGCCTCAGAGCCAGCATTTCCAGGCATGCCTGGCTGCGCTGCAGTGCGTTGCGGCTCTCGTGGGCCAGCCCCGCGCACATCTGGCCGATCGCGGCCATCCGCTCCGAGCGGAGGGCCCGCTCCTGGGCGGCCTTGAGCTCGGTGATGTCGTGGCCGACACTCAGCAGGGCAGGGGAGCCGTCGTAATCCGGGAGGCAGCGGATGTTGCGAAGCAACACCCGTGTCGAGCCGTCCCGGCAGATGATCTTGCTCTGGATCTCGTGCTGGGGGGCTCCTCCAAGGGCCTTGCGATAACATTCCACAAGTTGAGGCCGATCGGGCTCCGGTGTGAGGATGTCGAGGAAGCTCCTGCCCAGGACCTCTTCGGCGGCATAACCTGTCAATTGCTCGGCAAATGGGCTGAAGTAGAGGATCGCATGGTCCTCGGGGCGGAGCATGACGATCATGCATTCGGCCGCCTCGACCAGGTTGCGGAAGACCGAGTCGCCCCGCTCCTTGGCCAGCGCCAGCCGCCGCTGCTCGAACAGCTGTCCGATCCGGATCCTCAGCGAGTCGGGATTGATCGGCTTGAGAATGTAGTCGACGGCCCCGTGGCGGAGCGCCTCGATGACCCCCTCGAGGTCGGACTGCGCTGTGACGATGACAAGGGCCGCCGCGGGAGCTCGTTCCCGCAACCGGGGGAGAAACACGAGCGCATTGCCCTCGGGCAGCCGACGATCCAGGAGAATCACCTGGGTCTCGGCGATTCTGGAGTGCGCCAGCGCCTCGCTCATGGATTGCGCGGTCTCGATCGCGTAGCCGTCCATCTCCAGGATGTCGCGCAGGTTCGCCTGGGCGTCTGGATCGTCCTCGATGACCAGGATCTGTCCTACGCGGTGCGCGGGTTCCATCGGCGTGGTTCATCACTCCAGATGGCAAGTCTTCCTGGGCCTGGCCCCGCCTGCTTCATCGACCTAAGTCTACCAGAACTTAAGCGACGAGGCCGGTCCTTCTTCGATCTACACCTGCCCCAGGGCGGCGCCAACCGGCGCTCGCCAGCGCACCGGGCACGCTCGGGAAGAGCTTCGTGCCAAGGGCGATTCTGGTTGCAGCTACGCCCTCCAGGGCCGCTCCCGAGCCTTCGTCCGTCGGATCGCCTTGACGACGATCTCGACATCGCTCGCAAGCTGGAAGTCGAAGATGCCGGCAATCACGAAGTCTGCGCCATGCTGGAACGCGTGGTTGATGCCGACCTAATACGAGTTTGTCAGTTATGCCGGAATCCGCTCGGGCACGGTCATGAACTCACGCCACAGCAACTCCTTGGCCGCTTCCAGGGGTAGCCAGTCGACGATCTGGCGATGCACCTCCGGCAGCGACACCCGGCGCCGATCCGGCCGAGGGGGAAAAAGCCCGCCGCGGGCGTCCCGGGCGGGCTCGTTCCGGCCGACCTTGCCACTCGCGCCAGACCAGAAAGCTGTAGGCCAGCATCACACTCACGGCATGCCGATGGAATCCCTGCCATCGCCGACCTTGATACTGGTCCCAACCCAAGAGCCCCTTGGCCTCCTGGTGAAACCGCTCCACCCAATGCCGCCGGTGCGCGTATTCCACCAGGCGGCCCAGCGTCGCATCCGCCCCCAAGTTACTCCAGTAATACTTCCGCTTCCCCTCAGTCGTTTGCTCGCCGATCAGCCAGCCCAGGCGCCGGTGGCCCGAGGAACGAATCCGCCAGGCGCGCACCGCGACGAACCGGCCGCGCAGCCAGCCCTCGCTCCCGTGACGCCACGCCACCGTGCGCCACGACCGTGCCGCCAGAGTCCCGATCAGGTCATCGGCCCGCTGGATCAGCCCGCCGTGCCGGCTCAGGCTCACGGCGAAGTCGCAACGGACGGCCGCCACGTAGCGTTGCCGTCGCTTCTCCAGGCCATCCAAGAAGTTAGGATTATCGCCGTAATCGGCGTCGGCGACCACACAGGCCCAGCGCACGCCCCAGGCTCGGGCCTGGTCCAACAGGTCCAAGGCGATCTGGGGCTTGGTCTGGAAAGTGATGTCGTGGGGGACCTGAGCCTTCGCTCGCCGGGCCGGGTCGCGGGCCCAGGCCGCGGGCAGGTAGAGCCGACTGGCGACCGGCCAAGCGAGCGTGCGCTCGGCGTAGTGGCAATTGACGGTGACTTGGCAGTTACCGACCTTGCCCAGGGTGCCGGAGTATTGGCGGGCGACCCCCACCGAAAACTTCCCCTGCTTGGCGAAGCCGGTGTCATCGAAGATCAAGGCGCCGTCGCCCTCGCTGGGCAGTTCGAGCATCCGCTGGAGACGCTGGCGGTTGAGATCGTCGTGATCCCAGACCATGGCGGTGAGCAGGCCATGGAGGCGCTGCTGGGAGGTCCCCGGGATATTGTCGGCGAGGGCCTGGCACGTCTTGCTGGGCAGTTCGGTCAGCAACCCGGTCAGGTAGCGTTCCAGGGCCTGTGGCCCCTCGCTGCGCGGGAAGCAAACCTGAAACGGCTCGAGGAAGGCGGCCAACTCGGGCAGTGGCTGCGTGGGAGCCTGCGGGACGATGCGGAGTGTGGTGGTCATAGCCTATTATACGGCTGAACACCCAAATGACAAACTCGTACTAAGCAGGAATCGCGCCGGTGGCCATGACGTTGAAGGCCACCCAGGGCCTGGCGACGCCTTGCATGAACGCCCTCGTCTTGTCCGGGTGCAGGTCGAAGATATTGTCGTGGTAGCGATCGTGGTCCGGGCTCGAGTCGTTGTACCAGCACCATCACTCGCGCTTGTCGGCCGGGGTGGCCGACCAGTAATTGTCCGGGCGCAACGTCTTGACGTAGTAATCGGGGTTAAGGCCGTGCTTCTCGCTGGAGATCGGCGTTTCCAGTGAGTGGCTGCCAATCCCACCGGGAACACCCGCCGCTTTGATGAGGTCCACCGTCCGGCCCACGGCGTCCACATTGCCAGCCATCACCTGGCGATCGGTCCGTTCACCGTATGTGTAGAGCGTTTCGACCCCCTTGTTGATCAGTTCCCGGATCTGGGCCTTGACCTTGGCCAGGTCCGATTGATCCACATCGACGCAAACCATCATCTGCAGCTTGCCGCCCCGCTCCTTGCGATAGCGGTCGACGAAATCAACACGCTCAGGGGTAGCCTGGATCATGTTGATGCCCGATTGTTCGGCCAGCTCGAAGGTCTCGAAGATCTTGCTGTCGCTGTTGTATTCCCGGAGCAGCCGGGAGACGTAGAGCAGGTCGCGGCTGTGGGCGTAGCCCCCGATCAGGTTCCCTCCCATAAGCAGCCGGCCGATCGACAACTTGCCTATCTTGCCGCAAGGGAGAGTCTCCCCCTGGTAAGCGGGCCGGTGCGGCTCTCCAGGCTTGGGCTCTCGGTCAACGGCGGCCTGGAGTGCTTTATCTTCCAGTCTCAGCAGGGCCCCGCGCCCGCCGTTCCCAGCATCTTCGAACTCAAAGGGTGTACGAAAAGGCAGAATTATACTGGATCAAGACGTCGGAGCATCAAAGTAGTCATAGCGATGTAGATCCAAGACTCGCTCGACTCCTCGCTCCCCTCGTAATCCTTGCTGAGACGGCGGTAGCGGCCCAGCCAGGCGAACGTCGGCTCTACGATCCACCGCCACTTCAAGACCCTGAACTCCCTCTCCCCCTCGGGGCGGACGACCAATTTAAGGATCCAGCCGCCGACTTCCTTGGCCCACTCTGCGATCCCGCCGTTGTAAATCCCGTCGGCCAGGATCTTCTTCAGCCGGGGGAACCGGCCCACCATCTTCTTCAGGACCAACTTGGCCCCGTCCCGGTCCTGGATGCCCGCGGAATGGACCTCCGCCGCCACCACCGGTCCACGACCCGCTCGCGGATCGCCTTGACCTCCTTCTTCTGCTCGGACAGCCCCTTCTTCGCCGCCGCGGCGAGCTCGGCATCGTCGGTCTTGTTAGGCGCCGGCAGTGACTTGAGAGGGTTGCCCGAACCGTCCTCGAGCGCGAGCTCGGCATCGTCGTCAAGCCGGGCGAGGAACTGTCGGAGTCCGAAGTCGAGCACGAGCTTGCCCTCGGCATCGAGTCCGGCGTCAGGAAGGGACTGGTCGGCCAACTCGGCGAGTGTGACTCCCTTCCGCTCGGCCAGCTTGCGCACCTGGGTATCGGCCTCCTGGCGGATGGTCGTGGTGCGGAACCGCCGGGCGACGTCGAGCAGGAAAGCGACGGCTTCGGGCTGGTTGATCCGGGCGAGCACCTGGACGAGGGCCCGGCACTGGCCTACGCGATAACCGTACCATTGGTTCACATAAGGCCGGATCCGGTCCACGACGTCCGTCGGGCTGCACGCCGCCACGAGGGCGAGGATGCCCTTGTCTTCGGTGCGGCCGGTCGCGGGCTGGTTCTTGGCTTGCTCGAAGAGATAGGCAAACTCGGGCTGCTTCTGGCAGAGCTCCTCGAGGGTCGTTGTCCCCGTCATCTGAAAGAGTGGCTCCAGCCGCTTCTGCACCTCCTCGGGCGTCTCCGGGCGAAGGTCCGCGGCCAGCCAGGCGTCCAGAACGGCCTTGCCGAGAACCTGGGCGTCGTCAGGCCGGAGCAAGGCCACCTGGTCGCGCACGATCGCGGTCGGCTCCGCCGATTTCGTCTTCCAGGCCGAGATCGCCAGCCAGTTGACGTCCGAGCGTTCAACGGGCTGGTCATCTCCGAGCCAGCGCACGTTGGGCAGGCGATCGAAGGGGAACCAACCGAGCTTCTCGGGGATCCCCTTATTCAGTCCCTTGACGGACTCGGCCTTGAGCGCGTCTCTGGCGCCTTCCACCGCCTCGTTCGGCGATCGTCGTGGCTCCCCCGAGCACCTCGAGCGTGCCGGCCAGGGCCGCCTTGACCGGTGCTGACTTCTCGGAGTCGACCGCCACACGCAGGGCTTCGGCCGCGCCCTCGGGTTTCCGCCGGCTGATCCACTCGGCCGCGGCGGTCTGGTTCTGTGCCTTGCCGCTGGCCAGCGCCTCGAACACCCGCTTGAGGCAGTCCGCGAGCTTCTCCAGGCTCTTCTGGGCCAGGGGCCGGTCGGTCTTTGACGTTCCCAGCGCGGTCTCCCAGAGACGAGGGAGGAACCGTACCGGGGGCTCGGGAAAGGCAGCGATGACCGCCAGCGCATGGCGGCGGCGGTCGGCGGGTGCGAACCATCCGGTGCCCCAGTCGAACGCCGCCTTTGGTGGAGGATCGATCTCCTGAGCGAGCCAGTCGAGCCGATCCGCGAAGTAGGGCCAGGGGGCCTCGTCCTCCCATTCGAACCGGCGATGCCAGTCAGTTTGGAATCGCGCCGGGCGATCAGGTCGGGTTCAAGTGCCGAGGCGTCGAAGGCGGCTGCCAGCTCGCGGAGTCCCAACCGTGGCTGGTGCGAGTCGCGGTAGGCGGCGAAGAGGCGCTCGGAAAGCTCTCGTGGGATCGACAGATCCAGATTCCCCTTGAGCATCTCGTGGGGGGATTTGTGGAGCAGGCCGCTGAGTCAAAGGAGCCGGACAAGATGGAGCGGAGTGAGGTCGGGCTGCTGGAGCAGACGCGCAAGACCCTCGTGGTCCCAGAGGGCCACCGCCGCCAGGATTATCCGCGGCTCGCCAGGCCACGGGGCCGGATCGACGAGCCACCTGATCGCCTCGTCAAGGTCGGCGGCTGACAACCTGCGGGCCCAGGCGCAGATCGCCTCGCGTATTTCCTGACCCAGGGCAACCCTGGCAAACATATCGTTCTCGGCGGCGGTGATACCCGGCTTGGGGGCCGGGGATGAAGTCGGTTGGACCAGCTCGTCCAGGACCTTGCGGACGGAGGGCACGGTCTCGGCCGAGGACCGTGCTTCGAGGTACGCCAGAGCCTCGGCGGAGTTCAGCCGCGCGATCAACCGGAGGGCATGGCCACGCTGGTCGGGCTTGCCAAGCTCGGCAATCTCTCGAGGCGCTGGCAAGGCCGCCTCACCCGCGAAGGACCACGGGTGCCGCCGCGTCGCGCACCGTCTTGGCCGGCTCCGTCGCCATCCGGACGATGCGATCCAGGAAGGGCGCGATCGGGATGTCGAGGGTCTCGAACAGGCCAAGGGAGAGTGCCCGGACGTGTGCCGACTTGTTGGTCAGGGCGTCGTTCACGATTTCCTTCTGGAGTGCCAGACGGCTTCCATAGCCGGGGAGCCCGCCACAGAGGCTGATCGCTCCCAGGGACTCGGAATCATAGCGAGCCAGGGGAAAAACCTTGCAATAGATCAGGTCCACCGGCTGGCCGGCGGCGGCGAGCAGTTTTTCGGTCAGCTCGGCGGTCAGCCAGCTCTTGCCGTAGGGGCGGCCCGTGTAACCGCGGGCAGACGGGGGCACCCCGGCCAGCAGGAGGATTTCCAGCCAGAGTGGACCTCCCAGGGTCTGCCGGAACGCCGGATCTGAGCCAGGTTCGCGGGCAACCGCGCTGCAGCTTGCCGGCCTACGAGGCTCGCAAGGGCGCCCAGGGCCCTGGCCAGACGCAGGACAACCTCGGTCGGAACGTCGACCGCATGGTCCAGGAGCATGTCCCAGGCGGGTGGCCTTGAGCTCTGGGAACGGAGTTCAAATAGATAGGGAAACGCCGTTGGGGAGCACGGGCGCGCACCCGTCGCCGGAATGCCCGCGAGGACGGCCAGAACCTCCTCATCCTCGCCGAGTTCCACGTATCGGGCGAGCCGGTCGGGGAGATCGGGCTGGAGCTCCCCTAGAGCGGTTTGCATTCGGGTTGCGGACAGAAACAATTCACATAGAAGGACACGATCGAGGAAGGAGACGGCAACGGATCAGGAGATACCTGCCATGCGTCCCTCTTCGATAGACCTGCGGGAGCGGGTCGCGGCGGCCGTGGATGAGGACGAGGGCCCGCAGCGCGAGATCGCCCGCCTCTTCCGAGTCAGCGTCTCGTTCGTCTCCCGGCTGCTGCAGCGGCGGCGTCAGAAGGATAGGTTGGCCCCTGAGCCGCACGGGGGCGGCCCGACCCCCGTGCTGAGCCCGGACGACCTGCGGCGCCTGGAAGATCTGGTCCGGGAGCACAACGACGACACCCTGGACCAACTGAAGCAGCGGGGCGGCTTCAACTGCAGCCTGACGACGATCTGGCGCGCCCCTGCGGCGACAGCGATTGACCTGCAAGAAGAAGACCCAGCACGCCGACGAGCGCGACCGGCCCGACGTCCAGGAGAAGCGGCGGTCGTTCCGGAGGAAGGTGAAGCGGGTCGAGCCGAAACGGCTGGTTTTCGTGGACGAGTCGGGGGTGACCACGGCGATGACCCAGGCCTACGGCTGGGCCCCGCGCGGCGAGCGGGCCGTCGGCTCGGCCCCCAGCTCGTGGGAATCGCTGACCGTGATCGCCGCGTTGGGTCTGGACGGGGTACGTGCCCCCCTGGTGTTCCCGGGGTCGACCGACACCGCGGCGTTCGAGTCGTATGTCGAGCAGGTGCTGGTGCCGGAGCTGCACGCCGGCGACGTGGTCGTATGGGACAACCTGTCCCCCATCAGACTTATGCCGCGGCGGCGGCCGTCAGGCGGGCGGGTGCCAGGCTCCTGCCCCTGCCGCCCTACGGCCCGGACTACACGCCGATCGAGAGACTCTGGTCGAAGGTCAAGGCGTACCTCCGCCGGGTCGCGGCGCGGAACAAGGATGCCGTCTACGAGGCCCTGGGAGAGGCATCGAAAAGGTGACCACCCAGGACATCATCGGCTGGTTCCAGCTCGCGCAGCTGTGCGCAACACATGGGTAAACCGCTCTGGCGGGGCAAATC
>CAWFJM010000007.1:0-55064 GCA_963816015.1 uncultured Planctomycetaceae bacterium | reverse complement strand
AGCATACATCCGCTGGACGGTCGCCCGCACCTGCACGCCGTTCTCCTGGAGGAAATCCAGGCAGCGGCGGGGAAGGCGGCACTGGAGCAAGACGCGGTCCTCGTGGTCGTAGTCCGGTTCTGAATCTGAGCGTGCTGGGCCAGGTAAGCGAGAACCCGGCCGTTGGCCACGCCGGTCTCCACCTCGGCGTCGAGCGCCCGGTCAGCAACGCCTCGCGCACGCCGGCTCCAGCCGGTCAAGGCCCTCGCCCCGCGCGGCACTGATGGTCACCGACTGCGATGGTGCGCCCTAAGCACATCCAGGAACGAGCGGTCTGGCACGCGGTCAGCCTTGTTGAACACCAGAAGGGTAGGATGGTCTTCCAGCCCCAGTTCGGTGAGCACCTCGCCGACGGCCCGCATCTGGTTCTCCGCCTCGGGGTTGGACGCGTCCACGACGTGGAGCAGCAGATCAGCCTGGCGGGCTTCCTCGAGGGTCGCCTTGAACGACGCCACGAGGGCGTGGGGCAGGTTGCGGATGAAGCCGACCGTGTCGGAGAGCAGGGCCTGGCCGCCCCCCCTGAAGCGCCACTTGCGAGTGCGGGTATCGAGGGTGGCGAAGAGCTTGTCCTCCACCAGGACTCCCGCATCGGTCAGGGCGTTCATCAAGGTGCTCTTGCCGGCGTTGGTGTACCCGACCAGCGACAGCGTCGGCACGTCGACCCGGCCCGCAACCTCGCGCTCTTTTCGCGCCTGGATCTTGGCCAGCTTCGCCTTCAGCTCCTGGATCCGGTGTCCGACCAGCCGGCGGTCTTCCTCGAGCTGCTTCTCGCCGGGACCTCGGACCCCGATGCCCCCCTTGTAGCGCGAGAGGTGGGTCCACATCCGCTTCAGGCGAGGCATCGCATACTCGAGCTGCGCCAGCTCCACCTGGAGGTGTGCCTCGTGGGTTCGCGCATGAGTGGCGAAGATGTCGAGGATCACCTCGGTCCGATCGACGACCTTGACCTCGAGGACTCTCTCCAGGTTTCGTGTCTGGGCGGGACCCAGGTCGTTGTCGAAGACGACAACGTCGGCCTCGTGAGCCTGGACCAGCACCTTGGGCTCCTCGACCTTGCCCGAGCCGATGTAGGTGGCGATGTCCACTTGCTGCCGCTTCTGCAGCATCGTGCCGGCCACATGAAGGCCGGCCGTCTTGGCCAGGCCGCGAATCTCGTCCAGGGGGTCGTCATTGTTCGTGTCGTGATCGGGGAGGATCACTCCGACGAGGATGACACGCTCTTGACGCCCTAAACGCTCCGTGCGTTTTAAATCGATCAAGGGGGGGTCTGACCTCGTTTCTGCTCAGGCAAGTGACGTTACGTTCACGCAGCCGCACGGGGGAATTATATGTCGATTCCTACCCCGTCAACGAAGAACCGAACCCGTGGAGGTCGTTGCGATGTTCGCGGGCCCTGATTTTTCTGGGCGTTTTTGAGTCCCTCAAAAACCGCCTACCCCACGATACGGGCAAAACTTGCGGTTTTTCCTCTCCGGCAGGGATTTTTTCACGATTTTTCGACCACCGGGCCAACACAGCGGGGATTTATTGCGTAGCAATTGTAGGTATTCCATCCTTTACCTCCTGACCCCTGCGTGAGCCCATGAGAATCACAATCACCAAGCCACTCTTCGCCTGGGACGCTCTCGAGGATTCCCCTTCGCTCCAATCCCTGCGAGTCCTGCTGGAATCGATCCCTGACCACGCGTTGCTCGAGTCGCTCCGAGTGTCGCGCGGAAAGGGACGCGACGATTATCCCGTGGAGGTCCTCTGGGGCACGCTCGTCCTGGCGATCGCCTTGCGGCATGTCTCGATCGACGCTTGCCTCGAGGAACTCCGTCGCAATCCGGCGTTGCGATTGCTGCTGGGCATCGAAGAGGAGGATCGAGTCCCCGGCCCCGACAACATGTCGCGCTTCCTGGCGACCCTCGGCGAAGAGCCCCACCTGAAGCATCTCCGTCGGATCTTCGATACCCAGGTCAGCCGGCTGGGTGCGGTGATCGGTGACTTCGGCAAGAACACCGCGGGCGATTCGACCGGCCTGGCTGGTCGCGCGGCGACCAGCGAGAAACTGCGTGCCGCCGAGATCGAACAGCGGCTTCCGCAACCTAGCGGTGGACGCAAGGAGTACAAGGACGACGACGGAAACATCACCAAGGTTGTCGAATGGTTTGGCTATAAGTTACATTTATTGGTTGATGTAAATCACGAGGTCGCGCTCGCCTATCATATCACCGACACCAAGGCCGGCGACAACGAGCGAATTCCCGATCTGGTAAGTCAAGCGCAGAACAATCTGCCGCCGGATCGTATGAAAACCCTGGCCTACGACAAGGCGGCCGACGACGGCGCCGTGCACGAGTTCCTCCAGGAGAAAGGCATCGCGCCGCTCATTCAGAATCGCAACTTCAAGCTCGAGGAACCCGAGAAAGTGCTCGGGGGTTCGACGCCTCTGAACATCGTGTATGACCAGGCGGGCACGGTCTACTGCTACGATCGCGTCAGCCCCGATCCGGTGCGGCACTCCATGGCGTACATCGGCCATGAACCCCAGCGCGGCACGTTGAAGTATCGTTGCCCGGCGCGGCATGGTGGCTGGAGTTGCCCGAGCGACGCTGCGCTGCAACGGCGAGCGGAAGTACGGCCTGACCGTCCGCGTGAAACAAGAGATCGATCTGCGTCGCTTCCCGAGCATCCCGCGCGACCAAACGGTTCGAACGCATGTACAAGGGCCGGACCGCCGTTGAGCGCGTCAACGCACGGTTCAAGGTGTTCTGGGGCATTGACGATGGCCAGGTCTACGGGTCCCGGCGCTTTCACGGTCACGTGGGGGCGGTGATGGTCGTGCACTTGGCGTTCGCGACGCTGCTGGCCCGGACGAGCAGATACGAGGGGACCTACGGGAAGATGACCTTCTCGCCGATCGCCAAAGCCCTTCACGAGCTAATCCGATCGCATGCGCAGGAGACCGCCCAAGCCGTAGCGTCCGAGTAAGTCGCCGTCTGGGCTTCCAGAGAGCCAAGGTCTAATGCGAGTTTTGCCAGCGCGTCATTCGCGCGTGAGGGCGGACTACGCTCACCTCGCGCCTGGGACAGTCATGAGGCGAAGTTGACGCACCGCCCCGAAGGGAGCGGCGCCACAAATGCATGCAATTATCAGAATCAAAGGCTAACAACGCAACTGGCTCGGGTTGTACCGATGGCTACGGGAACGTTCAACCTACTGACACGCGTGTATTTCTTAAGGTTCGGCCTCGCCTTAAGGTGATGAAGACGTCCCTTGACGAGTTGCTTCGTTCCTCCCAAATTTGTTGCCGCCGGTTGGGTGGTTCAGCTCAAAGCCGGCTTCAGCTAGCGAGCCCCCAGATATTTTGAAGAATGCAAGGAGAAACGAAGGACGCAAGTCAGCCACGATCCCTAGCCGAGTCTTTTTTTTTGCAACGATCCGCGAGAGGGCTAGAACCCCGACGTTTCCTGATAGCGCCGCTCGAGGTCGGCCAGGAGTATCGGGCGGTTCTTCTTCGAGCGTGCCTTCCTCATGATCTTGCGACGATCCAGTGCCTGCCTCTGGCACTGTGGTTCGTGCGCCGTGCGATAGGGCAGCAAGTCGTCCACCGTGAACGGCTCCGGATGGAAGGCGTGTGCATCCAGTGCGTGCACTAAAGTTGGCCCCTCCAGAACAATACGGGTCCCCGCGTGGCGGTGGCCGTGAATCCGCCGCTCATGACTCTTGGGCAAGCGAAACCATCGTTCCAAATCCAGGTTGTCCTTGATCTCTTCAAACAGTCCTTCGCCCACGAACAGGCCGGCGAGAAAACTGATCATCACCTGGGCCATTTGCTTATGAATCGGGCCCCCGGTTTGCTGGAATCGATCGATCAGTTCCTCGAACTTCGCCTGCCGGTCCGCACATGTTCCCTTGCCGGGATCGAGCGTTTCGGCAACTTCCGTGACTTCCGCGATGAATTCACGGATCGACTCCTGTTCGTCGCGCACTTCGTTTCGGCCGCGGTCGATGCAGTCGGCGAGTCGGCCCAGTTGCCGCTCGGCGAATCCCCTTTTTTCGCGTCCAGGTTTCGCTGGAGCAACGCGCGAACCTCATCCAGCGCATCGGCCATCCGCAAGCCGGGAGGGTGGAGCGGTCCTCCCTGATCGTCGTTGAGAATGCCACGCACCGCCGTGCAGTATTCGAGCACCACGGCGCTGGCGGCATCGACTCGGGGCCCGGGCGGGTTCAGCGGCGGCGCGGTCGCAGCAGGATCATCCTCCACGATGCGTTCCGACGCCTGGACGCCCTGCTGTTTGAGTACCGCCTGTTCGATCTTCCGAAGGCCACGCACCTTCTTCCGCATCTGAACCTTGGCGTGGCTGTCAGCCTCCAGAACAGGCTTGGCCACGTCGCGGAGGAAGTGGTTGTCGCAGTAGCGGTGCGGCACGTCGGGGAATTCCGCCGCGATGCCCGTCACGAAGGCGTCCTGCCGGTCCGACAACCACAGCGCCACCGGCTTACCCAGGGACTTGGCCCACGCCCTGGCCTGCGCGATCAGGCGGCGCACCTCGTCCGCCGTGGCGGAGATCAAAGGCTCAGCGAACCAGACCCGCTTGCCGGTCAGTTCGCGCACCACGTACAGCGTCTCGTGCCCCTTCTCGGGCTGTAGGCCGTCGATCGAGAGGATGATCTCATCGACGGCTTCATAGTGCCGCCGCAACGACTCGGGGTCCTGCTCGCGCACGGCGAGCATGACCTGGTAGGATCCGATGTACCGGGCGATCGAGTCGGCCGAGAGCTTGATGCCGTAATCATCCCAGAGATCGGATTGGATCTGGGAAATCGACCAATGACGTGAGCATCGACGATGACCGATCCAACAGAGGACATCCCACCCGACCGCCCACTTGGGCGGCGCGATCGTGATCTCGAGTTCGGGGCTCTTGGTCTTGGCGTGGCCGGGGCAGGCGGGATCGGGGCAGTGGTTGAGTTTGCAGACGAGCTGCACCGGACCCTCGAGGGTGTGAACCCGACGGTACCGGTGGTCGCAGATATACATCAGCCGTCCACAGACCGGACAATGGCGGTCGAGGACATCGAGTTCCCACAGAGCAAAATCCGTATCCTTGGGCCAAGCGTAGGACATCCTGCCGACCTCCGTGCCACGGGTGAACGCCATCGTTGACGCCAACAAGGCAAGACTTTACACCGCGAAACCCGTATCTTCTAGCCCTCTCGCGGATCGTTGTTTTTTTTTGCGACGCAGCGACCCGCCCGCCGAGATCCACGCCCGACCGGGCTACCTCGAGCCCGATCCAGGCCTGTATATGCCCGCAAGCCGATCGGCCGGATGCCATGGCGGCAGTCTGTGAGCAATGCGGGGGCTAATAATCGAACTTATGTTCCCTTCCACTCGCGGCAGATGTTAAACACAACATCATCATTTCGTTTTCCCGTCCTCCAATCCCTTCAAGTATGCGGCTCTAACCACATTCATTATCGTCGTGAACCGTCTTTTTTCGGCTCTGCGTTGGTCTTCTTTGCGAATTGCTCAATCCAGTCTATGTACCTATCGTCATTAACCGGGATCATCACAGTTGTATCATATACTTCACTTCGGATATACTTTATTTTCCCGGATACAAATGTCACTTCTGAATGGCACTCGGTTTTCCATTAGAGCGGTTTGGATTCTGGTTGCGTACAGATACAATTCACATAGAAGGACACGATCGAGGAAGGAGACGGCAAGGATCAGGAGTTATACTCTACGCGGCCAATAGTGGCACATCTCCAAACGTCTGGAACTTGGGAGTCATTAGAGTTGCCATCTCGCCCTTGTGGACTGTGGGCAGATCGCCCAGGCACTGATCGATCGCAGCCGTGAATCGCGCGAAATCTTCGTAGTAGATGGAGTCCAGCGACTGCTTGCGCACGAACCGCCACAGTCTCTCGATCAGATTCAGGTTGGGCGAGTAACCGGGCAGGTACAACAGTTCGATCCCCAACGACGCCGCCAGCGCCTGCACCAGGGCGCATTTCTGGTACCGCGCGTTGTCCAGCACCAGCGTGATCGGCACCCCCACACTGGCAGCCGCCACCGCGCCAACAGCGCGCACACCGACTCGGCGTTGATGTAGTCGTGATTGGTCACCCGGACCAGCCGGTGTGTCACCGCGTCGAGCGCCCCAGGACGTTGTACCGCTTGCGACCCGAGGCCGCCCGCACGAACAGCCGCGCCGCGCACCACAGGCAACCCAGGAACGGCGCGAAGACGAAGTGGGCCGCGTCCACGAAGTAGACCTGCCTCCGGCCTCGGCGGGCCTGCTCCAGGCGCGGCCCTAACTTCTCTTGCACGAAGGTGGCCTGTTCCCGGGCGTGCTCCTCGACCGTCTTCTGGGGCGGCACGGGGATGGCCCCGGTCTTGCGCCAGCGCAGCCCCAGTCGGCCCTTGAGGAAGTGGCGGACCTGGCTGAGGCCCCTGCGGACGCCGGTCTGCTGCTCAATGATGGCCCGCGCCTGCTTGGCCGAGCGGACCGGGTGCTTCAGAAAGTACTCCTCCAGCGAGTCCTGGTGCTTGGCCAGGGCGCTGTGGGGGTGATGCCACCGGCAGCGGCGCAGGTGCGGCAGGCCGCCCTCATAATACTGGTCGAGGTAGCGCTGGACGGTGCGCCGGGAGACGTCGGCGTAGGCGGCGATCTGGTCGTGAGTCAGGCCGTGGCTCTTGAGCCAGAGGACCTCCATCTTGCGGCCTGGACGCGGGGGTCGGGGTGGTGGTAACGGTCGTGGGCCAGGGCGTTCCGGTCGTCCGCCGTGAAGGTGATGATCCGCAGGACGGGTCCACACTGATGTTGTCCCCAGGTTGCTCCCCGTCAGCAGTTTACACCCACACACTGCCGCCTACAATTCGTGCCAGACCCGGCCGAGGTCGTTGCGATGTTCGCGGGCCCTGATTTTTCTGGGCGTTTTTGAGTCCCTCAAAAACCGCCTACCCCACGATACGCGCAAAACTTGCGGTTTTTCCTCTCCGGCAGGGATTTTTTCACGATTTTTCGACCACCGGGCCAACACAGCGGGGATTTATTGCGTAGCAATTGTAGGTATTCCATCCTTTACCTCCTGACCCCTGCGTGAGCCCATGAGAATCACAATCACCAAGCCACTCTTCGCCTGGGACGCTCTCGAGGATTCCCCTTCGCTCCAATCCCTGCGAGTCCTGCTGGAATCGATCCCTGACCACGCGTTGCTCGAGTCGCTCCGAGTGTCGCGCGGAAAGGGACGCGACGATTATCCCGTGGAGGTCCTCTGGGGCACGCTCGTCCTGGCGATCGCCTTGCGGCATGTCTCGATCGACGCTTGCCTCGAGGAACTCCGTCGCAATCCGGCGTTGCGATTGCTGCTGGGCATCGAAGAGGAGGATCGAGTCCCCGGCCCCGACAACATGTCGCGCTTCCTGGCGACCCTCGGCGAAGAGCCCCACCTGAAGCATCTCCGTCGGATCTTCGATACCCAGGTCAGCCGGCTGGGTGCGGTGATCGGTGACTTCGGCAAGAACACCGCGGGCGATTCGACCGGCCTGGCTGGTCGCGCGGCGACCAGCGAGAAACTGCGTGCCGCCGAGATCGAACAGCGGCTTCCGCAACCTAGCGGTGGACGCAAGGAGTACAAGGACGACGACGGAAACATCACCAAGGTTGTCGAATGGTTTGGCTATAAGTTACATTTATTGGTTGATGTAAATCACGAGGTCGCGCTCGCCTATCATATCACCGACACCAAGGCCGGCGACAACGAGCGAATTCCCGATCTGGTAAGTCAAGCGCAGAACAATCTGCCGCCGGATCGTATGAAAACCCTGGCCTACGACAAGGCGGCCGACGACGGCGCCGTGCACGAGTTCCTCCAGGAGAAAGGCATCGCGCCGCTCATTCAGAATCGCAACTTCAAGCTCGAGGAACCCGAGAAAGTGCTCGGGGGTTCGACGCCTCTGAACATCGTGTATGACCAGGCGGGCACGGTCTACTGCTACGATCGCGTCAGCCCCGATCCGGTGCGGCACTCCATGGCGTACATCGGCCATGAACCCCAGCGCGGCACGTTGAAGTATCGTTGCCCGGCGCGGCATGGTGGCTGGAGTTGCCCGAGCGACGCGCGCTGCAACGGCGAGCGGAAGTACGGCCTGACCGTCCGCGTGAAACAAGAGATCGATCTGCGTCGCTTCCCGAGCATCCCGCGCGACGAAACGGTTCGAACGCATGTACAAGGGCCGGACCGCCGTTGAGCGCGTCAACGCACGGTTCAAGGTGTTCTGGGGCATTGACGATGGCCAGGTCTACGGGTCCCGGCGCTTTCACGGTCACGTGGGGGCGGTGATGGTCGTGCACTTGGCGTTCGCGACGCTGCTGGCCCGGACGAGCAGATACGAGGGGACCTAGGGGAAGATGACCTTCTCGCCGATCGCCAAAGCCCTTCACGAGCTAATCCGATCGCATGCGCAGGAGACCGCCCAAGCCGTAGCGTCCGAGTAAGTCGCCGTCTGGGCTTCCAGAGAGCCAAGGTCTAATGCGAGTTTTGCCAGCGCGTCATTCGCGCGTGAGGGCGGACTACGCTCACCTCGCGCCTGGGACAGTCATGAGGCGAAGTTGACGCACCGCCCCGAAGGGAGCGGCGCCACAAATGCATGCAATTATCAGAATCAAAGGCTAACAACGCAACTGGCTCGGGAGCGGGTCGCGGCGGCCGTGGATGAGGACGAGGGCCCGCAGCGCGAGATCGCCCGCCTCTTCCGAGTCAGCGTCTCGTTCGTCTCCCGGCTGCTGCAGCGGCGGCGTCAGAAGGATAGGTTGGCCCCTGAGCCGCACGGGGGCGGCCCGACCCCCGTGCTGAGCCCGGACGACCTGCGGCGCCTGGAAGATCTGGTCCGGGAGCACAACGACGACACCCTGGACCAACTGAAGCAGCGGGGCGGCTTCAACTGCAGCCTGACGACGATCTGGCGCGCCCTGCGGCGACAGAGATTGACCTGCAAGAAGAAGACCCAGCACGCCGACGAGCGCGACCGGCCCGACGTCCAGGAGAAGCGGCGGTCGTTCCGGAGGAAGGTGAAGCGGGTCGAGCCGAAACGGCTGGTTTTCGTGGACGAGTCGGGGGTGACCACGGCGATGACCCAGGCCTACGGCTGGGCCCCGCGCGGCGAGCGGGCCGTCGGCTCGGCCCCCGGCTCGTGGGAATCGCTGACCGTGATCGCCGCGTTGGGTCTGGACGGGGTACGTGCCCCCCTGGTGTTCCCGGGGTCGACCGACACCGCGGCGTTCGAGTCGTATGTCGAGCAGGTGCTGGTGCCGGAGCTGCACGCCGGCGACGTGGTCGTATGGGACAACCTGTCCCCCCATCAGGCCTCTGCCGCGGCGGCGGCCGTCAGGCGGGCGGGTGCCAGGCTCCTGCCCCTGCCGCCCTACAGCCCGGACTACACGCCGATCGAGAGACTCTGGTCGAAGGTCAAGGCGTACCTCCGCCGGGTCGCGGCGCGGAACAAGGATGCCGTCTACGAGGCCCTGGGAGAGGCGCTGAAAAGGTGACCACCCAGGACATCATCGGCTGGTTCCAGCTCGCGCAGCTGTGCGCAACACATGGGTAAACCGCTCTAGGCCGCCTGTAGCAAGCATTTGCGCGCCTTACGGCGCGGTTCCATCAAGAACTTCTGAGGCTTGGGTCGACGTTTGTTGGCTCGCGGCTCGACCCGGCCGAAGCGGTCTCCGACACGGTGGTGCACGCCTTGCGCATCTCCGTCATCAGGTGGTCCCGTTCGCTTGGCCTCGCCCGTCGCAACGCGTCCTGGAACGCCGTCATCGTCTGCAGCGCCCCTTGACGCTCAACTCGCGCGGCCGTTGATCGTGCGCTTCGGCCGCCCTCGCCATCACGCCTCGGATCACATTATAATGCAGATACAGATAAAGGGGGACGTTCATATTTCAGGTCCTAGCACATCCAAGAGCGCTATGTCCCCCTATGCCCCCTGTCGAGGATGCTGTCGACAATGCCGGAGGGGATCAAGAGCCCTCACGATCGGTCGATCAGGCCGTCTGGTTGCTGACACCCAGGAGGATCTCCCGCAGGGTTTCGCCCTGAGCGGCGGTGATCCGCCCCGCGCGGGTCAGGTCGTTAACCTCCTCTCGCCATCGTTCAACCATCTGCCGCTTGCCTGAGTAGTCGGCATGCCGGACGATCAACCCCGCCGTCGCCAGGAGCCGGTCGAAATATTGGGAATCACTCATCGGATGTATCCCCCTCTCAGGATGAATGCAAGTATGCATTGCTGCACTACTAGGATCTCTATCCTGGAGATGCACGATTTGTGACGCAGGCGCCGTCCGGTTTTTCGTCGTTTGCGAGGCTTCATGTCTCGGCCACCTCTCGGTATTATACGTTTGTACATTGAAAGGGGAAGGCAAAAAAACTAGGGCGGCAAAATTCCCTTGAGCATTATCTTGGCATCGGTTACGACTCGGGCGACCGCTCGCCCGAGGAGACGCACCGATGGCCCGACGGACCACCCGACCCGTACCTGACCGGCAGCTCACCCTGATGACCCTGACCGCGGCCTGCCCGCAATGCGGCCGCCCCCTCTGGGCCGCCTACACCAACCGCCGCACCCTCGTTACCCTCGACGGCCCCCTCCGCCTGGCCGCCCAGGTCCGCAGCTGCCGCGACCGGGGCTGCCCGCGGTTCGGCCGGCCCCTGCGGCCCGAGGCCGAAGGGAAGCTCGCCCTACCCGGGTACGAATTCGGGCTCGACCTCATCGCCACCGTCGGGGCGGTGCGCTACACCGGGCACCGCAGCCTCCCCGAGATCCATCGAACGCTGCGCGACCGCGGTGTCGCCATCTGCCTGCGGAGCGTGGGGAACCTGCTGGACCGCTACGACGAGCTCCTCGCCCTGTCGCTGGCGGACACCGCGCGGCTCCGGCGGGTGACCGCAGCGGCGGGCCGCGTCGTTCTGGCCATCGACGGCCTGCAGCCCGACGTCGGCCACGAGGTCCTCTGGGTGCTGAGGGACTGCCTCTCCGGCGAGATCCTCCTGGCCAGGAGCCTGCTGTCGTCCACCCGGGACGACCTGGCCGCGCTGATCACGGAGGTCAAGGAGGCGCTCGGGGTGCCGATCGTCGGCGTCGTCTCCGACGGCCAGGACTCGATCCGCAAGGCGGTCAAAAAGGCGCTGGATGGCGTGCCGCACCAGCTCTGCCACTTCCACTACCTTCGTGAGGCGGCCAAGCCGATCTACGAGGCCGACCGCCACGCCAAGAAGGAGCTGAAGAAGAAGGTCCGCGGCGTCCGGCCGATCGAGCGGAAGGTCGAGGGGCGGGACGACGCCGAGGCCGAGACGATCCGGGGGTACTGCGCGGCGGTCCGCTCGGCGTTGACCGACGACGGCCGACCGCCGCTGGCGGCGCCGGGGCTGGTGCTGAAGGGTCGGCTGGAGGCGGTGGCGGAGAGCCTCGACCGGGTCGAGGAAAAAAGGGGTTGCCGCCGGAATTGACGCGGTTACGGTCGTTGCTGGTGGCCGGCCTGTCGGCGACGGCGGCGCTGTGGGCGCCGGTGGAGGCGGCCTACTCCTGGGTGTTCCGCGCCGCGGCGGTCCTGGCGAACGTCGCGGGCCTACCCGGCGCGGCGGTGAAGGTGAGCTACCGGGGCTTGCTGGGTGCGATGGCGCGGCACGCGGGGCGGGCGAGTGAGCTGAGCGGGGCGCTGGGGCAATTCCGGAAGGTGACCCGGAGCTACTGGCCGGGGCTGTTCCACTGCTATGACGCAGCGGACCTGCCGCGGACGGACAACGACCTGGAGCAACTGTTCGGCTCACATCGGTATCACGAGCGGCGGTCGAGCGGGCGGAAGGTGGCGTCGCCGGGTCTGGTGGTGCGGGGGTCAGTGCGGCTGCCGGCGGCGCTGGCGACCCGGCTGCGCGGCGCAGTCCGGGGCGAGGACCTGGCGCCGTCAGACCTCGGCACCTGGCGGAAGTTACGCGCCGGGCTGGAGCGGCGCAGGGAGGTGAGGGTGCAGGGCCGGCGTTTCCGCCGCGACCCGGCGGCGTATCTCCAAGGACTTGAAGATGCTCTGATCAAGGGAGTTTTGCCACCCTAGAAAAAAACCCGGAATCTCGGGACGTCATACTCATCTCCGGGGTTCGGGATGGTGACCTTGCGTCAGGAAAGCTTGGGAAGGGAGGAAGAGACTCGAACTCTGAAACCTTTCGCTGGAACCCTGCGGGCACGAATCCCGCCTGGCAAAGCCGGGCCAGCAGCCAGAAGCGAGTCTTGCGTGCCGGGGTGGGAGACCACCCCCACGAGGCGTAGACAGCGAGGTCAAAGGTCGTGTGATTGAGCCCCGAAATTACAAGATGTGGGAGCCTTCGTCCTGGACACAGGCGGGGGCCGAGCCAGGCAACTCACTCATGATCCACTCAGCCTGCCTGATCCAGCTGGGGTCGAAGAGCACGGACAATGACCGCCAGGGTTCTCCAGGAACCTGAGAGACCCCGACGTTTTCATCGTCAATCCGGATGGGGAGACCGGAACCGACAACTCCCTGGCCCCCGGTGGGACGCCCCCGGCCGAGGGGAGCGAAACACGGGCGACACGATGGTATCGGCTTGTGAAGAATTCGAAACGAGCTGAGACGGGCGGCGGGGAGTCGGAGCGTCCCATAGTATCGCTGAAGCGGGGGAACCATCCCGAGGGACCCCGTGGAGAGAACGGGACGCCATGTCATGACACCATTGGAGGGACACATGGCGGGTGCATCGAAACCCATAACCGTGGATACGAAACAACAACGGTCGCGGCGTCGGGTACGAGACGGAGTGCTGATTCACTCAGTGAGCCGTCCCGTAGCGAGTTCATGATATGACGAGTCGTATGCCCGAAAGGGCACGTACGGATCTGTGGGAGCCCCAGGGGAGCAATCCCCTGGGGCGACCCGGCCCGGAACTGGCCCCTCTGTCACGTTGCTACAGGAGCATGTCAGGAAACATTCAATCCGACATGAGATTCTGACACAAGTGTCATCTGCGCAAGGCATTACAGACACCTTGAAAGTGGTGGGTAATAGCGGCCCATCACCTTGATGAGATCCAGCCCCTCGGCACGCTTCATGAATTCATCGAGATTGCTGAACGCGTCAATCACGATGAAGAGGCCGATGAACGAGAGATTGCATGTGAAGTACGCCTTGGCGTAAGCCCAGTACCGCTGGCGATCAAGGATTCGCACGTCTCTTCTCCCACGACCTCGAGGCCCCGTCCTGTTCGACAGCGAGGTCCGTTCGGTTCAGTACTTCACGATCCTCGGATAGATCCAGCCGGCCAGGACGGCCAGCACGAGGTTACCGATCCAGAGGGCCTTGATCGGCTCCATCGACCCCTCCTTTCCCAGGTTCACGCCAAAGAGGATGAGGGGGTAGTAGAGCGTGATGATCGGCACGAAGCAGGAGATGAAGGCGCTCGAGGAAGTCGCGCTTCGCGAACAGGATGCCCACCGGGGCTCCCAGGATCACGAACAGGAGACTACCGAAGGCCATCGAGGTACGAAGCTGTTTCTCGGTCTCGAATTCGTTGACCCGCCTCTGGAAAAAGCTGTAATCGACGAAGGCCTTTTGCACGGAGTCCCACTTGATGTCATCAAACCGGCCGGTCGCGAACTGGAACCCGGCCCTGATCGCCTCCCGCTTGCGGTCGGCCGCGATCCGCTGCCGCGCCTTGAGCAGCTCCTGCTCGATCTCGTCGTTGGAGTACTCCTGAACCGCCTTTTCCACGCTGAACTGGTTGTCCTGGGGGATCGGAATCTCGAGGATGTTCTTGTTGATGAGCACGACGTCTTCTTCCTTGCCATAGTTCTGAAGCTCGGCCTTGTCCATGAAGACACGAACCAGCTTCTCCTTGAAGTCGAAGTGGAGCTCAGCCCGCTTGGCCTGGACCGTGGCGCTGAAGGTGTCGCTGTTGTCCTTCCCCTTGGCCCGCCTGTTGAAGGTGGCGTCGATCATGACCTTCCCCTGGACGTCCCGAACCTTGATCAGGAAGGGCCACCTCGTGTTGTTGAACTCGCGGTCGCGCTTGAGGAACTTGTAGAAGGTGTCTTCGAGGTCCTTGAAAAGGACGAGCTTCGCCCGATGGGCGCTCCGGGGGATCCAGCCGCGGCTCACATGGAGCAGAAAGCCACTGAGGACCGTGGCCAGAAAGATCGTCGGCCAGATCACGGTCATGACACTGAGGCCGGCCGACTTGACGGCGATCACCTCGTTGTCGCCGGCGATCCGCCCGTAAACGACGGTCACGGCGAAGAGCAGGGAAACGGGAATGGTGTAGGGGAGGGTGCTGGGAATGACAAAAGGAACCAGCTGGAGAACGTCTCCAGGGGTAAGCATGCGGCTTCTCATGGCCTCGGCGGCGACCATGAACAAGACGAAGATCGCGGTCATGGTGAGAAGTGACAGCAAGAAGGCGCGGAGCACTTCTCCCGAGACGTACCGCTGCAGAATATTCACAACGACGGCCTCCCCAGATTTGCGTCCTTGCCCCAGGTCAACCGCTCGAGTCGATGGGATCGCCGCGATCCGGCTCGATCGGATCGATCGAGCCCGGCGGCCTCAGCCGAGCCGGGTCAAGCAGCCGCAGAGTGCCGCGGCCAGTCGCCGAGCCCCTTCCACCAGCTCCGCCTCCACGGGCACACCGAAGGTCAGGTGAAGGTGGTTCCTGGGCACGGGCACGGGAGCAAACGCGTATTCCCCCGGCACGTAGAGGACTCCCTCCTCCAGGCAGATGGAAGTCCCAGTCCCCCAAGCAGTAGCGGATCCGGCCGTCTGGCTGGGGCTCCCCCTCGCAGACAGGCTCCAGGGCCTCGGCCAGCCACGCTTCCAGGGCCTTCCGTGCCCCTCGGAGCCCCTCGCGGGCAGCGGCCCGCTCCCCCCCGTACAGGGTCGCCAGCAGGCTCTGCTCCGAGTCCACCGCCGCCAGCGTCTGGCCTGTCTCCCGCAACCAGTCCTGGATTAGTTCCAGCGTAACGATTCGCCCAACCCGTTGAGGTCATCATCATGATTGTTCATAGCTTAAAGATGAATATGCGTATTTTTCTGCAGAGCGGGCACCGACTTCCGATCCGATCTCCTTTGTCGCAAGGACGTTAAGGGTGGTGGGCCTTGTCCACCCTACGAAAGCTCTTTTGGCCGAGGATTAAGGACTTACGTCGAGAGCGGTGACTGTACAAACGGGTTGGGCGAATCTTTACTCTGTCGGGTCTAGGTTCCACTTCACTAATCAGATGCAAGTCGGATGGTCAGAGGCAAGCAATACCGCTTTCGCATCCGCCTGGTGAACGGCAACATCATTAACACTTGCCAATGGGCACATGACATCTTTCAGGCCCAGGCTCTGTTGAATCAGCGCTACCCCGGCTACATACTGCTGCAGGTGGTGAACGAGTAGCGGGTTGGACCTTGGTTTGCCGATCCGAGACTGGTCAATTCGCAGCTTCTCAGTTGGGATAGACGAAGGGATCCGAATCAACAGGGTGACGACGGCCAAGAACCACACCAGCGTGCCCAGACCCAACAAGCCGAACTGCCCAAACCAAGGTTTCGCCAAGTAATGCACCCAGATCAACCCTACAGGAACTTTGGCAACGGCCCTGGCTGCTCTCAGATGACCCCGCCGCACCAACCAGGGCGGCACGAATAGGACGGAAGGCAGCCAGAGCACGTAATAGTGGCCCCAGGCCACCGGGGAAATCAGGACGGTCGCCAGGCAGGCCAGGCCATAGGTCGCGGCCTGACCTAACGGATTGCCCCGCGTTCCCCTCGCCAGCCCAACGACCATCAGCAAGGTCAGCACGATCGCCTGAACACCCTGCACCGCTCGGTGTATGACGCGATCGGCACGCCGCCGCTCGGCGGTCACCGTGACGGAGGCCAGCCACCTCCCATGGGCCGCCTGGTTGGTTACGGAATCTGCACCGTTACTCGCCCAGCCGCGAACCCTGTCGGCGAGCAGGTAGGCCGCATTGCTGAAACTCTGGTTGCTATCGTTATCGATCTCGACATAAGCCTCGCGGGCCATGTCCGGGCTGGCTATCACCTTCTGGCTCCAGGTGCGGAGATGGTGCAGGTTCTGACTCCAGCCGATACAGGCCGCTGGGATGGCGAGGGTGAACAGGAACACGCCCAACGCCAGGCCGAGGGTGACAGAGGCAGCCCGGCCCAGCGACCGCGGCGAGCGGACCGGTGCCAGAGCCGCCGCCCAGCGTTGCAACGCGAGGAACGCGACGGGTAACGCCGGGATCAGCTTCACCACGATCGGCCAGCCCAGCACGACACCGCCGAGGCACCAGATCGGCCATGATCGGCCGCTTAGCGTCAGGCGAAAGCCGAGCAGCAGCGGATAGACTAGGGCGATCCCGACTTGGCCACGTTGCAGGCATTCCAGTGCCGGTAAGAGGACCGTCAAGCCCGCGCACACTCCGATGCGGAAAGCGGGATCGGGGCCAGTGCCGGCCTCATCAGCGTCGGAGGCTACCAGGAGTGTCCAGAGGCGTCGAGATTCGCTGTAGCAGCCAAACGCCAGGACAACGGTGATGATGTACCAGACGACAACCTGGGACTTGAAATCCAGGGCCGCGAGCGGTGAAACGAGCAGGGCAAACAGAGGGGGGTAAAGGTAGTACCAGCCGCGTGGGTTGGTGACTTCATACGGTTCACGCCCGTCGAAGAAGGCGGCACCGGCCTCGGTGTAGACCGTGAAATCGGTCCGGTGGAAATCGGCGTGGTTGGGATGAGTCTGACCGCGTTCGCGGACATCGAGCCAGCCCCAGATGGTCAGGCCAATAACCAGAGTCACGGCTGCGAACCGGACTTCAGCGGTGGGACGGGAATATCCCCACCAGCTCCTGGCCCGTCGTGCCCGGGGCCAGTGGCCTGACGGTCCACCTGTTTCAACCCCGTCGCCATCCATTGCGCTGGCCTTCTCTTGTTCAGAGCAGAATTATCACCTACCCATCTTCGACGATCTAGCGAACACTCTTAAGGGTTTCTTAGTTCTACAGCGCCGGGTCCACATTAAAGAACGCCGTAAAGCATTAAATCTGAGTAGGTTAGAACGCATCGATCATTATGGATAACGAGCGATCGAAATCCAGAGCAACACCCAGCTTCTTGATGGCCGACGACCGAGTTCCGACCTTGCCGAAAGACGGGAAAAGCAGCCTATTTTCGGAAGATCCTCGCGTCTCCTAATGAATTCGCGACGCTGATTGCTTCTTGCGGTTGACCTTGGAGTTGCGTCAAGCATCGCGCTGTAGTCTCTTAGGGATGGACAAAGATCTCATCCACCGTGAACCCATATAGGGGGACATAGCGCTTTACGACGGCTACAATCCGAAAAGATGCATATTTTCCTTTGTCTTCCGATGAAGACCCCCGAAGACCGTCTCCGGGTGCCATGCTCACACCCAGCGTGAGCATGGAGCGCCGGCGCAGGCATACTCACTCCGGGAGTCCCGAGCGGCACCGCTCAGGCCACGGCACTCCATGCTCGCGAGGCGCGAGGACAGCACACGATGAAGACTGCCGGAAACCCGGGTGGCTGTGGCGGGGCCCAGCGACACCTCAGGAGGGCCAGCGCGACGTTCGAGGCCCGTGGTTCTGGGGCATTCTGCCCCAGCCACCCGTCCGCGAAACCATCCTGAGGGCCGTCACACACAGCGTGATGTTTATTCGACTGCTGGCTTTCTACAGAGCAGGTCCGCCCCCATTTCTGGTCCAGGTCACTTCACAGAAAAAAACACACCGAGCCCGTGGGGAAACTGGTACAAGAGGTGAGAGCGGAAGGGAAGGGATCGGCAAAACGCCGTGGAACCGTCACGAGACCCACATCTTCGGCAGGCCCGGTACAGGGCCGCCGCTTGGAAGGGGACGATCATGCTGGTACGACCTGGTTTCGCGTTGCTCTCCGCATTGCTCCTATCCATGGTCGGGACGGTTAGTGCTCAAGACCCGCTGGGCAGCTACGACAAGGTGCGGAAGATCGCCGTCGGCGGCGAGGGGGGCTGGGACTTCCTCGAGGTCGAGCCCGGCGGCCAGCGGCTTTTCGTGACGCGCGGCACGCACGTGCTTGTTCTGGACCTCGAGAGCGAGAAGGTCGTTGGCGAGATCTCTGACACCCCCGGCGTCCACGGCGTCGCCTTCGTTGCCGACCTGGGCCGTGGCTTCACCAGCAATGGATCAGACTCGAGCGTGACTGCCTTCGATACGAAGACGCTCAAAACGCTCGGCAAGATCAAGGCCAACGGACGTCCCGACATCATCTATTTCGAGCCGGTGAGACGCCGAGTCTTCACCTTCAACCACGGCACCAATGACACCACGGCGATCGACCCGGATGAGATGAAGGCCGTCGGCGCGCTCGCGCTCGGGGGCGTACCCGAACTCGCGGTCTCCGATGAGCAGGGGCATATCTTCGTCAACATGGAAAATACCAGCGAGATCGTCGAGTTCGACGCCCGCACCATGAAGATCCTCAATCGCTATCCGCTGGCTCCCGGCGAAGCACCCACCGGATTGGCGTTCGACCGCGAGCACCGGCGGCTATTCAGCACGTGCGCCAACCGGAAGCTGGTCGTCATGGACGCCGATAGCGGGAAAGTCATCCAGACCGTCGAGATCGGGCCGGGGCCCGACGGATGCGTCTTCGACGCCAAGAGGAACCTGATCTTCAGCTCCAACGGCGGCGACGGCACGGTTTCCGTGATCCGCGAGGAAGAGCCGGGCAAGTTCCAGGTGGTCAAGACCATCAAGACTCAGGTGAGTGCCAAGACGATCGCGCTTGACCCCAAGACGCATCGCCTTTACCTCTCGGCCGCCACTCCCAGACACGGCCCCCGCCGCCAAGCCGGCGACGAAAGGCTCCCGCCGCCGATACGTTCCAGGCTCGTTCGTCGTTCTGGTGGTCGGCGACTGACTGCTTTCAGATTCTCTGCATGGGTTGGTTCGACACTCTTCTCTTGATGCATTCTCGATGTGGGTCTGGATCTACTCGTTGTGCCGAACGAACGGGTCGTGCCGGGACTTGCGAATGTTCACGATTCGTCGCCGGCACATTTTGACGTTCTTGCCCGGCCATCCTGTTCGATAGCGCAAGATAGAGTGGAGGAATCTCGAAATCCGTCTTTGGCAATTCGGATGACAGGTATCAGGCTCGGGGAGGGAAACCCGAGCCAAGTGAAGTTCGGGCTAACGACCGTGGGATGGGAGTGGCAGGTTTCGGGTCGGGCAAGGCGCCGGTGACAAGTCCTGAAAAACCGCCAAACGAAGCCAAATCGATTTGACGCAAGTGGATAGCCTATAGAAGATTGAGTTCAAGCAAGCCGAAGTTCGGCAGCGCGAACGGACCCATCTATGAGAGGGGCGTTGTCAAGCGAGGCGGTGCAGATTTTGTGTCGGAGGGCTCCCGCACATCCCCTTCGCCGTCGGCTTCGGTCGATCTGGCCCATCTCAGACCTGTCCGCGGACGAATTGGTTGTGCACCCCGCAACACATCCTTTGAGCCTGAGGCCGAGGGAGATTGCTCCCCCTCAGTGCCGGCAGTGTACGAAGCGTTAGCCGACGTGACGTGATTCGCTCAACCATCTATTCGGGATCACCGGATCGCTCCGATGTCGCCACTCAGCCGGAATCCAAGGGACGCCACCATTCAATTTCACGACAGTTGGTGATGGGGCCGCTGTCGGGGTTCGTTGCGGGGTCGTCCTCCTGGTCGTCACGTCCACCGGCCTTCGCTCGACAGGTGGCTCGCTCTCACAGAGATTGTGTTCGATTCGGTCTTGGCCTCCCCTCCTTTCTGGGGGTTGGTGGGCCCGCTAGGCAGCCATCACCTTGTAGGGAGTCGACGTCCTGAGCATGGCGTAGAGCACGCACAAGAGCTTCCTGGCCACCGCCACGATGGCTCGCTTGGTGCCGCTGCGCTTCCTCAACCGGGAGAACACGGCCATCCATTTCGGGCTCGTGTTCACCAGCCGCCAGGCCGACTCCACCAGGGCCCACCGCAACAGTCCCGATCCTTGTTTGCTGATTGCAAGATCTTTGGATCTCTTGCCCCCGCTCTGCTTGACGACGGGTGCCAGCCCCGCGTAGGCACAGACCGCCTTGGCGTTGCGGAATCGGCTCACATCGCCCAGCTCGCTGAGGATCACCTCGGCGGTCACCGTCCCCACGCCGGGCGCCGTCTTGAGGATCGTCCGGGCCTCGGCTTCCCGCTTCGATGCCTTGGCCGCGAAGGCCTTGATCTTCTTGGCCAGGGCCAACAGCTGGGCTTGAGAGTCCTCGAACTCCGACCACAGCTGCCTGATGACGAACCGCTCGGCGTCGCTGAGGGGCACCTGCTTGAGGTAAGCCTTGCCGCACTGGGTCGAGAAGAGGTCCTTGCGGTCGGCGTTGTGGTCGGCCAGGATGTGGCGGATCTTGCACCGCACGGAGGTCAGGCACTCTCTGAGATACTGTCGATGGCGGACCAGAATCCGGTGCTGCCGTTGCCTGGGTGTGGGCATGTAGGCTTCGGGGATCATATCCCGGGCCAGGAACTCCGCCAGGATCTGGGCGTCGAGGCGGTCGGTCTTCTTGGTGGATTCGGCGATTACCCTCAGCTTCTTGGGATTGGCCAGGACGACCTTCTCGGCCAGGGGTTCGAGCCGATCGACGAGCCAGTGGTAGTTGGCCGTCGCCTCCACGACGACCTTGAAGGGCTGGAATTTCCGGAAGAACTCAACGATCTGGTCAGGCTGGTTGCAGTAAAGGGTCTTGCGTGCGAGCACGGTACGGTTCTGGTCCATTACGCAGACGGTGATAATCTTCTTGTGAAGGTCGACGCCGATGTAGTTCATTGCAGGGCTCCTGGTCTGGGTAAACGGGGAAACTGGGATAATTCCTCAAGTTTTCCCCAGGCTCAGGGGTTCTGCAAACCGTCGCGTCGACCTTCACCTCCCTCTCATAGCTTCAATTCCGCCCGGACGGAGAGGGGCCGGAACGGCATCGGGGCTGGAACATTGGTCGATCGTCAGGCCTGGCCCGGGGTCGAGGGCCGGGGAGGTGGCAGGCAGCAGTCGACGGGGCAGACGTCGTGGCTCGGTCCGAACTGGCCCATGACCCGGCGCTCCTCGGTGGGAGCGCAGGCGACGCGTTCGCCGATCAGCTCGCGGAGCAACCTCACAAAGCCTCGGTGCTTGCCCACGGTCCGGGAGCGAACCATGTTGAGCCCCAGCGCCTCGCAGAGGTGCTTCGCCTCCTCGTCGAGGTCGTAGAGGACCTCCATGTGATCGGAGAGAAAGCCGATCGGATGGACGATCACCCCAGTGGTCTCCCGGTCCTTGAGCTGGCGCAGGTGATCGAGGATATCGGGCTCGAGCCAGGGGTCCTGGGGCCGGCCGCTCCGGCTCTGATACACCAGTGACCACCGGCTTGCCGGAATGCCGATTTCGGCGGCCACAAGCCGGCACGATTCCTGGAGCTGCATCTCGTAGCTGGAGGTCCGGGCCATCGCCACCGGAATGCTGTGCGCGGTGAACACGAGCCGAACCGTCGAGCGATCCTCGGCGGAGACCTCGGCCAGGGCTTCACGGACGCGATCGGCGTTCGCGCTGATGAATTCCGGGTGGTTGTAGAACACGCGAGTCTTGTCGATGGCCGGTGAGCTCGGGCCGACCTCGTCCTGGGCCCGCTCGATGTCCTCGCGGTACTGGCGGCAACTCGAGTACGAGCTATAAGCGGACAGCACCACCGCCAGCGCCGTCTTCACCCCTGCGCTGGCCATCTCGCGCAAGGTGTCGGCCAGCATGGGGTGCCAGTTCCGGTTGCCCCAGTAAATCGGCAGGCTGATGCCATGCCGTCTCAGCTCCGGCCGCAAGGCTTCGATCAATTCGCGAACCTGCCCGTTGATCGGGCTGGCACCCCCGAAATAGTAGTAGTGCTCGGCGACCTCGAGCAACCGCTCCCGGGGCACGTTGCGGCCCCGAGTCACGTTTTCGAGGAACGGCAAGACATCCTCACGCCGCTCTGGACCACCGAAGCCGACGATCAAGATCGCGTCGTAATCCCGCTTGCCGGGGGAGGACTCCGTTGCGCACTGTCCATTCGCGGGCTGTGCTTGAGTCATGCGTGAGTTGCACCTCGTAGTGATGTTCCGTAACGTTCAACATTTTGCCGACAGGACCACAATCGCACAAGGGGGGTCGCCGCGGGCGATTCCCAAAAGAGACATCCCCCGACGCGTTGCCTGTTCCGGCACCATGCCTAGGTCGGATTCCCGGTCGGTTTTTCAATCAGGCCCATCCGCAACGTTGAAACCGGCCAAGATGGGATGCTAGGCTCAGGCGAGTCGGCAAGGATTGCCTTCTCGCTTGCCCTGGCGAGATCCAATCACGATCTCTCATGCCAGGCATTTCGATGGAGCACTTTATCGGTCCTGGCGGCCATCGCCTAGGGAACACGTGTCCACAAGGGTGCAGGATGAGGCTGGTCGACCATCTTGAGTGCGTGTTGATCCTGGATGATGCCGAGGTTTCCACCCGGGAACAGGCGATCGAGGCAATCCTGGGTTTGCTGGCGGCCCGGGGTCTTTTCTCCCCGCGCTTGTACCGGAGCTGCAAGCGGCGATCATCCGCCGTGACGAGATGGGGCCGACGGGGATTGGCGAAGGGGTGGCGATCCCCCACGCCTGGCACCCTGGCCTGGACCGGATGGCCGCAGCGCTGGCGATCTCCCGGCAGGGACTGGATTATGACAGCATCGATAGCGAGCCGGTGCATATCCTCTTGCTCATCCTGACACAACCGAGCACTGCGGCCGAGTCTGCCAAGCGGGACGTTTTCGAGGAGTGGCTTCGCCATCTTCGGGACCCGGCGTTTCGCGCCGAACTACGCCTGGCGGGCACTCCGGACGAGTTGCGGGAGGTCATTCGCAGGGAAGATCAGCCCCCGGTCAAACGCGGTGATGCGACCACGCTCGGATCGCCGGAGGAGGAGCCGCACTTGTGATTGCTTCGAGGTCTCGCTTCCCTGTCGCGGTTGTGCAGGCGGCCTCGGTGCTGTTTGACCATGATCGCTCCACCGAGAAGGCCGCCGGCCTGATCCGCCAGGCCGGTGCGCAAGGTGCTCGTCTGGTTCTCCTGCCCGAGGCGTTCATCCCGGGTTATCCACGAGGGCTGAGCTTCGGCATGGTTGTGGGCAGGCGGAGCGACCAGGGGAGGAGGCTCTGGCAACGCTACTGGGACAGCGCAGTCGACGTTCCCGGTCCAACGACCGACGAGCTGGGCGCGGCAGCGCGGGAGGCATCTGTCCACGCGGCCGTCGGGGTGATCGAGCGTGACGGCCGGCAAGCGCCTGGGACGCTGTACTGCACGCTCCTTTACTTCGGTCCCGACGGCCGGTTGCTGGGCAAGCACCGCAAGCTCAAGCCCACGGGATCCGAGCGCCTGATCTGGGGCGAGGGAGATGGCTCGACCTTGACCGTCCTTCCAACCGAGCTGGGCCGGATCGGCGGCCTGATCTGCTGGGAGAATTACATGCCTCTGGCCCGGATGGCCCTCTACGGCAAGGGGGTCGAGATCTACCTGGCACCCACCGCCGACGCCCGCGACACCTGGCAGGCCACGCTTCGCCACATCGCTTGCGAGGGACGATGCTTCGTCCTGGGTGCCAACCAGTACGTCACCCGGGACATGTATCCGCCTGATCTCCCCGGTCTCGAAGAGCTCGCCGACCAGCCCGAGGTGATGTGCCGGGGCGGCAGCGTTCTCATCGGTCCCCTGGGAGATGTGCTTGCCGGACCCATCTACGACCGGGAAGAGATCCTCCAGGCCGAGATCAACCTCGATGAGATCGTCCAGGCCAGGCTCGACTTCGACGTCGTTGGCCACTACGCCCGCCCGGACGTATTCCGGCTGACGATCGACGAGACCCCCCGGCAGGCGGTCTGGACCAAGAACACGGAAGCGTAGGAAGGGTGGTGAGCCGTGAGTCGGTTTCTGCCAACCGCGGGGGAGATCGCCGGCCGTCGGAAGGGGAAGATGGGTTGGTTGCTCCCTTTCATGAGCGTAAAATCCTGGTGGCTGGACGGAACGCAACGGAAGCAGGCGCAAAGCCTGGAGGGCTGACCCCGTGGCCGGCCAGGTCCTTGACTCGAGAAGGGGTTTCACGCTCATGAATCCGGAACGGACGTCGATGGGGCGGACGATCGCGGCACACGCCGTCACGGTCATCGTGACCCTGACGCTCGTGATAGTTCTCCTCGGTGCGCGTCTGGGGCTGAGACGGCAACCCCCCATGGCTCAGATTCCGGGGCTCTCAGCGGAGCCGCCCCCTGCCCTGCCCGTCCCGGTCCCGGGCGATCCCGACCGGAGTGTGCCCCCAGTCGCGGCCTCCGGGGCACAGCCCCCTGCCCCACCCGAAGACCTCCTCAAGGATCTTGATCCCGGAGGAACGGAACAACGTCCTGGTTTACGCCAGCGTGAACAAGAGCGTCGTCAACATCACCACCGAGTCTCGAGGGGGAGGATTCTTCGGCGACGAGACCTCGACGGGCACTGGCTCGGGGTTCGTCATCGACAAGCAAGGGCACGTCCTGACCAATTTCCACGTCATCCAGGAGGCCGTCGCTGTCCGGGTGACGCTGTTCGACGGCTCGGCCCACCCGGCGAAGGTGATCGGGCAAGACGCCTCGAATGATGTCGCCGTCCTTCAGATCAAGGCCCCTGCCGAGAAACTCTTCCCCGTGACCTTTGGCGACTCCTCGCGGGTGCTGGTCGGGCAGAAGATCATGGCCCTGGGGAACCCGTTTGGACTGGAGCGGACTCTGACCTCGGGAATCGTCAGCAGCCTCGACCGCTCGCTCAAGGCCAAGAATGGGCGGATGATCAAGGGGATCATCCAGACCGACGCGGCGATCAACCCGGGCAACTCGGGCGGGCCTCTGCTCAACACCCGGGGCCAGGTCATCGGCATGAACACGGCCATCATCAGCCAGGTGGGGCAGTCCGCGGGCATCAGCTTCGCGGTGCCGATCAACTCGATCACGCGGATCCTCCAGCCTCTGATCGAGAACGGTCGGGTGATCCGGGCCGATCTGGGGATCACCCGGGTTTACGCCTCGGGGGAGGGGCTCCTGGTCATGGCACTGACGGACGGAGGTCCCGCCGAGCAGGCCGGAATCCAGCCGGCGCAGGTGAAGGAAGAGCGTCTCGGACTGTTCATTCGCCGTTACCTCGACACGGACTCCGCCGACCTGATCGTGGCCATCGAGCACAGGCGTGTGAAGACCGTGGATGAGCTGCTGACCGAGGTCGAGAAGCACCAGCCGGGCGAGACGATCCGCGTCACCGTGATCAGGAATGGCCAGCCCGAGGACATCCGCGTGCAGCTCGGGCAATCCTGAGTTCCCTCCCCGTGTTGTCGCCGTCGGGACGGTGAGGCTAGCTGGCCCGTCGCCGGTAATCCATGGGAGTTCGCGTTCGGGGAATTCTCCAGCCCGTTGAACCGAAGTCCCCTTTTCATACTGTACAAGTTCGTGAGAGACTCTTGAGGTCCCCGTTCTGTCCAACGGGAAGGGTCTACCAGCGGAGAGCGACATATGCGGTGGCAAAACGAACGCCAGAGCGAGAACGTGGAGGATCGAAGAGGGGTCTCGGCTGGCCAGATCGCGGTGGGTGGTGGAATCGGCACGATCTTGATCGTGCTGCTGGCGAGCCTGCTCACGGGAGCGGATCCCCGGGCCTTGCTCCAGCGGCTCGGAGGCCAGCAGGCAGCCCCGCGGCAAGGGCAACAGGCGCCAGTTGCCACGAGCCCCGAGGAGAAGAGGCAGGAGGCCCTGGTGAAGACGACGCTCGCCCTGACCGAGGATGTCTGGACAGAGATCTTCGCCAAGGCCGGACGGAAGTACGAGAAGCCGGTGCTCGTCCTCTTTCGTGACCAGGTGAGAACGGATGGCTGCGGAATGGCCAGCACCGCAGTGGGGCCGTTTTATTGCCCGGCCGACCAGAAAGTGTACATCGACCTCGCGTTTTACGAGGAGCTCGCGCGCCGATTCAAGGCCCCGGGCGAATTCGCCCAGGCGTACGTGATTGCCCACGAGATCGGTCACCACGTCCAGAACCTGCTCGGCATCAGCGAGAAGGTGTCGCAGATGCAGCGCCAGGTAAGCAAGAGCGATGCCAACAAGCTGTCCGTCATGCTCGAGCTCCAGGCCGACTACTTTGCGGGTGTGTGGGCCCATCACGCCGAGAAGAAGAAGCACATTCTCGAGGAAGGGGACATCGAGTCCGGGCTCAATGCCGCCTCGAGGATCGGCGACGACGCGTTGCAGAAGCGGGCCCAGGGCTACGCGGTTCCCGATTCATTCACGCACGGCAGCTCGGCCCAGCGCGTCAAGTGGTTCCGAAAGGGCCTGGTCTCCGGCGACATCAACGGTGGAGACACCTTCAACTCCCCCGACCTCTGAGCCCGCCTTCGCGTGCAATCGGGCGCCTTTTCCGCAGGCTGCGCGGCGGGCTCGGCCCGCCTCGTCCTGCGGCACCCAGCCCTACTGAGCGATTGGCCACCCACCGGGGTATCGGCTCAAACGGCATGATCCTTACAATCACCGGTCTCCCTGCAACCCGCACTCACAGAAGGTGAGACCCGGGCAACCCGCGGGTTTGGGCGTGGTGCCGATCAGCGGCGGGCCGATACAAGAACCAGTTATGGGACCCGGCATAGGAGAATCGCCCAGGGTCCCACGCGCTTGGTCCCGGCCTGACCGGGGTGGGCCGATTCGCGTCGGCGTGCCTCGCTCGTTCGTCTGGCCGGGGCGAGGATGAACAGGCGCGCTGTCCCCGCGATCAGGAGGATCGTCGCATGTCGGACTTTCGCACGGAGGGCCGTCGGTCACCATCTCGCGCGTTCCGGCCGGCACTCGACGGCCAGCTCGAGGATCGCGTCCTGCTCTCGAAGCAGACGCTTCACCAGTATCTGGGAACCCAGCTTGGGCTGCTCAAGCACCCCCAGGCGAAGGTGGCGTTCCACGTGAACGTGCCGCCGTTCGCGCTGAACGCCCCGCGGTGGAATCGCCAGTTCCGGGTGATTCACGCAGCAGCTTCCCAGACCATCCGGGGCGGCCAGGCCGTCAATGTGGTGTCCACGGACGGAACGCACTACCGGATCCAGCTCGGGTACGTCTCCAACACGGTGCAGACAGCCGCGGGGGACGGAGCCGGGGGAACGTTCACGCAAACGACCCCGACGCCGGCGTCCACGATCATCCAGCCATCCGAGTTCCCGCAACCGATCGGCACCGTCCGGGTTTATGCCATGACGGGAGGTAAGATCGGAATCATTGTGGATGGCTCGACTCCCAACACCGAGCTGACGATCAACCCGCTGCCGCATCCGATCCGCAAGGGCTATGCGCACAGCTTTGCCTACGGCGCGGCGGCTCAAGATCACCTGCTCAACATCGGGCAGATCACGGTCAACAGCGGCCAGATCGGTGACATCGAAGGCTTCCACACGGCGAACCTCTCCGGACCGCTGGTCGCCACTGGCACGACGACGATCGACCGGATCGCGTTCAATGCCATCCTCCCCGGCGCATCGATCACCACCGGCGGGTCGCTGAACACGCTCGACGTGCTGCAGGGCATCACCCTGAACACCGGCACCAACATCCAGATCGGCCGCGACCTCAACCTGCTCAATGTCGGCCAGGATATTACCCTGACGAACGGCTCGCAATTCCTGATCGGCCGCGATCTCGGGGCGGTTCTCCAGCCACCCAAAGGCACCGGCACCGGCAGCAACGTCCTGTCGCTCAACCTACCTGTGATCGGAACCACGCAACGTGGCACAGACCCCGCTCGGTCTCAACCTACATTCAGGGAAACCTCAACATCGGCCCCGGCAGTGCGTTCGTGATCGGCCGCAACTGTCGACCAGCAGATCTACATCATCGGCGACATCAACGGGGCGAGCCGGGTGGTGATCCCAAATTCCAACGTCGCCTCCCGCCGACCACTACCTTGATCATCCCTGGGTACGATCACTCCCTGACCCGGCCTCTTGCCCATCGGACGGAGCAACGAGGGCACGCTCGCGCGACGGGCCCGAGCGTGCTCTTTGGCGTCTTGGGCAGGTGACGAGGAGAACGAGACGATCTCAATCGAGGGGACGCGGACCTGGGTCGACCCCCTGAGCCGAGGCCCGATTGATGACGGCGACCCAGAGGTCGGAATTGACGCGGATCTGGCAAGAGAGGCGGATGTTGGGTGCAATCTCCCCCTCCCGGGCCAGCCGGGTTTGTTCGAGCCCTTCGGGCGGTGGGACCTCTCCCCCAAGAATCTCCACCCGGCATGTGGTGCATCGCGCATTCCCTCCACATCGATGCATGATGTCAATTCCCGCGTCCTCGATGGCCAGGACCAGCTTCTTGCCGGCTTCGACCTCAAATGATTTTTCACCGTCAACCGTTACAGTCGGCATGATCTGGCGATTCTCCTCTCCAGCGTGTGTCATTGCAGGGGCAGAAGCCGGACTCTGTACAAGATCGGGCGATCGGACGAGCCCGGCCCCTTTGAACCACGGGTCTCGCCTCTTCAAGGTATGCAGGTCAGGGGAGCGCTGCAAGGCACCAACCAACCGACCTCTCGACGGCTGCGGCCGGAGCGGGCGGATGAGTCGACGCTCGAAGTCGCTCCCTTCGAGGCCCTGGTCGAGCGGGCCAGTTCCGCCACCAGGGTCTTGCATTGAGGGTGTGGCTGTGACATATTTCACGATCTCCCCCCGCGCCCTCGATCTGGTCGCGCGTTGCGGAATGGGCCTGGCGAGAGGGCCAGGACGGCAGCGTTCTTGGCGCGCGGGGCAGCCATCCGGCCGACAGGCGAGCACCCTGGATCAAGTTCCGAACCGACCGAGGGATGTGACGACATGAAGTGGCAGGTTGGTCTGTACGTGGCCGCGGTCTTGATTCCGCTGGCCGCGTTTGCCGTCGAGGTCCTGTTCATTCGCCAGTTGAAGCGGCTCAATGCGTACCTTGCCACCGGTGCCATCGGTCTGTCGTTCCTGCTCAGCCTGGTGGGCTTCCTTGATTATTACTTCATCGAGGCGGAGGGTGTCTTCGCGGAGCACCACGCCGCGGCGGAACCGGGCCATGCCGGGGAACATGCGCCGCTGGCAACCGAGGGCGGCCACGGCGCGGCACAGGGCCCTCACGTCTGGCAGGGAAGCTTCGATTGGGTCCTTCTCGATGCGAAGTCGGGGGCCATCCCGGGCGACCCGCTGGCCGGAAAGTCGCTCACCTTCCCGCTGGGCGTGTACATCGACAACCTGAGCGTGATCATGTTCCTGATGGTCTCGTTCATCGCCACCTTGATCCACATCTACTCGATCGGCTACATGCACGACGACTCGCGGTTCCCGCTGTTCTTCGCTTATCTCTCGCTCTTCTGCTTCTCGATGCTTGGGCTGGTTGCGTCATCCAATGTTTTCATGATCTTCATATTTTGGGAACTGGTCGGCATCTGCTCCTACCTGCTGATCGGTTTCTGGTACGAGGAGAAGGTCAACTGCGACGCGGCCAACAAGGCGTTCGTCGTCAACCGGATCGGCGACGTTGGGATGCTGGTGGGTCTGGGCCTGCTCTGGACGAGCCTGGGCACTTTCAACTTCCAGGAGATCTCCCAGGGGCTGCGTGGCCCCGGAGGCGAGCTCAATCAGGTCCGGGGCCCGGGCGGTCAGGAGGCGGTCGAGTTTCGCCCCCACGCGGAGGGCGCCGAGCACGGCCATCCCGTCCAGATTCCGTACTCGGTTCTGACCCTCGCCGGGCTGGGGATCTTCGCGGGCTGCGTGGGCAAGAGTGCCCAGTTCCCGCTCCACGTCTGGTTGCCCGATGCGATGGCGGGCCCGACGCCGGTCTCGGCCCTGATCCATGCGGCGACGATGGTGGCCGCGGGGGTGTACCTGGTGGGCCGGTTCTTCCCGGTGTTCACACCCTTCACCCTGCTCTACATCGCCTACACGGGTGGAATCACGTTGCTGATCGCGGCGACCATTGCCGTGACTCAGACCGACTACAAGAAGGTCCTGGCGTATTCCACGGTCAGCCAGCTCGGGTTCATGATGCTCGGACTGGGTGTGGGCGGCCGGGCGGCCGGCCTGTTCCACTTGCTCACGCACGCCTTCTTCAAGGCCCTCTTGTTCCTCGGCGCCGGCAGCGTTTACCACAGCGTCCACACCTACGAGATGCCGGCGCTGGGCGGGCTGCTCAAGAAGATGCCGATCACGGCCTACTACCATGCTGGTGGGCACGCTGGCCATCTCGGGGGTGCCCTTCTTCAGCGGGTTCTACTCGAAGGACGCGATCCTGGCCGCGGCGATCGCCCGGGTCTGGCAAAGTCCGGAGCACTTCCTGCTCTTCCTTCTGCCGGCCCTGGGGGCGACGATCACCGCCTTCTACATGTTCCGGATGTGGTTCCTGACGTTCGCCGGCGAGGCGCGGGGCTTCCAGACCGAGAGTGCATCCCAGGCGGCGCACGACGAGGACGTGGAGCACGCGCTGGCCGATGCGGAAGTCGCACATGGCCACGGGCCCGAACCATCACGACCTGAACCCGGCCGCCCATGCCCACGAGAGCGAGCCGGTCATGACCTGGCCGCTCATCGCCCTGGCGGTGTGCAGCATCTTCGTAGGCTGGACGTGGTGGATTGGCCTGCCGTTCGGCACGCCCGTGCTGGAGAAGATGATCGAGTACGGCGAGCCCGCCAACGTGATCGACGCGCACTGGGCCCACTGGTACGCCCTGGGCTGCTCGCTGGTCATCGCTGCGGTGGGCATCGGCCTGGGAGCTCTCTATTACGCACCGGCGAACCTGCCCCTCTTCGTCTCCACGCGGCTCAGTCCTGCCCGGGCCGCCGAGCGGTTCCACGGCCTCTACACGCTGTTCAAGAACAAGTGGTACTTCGACGACATCTACAACGCCGTGTTCGTCCGCCCCTGCCTGGCCTTCGCTCGCTTCTGCGGCCAGGTCGACAAGGTCCTGATCGATGGGCTGGTCAACGGCTCGGCCTTTGTCACCGAGCGACTCAGCCACTGGGATGGGATCCTCGACAAGTTCGGCGTGGACGGACTGGTCAACCTCCTTGGCCAGATGGTCTACGTCGCCGGCGACCGGAGCCGGGCAATCCAGACCGGAAAGCTGCGCAATTACCTGATGTTCCTGGCCGTGGCGCTGGTGGGGCTGTTCGCCGGCGTCTTCGCCTGGATCAACCGATGACCTGACATCGAAACCCACCCTGGGCGAGCCCCGGAGGCTCACCCCGGCAGACGGAACACTCTGACCCAATCCTCACTGATCCCCGAGACAGGCTCCCCCTGCTCGCGACCTTCTGATCACGGAACCGGTGACCGCGCCATGAGCGACAACCTGCTGCTGAGTTCCCTCTGGCTCCTCCCCCTGATCGGCATGGTGATCGTCCTGGCTGTGCCCAAGCGATCAGAAGCGGCAATCAAGCTGGTTGCGCTGGGCTTCACCTTTGCGGCCCTCGTGGTGTCGCTGATCGTCCTGGGCCTGTACGTCGGCGACGGCCCGGCAAGTGCCCCGCTCCAGGAACGCGCCATCCACAATCTGCTCCAGGACGACGGCACCGGCTCACTCGCGATCACCAACGAGGACAACGGCTTGAACGACCTCGTCGTCCGAAGGGCCTGGATTCCTTCTTTCAACATCCAGTACTTCCTCGGGCTGGACGGGATCAGCCTCAGCCTCGTGATCCTGACCGGCCTGATCAGCGTGCTGGCCTGCCTTGCCTCATGGAACATCACCCACCAGATCAAGGGCTACTATGCTCTGTTCCTCCTGCTGGTCTCGAGCATGATGGGCGTGTTCCTCTCGCTGGACCTGTTCCTCTTCTACGTGTTCTTCGAGGTGATGCTCCTGCCGATGTACTTCCTGATCGCCATCTGGGGAGGTGGAAACCGGGAGTATTCGGCCATGAAGTTCCTGCTCTTCACCCTGTTCGGTTCGGTCTTCATCCTGGTGTCCGTGCTGATCCTCTATTTCTGGCCCGGTGACTCGGCTGCTCAGAGCCTCTTCAACGCGACCGGCAAGGCTCAGGCCTTCGCCGGCCACTCGTTCGACATCGTCGAGCTGACGGCGATCGCCACCGGCACCCACTACTACGGCCGCGCGATCCAGTCCTGGGTGTTCATCCTCTTCTTCATCGGCTTCATCATCAAATTGCCGTCGTTCCCGTTCCACACCTGGCTTCCCGACGCGCACGTGGACGCGCCCACGCCCATCAGCATGATCCTGGCGGGGATCCTGCTGAAGATCGGTGGTTACGGCCTGATCCGCCTGGCATGGCCACTGGCACCCGCGGGTGCCTACGACTGGTCGTACCTCGCCGCCGGTCTGGGCGTCTTCAGCATCATCTACGGGGCGCTGGTGGCGATGGCCCAGACCGATTTCAAGAAGCTGGTGGCCTACAGCTCGGTCAGCCACATGGGCTACGTGACCTTGGGCATGGCCGTCATGAACCTGGCCGGTCCGCAGTATTACGCCTATGGCGTCAATGGGGCCATGTTCATGATGCTGGCGCACGGGATCACGTCGGCTGGCATGTTCTTCCTGGTCGGCGTCATTTATGATCGCGCCCATACACGCGACCTGAACAAGCTGGGCGGCCTGAACAACATCATGCCCCTGTACGGGGCGATCTCCTACGTGATCTTCTTCGGATCGATGGGGTTGCCTGGCCTGTGCGGCTTCGTGGCCGAGGTCTTCGTGGTGCTGGCGTCGTTCAACTACAGCAAGGTGCTGGCGGTGCTGGCCGCGGCCGCCGTGATCCTCACCGCCGGCTACATCCTCTGGACCTTGCAACGCGTGTTCCTGGGCCGGAGCGAGACCTGGAAAGGGCTGCCCGACATGGACCTCCGCGAGATCACCGTGGCCGTGCCGCTGGTGGTCCTCACCATCGCGATGGGCGTTCTGCCCAATACCCTGGTCTTCAGCTTGGATGAGCCCCTCGGTGAACGCAGCTGGTCAAGTCGGTGGTTACGGCCCGTGAGCTCAATATCGCGGCTCCCGGGTCCGTCCAAAACGCGATTCCCCCACTCCCCGCAGCCCCCGCGGTGGCTGCCCGATCCAGGTGATCGATCGGTCGGTCACGGCTCGCGAGATCAGGCCAGGCACTGCTGGTCACGAGCATTCCATACCGTTGCGCCGGGTCAATCTGGCGGCAGGACCGAACTTTCACGGTCTCTCCGTGTCCGGCCGACTGCTCTTGCACGGTCGGACGACCCGGTGTATTTTGCGGCTCACCTCGGAGAATCCCTCGAGCGACGGGAGGCGGTTGGCCGCCTCCGCCGCTCTGTGTTCCGACCGGCCCGACGGCTCGAACTGATGCACCTCATGCCATTCCCTCCGTTCGCGTCCAGGGTTCGGACAATCTGACGATCGCGACCGATGGGGGAAAGCCCCGCCGCCTGGCGCACGAGCACGACCCAGGAAGGGTCAGCCCATGGGAGAAGGGAGTCGAACCGCTATGCAACTCAAGTCATGGATGGCCACACTGGTGCTCGCCGCGGGATCGACGGTCCTGCTGGATCTTCCCGTCAGGGCCCAGCAGGCCGGCCCCGACCAGGAACAGGCGAAAGCGGAAAGCCCGGATCAGGCGAAGGCCAAGGGAGAGAGCCGAGCCACGGGCAAGCCTGCCCAGGCCCCCGGCGCCCACCCCGTGGAGCTCAATCTCCTGATCGCGGGGCTGGGTCGCGAAGGTTGCGAGGTCGAGGTCAAGCCGGGGAACCGAGGCTCTCGCTTCCAGCCTCAGAGCCAGCACATCGGGGCCTCCGGCAAGGCGAGTTTCGTGTTCCGTGACGTCGAGGTCCGCGGGGCCGATCGCAACTGCTCGTTCGCGATCACCATCCGCGAGTCGGGACAGGCTCCCAAGACCATTTACCGCGGGTTCCGCATCGCCTCGCGGCTCGCGCCCAGCACTTCGCCCACAACCGCCCAGTCATTCACCTGCTACATGAACTCCCCCTCCAAGCTGGCGGGGCTCGATCGACCCGACCGGGCCCGGCGGTAGACAGCCGGCCCCGGAATCGGGCAAGAACTCCGAAGCCGAATCGAAGGGCAGGTTCACCGGCCATACGGTGATGCCTGCTCTGTTCTTTTTCGGGCTCCGCCCGCTCAGAATGGATCCTGTCCGGGAGACTCGAATCGAGATCCGCTCTGATCGTGGAAGCCGGATGGGTCCGGCGACCATAAGCTTGATCATAGGCGAACCAATGACGATGCGACGATCGATGAACCGTCGGCTCTTCCTGGGATCCACCGCGGCGGCCAGCCTGAGCACGCTTGCGATCGGGGCTGCCCCCGTCCAGCCGCCGGGGTCCAGGAGGCCAGTCGTGGTGGCCAGCGGCAACGGCCTCCGCGCGGTCGAGAAGGCCATGGAGCTGGTGAAGCAGGGGCACGACCCGCTGGACGCGGCCATCGAGGGGGTGGCGATCGTCGAGGCCGATCCCCAGGACCACTCGGTCGGCCTGGGAGGGCTGCCCAACGAGGACGGCGTGGTCGAGCTCGACGCGGCCGTGATGCACGGGCCGACCCATGGCGGCGGCTCCGTGGCCTCGATCCGCAACATCATCCACCCCGCGGCCGTGGCCCGGCTGGTCATGAAGCGAACCCGGCATTGCCTGATCGTCGGCGAGGGTGCCCTGCGGTTCGCGCGTGCCCACGGCTTCCCCGAGGTGAACCTGCTGACCGATGAAGCGCGGCAGATCTGGCTGCACTGGAAGGAGACCCACGACCCCAACGACGACTGGGTTCCGCCACCCGACGAGGCGGTCGCGTCGTTCGTGCACGAATACATCAAGAAGCGAGTCACCGGCACGATCCACTGCTCGGTGCTCGACACCCACGGCAACCTCGGCTGCACGACGACGACCTCAGGCCTGTCGTGGAAGATCCCGGGGCGGGTCGGCGATTCCCCGATCCTGGGCGCTGGCCTCTTCCTGGATAACGAGGTCGGCTCCGCCGGATCGACGGGAGTCGGCGAGGCCAACCTGCTCAACCTCTCCAGCCATCTCGTGGTCGAGGGGATGAGGCGCGGTCTCTCGGTCAAGGACGCGGTGATGGAAGCCTGCAAGCGGATCGCCACGACCAGCATTCGCGATCCCAAGCGACGACGGCCGGACGGCAAGACGACCTTCGACGTGACGTTCTATGCGGTCAGCAAGGACGGCAAGTTCTTCGGCGGCTGCATCTACCCTGGCGGCAAGATGGCCGTCCACGACGGCGATTCGGCCCGGATCGTGGAGTGCGAGCCGCTGTACGAGAAATAAGCCGGTGGCAGCCCTTCAGGTGCCAGGATCGATTTCGTGCTGGCCACGAAAAAACCGGTGCTCAGCCAGGGGGCTGAGCACCGGTGCGAATTCGGGGTCGATCAGTCGCTCGATCCCATGCCGCGATCAATAGCTGTCGGCCGAGATCACTTCGCCACCCTTGAGGGTGACCAGGCTGCGAAGGGTCACGATGTTGACCGTGTCCCTGAGGAAGCGAACGCTGCCGTCGCCCATCAGCACGTTGACGCCGCCCGGGTGGATAGGAGAAGAGCTCGTCGTTGGCACCGGCGTTGTTGCCGGCCGTTGACGGCCCGGTGGCGATTGCCAGGGGGTTGTTTCATACATGGGCCGGAACTTGTTGTTGGGTTGACCATGACACGCCATAGGACTGTGTCGGGCTCGGCCCACCGCCAGTAGCGTCGGCTTGTTGGCAGTAGCCACCCGGCGGGTCCCAGCTCGCCGATGGATGGGGCGGTGATCGCCGGATGCCGATCGTAATAGTCCCCTCGGTGTAGGGGCTGACGTACCGAGGATCGCGGCCGGCGTCCTCACCGATGGCGATCGTGTTGCTGGTGCCGTCGGTGATCTCGGCGATGCGGGTCTTGCCCTGGTGGAGCAAGCCATCGGCGCGGGACGCCTTGTTCCGGTAGGGGGTTGCCGCGCTGTAGCCGGTGATCGTCCCGGCGGGATCGATGTCGGTGTAGCAGGTCGGGCCGTAGTCGTCCATGCCGTAGCCCCGGCCGAAGGCGCTGGTGATCGGGTCGTTGGGGTCGATGCCGTCGTCGCCGCCGTCTGGCTGACGCTGGCTCGACGGGCAGAGGTAGACGGAGACCACGGTCGAGCAGCCGGTGAAATTCATGCCGGTCGCCTCGTTGTACTCCGCCACGTTGAAGTTGATGGCGTTGAACGACGATCCGCCTTCCATGAAGCGGAGGATCCGGGCCAGGGCGCTCTAATCGCCGTCGACGAACTGGGTGATGCGGGTCGACGTCGACCGACCGCCGAGGATGTTGTAGTTGGTCGACTCGCCGGAAGGCGGGAAGCAGCTATTGGCGCTCTCGTAGTTGTGCAGGGCCAGGCCGATCTGTTTCAGGTTGTTGGTGCACTGTGCACGGCGGGCCGCCTCGCGGGCCGACTGCACGGCGGGAAGCAGCAGCGAAATCAAGACGGCAATGATGGCGATCACCACCAGCAATTCGATCAGGGTGAAAGCCAGACGGCGGGACGATCTCGGAAGAGATCTCATTGGGACATTTCTCCGTGGGTTATCGAGATAGAGGATAAGTGAACTTGTGAAGAAACGGTCACCATCCCTGGCGGTACGACATGTGGCACGTCGCCAAGATAGCCTCGGCGACTCAGGAGCGACTTCGCTCGGCCCGCTCCTTCCCGGAAGTGGCGTCGTTGGTCAATTTGAACGGCTCCAGGTTGTTCTCGGTCGGCTTGACCGTGGCGGTCAGTCCGGACGTCGTCTCGTCACCGTACTTGGCTGGATAAGGCAGATTCGCGCTTTTCCGCCGCGCCGTGCGGGCCGAGTTATCCGCTGGGCTTTGTGGAGTCGGGCTCGATCCTGACTTTGTAAGTACCCTTCGGGTGCTCCCTCACCCTGGCTTCCCTTGATGCTGAACGAGCCGTCGGACTCGATTGGCCCCTCGAATTCGAGACTCTTCTCGGGGAGCAGGAAGACAACCCGACCACTGGTCAGTGGCTTCCCATCAGCGAGGAGGACCTTTCCCTTGACGGGGTAGATCTTCATCTGGTTCACAGCATTGGGATCGCCGCAACCCCCGAAGCTGAGCAGGGTCAACCCGAGAGTGACCGTCAGCCCGAGCCAGCCTCGAGGACGAGACGACGGCGATCCCACAGCCAATTTCATTCCAACCTTGCGGATCATGAATACTTGCTCAAGTAAGGTGTAACAGTTCAAGAGACTCTTCAGAATGGTTGTCTTCGTTCGGCCCTCTCGGCAAGACCCCGAGCGATTCGAGATCGGGGCCAGGACCCGCGGCCCATGCCTCATCAACCATCACGCCGCCCAGTCCACCATAGGAGTATGAAGTTCAGGGTCGGTAGCCAAAAGAATTTTTCGTGAATCCGCATCTGTTACTTCAGATAAACATATATACATATATTATTAAGTAGCGATCGATTCGCCGGCTTCGGGGCCAAAATACCGTCGCACGACCGGCCAGCGGGATGCTCTGGAGGGATCACGTGCCTCGGAGTGTTGCACGGCATCGCGATGTCATCTCAGTGTAAGGACCGAGACGCTGTCTCGATGTGAATCTTCTATGAATGTGCGGTTCGAGATCCCGCGAGGAAGCCGTCCGACGTGGCCGAACGTTCAATCATCGTCCATTTCATCCGACGATTCGTCGTCCAGATCCGGTTCCGTTTCGACCGCAGCGGCAGGCTGGAGAGAAGGAGTTGGCTGCGCAATCGAGTCGAGCCGGGCCGTGGCGCCGCGCTGGCCGAGCAGGCGGACGTTGCCGGATCCGACCACGTTCTCGAGGTCGGCCATCAACTGGTCGTCGTAGCGGATGCGGAGCGACGGGCCGGCCTTGTAGATTGCGCGACGGACGTGTTCGATGCCAACGATTTCCAGCAAGAGATCAAGGTGTCCAGGGCGAACCCGGACGAATCGGAGGAGGCGTTCCAGGTCTTCCTCTTGGTGCACTCCCTTGTGCAGCCGCACAACGACTCCGCGGGCTAGCTCGGCCGAGGCGGTCTCGATCGGCAGGATCTTGCTGATGATCAGCTCCGCCGGCTCGCGCCGGCGATCGAGTGTTCCCTTCACGAAGCCGATGAGGTCATTCTTGACCAGGTCGCCAAGCTTGGCAAACTCTTCCGGCCAGAGCATGGCCGGGGTGGAGCCGGTCAAGTCCTCGAAGGCCAGCTTGGCCATCCGCGTCAGGCCGGACCGGCTTTTCTGAACGTTCCGGATTTGGACGTTGGCGATCATTCCTCCCAGGATCACCTCGGTCTTGTCGGGAAGTCCGGCGAGCTCGGCCGCTCGATGACTCGCCAGGGCCTGAAGGAGCGGTGCGTAGCGGGTAAGGGGATGGCTCGACATGTAGAAGCCAAGCGCCTTCTTCTCGCCCCCCAGGAGCTCGGCGTCAGACAGCTCGGGCACGTCGGGCAGGTTCGACTCGCTCGTCGCATGGCCATTGCCCTGGCCGTTGCCTTTGGATGCCGGCCGGCTCGCGGCCTCCAGATCGTCGAAGAGCCCGCGCTGGCCGCGGCGGCGATCGTCTTGTTTGGCCTGCCCCGCCTGGATCGCGCGGGGAGAACGGCCAGGAGCTGGGCGCAGCGCGCCCCCAGAACGTCGAAGGCCCCCGCGCGGATCAAGGTCTCGGCACAGGCGCTGCTCACTTCCCGGGTCGAGACCCGCTCGAAGAAATCGTCCAGACTGAGGAACGGGCCTCCCTGCTGCCTTGCCTTGACGATGGCTTCGACGGCCTTGACTCCGACTCCCTTGATCGCTCCCAGGCCGAAGTGGATCTGCCCTTCGCGGGCTACCCGGAACGACACGCCTCCGCCATTCACGTTGGGCGCGAGCACCTCGATGCCCATCCTCCTGCAGTCGTCAATGTGCTCGACGAAGAACTTGTCGCGTTCGGCCCCGTCCATCTCCGAGGTGAGCACCGCGGCCATGTACTCGGTCTGGTAGTGCGCCTTGAGGTAGGCCGTCTGGTAGGCCACCAGCGCATAGGCGGTGCTGTGCGACTTGTTGAACCCGTAGCCGCCGAAGTGCTCGATCAGGTCGAAGATATTCAGCGCCTTCTCCCGGTCAAGTCCACGTTCGACGGCGCCTTGCACGAACTGGCCGCGGCTCTCGGCGATGACCTCGGACTTCTTCTTGGAGATCGCCTTGATCGTGGCGTAGGCCTTGGAGAGCTCGATGCCTCCCAGCCGGTTGAGGATCCTCATCACCTGTTCCTGATACACCATCACCCCGTAGGTCTCCTCGAGCACCTCCTTGAGCACGGGGTGGATGTAGCTGGCCTGCTTCCGCCCGTTCTTGACGTCCACGTACTCGTCGACCATTCCGCCGTTGAGCGGGCCCGGCCGGTAGAGCGCGTTGGTCGCGATGATGTCGGCGAACCGGTCCGGCTTCATCTTCACCAGCAGGTCGCGAATTCCGGAGCTCTCGAGCTGGAAGACCCCTTTGGTTTCACCGCGCTGAAGCAGCTCGAACGTCTTGCGGTCGTCCAGGGGAAGCCGATCGAGGTCGAGCGGGGCGTCGGGATGGCGCTCACTGATGATGCGGACCGCCGCTTCCAGGGTGGTGAGGTTGCGCAGACCGAGGAAGTCCATCTTGAGAAGACCGGCCTTCTCGACGTCTCCCATGTCCCACTGGGTGCAGACGATCTCCTCCTTGTCGCCTCGGCGAATCACCTGGAGCGGAACCAGGGACTCGAGCGGCTGATCGGCGATCACCACGCCCGCGGCGTGCGTGCTGGCGTTCCGCGCCGATCCTTCGAGCCGCCTGGCAAACCGGATCAGTCGCTCGATCTCAGGGTCCTGCTCGACCATCGTCCGCAGGGCCGGCTCTTCCTTGAGGGCCTTGTCGATCGTGATGTCCAGCCGGGTGGGGATCAGCTTGTTGATCTGCTCGACCCGCGCCAGCGGAATGTTCAACACGCGGCCCACGTCCTTGATGGCCGCCTTGGCCTTCATCGTGCCGAAGGTGCCGATCTGGGCCACGTTCGCGTCGCCGTACTTCTTGCGGACGTACTCGATGACCTCGTACCGCCGATCCTGGCAGAGGTCGATATCGATGTCGGGCGCCTCGGAGCGACTGGGGTCGAGGAACCGCTCGAACAGGAGGTCGTACTTGATCGGGCAGACGTTGCTGAGATGAAGCACGTAGCTCACCAGCGCCCCGCAGGCCGACCCGCGCGGAGGCGGGAATGCCGCGCTCTCGGGCATAGCGAACAAAGTCCCAGACAATCAGGAAATAGGAGGCGAATCCCATCCGCTTGATGATCGCGAGCTCGTGGTCCAGCCGATCCCGCGCGGCGGGCGGCGGCACATCGCCGTACCGCTCGCGCAGGCCTCGCTCGCAGAGCTCCTGCAGGTACTCCTCCGCGCTCTTCCCCTCGGGAGCCTGGAAGGACGGGAACTGCCGCTTGCCCAGCCCCAGGCTGCCGTAATTCTCCTCGACGCCCTCGGCGATCCGCGCCGACATCGCCAGCGCCTCGTCCATGCCGGGAAGCACGGCGTGCATCTCTTCCGGGCTGCGGACGTAAAACTGGTCGGAGAGCTTGCCGTCGTCGGCCACGAAGCGCGGCTTGTCCAGCGGCTGGTCAACCGTCTTGCCGGTGTTGATGCAGAGCAAGACGTCGTGGGCCAGGTAGTCGTCCTGCGTCAGGTAGTGGGCGTCGCTCGTGGCCACCACCGGGAAACCCAGCCGCCGCGCCACGTCGAGCTCGCGCTCCATGCAGTCGCGCTGGATCTGCAGGCCGTTGCTCTGCACCTCAACGAAGAAGTTCCCCTCGCCGAAGGTCCGGTAGTACCACATGGCCAGGTTCTCGGCCTCGGCCTTCCGGTCGCTCAGGAGCAATTGCGAGAACTCGGAGCCGACGCACCCCGAAAGGCAGATCAAGCCCTCGCTGTGCTGGGCGAGAATGTCCTTGTCGATCCTCGGCTTGTAGTAGTAGCCTTCGAGATACGACCGCGAGGAGAGGCGCAGCAGGTTCCGAAATCCGGTTCCGTTGCGAGCTAGCAGGGTCAGGTGATAGGCATATCGCTCGTCTCCAGCCCCTCCCGAGCTGGTCGTCCGATCGGTCCTCTTTCCGGGTGCCACGTAGGCCTCGATCCCGACGATCGGCTTGATGCCGGCGGCCTTCGCCTCGCGCAAGAACTCGATCGCGCCGAAGAGGTTGCCGTGGTCCGTCAGGGCCACCGCCGTCATCCCCTGCGACCCGACCCGCTGGACCAGGTCGGGGATCTTGCTCTGACCATCGAGCAGGCTGTAATGACTGTGGCAATGAAGGTGCACAAAAGGAGGTGCGGACATCGTGAATTCACTCTTATGTCGATGCGGTACGGTTCCGATTCACCTCGTCCGTGATGAACCGGCGATCTGCCTAACATATCAAAACAAGGCGACGACGCCAATCGCCGGGGCTCTGCGGCGTGCTCGAACCGGCGCCGAGCCGATCGGATTTCGAGATCGCGCGATGCCGCCTGGATGAGCCATCCCGCCGAGACCGACAGGTCCCGTTCAGGTGAGCTTGCCGGCTCCCGGCAGCTTTTGCCCCACAACCCGGGGCAAGCCCAGCCGGCCGCCAAGGTAGGCTGCGGGAAGAATCACGACGATTCCGGTGACCCACATCCAGAGCGGATGGGGCAGGTGGAGAAGGATGGTGATCGTTGCGGCCAGGAAGAGGGTTCCAAAAATGATCGCGGGGGAGAGTTTCGCTCGAGTCGCCGTCCGTGTCGCAACCCACCCGCCGGCCAGAGCTGCGATCGCCCAGGCCGCCACGACAGAAACCAGGGCACCCACCGCTCCGGATTCCCCCCTGGTTCATGGTCACCCTGATGGCTTCGTGGCTGGACAGGTCGACGCCCGCCGGGACGGGAAAAGTCGCATGGCCCACTCCCTTGACCGACGGCAACCACCACGAACGCAGACACCAGTCCCGCGACCACGGCCACTATGCTGCGGATCCAGAGGACCATGACGCTTTGCTCCCGTATTCCGGTTCCATCGAAGCAGCCGGCACGCCATCGCAAACCCCCTCGCCCGCGAAAAGCCGGCTTGGCACCAAGCGTCCGTGGGCAAGAGCCTCGATTGGACAGCTCATGTTGGGAACAGTCCAGCAGAAAATGGGAATTCGGGCGCGCCATGCAGGCGAGCCATCAATCAATAACGAGATCCTTTCCGGTTGACAGCAGGGCGCTTAGTCTGTAGGGTCCGGGCACTCTCTCTCGAATCAACACCTCGCGGTTCTGTCACGCATCAATCGATGATGGACGCACGGATGTCGCCCGGTTCGACCGAGCCCCCGCCCAAAGTTGTCATCACACCAGGAGGTCTCTGTGATGCCACGCCTGATGACTACAGCCCGCCTTGCAACCTTGCTTCTCGGCCTTCCCCTGCTGCTTCCCCGGTTCACCATGGCCGCTTCCCTGATCACCCACCGCCTGTCGACCGTGCAAGCGGACGGCCTGACGACAGGATCGGAGAATGACTCTTCACGCGCATGGTCGCAATCGTGGAACACGACGAAGACCGAGGTCCCTCCGCTGAGCGTGACTCCCGGCCAAGGCGCGGAGCAGCCACCCGCCGGCCCCGGAATCACCCCGCCAACGTCCCAGTCCTCGGTCACCTCGGAGACAGACAGTCGTGCCTCGAGTGCGGAACTGGGCTCCTCCTCGCCCGAGCATGGGACTCCCGGCAATCCCGCAAGCGCGGTGGCCGCGAACGCCGCCCCGTTAGCACAGGCCTTCATTGCGGCCGGCGGCGGCCGAAGCGGTTCTGCTCCGATCCCGGCAGGTGGAGCGAACTCGGCAGCCGGTATGGTCGCTCAGCGCGTCATCGACGGCACCAGCCGCGTCGAGAGCGGCCGTGCAATCACCGTACAGACCCCGGCCGCCGCGGGTATGAGTACCCCGGCGCAACAACCGGCCCAGCCTTCCTCCAACGCGGCAAGTGCGCCCGGGCCGGCCACCAATTCCACGGGAACGAGCATTTCTGCCCCGAGCGGCACCACACTCTCCTCGAGTCCACCGGTTCCGGCCGCCCCAAGCCAGATCTCGTCCACGCCCGCGGCCCAGATGCTGGCCGGGCCGGGGCTTGGGTCCGTGCCGAGCAGCGGCTCCCTGTCGTCTCCCGCCCCCACGCCGGCGGGGATAGGCACCGTGACGGCTCCGGCCGCCGGCTCAGCTCCCACGAGCTCTTCGATCGCGCCCTCCGGCTCAACGGCTTCCGGGCCCAGCCAGATCCCCAGCCCCACGGCCACGGGTGCTCTCCCCACCTCATCATCATCGTCGTCGTCTCTCTCCTCGAGTCAGCCGGTTACGGCCGCCCCGAGCCAGACCTCGTCCACGCCCGCGGCCCAGATGCTGGCCGGGCCGGGGCCTGGGTCCGTGCCGAGCAGCGGCTCCCTGTCGTCTCCCGCCCCCACGCCGGCGGGGATAGGCACCGTGACGGCTCCGGCCGCCGGCTCAGCTCCCACGAGCTCTTCGATCGCGCCCTCCGGCTCGACGGCTTCCGGGCCCAGCCAGATCCCCAGCCCCACGGCCACGGGTGCTCTCCCCACCTCATCATCATCGTCGTCTCTTCCGCCCACGGCGGCCGGTAGCACAACCAGTCCCACGGTCAGCGGCATGACCAGTCCGTCGGTCAGCGGCATGACCGCTCCGTCGACAATCGCCAGCCTCGGTGCTTCGAGCGTGGGAGGCACGGTTCCGCAAGCAAGCGCCATCGTCGACGGATCGATGCCGGCCAGCTCGCTGATGGGGAACACTTTGGGTGCGTCTCTTTCCGCAGGTCACCCGACCCCATTGTCCCTGGTCTCCCAGGCTTCTACTCCGCAAAATCTCCTCGGCGGCGCGGGAGTGTCCGGAGGGACAGCGAGCGACCCAGTTTCCACCATGAGCGCCATCAACGCCCTCTCGAGCAGCCCGAACCCGCTCAATCCCGGTTCGGTCTCGACGTCCGCGAGCACGCTTCTGCCACTTCCCACGGTTCAATTGACGGACCAAGGGCTTGACCCCAGCCCGCAAGCGGCCGGCAGCTCAGATCCCCTGGTCGGCCCGCTGCCCGCGAGCATTCCGGAGCCATCGGTCCTGGACATGCTAGGGCTTCTTGCCCTTGGCTTCGGCTTGAGGTGCACGTTCCGGTCGGCCGCCCGGCATCGGTCCCGGACTCACCAGCCGTGATCGGCGTTCCGGGCGCCCGCGGCTCCCTGATGCAAGGCCACGGCAACCTCGGCGGTAAGGCGGGCATTGGCCACCAGCAGGGCGCGATTGGCCCGGAGGCTCCGCCCTCCGGTGGCCTCGCGGATCGACTCGAGAAGGAATGGTGTGAGCGCCTTGCCGCCGATACCCCGGCGTCCGGCTTCTTGGAGGGCAGTCTCCAGCGCGGACTCCATGATCTTCCGATCAACCGCCTCGTCGGCTGGCACGGGGTTGACGAGAACGACGGCCCCGGGTAATCCCAGTTCGCGGTGAGCGCGAACGATCGTGGCGGCTTCCGCGGGGGAGTCAACCCGATGCTCGAGCGCCAGTCCGCTGGATACCGAGGTAAACGCGGGAAGCTCGGTCGTGCGATGGCCGACGATGGCCACACCGCGTGTCTCCAGTCCCTCCAAAATCGCTGCCAGGTCAAGGATCGACTTGAACCCCGAGCAGACCAGCACGGCTCCGTCGGCCCGAGCGAGCTCGTCGAGGTCGGTGGAGACATCGAAGCTCTGGGCGGCGCCCCGATGAACCCCGCCAAGGCCACCAGTGGCCATCACGCAGGGCCGCAAGCCAGCACGTCGCGCCAGCCATAACGTCGCCGAGACCGTGGTCGCGGCACAGGCGCCTTGCGACAGGACGACCGAGAGATCACGCCGGTTTGCCCTAACACATCGTGGGCAGGCCTGCGCATTCCCACGGTCATTCCCGGTTCCGGCAACGTGCGAGGAGGGGGCCGCAGATCGAGCAATCTGTTCGATCTCCGCCGAGGAGAGGCCGATCCGGGGCACGCCGTCAAGGATGGCGATCGTGGCAGGGATCGCCCCCGCATAACGGACGGCGGCTTCCATCTCCAGGGCAGTCTCCAGGTTCTCGGGCCAGGGCAGTCCCTGAGCGATCACCGTCGATTCCATGACGACGACCGGCATGTTGGCCGTGACGGCTTCCTGGGCTGCCGCCAGGCCCCACGTTTTCGGCACGCTCATGGCTTCTCGCTCGATGCTTCGTCGATTCGACGTGCCAGGACTTCAAAATGGACCTGTCGCTCATCAGGGACGATGGCGAGCCGGTGCAGGGCTTTTCGAACCGTTGCGATTGCCCGGCTCCGCTGATGTGTGGGTGTCTGATCTGGAAAAATCGCGCTCGTCCGTCGGTTTTCATCCCGCGAGCCCGTCGAAGAGAGTAGTATGTTCGGGCCGGGCCGCTCAATCCAGGTCCTCCCGAACAAGTTCACGCGACGACCGGGATGCATGCGTTTCGGCTATCATACATGTAGTCAAGAAACTGGCAGTGAGGGATCGGGAAATCTGAATTCTCCACCAAGGCTGCCACGGTTTCGCCGGTCTCGACGTATAAGATCAAGGTGGACACGACCATGACGAGAAAGCATCATGTCAAGTAAGTTTACCCTCTCACGGATGATATCCGTGGGGGGCGAGAGGCCGACGCGGGTGAATCGAGAATCCCGGAACTAAGCGATGCGAGTGATACTTGAAGTACTGCAAGGGCCTCGGAAGGGTCGTTCCTTCGTTTTTGACAGGCACGACACCTTCATCGTCGGCCGTTCCCGCTTTGTTCATTGCTCGATGCCTGAGGACATGGCGCTGTCCCGCGACCACTTCATGATCGAGATCAACCCTCCGCTCTGCGAGATGAGGGATCTGGGGAGCACAAACGGAACATTCGTAAACAATCAGAAGGTCGATCGTACACGGCTGGCCTCGGGGGATGTGATCGCGGCGGGCCAGAGCGTGTTCCGGGTGCGAGTTGACCTGAGCCCGCTCTCGAGCAGCGAGGAGCGATTGGGATCAGGTCCACGCGGTGACGGCGAAGCCCAAACCGCGATCCGGTGTGCCGGCTGCGGAACCACGGCCCCGCAGAACATCACGGTGGCCGGGCCGATCCAGGGTGATGCGACGGAGGTTGTCGAGTGGTGGTGCGCGCTTTGCCGCTCCGAGTCGGCGGCCCTGCCCCAACCGGTTCCGCACTACACCACCTTGCGCGAGATCGGCCGCGGGGCCATGGGTGTGGTTTACCAGGCCCGGCACAACCAGACCGGGCAGATGGTGGCGCTCAAGCTCATCATGCCCGAGACGGCGACCACGCGCACCGCGATCGACCGGTTCTATCGCGAGATGTCGGTCATCAGCCAGCTGCGGCATCCGAACATCGTTGAGTGGTACGAGCAGGGAATGACCCGGGGCCAGTTCTGGTTCGCGATGGAGTACGTGGCGGGCTCGAACCTCGAAGCGCTTGCCAAGGAGCATCCCGGCCGTTATCCGACGGGCCAGGCCTGCCGGCTCACCTGTCAGATCCTCAAAGGACTGGAGCAGGCCCACCGGATGGGTTTCGTCCATCGCGATATCAAGCCCGAGAACATCCTGATCGCTCACGGCTCGGAAGGACTCGTGGCCAAGATCTCGGACTTTGGCCTGGCGAAGAGCTTTCGCGGAGTGGGGCTCTCGGGCTTGACCTTCTCGGGCGAGATGCGGGGCACCGTTCCGTTCATGCCCCCGGAGCAGATGCTTGATTTCAAGACGGTCACACCACTGGCTGACCTCTACGCCACCGCGGCAACCCTCTATTACTTGCTGAGCTGCAAGTACATCTATGATGAACCGACCGGCGGCGGCGATCTCATCCGCATGCTTCTGGAAGAGCTCCCGGTACCGATTCGCAAGCGCAGGGCCGACGTTCCTGCGCCGCTGGCCGCGGTCATCGAGAAGTGCCTGGCCCGGGAGGCCAAGGAACGGTTCCCGGATGCCAACTCGATGCGGCGGGCACTCAAGCCCTTCTGCTAGCCCATGTTTGGGGTAGGCGACCCCTTCGGCGGCTCCCGCATGGTCGGATTTGGCTATTTTTCCAGGGTTTTTCTCGATCCCCTCTTCGTGTTACCCGCAGGGTTCCATCTGAAAGGTTTCAAGTGTATAAGGCCGTTCTCCTTTCCCGAGCTTCTTGGCGCGAGGTCAGACCAAGTTGCTCGGCCGCGTGATGATTGACGACGGGGAGAAGGCTGAAGCCTACCTCGCAACCATCGGCCGAGACGGCCCGCTGCTGAAGGCGGTGCGCCATGCGCACGAGGCCAGTGATCTGAAGCGGCTGGAGGAGTTCATGCCGAAAACCGGTGAGGAGCAACGTCGTCTCGCTAAGCTCCGCCGGATCCTGGGCCTCAATAAATGAGGAAAGCTGACCGCGCCGACACGGGCTTGCTTGTCTCAAGGAACCCGCTCAAACCTCCTCGGAATACTGCCTTCCCCGTTCATGGACGTGAGGGAAGGGCTCGAGGTGCACGAGGACGTCGCGGACGTTCGTGAACAGGTTGAGTATCTCATCCTTGACCAGGTGGCTGATCCGGTGGCCCTCGTCGACGGTCTGGTCAGCGCAGACCTGGATGTGAATGTCAACCAGGTATTCCAGGCCCGACTTGCGGACCCAGAGTTTGTCGACTTTCTTGACCCCCTTGACCATGGTGGCCGCACCGCGGATCTCGTTGACAAATACCCCGTCGGCCTGAGCATCCATCAGCTCCTGGACGCTCGCCCAGTGGAGGCGGGCTGCCGACGTGACGATGATCGCCACCACAAAGAGGGCCGCGACCTCGTCGATCGCCAGGAGCGATGGCCCGCCCAGCCTGACTATCGCCAGGCTGGCCAGGACGGCCAGGGCGCTGAGGGCGTCGGCACGGTGGTCCCAGGCATTGGCGATGATCGCGCTCGACCCCGCGCGGCGGCCCAGTCGGGTCTGGTACTGGTAGAGGGCCTCCTTGATCAGGACGTTCGCCCCGGCGATGGCCAGGGTCCAGACCGGGGGAATCTCGTGGGGGTGGTGGGAAACTCCCCGGATCGCCTCCAAGCCCACGAGCAGGGCCGAGACTCCGACCAGGATCGCGATGTTGGACCCCGCGATCGCCTCGGCCCGGGTGTGGCCATAGGGATGCTCGGCATCAGCCGGCTTTTGGGCCACGCGAAACGCCAGCAACACGCCGACCGAGGTGAACACGTCCCCCAGCGAATTGACGGCGTCGGAGATCAGGGCGTAGGACTGGCCGACCAGCCCGCCGACCAGCTTGGCACAGCCGAGCGCGAGGTTGACCACCAGGCCCAGCCACGTTGCCTGCACGACCTCGCGATACAGGTGGTATTTCGCGGGCTGTTCGCGACGCATGCGGAAATGTCCCCAGGAACCTACCAACGGAGGCTAGCGCCAGGCGGGCCAAGCCGCCCCTGGCGAGTTGGGAAGCGGCTGGGAACCCTGGGTCAGTCAGCTCGTGATCCCCTTGGTCAGGTGCATGAAAGCCGTCTCGAGGTTGATCTCGTCCTCCTTGAAAAGGGTCAGATCGAATCCCTGGTTGATCAGCCGGTTGGCGAGGAAGCCGTACTGGTTGACACCCTCGTGGAGCTTGACGATGAGAACGCCGTTCTTGTCCTCCACGCTCTCGACCTCGGGCTGCCCTTCGAGCACGTTGGCGGCGTCGGTCAGTCGGTCCGAGACGGCGATGTTCAGGACGATTTCGGATCGAACCTGCTTCATGACCTCGGTGACCTCGCCATTGACCAGGAGCTTGCCCTGCTCGATGATTCCGATCTTGTTGCAGATGTCGGCAAGCTCGGGGAGGATGTGGCTGGAGACCAGGATGGTCTTGCCCATGCTGCGGAGCTCCTTGAGCAGGGCCCGCATCTCGATCCGGGCACGAGGGTCAAGCCCGGAGGCGGGCTCGTCCAGCAGCAGCACCTGGGGATCATGGAGCAGGGTTCGGGCCAGGCCCAACCGCTGGGTCATGCCGCGGGAGAGACTGGTCACCAGCGCGTCGCGCTTGTAGGTCAGGTCCACCAGCTCGAGCACCTCCTCGCAGATCTTCCGCCGCGCAGCCCCCTTGATCCGGTACGCCGAAGCGAAGAACTCGAGGTACTCGATCACCTTCATATCGTCGTACACGCCGAAGAAGTCGGGCATGTAGCCGATGACCCGTCGGATCTCCTTGGAACCGGTGTAGATGGAGTACCCGCAGACGGTGGCCTCTCCCCAGCTCGGGTTGAGCAGCGTCGCCAGGATTCGCATGGTCGTGGTCTTGCCGGCGCCGTTGGGACCGATGAAGCCGTAAACGTCCCCCTGGTGGAGCGTCAGGTTGAGCCGGTTCAGGGCGTAGAGCTCGCCGTACATCTTCGTCAGGTCATTGGTCTCGATCATGGCGGTCCGCCTGGGTGTCGATCGGTCTCTCGAGAAACGGTGCGCAGCCGGGGTGATGCGGTTCGCTCAACGCCGGGCCGTCGGGCCGGATGCCTCGGATGTTCCGGGTCGGGACCCGGCGTCCGCGCGCCGGTCGTCCTTGCGGTTTCGCTGGAGCGGCAGAATGATCCTGAGCATGGTGGTCTGATCGATCTTGGGAGGGCTCGGCGGGTTGTCCAGCACCAGTTGAGCTCCCGGCCTCTTGATCCTGGCCACCAGCATCGGCCGATCAAGGGCGAGCTGACCCGTCAGGTCAAGATCGTGCAGCGTCGAGTTGCCCAGGGACTGGACCGCAGCGCGTGACGACTCGCTGTCGTGGAACATTGCGGCCAGCAGGAGATCGGCTCGGTTGATCTTCATGTTCCGATTCGTGGGCTGGTCGGAGAGATAGCCGGCCGCCTTGTCCTTGAGATGGCCGGAGAGGTTGCGGTCGCCGGACAGTTCCACCTGGATCGTCGCTCCGGGGGCGATGACTCCCAGAATGTAAACCTGTTTGCCAAAGGCAAGGATTGCGTCGTCGAGCGGGTAACTCTGGCGGTTGGTGACCGTGCCGGACAGGCGGTCGGTACCGACGGGTCGAAGGTCGGCATCCACGAGCGGGCCAGCCGGCCCGAACCAGCGCCCTGTCACGGCCTTGGTGCTCCAGATCGGGATCCGCAGGTTCTCCAGCCACTCGAGCCCACCGGTTGGCTGGTACGAGTAACCGACGCCGGAGAAGCTGAAGCGACGGTTGGCCCCCCCCATGGCGCCGAACTGGGGCTCGGGCACGCTGAACCAGGTCGTCACGAGCTCGGTACCGGCCGGAGGACGGGGCGGATTCTCCGAGCTGCTCGGACTGGCGAGCGGCGAGACGTCGTGATCCAGAGTTGGGGGAACGGGAACGAACCCCACGTTGTAGTCGCGGTTCTGCGGGCTGAACAGGCTAAGGATCGTCCGTCCCCGCACCAGCCCGCCGGCCTGATCCACGTCGATCACGTCAACCTTGTTGACCAGAAGGTCGTTCCCCTTGAGCCGGTAGGCAGCGAAGTAGGCAAGCAAGCTGACAGTGACCACGATCGTGGGGAATGTGATCCAGGTCAGCTCCATCCGCTTGAGCACCTTCTTGAGGAAGAGATAGTCGCCGGGGCCGATCAGCAGGATGTAGAGGAAGATGAAGAAGGCCACCCAGCCGAAGGGGATGAGCTTCACCCCTGGGAATTGCTCGAGGCCGATGCGAAGCTGGCTCGAGAGGTCGGAGACGCCGGTCTGGTAAAATCGCCCGGTGCCCCCAAGACGAGCCCCGCCGCCAGTCTGATCGGGGCGATCGTGTCTCAGGTCCAGTGCCCGCGCCCAGAAGAGGCCGCGGTCGGCCCAGTCGGCGAAGATCTTCTGATCGACGTCCATCGCGATCAGCGTGACCCGGCCGAAACCCTGGGCTCCCCGGACGACCAGCGGAAGGTCGCCGACGACGCTCAGAGGCTTGCCGCCCCGCTCGTCGGCTCCCTCGAGCCTGGTCACCATGACAGCCGGGGTGCCCACCGGTGTGATCGGCTTGGTCGAGCCGGCGAAGGTGTCGATCGCCTCGAGCGAGGGCACCCTCTCCTGGCCGGCCGGCTGGGCCGGCAGGATCGGGCCCAGGACACTGTCGCGAACCGCCTGCCAGTTGGCGCCCACGGACACCACGAGGTGTCCGCCGTGCCGGACCCAGTCCACCAGCGCCTGGCCCTTCAAGCCATCGAGCGCCTGCAGCGACGCCCGGTCGCCGCTATCGATCACGATCGCGTGGGCCGCATCGAAGCCGTACCATCGTCCCGGAATCTGGTCGTCCTGGGACTCCATCCGGGCCACGACCACCTCCGCGACGCCCGCTGACGTCTCCGCCTTCCCTCCGGCCGCGAAGCCGGGGAGAGTCGGGACCTGATCGACGCCCATGGGCTGACCCAGGGTCAGGATCAGCATCTCATCGGGCATGATCACCTCGGGGGCCGACGGCAGGGTGATCGCCTGAGGCGACTCGAGCATCCGGCGGTTCTGGCGATCGAAGACCCGGACGGTGAACTCCGTGTCGCGGCCGCCGGGACGGACATAAGCCGTGTAGCGCGAGCTCTCATTCCCACCCAACGTCGATCGGCTGGCGATAGGAGGTCGGGATGCCGTCGTCGTCGGGCACCACGACCTCCATGAAGCCCGAGACCCGCTCTCCGCCGGCCTTGAGCTGGACCCGAACCGGCGTCCACGCGCCGATCTTGAACGCGTTTGCCCCGCCAAAACCGATCCTGACCGTCTGCACCTCAATCGGTGGCTGGGCCGCTTCCGCCGGTTGCCACCCGGCCTGGATGACGGCCAGGCTGAGAATGCAGAGCCAGAACCCGGCGGCCCGGCGTCCAGGATCGCCCGTCTGGTTGGAGAATCGACCCGGCGCGGGACGGCACTGGCTGCGGCTTGTGCTCAGGAGCGATTTCATGATGGCCGATCTTGGATCCCAAGCGTTCAGATACCATTTCGTGATGCGTGGCATCGCGGGCGGCGCTGTAACCCCCCGACGACACCCTGGAGCGATCTGCCTGTCCGATCGCTGCGCTAGGGCTTTTCGGCCGGGTCGCACGCGCACGGAATCTGGGAGCAACCCGGGCAACCCCCGCCGTACTTCTGGAGCACGGCTTCCTCGAGGTTGATCCCCCGAATGTTCGCCAGGGTGGCCAGCCAGGCCAGGACGTCGGCCATCTCCGCGGCCAGTTCGTCCTGATGACCCGCCCGGACCGCCGTGGCGAGCTCTCCGAATTCCTCGGTCAGCCAGAGAAACGTGGCCGCGTCGCCGCGCGCTGCGTCCTTGGCACCGTACATTTGTAAGATCATCGACTGGAGCGCGGAAAGAGTCAAGTTGCCTCGGCTGCGGTCGCTCATGGACTCATCTTACAGTCTCGAGCGCAGCGCATGCGAGGGCAATTGCCAGGGCCCCATGTGCCTCGGCCTGAAGACGGGTCGAGCGTCGGAGGGGATCAGTCGTCCGCACCCGAACTCGCGAATACCGGCGCCGCAAGAGCCGCCTCGAAGCGGGGTGCCCGGAGCGCGGTCGATTCGTCGCTCTCGGCGGGGGCGATCAGGGTGAGCTCGGTTTCGAACCGGAACGCACGCCGGCGGTCGGCACATTCGACCAGGAAGATGGTCGGTTGCCGCTTCTCGACGATGCGATGAATCACGACGCCGTCGGCGAACTGTCCGGTTGTGGTCTTGAAGCGAACCAGGTCGCCCAGGGAAAACGGCCGTTTCATGGTTTCTCCTTCCTGGTGGAGATGGTCGGCATTGCACCGATCTTTGAATCCTTCCCATCGTGATCGTACCAGACGAACCGATCCTGTCAGTCCCAATTTTGAAGAATCTGCGGAACCATGGAACGAACCAGGGGCCGAGGATATCCCCGGCCCCTGGCGCAACCCGACACGGGTTTTCAGGAGCGTCCGCGATCACGATGCGGGCGGGTCGGTTCAGCTCACGGCCAGGGCGGCCAGCCTGGCGATGAGGCCGTTGACGACCTCTTTGAACTGGTCGCTGAGGCCGCCGATCTTGAGGACGTTCGCGACCAGATCCTTCAGTTTGCCCAGGTGGTCGGTCGTGACCTTGGTGACGCTGGCCTTGCCGGTGTAGTTCAGCTTGTCCCAGATCGCCTTGTAACCATCAAGCTTGGTGGTCCAGTCGGTCAGCTCGGGAAGGGCCGCGTCGGCGGTGGGGGCGTCCTTGACGCCGGCGAGCACGTCGGTGAGCGACATGTAGGCGCCGGCAAGGTCGGTGCCAAGCTTGGCCTCGGGAAGGGCAACGTCAACCTTGAGCGTCTCCACAATCTTGGGGGTGACGGTCGGCTCGACCTTGGGTCCCGGCGCGGGCTTGGGAGCCGGAGCGACCGTCCGGGGTTCGTTCTCAACCTTGGCCTCCTCGGCGGGCCGCCGCCCAGGAACCACCAGGCCAGGGCGCCGAGCAGGGCAAGGCCCACCAGGGGAAGGAGCCAACTGGGCAGGCCGGAGCTCTCCTCGCGGGCCGGGGCCGAGACAGGCCGGGGAGCCGTGGTCGCGTGTGTGGTGGCTGCACCCGTCAGACCGGGGATGTCGGCGAACGAGAGGCCCGCGGGCAACGCGCTGCTGATATTGCCCTTCTGCTCGGCGAAGAAGCTCGACAGGGCTTGCGAGGTGAGCGACCGGCCAGAGAACTGCTTGGCGATCGTGCTCAGGATCAAGGGCGCAAGGAGGCTGAGCAGGCTCTTGGCCGGCCCTGCCGCGATGCCCGCGAACTTGCTCAGGACGCTGATGATAAGAGGAAGGGAACCGGCGCCCAGCAGGATGTTGAGCAGGCTGCCGCCCTTTTCCTGCACCTCGTGGGCTCTTGGGGCCGGAGAGGATGTCTCCAAAGCCCCCCTGCGAGCCCGTGTCAACCTGCTTCAAGGCGTTGATCACCTTGTCGGCACCGCTGCTGGTCGATGCCAGGTTGGCGAGGATCGAGAGCAGGCCCGGCACGGCCGCGCTCGCCGCCGTCCTGGTCTTGTCCTCGCTCTCCCCGACGAGCGAGCTCAACTTTCCCAGCACGTCGCTGGTGAGCTGGCTTTTGATCACATCAACGATGTTCATCTGGCTGTCTCCCCAAAAAAGAGCTGTCTCATCCCATCCGCTCAAAAGACCGCAAAGTACAGGAGTTGTTTTACGCGAATGAACCGACCAGTTTCAAGCTTGCGACCATCTCCGCAAAGTCGAGAAAGTGCAAAACAGAAAGAGGTTCTGATGAAGGCTTGGCTTTCTTCAGAGCCAGCGCCGGCCGATCATTCCGCCAGGATCGGGTCTTTGAACTCACCTCCCTTGACGCGGAACCGCCAGTACGGGGTCGTGCACAGCAACAGCCTGCCCGTCCCCTCGTAAACGCGCGCGTAGTCCTCGCCCGAGAGCCAGTGGGAGAAGCGGGACCTCGCGGCCCTGCGGATGGAGAACTTGATGCCGCTGGTCCGCCCGATGACGTAGTTGCCGTCCACCACGATCCGCCCGTTGTTCAGCGTCATCTCCTCGACAGGGCCCTGCGTGGCCAGCACGACCTTGCCCTTGCCGCGGGCCGCGGTCTGGTACCAGAAGAAGCCCTCCCCCGCCCAGAACGAGGTCAGGAAACGCTCCCTGAAGATCGTCAGCTTGATCTCGGACTCCGACGCCCAGTAGGCGCCCGGGCTGTAAATCCAGGACTCGTCCTCGGTGCATCTCCATGATGTGGAAGCCGCCCAGCGTCGACTCCAGGAAAAGCTCTCCCGTCCCCCGGTAGCGGGGCCGCAAGGGGGATTCGTCGGAGACCATGGAGACCAGGATGTCCCGTGGCCTGGGCAGGGGAACGTCCATGGTGATGTCGCCGACCATGTGGTTCAGGGCGCCCTTCTCCGCGCGGACCGTCTCATTTTCCAGGGTCACCTTGACCCATCGCATGCCCTCGGTGTGCTCGATCTCGAACTTCGCCATGGACGTATCACTCGCAAGATCCGGTCGGTGGTTCAGGGCGCCTTGGGTTGCGGGGCCGGGGCCTGTGCCG
>CAWFJM010000006.1:0-128557 GCA_963816015.1 uncultured Planctomycetaceae bacterium | reverse complement strand
CTGGCTCGCCACCGCACGGCGCCCGACCGCGATGATGCCATCAGCCGCGCCCGCTACAGTTTCAACTGGGAAGACCAGTTCCGGCTTTCGCTCGATCCCGAGACCGCTCGAAGGATGCACGACGAAACTCTACCCCAGGAAGCCTTCAAGACCGCCGCCTTCTGCAGCATGTGGGACCCAAGTTTTGCTCCATGCGGATCAGCGAAGACATCCGCAAGCACGCCGAGGCCACCGCGGCCCTAGTCCAGCTCGAGCCGGTCGGGGCGGAGGCCTGACGATCGGAATGACTGCCCTCCCCTGGGCATTAAAATTGCCTTTTTGTCGAGAGGAACGTCCGCCGGAGAGAATCGATGGGAATGTCGGAGGACCGCCCGCTCCGCCGTCATGTACTGATCATTGATGACAATGCGGATCTGGCGGAGTTCACTGGGTTGCCTGCTCGAGCACTATGGTTGCCAGGTCGAGATTGCACGGACGGCCGTGAGGGCGTGCAGAAGGCGATTGAATGGCGGCCCGATGTCATCTTCATCGACATCGCCATGCCCGGCATGTCGGGTTACGAGGTCGCGCGAGCAGCTCCGTGCGAGCCTCTCTTATCAGGCGGTGTTGATCGCCCAGACCGCCTACGGCCTGCCTGAGGACCGGCGAAAGGCCCTCGATTGCGGGTTCGATGAACATCTGATCAAGCCCGCGGAGCCGGACCGGCTGATCCAGCACGTGGCCAACGCGAGGTCATTCCGCCACTGACTGCGCAGCCTGGCCGTTGAGCCCAGCCTCTCCCAAAAGTTCCTGGAGCATCTCGGGGCCGACGGGCTTGACCAGATGGAGATGGAAGCCGGCGTTCCGGGACTGCTGTTTGTCCTCCTCCTGCCCATAGCCCGTGAGGGCGACCAGAAGGGCATCCCGCGTCTCGGGGAAGCGGCGAAGCTGCCTTGCCACCTCGTAGCCATCCATGACCGGCAGTCCAAGGTCGCAGAAGACGACCCGAGGGTGGAAGCCCCGGGCCAGCGCGAGGGCGGCCTCGCTGTCGTGAGCGGTTCGCACCTCGTGGCCCAGGTGGCGAAGCAGGATCGACAGGCTCTCGGCGGAGTCTTCGTGGTCGTCGATGACCAGGACTCGCAGGCCGCCTCGATGGTCAGTCGCGGCGGCCGAGTTGCGGGAAAGCGGGATGATGGGCGACGGACTCTCCATCAGGGGAAGACGGATGATGAACTCGCTCCCCTGTCCCGGGCCCTCGCTACGAGCCTCCACCGTCCCTCCCTGCATCTCGATCAGCCGGCGGACGATGGTCAGGCCGATTCCCAGCCCCCCTTGCGCCCGGTCCATGGTTCGCTCGGCCTGGGTGAAGAGATCGAACACCTTCGGGAGCACTTCCGGTGCGATTCCCATGCCGTTGTCTCGAACGCGGACGACGGCCTTTCCCTCTTGCTTCTCGACCTCGAGCCAGATCTGTCCCCCCTCCTCCGTGTATTTCGCGCTGTTGTTCAAGAGGTTGAGGATCACCTGGGAGAGACGGGTGGCGTCCGCCTCGACGACCAAGGGCTCCGAAGGTAGCTTTACCTCGAGGCGATGGTGGCGCGCATCGATGAAGGGCCGGTGCGTCTCGAGTGCGGACTCGACGACCTGGTCCAGCTCCAAGGTCTCCTTTCGCAGGTCGATCTTGCCCCGCGTGATCCGGGAAACGTCCATCAGGTCGTCGACCAGCCGAACCAGGTGGGTCACCTGGCGGTCGATCATCTCTCGTGCTCCGACGAGCGTGGGGTCTTTGGAATCCGTGAACCTGAGCAGGTGAACCGCGTTGCGAATCGGGGAGAGCGGGTTTCGCAGCTCGTGGGCCAGCATGGCCAGAAACTCGTCCTTGTGACGATTGGCCTCCCTCAGGTCCTCTTCTGCCTGCTTCTGAGCCTCGATGTCGGTATTGGTTCCGAACCAGCGGACGACGGCTCCCTGCTCATCTTTGACGGGCTCGACCCGGGTAAGAAAGCTACGATAGCCGCCATCGGCTCCCCGGATCGGGAAGACCATCTCGAAGGGCTCAGCCCGGCTGATCGCCGCCCGCCACCGCGTCAAGACCTCGGGCAGCACTTGAGGATCGTGCACGCTTTGCCATCCCCATCCCTGCATCGTCTGGAGGGTGGTTCCCGTGTAGTCGTACCAGCGCCGGTTGTACCAGACGATGCCGCCGTCAGGCTCAGCCATCCAGGCAAGCTGGGGAATGGACTCGGCCAGAGCCCGGAACTGAGCCTCGCTCTGCTTGAGGCTCTCCTCGGCGTGCTTGCGCTCGGTGATGTCGAAGTTGACGCCGTGCATTCGAATCGGGCGTCCGGCGTCATCACGGACCACTCTGCCCCTTCCGGCGAGCCACCTCGAGGTGCCGGAAGGCAGGATGATCCGGAACTCCGCGTTGTAGACGTCGTCGCGGGCGACCGCCTGCTTGAGCGTTTCGCGGAGCGCAGGAAGGTCGTCGGGGTGGACATGATCAAAGAAGGCCGCCGAGACGAGCGGGCCCTCCTCGGGCTCGATTCCGAACAGGTTGAAGACGCGCTCGCTGGGCCGGATGGCGTCGGTCTGCAAGTCCCACTCCCAGGTGCCCATTCCGCCCGCCTCGACGGCGACGGCCAGTCGGTCCTCCCGATCCCTCAGCGACTCCTCGGCCCGTTTGAGCGCCGTCACATCCATGAAGGTCAGCACCAACCCCTGTGCCCGATCCTCAGTATTGCGGTAGGGAAGTACGCCGCCGGATGAACCATTTCCCGTCAACGGTCTGGATCTCGTGCTCCACCGGGCTCTCCGGAAGGATCTCCCGGGGCGGCAGGGGCGGCATGAAGACGGCTCGATGCGTGATGTGATGAAATGGCCGCCCCACATCTCCGGGTATGAGATTGTAAACCTCTGTGACCGCAGGGGTGAACCGATTGATGTTCAGTTCCTCGTCGAGAAAGATCGTGGCGATCCGGGTGCTGGCGAGCAAATTCTCCAGGTCGCTGTTAGTTCTTGCCAGGGCGTCGTTGGCGGACTGGATCTCCTCGCGCGAGGTCTCCAGCTCCTCGTTGGCCGACTGAAGCTCCTCGTTCATGGAGAGGAGCTCCTCGTTGGAAGACTTGAGCTCCTCGTTGGCGGCCTCGATGTCCTGGATAGTCCGTTCGAGGTCGTCGCGCGTGGTCTGGAGCTCACGTTCGAGGTGTTCGATAAGTGTCTCGGCCTCGTCGTCGGATCGTCCTGCACGAGCGTCCTCGGGATCCACGAGCGGCCCGAGTTCCTCGAAGACGACCAGGTACAGGCCGCTCTCCTCGCCGAGCTGGGGCATGGGCTGAACGGTCAGGCGGAGGTGGCGAACACCCTTCTCGGTCTTGATCACGATGTTGTCGTTCTTGACGGTGCGGCGCGTCTCAACCGCCTCGTTCAAGGCCGTCCGGATTCCGACGCGCAGCCCGCTCCGGGTCAGCTTGATGATGTTGTTCTGAAAGAGTCCCTCGCCGATCTCCAGGTAGTTCTCCAGCCCGCCCGAGGCACAGACGATCTGTCCGTCTCCGGTAATCACGACGGACTTCGGGGCGAACTCGTCGAGGACGATCCGTTGCATCACGAGGTGAATGTCCGACTGAGCCGCGCCCGGCGGACTGCTGACCGGCCGGTGGCCTCCCCGCTGGGCCTCGTGCCGCGCCGGCAGCGCCGGGGAGCGGACCGTGGTTGCCAGCCGCTGCGAAATCCGATGCTTGACATCCACCGGCTGGAACAGCTCGCGATGGCTCGCCGTGCTCTCGGACGGCCCGAGAAAAAGATAGCCGCCCGGCCGGATGGCGTAGTGGAAGAGCGGGATCAGCTTCTGCTGAAGATGAGAGCCCAGGTAGATGAGCAAGTTTCGGCACGAGATCAAGTCAAGGCGGGAAAACGGCGGATCGCGGATGAGGTCATGCAGCGAGAAGAGACACATCTCCCGAATCTCCCGGGCCACGGCGAACCCCTTCCCCTGGTTGACGAAGAACCGCTCAAGCCGCTCGGGCGTGATGTCCTCGGCGATGCTGGCCGGATAGACGCCGTGGCGAGCCTTGATCAGGGCCTTCTCGTCGATGTCCGTGGCGAAGATCTGGACCTCGACAGGATTCTCCTGGCCGTCCAGCGCCTCGCGGAAGAGGATCGCCAGCGTGTAGGCTTCTTCACCGGTTGCACAGCCGGGCACCCAGATTCTCACCGGATCCTGCGACCCCCGGTTCTCCAGGATCTTGCCCACGACTTCCCGCTGAAGGAACTTGAACGCTTCGGGATCGCGAAAGAAGGCGGTGACCCCGATGAGCAGTTCGCGGAAGAGGGCCTTCACCTCCTCGGTATCCTCGCCGAGTCGCCGCACGTAGTCGTCCGCGGAGGCGATTCGCAAGAGCTGCATCCGCCGGCCGATCCGGCGAACCAGGGTGCTCGTCTTGTAGTGCTTGAAGTCGTGCTCCGTGTGCTGATGGAGGATCTCGCAGATCGTGCCCAGGGCCCCGCCGATCTGCTCGCGCACGGCCCCGCCTTGGTCGCCGACCAGCAGAGACTGGACATGCCTCGAGTAGGCCAGCAGCTCGCCGATGATCCGTTCCGGGGCGAGCACGCGGTCAGCCACTCCGAGCGTGGCTCCGCTCCGGGGCATGCTGTCGTACCGCGCTGTCTCGGGATCCTGAACGACCGTCATGCCTCCCGAGTCGCTGATGGCCTTGAGCCCGATCGTCCCGTCGGTCCCGTTGCCGGAGAGCAAGACCCCGATGGCGCCGGCCTGCCGCTCCTCGGCCAACGAATGGAAGAACGCGTCGATACGACCGCGCTGCTCCTCCAGAGACGTGGTCGGCGTGACGCTGAGCATCCCCTCGTGCAGCCGCACGACCGAGTGCTCAGGAGCCACGTAGATCTGGTCGGCATGAAGAAGAGTTCCGTCCGTCGCCTCGATCGCCCGAAACTCCGTGAGCCGGCCCAGGATCTCCGCTAGCTCCTTACCGGTGGAGCGGTTGTCTTGCTGAATCACCACGAACGCCAGCCCGGTCTCCTTGGGCAGCGACGAGAACAAGGACCGGATCGCCTCCGGATCGCTCGCTGAGGCGCCGATCCCCACCACCAGGTCCGGGGGGCGCGTGCGGCTTCCGCCAGAGGGCTCGGTCCGCTCATTCGATCCGTTCGACATGGACGCCTCGGAAGATGATCTCGCAAGTTGCCGGCGCATTCCCGTGCCGACATGCGAACCGGTGTGGGATAATCGCCGCGAGTCCTCACGGAATTCCGCGTTGTGAGTCAACCGTCAATGCGTGTGATCGCATCGATCCCAAGAACAGAGCCGGAGGATTCATCTGCCTCCTCGGACGCCGAGGCCCATGGACATGGGCTTGTGTGCAACCGACGACCCTGCTGTGCTTCAATATTCGAATCACGGGGCAACTGGGTTCAGATTGGTCTCGTGGTTTTCATCCTTGACCCGAGCTCGACCGCTGGCCACTGCCATTCGTTGCACCTTGAGAACTGACACATGCATGATTGGTGCTTGGATTGGTGATCTCGAACGAAGATCGGATAACCCATGCTCTCTAGTTATTGTACGTTCCGCGTTGCCGTTGCCCAGGCGATTTCTCTCGTCTTTTCACGAGACAAGCGTGGTTCAGGGGCTGAATGTGGCCGTTGAGTCACGATTCCCCGCGGGATGCCTTGACCACAGGCGGACCTCAGTGGAGTTGCGGGCGAGCGAAGAGCCAAGGAAGATGCTCTCAGGGTCGCTCCAGGATGTCGCGCCAGTACATAGGCTCGCCTTGAAATGCGGCCTGGTACGTCGTCTCCAGCGAAACGTAGATGTAACGATCAGCTTGCAGGAAAAGCGGCATGTCTGGCAATGAGCCACCGACAGCGAGCTTCACAAGATAGGCGTCGACCGGTGGTCCGGCGACATAGGACGCTAGGGTGAGCTCTTCGCCTGACATCAATTCGTCGTAACCTTCTCCTTCATCGAGCAGTGACCAGACCGCTCCGTGCATGCCCTGGGGATCATGAGGTCCGGCAGGAAAGAGATCGATCATGAGCACGTGAACGCCCAGATCGAGAGCCGTGGTCACGTTCGTCGCGAACTCGTCAACATGATCACGCCGGTCCTTGTTGGAGGGCGAGACGATCTCGATCAGCGCCACCAGTCGATGGCCGCTGACGTGGCGGATGGCCAGGCTGCGTCGCCGCACCTGTGCCGACGTCGACGCGGTGATCTTCTTTTGAACCATGGGCGGGGCGTGGGCCAGCGCCAGACCGCCGGGGATTGAGCTCGAACCCGCGCTGGGCTCAGGCGGTGAAATGTGCAGTGCCAGGACGTCGGGGATGAAACGGCCCGCGTGCTGTTCGGTCAGGGCATAATACCCTTGCGGCAGCAAACCGTTGTTGAGACTGTTCCGGATCTCCGTGATCCAGGCGGTGTGGAAATCGTGGAAGATCCCGGCCTCAACCCTGGTCCAGTCATGTACCGGCATATTCCATGCCTCCTCGAGTTCTCTCACCTCACCTCAGTTTAGCATTCCCCGGGCATCCGGTTGAATCAGACTGCCAGGATGAAGCCGAGAACCAGTGATTGGGCCCAAGGTGGTTCGATCCGATGAGCCAGGGGACCGCCCGCGAATCGCCGGACCAGCCCGCAGCAAGCTGCAGTGCCGTCTTCACGAGGTCAGCCGTGAGCTCCGGGACGGGACCGCACCAGCGGACGAGCGTGTCGCCGTGAGCGAGCGGGAAGGCCACGCGCTGGAAGGTGCCCTCGGGGCCAATTGGCGGCAGGGTGAGGCTTCCGGTGACGAAGAGCCCCGCGGTCGCGACGGCGGGATGGCCGCCCACGTGCCACCGCGCGGTGGACTCATCCCAGGGACCGTCCCAGGTGAAGTGGTCGCGGTAGATCAGGATTGCCGTTCCGGCGGACCTGGAGGTCCTGGACGATTCGCTCGAACTCGTAGAACTCGGCCTCGGTCCCGACGCGGGCGTATCGGCCGGGGGTCCAGACGTCGCCCCAGATGAGCCTGGCGTTGTCATCGAGATCGATGACCGCCTTCTGGTGGTAGCGGCAGCCGCGGAACGGGATGTTCGGGCCGGGGAGCAAGACGAGCTGCGAGCCCGCTGCGGCACGTACCCGCCATTGCTGGGTGCTGAAGCCGTGGACAGCCGGGTGGATCCGGGTTGCTGACTGACCGGTCACCACGGCATGCGAGCCGGCTGCGACATCGATCTCGACCAGATGCCCGTCGCCGTCGAGCAGCCCGGCGGTAGGGTTCAGCAGGTAGACGAGCGAGGCCGGCTCGCCCGGAAAGTGAAACGGCGGCAGCACGCGGAGGGGAACCTGCTGAAAGATCGGGCCGAAGATGGTCCGCCCTTCCGATTCAACGAGATGAAGAGAAACGCCGCCGATCTGGCCCGCGGAGCGTTCGGCAAGGCGAAGCCCGCCGAACTCGGCGGGAACTACGAAGTCTTCGGCCGTGATGCGAACTGTTCGCGGACCCATCGGACGACGTCCTCCACCCCGTCGCCCTGACGGAGGCTGATCAGGTAAAACGGCCGGTCCCCGCGCATCCGGAGGCTGTCTCGCCTCATGACCTCGAGGTCGGCGCCGACGTGCGGGGCCAGGTCGGTCTTGTTGACGACCAGCAGGTCGCTGGTGCAGATTCCCGGTCCTCCCTTGCGGGGAATCTTGTCGCCTTCCGCGACGTCGATCACGAAGATGAAGGTGTCGGCGAGCTCGCGGGAGAAGACGGCGGTCAGGTTGTCGCCGCCCGACTCGACGATCACCATCTGGAGGTCCGGGAAAATCCGCTCGAAATTGGCGATCGTGCTCAGGTTGCTGCTGGCGTCGTCGCGGATTGCCGTGTGGGGACATCCGCCGGTCTGAACACCGACGATCCGCTCCAGGGGGAGCACCTTGCGGCGCGAGAGGAACTCCGCGTCCTCGTGGGTGTAGATATCGTTGGTGATCACCGCCAGGCTGATCTCGGGCCAGAGCTCCCTGCACAGCCGCTCGACGAGCGCCGTCTTGCCCGAGCCGACCGGGCCGGCCACGCCGAGGGTGAAGGTCTTGCGCCGGGTGGCGGCATATCGCGCAGGTCCCGGTCTCCCCATGTAATCGTGATCATGTGGGTGCTCGTGGGGATGATCGCCCTTGTGGCGCGGAGCCGGGCGGCAAGCCCGCCGCCGGACAGAGGAGAGCGCGAAGAGGGCGTCGCGGAAGCCCGTCACGAGCGGAAAATCCGGGAATAAAGTCGTGTCTGCTCATCGCACAGGACCTCGTAGAACGGAGAGCCGCTGCCGGCGGATTGTAGAGGGCGATTGGAGAACTCGGTTGCCAGATGGGTGATTTCTTCGTGGAGATAGGCGATCATCTGCTGGCCGTGGGTGTGCCCGACGGGGATCGCGCGGACCCCTGCCCCGATCATACCCATGACGGCCTGGTGAAGATAAGCCTGGAGAGTCTCGACCGCAGAGCCGCCGGCGATCGATCCGAGGAGTCCGAAGACCACCGGGTGGTTCCACTGCCGCCAGTCGCGCCCGCCGGAAGCGGCCGTCTGGAAGACCTCGATTCCGGCCGAGCTCCAGACCCAGCTCGAGGCCAGCGACAGGAGCTGTTCGCCCATCTCGCAGCTCGCACCGCGGATCGAGGGGGGGGCGGTCGAGGCGGTGAGCAGGCCGTTGGCCTCGGCCAGTGCCGGCCAGTCTCCTGCGGTCGCCGCGCGGCAGCTCGCGGCGACGACCACGCCCTCGAGGGGGCCGAGTGCGTGCCGGAGCCAGTTCCTGACGAATCGCTCCAGCGATTCGGCGTCTCCCACTAGCCGACGTCCGATCGCGGCCTCGAGCCCCCAGGAGTGGGTGTAGCCGCCGATGGGCAACGCCGAATCGCTGATCTGCAACAATCGCAGGTTCATCACTCAGAACAGGAAGTACCGTTGGGCCATGGGCAGAACCTTGGCCGGCTCGGAGCCAACCTTTTGCCCGTCGACCCAGACCTGGTAGGTCTCGGGATCCACCTTGATCTCCGGGGTGGCATCATTCCGCTTCATGTCGGCCTTGCCGATCTTGCGCGTGTTCTTGACGGCGACGACGTCGCGCTGGAGACCGTACTTCTCGACGATCCCGGCCTCGAGAGACGCCTGGGAAACGAAGGTCATGCATGTCTTCGACAGGGCCCTGCCAAAGGCGCCGAACTGGGGCCGGGGATAGACCGGCTGAGGCGTGGGAATGCTGGCGTTCGGGTCGCCCATCTGAGCGTAAATCAGCAGGCCGCCCTTGAGGATCAGCTCGGGCTTGATCCCGAAGAAGGCAGGCTTGTACAGGACCAGGTCGGCGATCTTGCCGGGCTCGATCGAGCCGACCAGGTGGCCGATGCCGTGCGTGATCGCCGGGTTGATCGTGTACTTGGCCACGTACCGCTTGACGCGGTTGTTGTCGTTCCGCACCGTGTCTCCCTCGCCCGGGCCGAACTGCACCTTCATCTTGTGGGCTGTCTGCCAGCAGCGAATGATCACCTCACCGATACGACCCATGGCCTGGGAGTCGGAGCTGTACATGCTGAGGATGCCCCGGTCGTGGAACACGTCCTCGGCGCCGATGGTCTCGGGCCTGATCCGGCTCTCGGCGAAGGCCACGTCTTCCGGGATCTTCCGCGACAGGTGATGGCAGACCATCAGCATGTCGAGGTGCTCGTCGATGGTGTTGACCGTGAAAGGGCGGGTGGGGTTGGTGCTGGAAGGGAGCACGTTGGCCTCGCCGGCGATCTTGATAATGTCCGGCGCATGGCCCCCGCCGGCCCCCTCGGTATGGTAGGTGTGGATGGCCCGGCCCTTGATGGCCCGGATCGTGTCGTCGACGTAGCCGGCCTCATTGAGCGAGTCGGTGTGGATCGCGACCTGGATGTCCATCTCATCGGCGACCGAGAGGCAATCGTCGATGGCCGCAGGTGTGGTGCCCCAATCCTCGTGGAGCTTGAGCCCGCAGGCGCCGGCCCGTACCTGATCTTCCAGGAGCTGGGGCAGGCTGCTGTTACCCTTGCCAAGGATGCCCCAGTTCACCGGCAGCCCCTCGGCGGCCTGGAGCATCCGCATGATGTTCCAGGGGCCTGGTGTGCAGGTCGTCGCCCAGGTACCGGTGGCCGAGCCCGTGCCCCCGCCGATCATCGTGGTGATCCCGGCGGCGACCGCAACCTCCACCTGCTGGGGACAGATCATGTGGACGTGGGTGTCGAGGCCGCCCGGCGTGCAGATCATCCCTTCGCCCGAGATGACCTCGGTCCCGGGGCCGATGACCAGGCGCGGATCGATGCCCGACTGGATCAGCGGGTTGCCCGCGCTGCCGATGGCGACGATCTTGCCGTCGCGGATTCCGATATCCCCCTTGACGATCCCCAGGTAGTCCACGACGACCACGTTGGTGATCACGAGGTCGAGATGGGGGGTGCTCATGTGCTCGTGATAAGGGCATTGTCCCATGCCGTCGCGGATCACCTTGCCGCCGCCGAAGACAACCTCGTCGCCGGGGTGGGTGTAGTCCTTCTCGATCTCGATCAAGAGCTCGGTGTCAGCCAGCCGGACGCGGTCGCCGACGGTCGGCCCGTAGTGGGAAGCGTAGGCCGCTCGGGAGATCTTGAAGCCCATGGTGTCTGCTCCTTGGTCGTGTGTTGGTCTCGGGGCATCAGGCTGGCTGGTTGCCGAAGTTGCCGTCCTTGAGTCGCTGGAAGGCCGCCTTGCGGACGGTGGGGTCGTCGAGCTGGCCCATGACCAGGCCGTTGAGCCCGTAGACCTTCCGCTCGCCCTCGAAGGCGACCAGCCGGACCTCCTTGACGTCGCCCGGCTCGAACCGGATGGCCGTGCCCGAGAGAAGGTCGAGGTGCATGCCGTAGGACTGGGCACGATCGAAGACGAGGGCCCGGTTGGCCTCGAAGAAGTGATAGTGCGAGCCGACCTGGACGGGCCGGTCTCCGGTATTGGTGACCTTCAGCGACACCGTCGAGCGGCCAGGATTCACCTCGATGTCCGGCCCGTCGTGAAAGAACTCTCCAGGTTTCATGAGAATGGCTCCAGAAGGGATGGCGGGCGGAACTCAGGCGATCGGGTTGTGGACGGTGACGAGCTTGGTGCCGTCGGGGAAGGTGCCCTCGATCTGGATCTCGGTGATCATATCGGCCACCCCCTCCATGACGTCGGCCCGGGTCAGGACCTTGGCCCCTTCGGTCATGATCTCGGCCACGCTCTTGCCGTCGCGGGCCATCTCCTGCATTGCCGAGGACACCAGCGCCACGGCCTCGGGGTGGTTCAGCTTCAGTCCCCTGGCCTTCCGCGCCTTGGCCACCTCCGCGGCCACGAAGATCAGCAGCTTGTCTCGTTCCTGCGGGGTCAGATGCATGGTGTGGTCTCCTTGAACGGACGGCCTTCGTCTCAGGCCGATTCGGTGCAGAAGTACTTCTCGAGCGCGCCGATGGCGAGCACGATCCAGCAGGCGAAGACGAACGGAGCCGTCAGGGCCGCGGGATTGAAGCCCGGGAAGAAATCGTGAATCCTGGGGAAGAGCTCGGTCAGGGGGGTCGAAAGAAACGCCCCGAGGATCGGGACCACCAGCGACGGCCGCCAGAGGTAGAGCCCAATCGCCGCCAGCGCGGCGTTGTAGCCGTAGATGCTTGCCGAACCCGCCGGCCGGCCCATCTCGTCGTCACCGGCAACCCAGCTGTGCGGCAGCACGGGCCACGCCGCCGCAGCATCTCCAGGGAGAGCTCATGCCGCGTGCGGTAGCGGACCTCCTCGGGACCCGACATTTCTTGCGGCACGTCCTGTCCTTGGCCCACTCCCGGGGCAGGTAGAGCCGGAAGTCGACCAGGGCATGCTCGGCATCGCTGACGTAGCCCAGGAAGACGCCGATCTGGCAGTTCTCGACCTTGCCGAGCCGGCCGCACCACTGCCGCTGCACGCCGACCGAGGCGGTTCCCTTCTTGGGGAAGGCCGAGGGGTCGAACACGAGCACGGCGTCGCAGCAGCCGATGGCGTGGGCGACCTGACGGGTCAGCTCGTCGATGAGGGGGTCGTGGTCCCAGGCCACCTCGCCGATGAAGCGCTGGATGGTCTGGCGGTCGAGGTCGTAGCGGTAGGCGATCGCCTCGGCGTTCTTGCGATCGAGGTCGAGTAGGCGATATGCGCCAGCGGTCTCAGGGCTGGGAACAGGAAAACCGGGGTAAGGACTGCACGTCACTGGACCCTCCATCGCCCAGGTGCGAGGGACGAGGCCGTCCGCCGACAGACGAGCCATGCGACGCTCATCTCGTTCCAGCGATTTCATAGACGTCCCCAACTCTCCCCGCGGCACGGACGAGAACAGATCGCCGAGCCCCTCGGCCATCGTCGGGTGTGTCAGGACGGTGTCCCGCAGCGCCGTGTACGGCAGGCCGGCCGCCATCGCGACCTGGGCGACGGCCATGACTTCCCCGGCCTCGACCCCGAATGCGGTGAAGCCGAGAATGCGGTCGCCCCCTTTCTCGATGAGCGCCTTCAGGAATCCCCGCGTCTCGGAAAGTGTCCGGGCCCGCAGCACGGCTTCCAAAGGGATCTTGACCAGGCGGTATCCTACGCCGCGCTCGCGGGCCTCCCGTTCGCTCAGCCCGACCCGTGCCAGCTCCGGGTCGGTGAACAGGCAGAACGGCACCTGCCGCCCGGTCGTCACGCGATCCCCGCCGGAGAGGTTGTCCAGCACCACGCGGAAGTCGTCGACGCCGATGTGCGTGAAGTACGGGCTGCCGGCGCAGTCGCCCACCGCCCAGACGTCCTTCGCCGTGGTCTGCAGCCGCTCGTTGACCTTGACATGCCCTCGCTTGTCCGTCTCGACCCCGGCCTTCTCGAGGCCGATGCCGTCGGTGTTCGGGGTGCGCCCGCCGGCGACGAGGAGGTGCGTCCCCTCGATCGCGCCGCGCGCCGCATGCAGGCGAACGGACTGTCCGGATCTCCCCTCGACGCGAAGGACGGCGTGTCCCGGTCAGGATCTCGATCCCCTCGTCCCGGAAGAGTTGCTCGATCGCCTCGGTCACGTCCGGGTCTTCGCGGTGGATCAGCGAGCCGTTCCGTTCGACGACGGTCACGCGGCTACCGAAACGGCGGAACGCCTGCGCCAGCTCGAGGCCCACGTAGCCGCCGCCCAGGACGATCAGGTGTTCCGGGAGGTGGTCCAGCTCCAGGGCCTCGACGTGAGTCAGCGGGCGCGACTCCGAGAGGCCGGGGGTGTCATCGATCCGGGCACGCGACCCGGTGTTGATCACGACGGTCTTGCCGCGGAGCGTCCGGGTCCCGCCCGCGTTGAGCGCGACCTCGACGGTCTTCGGCGCGACGAAGCGTCCGTTGCCCATGACGAGCTCCGCGCCGCTCTCCCGGTACTTCTCGAGATGGATCGCGACCAGCCCGTCCACCATCTTCCGCTTGCGGTCGCGGACGGCGGGCATCTCGACCTTCCAGTCGCCGGTGGCGATCCCGAACTCGGCGCCCCTGCGGAAATAGCTGGCGACCTTGCGCCGTGGATCACGTTCTTGCTCGGCAGGCACGCGATGTTGGGGCAGGACCCCCCGACATACCGCCGCTCGATGACCGCCAAGCGCTTCCCCTGCGAGGCCAGCGTCCAGGCCAGGAGTTTGCCGGGCGCTCCACTGCCCAGGACGACCAAGTCGTATTCTTCCGCCGCGGACATGGCTCCCTCCGCAATCGGGTAAGGGGCTTGCTTGCTTGCGCCCCCGCCCGCGTAGCCGAAGTCGGTGGGGGACCGTCCGGCTGACAGACAGCCCGGACGCTATCATTATAGCGCGGCCGACCGGACGTGGTAAACGTCGGAAGCCGACCGCCGCGCGGAAGGTTCGTTGTCCGGCCCCTCATCGGGCGAGGCCAGCACCAACGTCAGTTTCATCACGTCGTCCGGCATCCCGTTCTTCGTCTACAATCCTGGCGTACGGGCCATGGGTGAACGGATCCGGGTCACCCCTCACCTGTACGGGTACGGTCGGCTCAGTTTCCTGGGCGAGTACATGTTGCACTCGCCGAGAGCTGACGGATGGGACGACCACCGGCCGTTCGACCCAGCGGGCCTTCATGCTCATGGCGTCGTACTTCCTGACCGGCGAGCGCGACTACGGCGGCAACGGCATTCCAGGGCTTCTCCAGCGTCGAGCCGATCCGGCCGTTCCTCCCCTCGCGAGGCCAGTGGGGGCCCGGGCCTGGCAGGTTGCGGCTCAGTGGTCCCAGTTCAATGTCGGCCGGGGCGACTTCAATCGCGGCTTCATCGATCCCAGCCGCTACACCAACCGGGCCCGATCAGCTCATGGTCGGCGTGAACTGGTGGCCGGTCAAGAACACTCGCCTCAGCTTCGACTGGGTGTGGACCGGCTTCAACAACCCGATCCCGTTCAACAGGCGGCAATCCCATCTGCGTCGTTCAACACGTTCTGGTTTCGCTATGCCATGTTCTTCTGAGGCCGGTCAACCCGAGACGCTGCACGGTCGTCTCAGGTTACCTTGCCGCAGGCTCATCGCAAGTACGGCCGCAAAGGCTAGACCGTCGTATCGCACGCACTTGAACCATCGAAAGCCGGCGTCCCAGGGACCGCACAGCCCGGATCCCCATGTCCCCACACCGTGCCACCGAACGGCCATGCCTCCACCGAGGTATTCATACAATCTCAATAGGAAATCTGATCTTTTTCGTTTTTCCTCCGTCTTTTGCTCTTCCAATTCGCAGCATATTCACGATATTCCTGCTATGTCCGCCTCCCTAAGGCCCGGATGGCCCGGGTTTTGGAAATCTCCCCTCCCTTCCTAGACAAGACCCGCCCATGGCACGGATCTGCCTCATCAACCCTCGCTTCCCGGTTTCATTCTGGGGGCTCAATCACGGACTCCCGCTTCTTGGCAAGCGGGCGAACATGCCAGTTCTGGCGCTTCCCGTGCTGGCGGGGCTCACTCCCGCGGAGCACGAGGTTGTGATCATCGATGAGAACATCGAGGAGATCGACTTCGATGCGCTCGAGTCGTTCGACATTGTGGGACTGACCGGCATGACGGTCCAGCGCGATCGGATGCGCGAGATCCTGCTGGAGCTGGCCGATCGGGGCGTGTTCACCGTCGTGGGTGGTCCCTGGATCAGCGTCGCCGAGAACTGGTTTGACGGGCTCGTGGACGTGATCTTCGTGGGAGAGGCGGAGGAGACCTGGCCGCGATTTCTCGAGGAATGGGCGCGAGGCGAGCATGCCGAGCGGTACGAGCAGGCCGAGAAGACCGACATGTCCAAGGTGCCAGTGCCGCGTTACGATCTCGTGCCCTTTCGCGACTATGCCATGGGCTGCGTTCAGACGTCGCGCGGCTGTCCATACCAGTGCGAGTTCTGCGACATCATTGTCATCTTCGGACGGCGGCCGAGAATCAAGAGGCCAGCGCAGGTGGTCGAGGAGATCGACACCCAGCATCGCCTGGGAGCACGGGTCATCTTCCTGGTCGACGACAACTTCATCGGCAACAAGAAAGCCGCCAAGGAGATCCTCCGCGCGATCATTGCCTGGCAGCAGGAACATGGCTATCCGGTCACCTTCTTCACCGAAGCCTCTCTTGATCTGGCCGAGGACGATGAGCTGATGCGGCTCATGACCGAGGCGGGCCTGGTGGCCGTGTTCATCGGCATCGAGAGCCCCGACGAGGCGGCCCTCCGTGAGACCAAGAAATTCCAGAACGTTCGAGGCAGCCTGGTCGAGCGGGTTCACCGGGTGCAGAGCCATGGCCTGGAAGTTTATGCGGGGATGATCGTGGGCTTCGACAGCGACGACGAAACGGTCTTCGAGCGGCAGTTCGCGTTTCTCAAGGAGGCGCGGATCGTGGCGGCGATGACCGGCATGCTCTCCGCCATCCCCAAGACTCCGCTCTATGATCGGCTCGAGGCCGAGGGCCGGCTGGACAACGCGGCGGTCGACGACCCGGAGATCGCAACGAACATCATCCCGCTCCTGATGACCCGGGAGACACTCCGCGACGGCTGGCTGACCATGATGGACCGGCTGTACCAGGCGGAGAATTACTTTGACCGGTTCGATGCGCTCTTCGTCGAGGGCCGAATCCCCCTGGCCACGCCCAGGATCAACTGGCTCCGCCGTCACCGCCCCTTCAGCTACCTGAAGATCCAGGTTCTCACCATCCTTGCCGCGGTCGGGATGCTGGCGCGAATCTGGAGCGATCCGCGAACCCGCCCGTTCCGCCGCACCTACGCGCGGCACCTCCGCAAGCTCTTGCTTGCGGGTCGGCCCCCACGCTACCTCTTCCAGTTCGCCTGGAAGTGCATCCTGCACACGCACTTTGCCATCATGACCCGGCAGATGGTGCGCGGGGAATCTCGGCTTGTGAATACGTGATCACGATCCCGCGGCCACCGCTTCGAGCTTGGGAGGATTGGCCATCAGGGCATTGCGGATCCGGTTCTCGAAGCTCGTATCGGCGGCCAGGGCCTTCAGGAAGTCGTCCTTCGAGAGCACGTAAAGTTCCATGTCCGTCCGCGCCGTGACGGTGCGGCGGTTGGGTCTCTTGAAGTACGAGGAGATCATGCCGAAGCCCTCGCCGAAGCAGAGCTCCTCGTCGAACTGGCCGTCGAGGGTGGCGTCGGCGATGCCGGAGCCGACGACGTAGAATCGATCGCCTTCCTCCCCCTGGCGGACGATGGTCTCTCCCGCCCGGCGTGATTCGACGGTCATGTATCCGGCAAGCCGGGAGATAGTGGCCTCGCTCAGACCCTTGAGGGCCTCGAGCTGCGCGAGAGCCCGGGCGATCCGTACGGCGATGCGGGTGAGCGAGTTGGTGACGATACGGCCACCGACCATGTTGACGATTCGATCGGCGTGATCGATCACTCGCTGATCGTGGGTGACCAGGAGGACGGTCGTCCGTTCGGGACCGTCCGCCATGCCCCGGAGCAATTCCAGGACGGTCTGGCCGGATTCGGCGTCGAGCGAGGCGGTCGGCTCGTCGGCGAGGACCAGCGCCGGGTGATTGACCAGCGCGCGAGCGATGGCTACCCGCTGTTTCTGGCCCCCGGAGAGGGCCGCCGGAAGATGATTGATCCGGTCTCCCAGTCCGAGCTTGCCGAGAATCTCGACGCAACGCTCGTTCATCTCCTGAACCGAGCCGGGGCGAAGGGCCGTGGCCATCCGGACGTTCTCGATCGCCGTGAGCGAGCTGAACAGGTTGTGCTGCTGGAAGATGAAGCCGATGTTCTTGCGCAGCTCCACCCGGGCGTTTTCGCTGGCCAGCGAGAGGTTCTGGTCGAGCACGTCAAGGCTCCCTTCCTGCATCCGCCGAAGCGCCCCGATGAGCGTGAGCAAGGTCGACTTGCCGGAGCCGGAGGGCCCCGTCATGATCACGACCTCGCCGCGACTGATCTCCAGATCGTTGCCGAAGAGGACCTGGGTCCTGGTTTCCCCCGCACCGTACGCGTAGTTCACGTGCATGGCGCGAATCACCACGTCCGCCCGGGCGGGCTGCTGCACGGCCACGGAGGTCAACGTCGAAAACGTGCCGGTGTCGCTCATCGCAATTCCTTGGTGGACGACATCTCAAGAGAAAAGCTGTGCGGGATCGACCGACAGGAGCTTGCGTGCGGCGTAGGCCCCCGCCAGGACGCACATGACAACCGAAAGAGCAAGAATGAGCAGCGGATCGTTCCGCGAAAGGTCCATGGGCAAGCCGGTTGCCTGATGGACCCAGCGAAACAGGAGCAGGCTCACGACCAGCCCGCCCAGGTAGCCCAGCAGGGCGAGATAGACCGCCTGCATCACGACCACCCGGAGCAGCCGCATGTTGGAATAACCCATGGCCTTCAGCGTGGCGAACTCGCCGAGCCGATCGCTGATGTCCGAGAAGAGCACCTGGTAGCAGATCACGCTGCCGACGATGAACCCCATCACCACTCCGATCGAGAAGACGGTGCCGATCGGCGCCACGTGGTCCCAGAAGTCCCGCTCCTTGGCGATGAACTCGTCCCTGGTGAGCACCCGCACGTCGGCCGGCAGGGCCGACTGCAGGGCAGCGCGGAGCCGGGGAAGGTCGGCGCCGGGGCGGACGCGGAGCACGCCCACCGTCACCGCATTCTCTCCCACCGTCGGGCCGGCGAGCTCGGGGAAGTACCTTAGCAGGTTGCGGTCGCTCATGATCAGGTTGCCGTTGGACTGGGAGTTGATCCCGAGCTTGAACGTGCCGACGATGCGGATCGTGCGGCCGGAGAGCTCGGATACCTGTCCCGCGACGAAATGGCCGAAGCTGGACGGCCGCGATAGCCCATCGGCCAGAGCCGTGTCCGGCTGCCGCAGTTGCTCGCGGTGCTCCTTCACTTCGCTCAGGTCCAGCACGTCGCTCATCGAGCGGGACGCCGATCACGCAGATCCTGTCCAGCGAGCCGTCCCTCAGATCGCGCCAGTAGCCGAACCGCGTCACCACGTAGATCGGGCTGGCCCCGATGACGTCCGGGACCTCCCGGGCCTGGATCAGCCGGCGATAGGGGAACTGATAGGGGATGGCCAGCGTGTAGAGGGTCCGGTTCAAGATCACGATCTGGCCGTTCAGGCGTTCGATCACGTTGACCATGCTGTCGAGCATGGCGTGGCGGAATCCGTTCTCCATGAACATCAAGGTCACGGCGAACGCTGTGCCAGCCACCGAGGCCAGGAGCCTGCGCTTGTTCTCGGTGAGGTTTCGCCAGGCCAGCGGAATGACCGCTCGGGGAAGCCTCAGGCGAGTCTGGTTCTCGGGAGACTGGTCGTCCATGGTTCCACATCGCCTCAGAACAGGTCCGCGGGCTGGGCCGCCCGCAGCCTGGACAGGGACAGGAAGCCCGACAGGAAACCCACGGCAACGGCGAGAACAGCCGTGATCAGCAGGTTGCCCGGGGTCAGCCGCATGGGGATCCCGGCCAGCTCCTGGGTTGCCCAGTAAACCACGATCGCCAGGAGGACGGCAAGAACGTAGGCAATCATCATGTAAATGAGCGACTGCTCCACAACCACCCGGGAGAGCCGGGCCGGCGAGTAGCCCATGGCCTTGAGCGTTGCATACTCGGGCAGGTGCTCGCGCACATCGTTGGAGAGGACCTGGTAGACCACGACCATCGCGACGATCATCGCCACCAGCACGCCGAACGCGAAGAGCTGGCCGGTCGAGGTCTGGTTCACCCAGTGATCGATTTCGCGGCTCAGGATCGTGGCACGGCTAAAGACCTCGACATCGGAAGGGAGCACGGTCTTCAGGGCCTGAACCGTCGAGGCGACCGAGCCCGCCTGGACCTTGAGGAAGCCGAAGCTCACGCGATCACGGGGAAATCCGCACAGGCTGACGAAGTTCCGGTCGTCACAGATCACCGTGGAGTCAGCGGCGAAGCCGCGGAGCATGGGGAACCCGCCCACGATCGTGACCGCATGGTTGCCCAGCTCCCAGTCCTTGAACTGGTCGCGAAGCTGCCAGCCGAAGTCGGGATGAGACAGCTCATTGAGCAGGACCCTTCCGGGGAGGCGAAGCACCTGCGAGGCCGCCTCGATCCGGGACCGGATCGGCTCGAGGAACGGGTTCTTGTCCAGGTCGATGCCGATCACGAACAGTTCGCGCCGCTGGAGCGGCCGGGGAACCCGGCCGCCGAGCAACCACCGCGTGATCGGGCCGGGCGAAGGCTCGCTGACCGCCAGGGCGTCCTCGCTCCGGTTCACGGGGAAGGGCGGGCATCGCCACAGGTTGAAGGTCGCGTACATGGGTGCCGCGGCGACCACCGTCTGCACCGATCGTGCCTCGGTCAGCCGCTCCAGGGGAAACGCGCCCGGCGCGTAGAACTGCTCGTAGCGGGGCGAGATCAAGACGACGTCGAAGTCCACCTGGTCGAAGTTGTTGCTCGCCGTGATCTTCACCGCTTCAAGGAAGCCAAGCTGGAGCAAGACCATGGTCAGCGAGAAAGCGACCCCGGAGATCGCGGCCACGGACCGCCTTCCTCCATGGACCACGTTGCGGAGGGCCAGGGGCGGAGTTCGCAGCACGCCGATCATCGCTCGGCTCTCGCCGCCGTCGCCGCCGCTGCGCCGCCCGGTGTGATCACAACCTCCACCTCCATGTTGACGAGCCTCGCAGCCAGGGTCGGATCGTCCAGATGGATGGTGACCTTGACCACGCGACGATCCTGAAGGGCTCTGGGGTCGAGGTTGGCCAGCTGGTTGCGAGCAACCATCGTGCCGATCCGGGTGACCTTCCCTGCCACCGATTGCTCGAGCACCCGCACCGAGGCCGCATCGCCGACGGTCAGCCGGGTGACATCGGACTGGTAGACCTCGGCGATCGCGGCCATGGCCGAGAGGTCGCCCATGGTCATCAGGGGGCCGCTGCCGACCTCGCCGGCGTGGGCCAGAACTTCGAGCACCTGCCCCGCGCCGGGGGCGCGGACCTCCGTCTGGGCCACACCCGCGCGGGCCAGCTCGATCTGGCGGTCGAGCACATCCAGATCAGGGCTCTTGTCGCCCAGTTCCTCGTCCTCCAGCTTGCGCTGGCGGGGTGCCAGTTCCTGGGCAATCTGGACCGATCGGACCTCGAGCGTGTCCTTGAGATTCTGGTTCTCGGCCCCGAGGTACTTCAGCTCCAGGTCGAAGCGTTCTCTGCCCTGGACCGTGGGCAGGATCTCCTTGTATCGGGTCGCGATCTCGTCGAACAGGGCCTTGGAGGAAAGCACCCGCCCCGCCGATTCGAGCCTGGCCTTCTGCAGCTTGTCGAACTGCTCGCGCTCGAGGGCGAGCTTCTGCTTTTGCAGCTCCCTCTGGTGAATCGCCCGCGCTTTCTGAGCCTCGGCCAGGGCCACCTGGGCGGTTGCCTGGTCATGCCCCTCGAGGACTGCCAGCAACTGTCCCGAACCAACCTTGTCTCCCTGGCCGACCACGATTCGCTCGATCCGAGCACCGGGCCGGGCGCCGACGAGGATCAAACCCGAGGCGGGCTCGAGACGGGCCAGGGCGTGGACATCGCCCGCCAATCTTGTTTCCCCTCCGACCTGAGCGGGCTGACTGGCGGTCTCCGGCAGAGGAGCGGAGCGGGCCCGGATCAGCCAGCCCCCCAGCAGCACGATTGCGATCGCCGACCACAATCGAACACTGCGAAGGATCCCGGGCAACGGGATGCCCGCCGGTTCATTGTCTGCGCTGTTCCATCGGTGCGACCTCAGCCTCGATCGAAGGCCCGGGACACTCGCCGGGCAAGCTCGATCATAGTCCAAGGTGGCGCTTCGATCCAAGCGAGCTTTGTTGAAAGAAGATGACCAGCCGAAGCCTTCCAGCGAAGGCCTCGACCGGTCCCGAGAGCTTGAAGCCGGGAGAGCCGGCTCAGCCCACCTTGGCCAGCGCAGGGGTGCTCTTGCCCGCGCAGGACGCCTCGATGAAGGCCTCGATGAGCTGCATGTCGAGGGAGATATGGCCCTCGTTCTCGGGGTGCCACTGAACGCCGACAACCCACCAGCTCGGGTCCTTGCCTTCGAAGGCCTCGATCAGGCCATCGGGTGCCAGCGCGGCAACCCGGAAAACAGGGGCGAGCTTGCGGATCCCCTGGTGGTGATAGCTGTTGACCCGGATCTCTCCCGGGCCATAGATCTCCTCGAGCCGGGTCTTGGGCTGCATGACGACCGTGTGGCGATGGGCGCCGCCATGCGGGTCGCGGTGAGGGATGCACTTCGGCATGTCTTCGGGGAGGTGAATGAACAGACCGCCCCCGGCGACCACGTTGAGCTCCTGCATGCCCAGGCCGATTCCCAGCGTGGGGATCTTCCGCTGCTGCACGAGCTTGCAGAGGAGGCGATCGGAGAGTTCCCTTCGCTCGGGGATCATGCTCACCGACGGATGGGGCGAGAGCCCCATTTTCCTCGGGTCGAGGTCGTCGCCACCGGTCAGCACCACGCCGTCGAGGTGCTCGAGGATGGGGATGAGCTCGCTCTCGCGGATGAGCGGCGGAATCATCACAGGCAGGGCGTTTGCCGTGAGCAGGCAATCGTAGTACCCGCTGGGCATCAGGCTGAAGCTGCTCCGGTCCTTGGAGGAGATGCGAAAGTCGGCGTTGATACCGATGAGCGGACGGTGGTTCATGGTCGGCGTCCTTTCCGTGAATAGGTCTCAGCGAAATCCGTTCGTTGACCGTCCCGAACTCGCCCCGCGATAACCATCGCGATGATCGCTCGCGGGACGCGAGACACGCTCACAGGAGAGTCTTCCTTGTTCCCGTCCGCCTGTGCTGGACTCGAGCCGGGACAGACGAATGAACAGCAGGGACTCGTTGTTGCGGTTTCCCTCAGGCGAGGGGACCGCGACCGTCATGACTCCTTGTTTTTCCTCGGAAGCAGAACTGGTGTGAACCGGCTCGAAATCGACCCGGCTTGCCAGGATCCATGGGTCGATCGATCAAGGCGACGAAAGTCTAGCCAGAGCGCTTCGCAAACTTCAAGAAAAATCCCGCATCGGTGACGGGTTTTTCCGGATTTTTCGATTGCTCTCAGATTCGGGAAGTCGAGTTCTCGGATCGGGATTGGCCTTCGCATCGAAAACGATGTTCAGAGGAGCAGCATCCGGAGGAGCAACGCGGTTTGGACCTCGCGCTGGGAATCGAGGTGAACACTCTCCAGGCAGGAGGTGGACACCATGCCCGAGGCGCGGTTATCGGTCGCATTGCCTACAAGCGGGCGTCTTTTAGGAGGCGGCTCCGCCCGCTGATCCCGTTCCCGAGCGGGGTCGGGCGACGGAGCTCCCTTCTACTATGTCGTCCGAATGTCTGCGATCGGTCGGTAAACCGCGCGAGAGGCGCACCTGGTCGGCAGGGATGTGCGATTCCACCTCATGGGCGATGCGAGGCGACCTCGGTTCGTGGCTGGTCCGGGGTCGTTGCCAGGATCGACTTCGCGGTCGTCCCGGGCATGGGGTAGTCCTTCCTCAGGTAGCGAATCACCATCTCGACGTCGTGGGCCGTCAGCTGGTCGGTGCCGAACGGCGGCATGAGGTCCTTTTCCTTGAAGTAGCCGTAGAGATCGGCCGCGGACGGCTCGCGGATCATCCGGGTGATCCACTGGGGCGAGCCCCAGGCAAAGATGTTCGGGGCCTTGCGCTGGCCGCCGTCGGTGAAGCCCTCGATCTTGTGGCACTGGCCGCATTCGGTCTCGAAGGCCTCCTGTCCCGGATGCTCGCCCGAACCCAGGCTCTTCTTCCACTCTGCCGGGCTCATCGTGGCCGGGATGCTGGCGAACGAGGCCACGAAGTCAGCGACCTTGTCGAGCTCGTCGCTCTTGAGCTCCGAGCTCTTCTTCCACTCGACCATTCCGCCGAGACGCGGAAGCTTGCCGTAGTAGGCCGGGGACCTGGGATTCTCGAGCAGTCCGCGAATCCAGGCTCGAGAGCCGAAGTCCTTGAGATCGGAGGCGGTCTGCTGGCTGCTCCTCGAGTCCCCGTTGCCCAAGGCATGGCAACTCAGGCACTTCTTCTCCAGTACCGCCCGCCCGTGGGTCAGGGGGTCGCGGCGCATCAGGAACCCGGCCCCCTCGGGAGGGATGCCGGCATCGGGGCTGGAGGCGAGGAAGAGCGCCCGCCTCTCGGCCTCGTCGGCCTTCTGTCTGGCGAGCTTGAACTGCTTGTCGTGTGCATCGGCCTGGATCGCCTCGACGGTCAGGTAGCCGGCGCCTCCCACCAGGGCGAAGAGGAACGTGCACGCAAGAAAATGGAGGAACTTCGAGGGCAGGATCCGGTCCAGGAGCGGCAAGAGGAAGAGCACCAGGAGGATGGTCGAGGGGATGACGATCGAGCCGACCCATTCGAGGCGGCCCGGGAAGTGTTTGAGCATCTGGAAAAGACAGAGGAAGTACCATTCGGGGCGTGCCGGATAATCGGCACTCGAGGGATCGGCCGGAGCGTCGAGGGGCGCCCCGCCGTTGATCACCACGAGGATCACCATCGTTGCAAAGACGGCCGCGAGGAAGGCCGAGTTCTTGAAGGTCTGGGCCGGCCAGTACGTCTCGTCAGCCGACCGGTCGGCACGGGCCGGGGATGTCAGACCGTGGCGGCGTGCAAGCGAAAGGTGGGCCCAGAAGCAAAGCAACATCAGCACCGGCAGGATCCCCACGTGCAGTCCATAGAACCGGGTGAGGGTCTGGTTGCCGTATTCCGTGCCTCCGACCACCACCGTCTTGAGGTAGGGCCCGATGACCGGGGCGCCCCCCATGATGTTGGTGACCACCTTGGTGGCCCAGTAGCCCTTCTGGTCCCAGGGAAGCTGGTAGCCCGTGTGGCCGAAACCGATCGTCAGCACCAGCAGGGCCAGGCCGAGCCACCAGTTGAACTCGCGCGGCTTGCGGTAGGCTCCCGCAACCAGCGTCTGCACCAGATGGAGGAGCAAGAGCACCATCACGGTCGACGCCCCGAAGTGGTGCAGTCCCCTGATGAACCATCCCATCCACATGACGTTGCTGATGTAATAGACACTGCCCCAGGCGCTGGCCGACGACGGGCTGTAGGCCGTCATCATCAGGAGGCCGGTCGCGGCCTGGATCAGGAACACCGAGGCGAGCGTCGAGCCGAAGACATAGCGCCAGCGGGCGCCGCCGGGGATGATCTCGTCGGAGAACGTGCGGGCCAGGGCTCGGTAGCCAGTCCGGTCGTCCATCCAGTCGGCAAGTGGCTTAAGCAAGGGGGATCCTTTCCTCGGCCAGGGTGCGGAACCGTTGGAACTTGACACGAACCTTGGGGTCGGGGTCGGCCGTCAGCTCGACGTCGAGCCGGTCCATCGGCCGCGGAGGCACCTGGTTTTGCGGCCGGCCCTCGAGGTCGAACGCACTGGTGTGACAGGGGCAAAGGAAGCTCTTGCCGCCCTCGGCCAGGTTGATGGCACACCCCAGGTGCGGGCACTCCGAGGTGTAGGCGATCACCTCGGGCTTGGTGCCGGCGGGCTGGCGGATCAGCCAGACCGAGCCGGCCGGCTCGCTGGGATACTTGACCCAGGCGTCGGTCCGATCCCTGATGATGGCGAACGACCGCGGAACCCCCACCGTGAGCTGGCCGAGGCTGGTCAGCGTCTCGAACGTGTCTTCGCCGGCTCCGGCGTCCTTCTTGCGCAGGGGTGAGACCAGGAAGGCGACGGCGGGGACGGCGATCGCCAGCTTCACCAGGCCGGTCAGAACGAGGCTGCCGTAGCGATAAAAGTCGCGGCGGGTCATTCCGTGCACTCCCTCGGGGAGGGCTCGCTCGCGGAGAGGATCCACCTGGGAACGATCTCAGCGCGGATCACCTGGCCTTCGGGCGAACCCGGTCGTCTCGATCACGACTCAGGCATCGAAGCGGAGGGCTCGTCGCTCGCGGCAAGTGCCTCCGGTCACAAGGTATGGAGAGCGGACAAGGCAGGTTGGTTTCGAAAAACTCGTCGTTTTTTAAGAGTCGCCCCGCGGGTCCAGGCTAGTGTGACGTCAACCTTCGATTGACTGTTGGAGGCGTCCGGGTGGCTGGGGCAGAATGCCCCGGTCTTCGAGACAGCGGAAGAGCCGGGGCGTTGAAGACTCCGCTCCAGCCACCCAAACCAGCCCTGAATCGAAAGGTGACGGGACACCAGAACCATTGCTGGCCCCGCCGACGCCGTCTCGTCGCGCTGGGATGAGCCCCCATTATCGTTGCGCGGAAACCGCGGCGGGATCAAGAGCCTGGCGCACCACGGCCAGCACGCGGGCCACAATCTCGGCCATTCCCCCCGCCAGGGTGGCCCCCGCCGCGGCCCGGTGCCCGCCTCCTCCCAGCGTCGCCGCGAGCTGCGAGCAGTCGAGCCCGTTCCGCGAGCGGAACGACACCTTGCACCCCCCCCGAGCTTGCTCGATGAACAGCATGCCCACCTCGACGCCCCGCAGACTGACCGTGAAATCCACCAGGTCTTCGGAATCCTGGGGAATGGCGCCGGTGCGTTCCAGGTCGGTCCGCGAGATCGTGGCATAGGCGATCCGGCCATCCAGCTCGGTCTTCAGTCCGGAAAGCGTCTCTCCCATCAGGCGGAGCCGTCCCAGGGTGTTGCGCTCGAAGAGGTCGCGGTAGATCGCAGCGATCTCGGCCCCGGACTCGATCAGCTCCGCCGCGGCGCGAAGTGTTCGGGGGCGAGTGTTCGTGTGGCGAAACCAGCCGGTATCCATGGCGATCGCGGTCAAGAGCCCCGTGGCAACCTCCCGCGTCAGGCTCCCTCCCAGGGCGGCCAGGGCCGACTTCACAAGAATCCCGGTCGCCTCGGCGGAGGTGTCCTTGAGGAACACCGCCCCCAGGTCATCCTGGCTGACATGGTGATCGATCACCAGCCGCGGCCCAGGGAAATGCCTGATGTAATCGGCCATGTCCCCGAGTTGGTTCCACGCCGAGAGGTCGAGAATCAACGCAACCTCACGATCCCCGAGGTCCTCCGGGTGTACCGTCTTGCCGAAATGCTCGAACAGCCTGCGATGGGGATCGAGAAAGTCATAGCGCGGCGGCGTGGGACTGACATTGACCACCCGAACGTCCTTCCCCTTCTGCCTGAGCAGCCCGGTCATGCCGATTTCCGAACCCAGGGCATCCCCGTCGGGCCGGACGTGAGTCGTCACGAGAAACCGGTCGTGGGTCTCCAGCAGATCAGCGAGCGGCGTCCAGTCGATGGTCATCAAGGTTCCCCATCGTGCTGCCTTCCAGGCGAGGAGCGACATCTCACATCACAGCCTACCCGGCCCGCATTCACCGTCGCAATCCCGGGCCGAGCGCCGTGTGCTGACGCAGCGGTAACCGCGTCGGTGCGCGCTCCTCCCCGACCGGACGCACCGCGATCGTTCCGAGCGCGAATAATGGCGGGAGGCGGGAAAAGGGAAGTGGCCAAAAGGGAAGTGGCCAGGCACAAAACCAGGGGAATCTGATCGATCTGTGGCAGTCTCGCAAAGCTCCAGCCTTGCCACAAGCTCCCAAATAAGGTGCCTGGCCGATTCTTCTAAGATTTTCAGGAAGAGTCTCAGAAAGCAGCGGGATACTCCCACTTCTGGACAGACAACAATTGATGCCGGATACTGGGACACGAGGTTGTAAGGCCAGGTTCGAGACTGCTGGAGGAGATTCAGAAATGGCAGGTCAGGCGGCGAGACAGTCTGATCGCGACACTTCCGAGAGAGCGGGAGAATTCGCACGGGCCGGAGAGTGGGAGCTGAATCGCCGCAGATTTACTCGTCTCGCCTGTGCCAGCCTGGGGGAAATCGGCGGCGGGATGGCTCTGATCGCCAACAGTCAGAGCTTCGCCGGGTTTGATCATTCTCCGGACGACACCCGTCTCATCGTCCGGACCGAGCGACCCCTGAACCTCGAAAGTCCGACCGCCGCGCTCGATTCCTGGCTGACGCCGATCGATCAGTTCTTTGTCCGGAGCCATTTCGGGGCCCCAGCCGTGGACCTTCATCCTTGGGAGCTGGAAATTGATGGCTTGGTGGAACGACCGAGAAGGCTGAGCCTCGCCGAATTGAACCGCTATTCGCAGGCCACCTTGCCGGCCCTGCTGCAATGCTCCGGCAATGGGCGGGCCCTGTTCCGCCCGCGAATACCTGGTATCGGCTGGGAGCGGGGAGCGGTCGGCCACGCCGAATGGACCGGGGTCCGTCTCGCTGACATACTCAACCAGGCCGGCATCAAGCCGGGCGCGGCTCATGTGCAGATGATTGGCGCGGACACACCCCCCTCCCTCAAAACCCCCGCGTTCTTCCGGAGTATTCCACTCGACCGAGCCCTTGCCCCGGATTCCCTGATCGCCCTGCGGATGAACGGCGAACCGCTGCCGGTCCTGCATGGCGGACCCTTGCGTCTGGTTGTCCCAGGCTGGGCGGGTGACAATTGGCTGAAATGGCTGCGCAGGATCGTCGTCTCGGTTGACGAAGCACCCGGATTCTATATGGAAACGGCCTATCGCCTGCCGAAAACCCCGCTGCCTCCCGGAGTGACGCCCAAACCCGCCGAATTGTTGCCGATCACTTGGATGAACGTCAAATCGTTGATCACCTGGCCGCGCCGAGAGCATGGTGCCGCTTGGCCGTAACGAGGTCCGCGGTATCGCCTGGACTGGTCAGGGCCATGTCACTGCCGTCGATTTCACCACTGATCGTGAGCCCCTTTGGCGGCCGGCCAAACTGATCGGCGAGGCTCGCCAGGGTAGCTGGCGTCAATTCCGTGTCGACTGGCAACCGGCAGCCCCCGGACGGTACCAGATCCGCGTCCGGGCGACCGATTCCCATGGTCGGGTTCAACCTGAGATCACTCCGTGGAACAAGAGCGGCTATCTCTGGAATGGCTACGACCAGGTCTCATGCGTGGTTGTCTGAGAGGGCCCGATGAAAGCGTCCAGGACAGTCGGGATCATCATGATCGGCTTCATGGGGGTCGTCGCGGCGTCGATCCTGCGCAGCCACTTCAACCGGAGGCCGACAGCGTCACCGCCCGAAGGCTCTTTCCAGCAACCGACGGCGACTGACCGGGCCCGACCAGCTTCCCAGCAACCTTCTGGTTCCTCGGACGATGACGACGAGGCCGCTTACCTCGAAGCCGTCGCGCGGCGATCCCTCCAGGAAAACTGCTCGATTTGTCATGATGATAGCATGATTACACAGCAGCGATTGACCCCTGCTCAGTGGAAAGCTGAAATCGAGAAGATGGTCTCCTGGGGTGCTCCCCTGCCCGCCGAAGCCCAGCCGCCCCTGTTCGCTTATCTAGCACGTCATTTCTCCGATCAGGACCCACTTCCTCCTCCCGGGCGAAGCACGCTAAGGGCCATCAAATCGTTGGAACGCTCGGATCCCGGAGTGGCCCGAACGATCCCCAGCGGCGATTCCGGCCGGGGCGAGCGCCTCTATGCCGCCAACTGCGCCATCTGCCACGGAGCCAAGGCCCTGGGGGGGACCCGGGGCCGAGTCTGGTGAACAAGGCGATCTTGGCTCATCCCGACGCCTATCACAATCAAGTTAGCAAGGGCTTGCGCCGCATGCCCGGTTTTCAAAACGTACTCACCACCGCGCAGCAAGTCGATCTTTTGACCTGGCTGCGGGAACAGCGATATCCAGAGATCGTTTCAAGCCAGAAATGACGGTGTCATTGACAATCTAAGTTTGATCACACGACTTTACGAGAAGTTACGTGCTTCGCCAATTCTCGTGCCGACGATTCTCGTGCCCCCCTCTTGACCCCTCACGACCGGCGAGCATGGCACCCGATGCAAATCTGCAGGAGGTCGGGTGGCTTATCGAGGATGACCGATTTCGGCGGTTCAGAGGGACTTGAACCGCTGCCGTGTAGAGCACCGTGCTCCTTGCGATCCGCCGTGCGGCTTCAGGTCGTGTATTCCGCCGTCCGGAACCGTGCAATGTGCTCGCGAATCCAGGCGATCGTCTCCTCGAGGCCCTGGTCCAGGGTGTAGGCGGGCTTCCAGCCCCAGAGCGACTGGGCCAGGGCGGTGCCGGCAAGCAGGCGCTCGACCTCGCTTGCCGAGGGTCGGACCCGGTCGGCCTCCGACTCGACCTGAAGCGTCCGACCCAGAAGGCGGCCAACCCGCTCGACGAGCTCACCGATCGAGATGTCCTCGCCGCGACCGATGTTGACGGCCCGGCCGAGAGCGGCATCACACGAGGCGATCGCCACGAAGCCCTGCACCGTATCCTTGACATACGTCAGATCGCGGCGGGGATCGATCCGGCCCAGCCTCACCACAGGCCGCGTCAGCGCCTGGCTGATGATCGTGGGGATGATCGCGCGGGCCGATTGCCGCGGGCCGAACGTGTTGAACGGGCGGAGGATCGCCACCGGTAGGCCAAAGGCGCGGTGGTAGCTCTCACCGAGAGCGTCGGCCCCGATCTTGGTCGCCGCATAAGGAGACTGGCCGCACAGGGGATGCTTCTCGTCGATGGGGACATACCGGGCTGTGCCGTAGACCTCAGACGTTGAGGTCAGCACCACGCGCTCCAGGGACCCCGAGGCGCGGCAAGCATCCAGCACGTGGGCTGTGCCCGTCACGTTTGTCTGCACCACATCGTGCGGGTTCTGATACGAGTAGGGAATCGCGATCAGAGCCCCGAGGTGGAACACCCACTCTCGGCCCGGCGACAGCATTCCGCACGGCCTCCGGGTCCTTGAGATCGCCCCGATGGACCTCGAGCTCGGCCTGAACCTCGGCCGGCAGATCGTCCAGATGGCCCCGGTCGTCCCTGCCGTTGTACCGCACCAGCACCCGGACCCGGTGGCCATCGCGGACCAGTCGTTCGGCCAGGTGACTGCCGATGAACCCCCCTGCCCCGGTCACCAAGACCGCCTTACTCATGATCTGGCCGCTCCTTGCGATGACTTCAGTCCGCCTGTCCGTGCCACGCCGCGGTGCCAATCCTACGGGTTTTTCCGGTCCTTGACCACGCGAAAGCTCGCCTCCGCCTGCCCCAGCAACTCACCCCAGAACGCAACGCGAACCGGACGCTTGATTCTTTCCGAGTCGTCAGAGGGACCGGATGACTTACTGTTTCCTCATATCCCCCTAAGTTTCTAAAGCCTCTCTTTTGCCCCGTCGATATTGTTGAACAAGGAGATGGGATTGCTTGTACGACATCCGTACAACTCGAGAAATGGATGGCTACCACGAGCGATGAACACAACACGACCCGGAGAACGACCGATGACTTTACGACTGGTCTTGGTCAGTCTGGTGGCGGCGCTGGGGCTGACGATTCCCGGCGTGCCGATGATCGAGAGCTGGGTCGCCTCCACTCAGAACTGGATGAATGCCAGGTTCGCCGATTGGGACACCCGAAACCCGCAAACCGCGGATTACGTGATCGTCAGCGACTATTACGATGCGGAGCGACTCGCTCCCCGTCCTGCAATATCTTCCATTCCCGTCGCCCTGCCGACCCACAGTTCCGCCACCCAGGAGCGGTCCAAAGATGTGTCCGCTGACGCGACGAGGGCCTTGTCGAGCAAGGCGCCGCTGGCCCTGGCCGCTCATGCCACACACGTGCGGCCCGCGTCCTTCGTCCGAAAAGTGGCCGTGTTCGAGCCGATCGAGGTGGGTGAAACGCTCTGCCTGGGCTTCGCAGAAGAGCTGAACCGTCGCAGCGAGGGCATCGGTGTCGTGCCGCCACGGGCCACCCCTGCCTCGGTGCCGCGCCCGCTTTTCGAGCTGAACAAAATGACGCCCAGCCTCTATCGTGGGATCACGTCCTTGATGGTGCAATGGAACAAGATCGCCGCCAGCCTGCCACCCCGCGCGGCGAGCCCTTTGCCTCCACGTCGGCGAATCGAGCCCATGATGGTCTTCGAGAACCTGTACGGCGGCATCGCCCCTGGTAAGACGATCAAGAAGGAGGTGGCGCCGGCCAAGCCGGTCACGCCCAAGACGGAAGTGGTGCAGGCCAAGCCGGTCACGCCAACGGTGGCGCCGACGGCGAGGGCGCAAGCACAGGCTCCTCGGCCGGTCGCGACTCTGGTCACCAGCTTTGGTGCCATGGAGAGCAGCCCGAGCCTCTACTTTGCGGGTGACCTGAACGTGCCGGCGAAGACCGTGGTGTCGGCTCTGCCGGCACCTGCCGTTGCTCTCACTCCAAAGCCTGAGCCCAAACCGGCACCCAAGGCCGTACCCGCTGTGGCAACCAAGCCGACGGCGGTTGCCGCAGGCCCCAAGCCTTCCGATCCTCCTGCCGAGCCCCAAGAGGGCATGGACGATCTGGAGATCGAGGTCACCGGAGCACTTCTTCCTCAGGACGACGGGTTTGGCATCCTCACTCTGGCCCCTGTCAAGAAAGCACCGGCCCCGGCCCCGAAACCTCGATTCGTGCCTCTGGAAGTTGGGCCGGAGTTCTCCGTTGGCATCGCCTACGAGCTGAACCGGCGAAGCGAGGGGCTCCAGATCGCGACCCCACCGTTCCCAGCGGCACCCAGGGTCGCCACGTCCACGTCCACACCCCGCCCCACCCGCGAGCTCAATCGAGCCGTGAAGCTGACGAGGGATGCTGTCTATGCCTGGGTGAACGTCTTCACCGGTCCGGCACTGGTGACTGTCTCGCAGTCGGAGGATAAGCCGCTCGGCAGATGAGGCGGTGACTGTGAGTGTGGCACAGTAGGAGGGCCTCAAGCCCGCCTTTTCTCTTCGAACTGCCAGGAACTGAGGTCGTTGAGGTCAGTCCGGTTCGAACCGGCGTGGAAAGTCTGACTCGTTACCACCGGTTGCCGGGGCTTCGTCATCAAGCCGCTTGCGATAGCCGAGTGCCACTGCGACCTTGATAACCTCGCCGTGTGTCGGGAACGCCTTGCCGGTTCGCTCCTTGAAGCGCTGCATGGCATTCATGAACTCCAGCTCGTCCCCGGTGTATTGCTTCTCGAAGGTGGTCGGATCGATCCGTCTCCGGCGCTCCTTGCGCACACGCTTCTCGGGTCGTGGAGGCCCGGGGCTTCCAGTCTGACTTTGGGTGCTACCTGCTCTGCCCGGAGGGACTCGCCGGTCCCTACCCGTACGCCGATCGTGGAAGAGCGTGTTGGCGGGATAGGCTGAAAAATCGAATTCAGCGGGCGTCGGCTTCGTCTTGTTGTTGTGGTCGGTCATGATGTTCGATCTCGGAAGGAGCGGAGAGCGGCTACTTCCCCGCCCGCTGGCGCGACACATCTGCCGCGGGAGGCTGAGACCTTGCCGCCCGCGTCGTCCCAGCTCGGACTCGAGGAGTCCCGCCACCCGGGCACGATTCGAAAGTGACGAAAGTTTTTGTACTTGAAGAACTTCTAGAACACGTCAGTGGCCGTGTCAAAGCCCCCTGGTTCGCAGTCCTTCGGGGAGGAGAGGTGGCCGGGAGTCGGATGGTTGACTCAGAACGAGGAAGACCGGAATGGGCCGGCGAACTCGGCGACGCCGGCTCGCGACTTTGGCCGAATCCCCAACCGTGTGGCATAATGATTGACGAGTGAGAGCCAGACGCGAGCGGCCGCATGGTTCGACCCGACGACCCGATTTGCTACTGAGTGAGCTCCAGCCCGTCGCGATCCGTTCCATGGAAGGTCCGCCTGCTGCGGCTGGTTACGGCTTGCGGTTCTCTTCGATTGAATTCTCCGTGCAGGTCGCATCCGTCCGTTCCCTTGCTGAGTCGGTCTCTTGATCGTAAGGTAATCAGGGAGAACATCTAGCGTCCAAGCCGGTCGTGGTGCCGGTTAACCCTTCTGCTGGAGAGCATCGAACATGTCCCGAACCGCGCGACTGTGGAAAGGTGCCGGGCTACTGACGCTGGGTGGCGTGCTGCTGTCCGGGGTTGTGGCACGCGGCGACGATAGCCCACCGCTGGCTTCACAATTGAACGACCTGGGGAGGCAAGCACTTGCCCAGGGGGCCAGCGCCATGGCCCAGACCTTCTTCCAGAAGGCCCTTCAACTCGATCCCGGAAACGCCGAGGCGGCGCGGGGGCTGAAAGAGAGCAAGGCGGTGCGGGACAACATTCTCCGCGTTGCGCTTCAGGATCCCGCGCAGCCCCCGGCCCCGGCCCAGGCGACGCCCCCGCCCGCTCCTGCGGCCGGTGCGATGACGGCCCCCGCGACCCCGCCCGCCGTTGGAGTACCCGTTTCTACCGGCAGCAGCCAGCCGATTCCCGGCATCCCGATCGTGCCGGCACCTCCAGGAGTCAATCCTCCCCAGGCTGCGAACGCGACGCCTCCCCGCGCCACGCTCGAAGGGAGTGAGGAAGAGGAGAACGTCGCCCGCCAGCAGCTCGTGAGCGACGTGGAGCAGCGGCTCCAGGCCGCTCGGAGCCAGGTGGCTGCGAATCAACCCGAAGCCGCGCTGAATAACCTCCGCCTGGCCCAGAACCTCGTTCGCTCCGCGACCGATGTTCCAGAGAGCGTTCGCAAGACCCTCGACCGGCGGATCCAGGCCCAGATGCAGAACACGGTCCGGGACGAGGAACGGATCGTTCTCGAACGGGCCGAAGCGCAGCGCATGGCCGCGGCCGCCGATCAGCGGGCCCGCGCGGTCTCGCAGTTCATCACCAACCAGGAAACGATCAAGGCCATGATGACCCAGTTCGACCTCCTGATGGGCGAAGGGGTCTACAACGTCTTGTATAACGGTGGCATGGGCAACATCTCGGCCTCGACCGCCCCGTTCTACCAGGCCCGCATCGTGTCCCAGCACGCCCGTTCGTTGATGCACAAGGGCACGCTTCCCTACAGCGACGAGGATCCCGCTCCTTACGCGGGTATGTTCGTCTCCACCTCCATGGGCTTCTTCGCCCAGGAATGGCAGTTCGAGCTACTCAAGAGATACCGGTACATGTTGACCATGCAGGACGTCAACCGGGCCTCGGTCCCATTCCCGGATGACCAGATCATCGAGTACCCCGACGCCGAGCGGTGGCGGGCACTCTCGGAGCGGCGGATCGCGAAGTATGGCAAGGCTGTCGACGTCTTTGACCGCGATCCCAAGACCAAGCAGATTCTCGAGAAGCTGGATCAGCCGGTCGCGATGTCCTTCCCCAACGAGACACCGCTGGAAGACGTGCTCAAGTATGTCAAGCAGGCAACCCAGGGCCCCAATGACTCTGGCATCCCGATCTACGTCGATCCCCTTGGCCTCCAGGAAGCCGACAAGACCATGACCTCCCCGGTCTCCCTTGACCTGGAAGGCGTTCCCCTCAAGACGACCCTTCGGCTCATGCTCAAGCAGCTCGGCCTGACCTACACCGTCAAGGACGGCTTCCTCATGATCACCTCCCAGGAGTCTGAGGACCAGCAGACCGAGATCCGCGTCTACCCTGTCGCTGACCTCGCCATCATCCCCCTCTCGCTCATGGGCGGCGGCGGCATGGGTGGCATGGGCGGTGGCATGGGCGGCGGCATGGGTGGCATGGGCATGGGCGGCATGGGTGGCATGGGTATGGGCGGCATGGGCATGGGCGGCATGGGCGGTGGCATGGGCGGTGGATGGGTATGATGTCCGTCCCGGTTGAGCCCCAGCCCCAGGATCCGGGCGCCGACCTGCTGCAAAAAAAAAGCAACTGAGCCAGATTGACGCTCTCTCGGCCTCTCCGAGAGCTCAATCCAACCCGCGGGACCAGGCTGGTGAACGACCGGCTGGTCCCGCTTCTGTTTCCCCACCCGCCAGGGATGACGGACCTGCCGTCAAGTCGGTGGGAGGCCAGGTTGATCGGGGGGGGCCGATGGTCCTTCCTGCACCAGGCGGAGCGGGATCGCGATCCCTGATCCCGATCGGCCCGGGCTCCATCACCGGGGGCAGGCCTTCGGCGAGCCCGGATCCCTACAAGTTCTGGTCGGAGTACTACCGGAAGCACGACGAATCGGCCGAACAGCTCCGCGAGACCCTCCAGCTCCTGAATGGCAGCCGCAAGTTCACCGACGTCCACGCAGCCCTGTTGGGTTACCTGATTCAGCATCCCAAGAACCGGGAGCCGTGGATGTACCTCGCGCTGGCACTCGCCGTCGAGGAGATCAAGGGCAAGCCGGACGAGATCAAGCTGGCCCTCAACTACGCGGCCGATGCGGCACAGCGCACGCACAACCCGAACGATCTCATCAAGGTTGCGGATGCGTTGTACCTGAAGGGTTATTACGACCGAGTCGGCGCATTGCTCGACGAGGGGGCGTCGAAGGTTCCGCACCGCGCTGAACCGCTGGTGATGTCGATCAACCTTGCCCAGAAGACCCGCGACCCGAAGCGGATGGCAAAATCGATCGACCGCCTCCTCTCGCTCGGCTGGCCTGGAAACGACGAGTACTTCCGCCGCGAGTCCCGCAAGCAAGCCGAGGAACTGGCCGGCAAGCTGCGCGAGGATAATCGCGGCGCTGAGGCTGACAGGCTCCTGGCCGGGCTTCCGGCGGCCGAGGCCCGTGACGTCTTCATCCGGCTTCACTGGGACGGCGACGCCGATTACGACCTGGTCGTGCAAGAGCCCCTGGGCGCCCTCGCCCAGTTCTCCACCCCGCGGACCGTCTTCGGCGGATCGATCATCAAGAATGGCTACGGCAATCACCCCGAGGAGATCTACGTCTGCCCTCGCGGCTTCGACGGTGACTACACGGTTCGGATCGCGATGGTCTACACCAACCCCAAGAACCCGCCGACCCAGCTCACCCTGGAGACCATCACTCACGAGGGAACCCCCCAGGAAACGAAGGCGACGCACACTCTGGTCCCGAGGATCCCCAGGTGAAGCCGCTGGAGGTTTCGCTCAAGGGAGGACGGCGGAAGACCGTCTTACCGTTCCTGAGTCCAGCGGCAGTGCTGGAATCGTTGACCGGCTCGCCCGCGCCCTCGCGGCGTTCCAGCGCCCGACTGGGCCAGGGCCGCCCGCCTGCCGGATCTCCCGAGGCGCCCAAGGCGTCGCGTGGCGAGAGCGGGCAGCCTGCTCCCAAGCGGTGATCCCGATCGATGCGCGGCATTGCGAGGCGCGTCGGTCCCAAGGTATAGTCAGAGCTAATCGTGCCCCCTGGAAACGATGGCACGCCCCGATAAGGGCAAGGACTCCGCGGAAGCACCGCGGCCAGAAGGACACGGTGGAACCGGGTCACCAAGCACTCCGACGGAGCGTCTGCCATGGCTTGCCCTTCACGGTTTCTTCGCGCGACAGCAGGACGGCTGCTTGTCCTCACCGTGCTCGGCATCACCTCCCCTGTGTCCGCCCAGCGCGAGGCTGAGAGCCTGTCTGTGAGCTTCCGCAAGGCTGCCGAGCGGGTGCTTCCCTCGGTGGTCGCCGTTCGCCCCCGGAGCCTGGCGGGGTCCGTCTTCCCTCGGGGTCCTTTCCGTGGACCGCTGACTCCGGAAAACCTCAATCCGGGTTTGCCGGGCGTCTTTCCCTCTCGGTCCGAAGGCGGCCATCCGGGGGGCTCCGGACTCGTGATCGACGCAAACCGGGGCCTGGTTCTGACCACCCGGCAGGCCATCGGTGGTGCATCGCGGGTGGGCGTGGTCTTCACCGATGGCCGCGAGGTCGACGCGGATCGCGTCGTTCACGACCCGCGATCGGAGCTGGTCTTGCTCGTGCTCGACACTCAGGGGCTTCGCCTCAAGGAGGCCGAGTGGGGCACCTCGGAGACTCTTCAGATCGGGGACTGGGTCCTGTCGGTGGGCCGGCCCTCGGGTCGAAGCCATGCCGTCTCAGCGGGAATTGTCAGTGGCCGAGGATCCGGCGCTCCGGATCGAGCCGCGGATGACGCGATTCGGACCGACGCCGTCATGGACGACATCAATGGAGGGGGGCCGCTGATCGATCTCGATGGTAAGGTCGTGGGCATCAACGGACCTGGGCGCGGGCCGCGCGGGTTCGGCTTCGCCATCCCGGCAGAGCGGGCTCGTAGGATCGCGTCCGAGCTGGCCGAGTTCGGCCGGGTCGGGCGGGGCTATCTTGGCCTGATGCTCGGCCCTGACCCCTTGAACGGTTCCGACCCGCGGAGTCGCACGGCGGGACTCGTTGTCACGGGTGTGACCCCAGGAGGACCTGCCGCCGACGCGGGTTTTCGGCCCGGGGATCACATCTTGATGCTCGACGGGCAACCGATCACCGAGCTCGAGGCCCTGTCGCAAGCCGTGGAGGAGGCCCCCGTTGGCCGGGAGTTCCGGATCACGCTTGACCGCGGGGGCAAGCGGCACGAGCTGACCGTGAAAACCAGACCGAGGCCGGAGCCTCGCAGCGTGCCGGCCGGTGCGGTCGTTCCGTCCCCATCCCGTCCCGCGCCCCGGGGCCGGCTTCGCGACCCCTCCCGCAGTGAAGGCCCCGGGCCCGTTGCGCCCCGCCAGGGGGGACCGGTCCTCCGCTCGGAAGGAACTGACGATGAACCGGCGCCGTCGGCCGAGCCGGAGCCTCGGCCGAGGACCGGCAAGCCACAGCCAGCGCCCAGGCCTGGAGCAGGCCCCGAGCTTGGCCCGGCGCCCGCGTCTAACCCCGAGCCTGACCCACCCCCTTCCGCGGAGCCAGAGAATTCCGGCCCGACAAGTCCGCGCAAGCCCCCAACGACGTGACCCGTTCTCCGCGCGTCATTCTTCAAAGGATGGAAGGATCTCATGAGCAGACGCATACTGGCGGTGGATGACATGGAGTTCAATCGCGATCATCTCCGCAAGGTGCTCGAGGTTGAGGGATACGAGGTCGAGACGGCGGCCGACGGCCACTCGGCGCTGGGGCGGCTACGCGAGGAGACCTTTCATCTGGTGATCACCGATCTCCGGATGCCCGACATGAGCGGCTTTGATCTTCTCTCCCGCCTCAGGTCCGAGCGGATCCCTGTTGGAGTCATCGTGCTCACCGCCTACGGCGACACTGCCGATGCGCTCAGGACGATGAAGGCCGGAGCGGACGATTTTCTGACCAAGCCTTATGACCCGGATCACCTTCGCTTCCTCGTCAAGCGGACCCTCGAACGGAGAAGGCTGATCGACGAGCTCGAGGAACTGCGGAAACAGCTCCAGGAAGACTACAGCTTTCACACGATGGTCTCCAAGAGTGCGAAGATGCGGAAGATCTTCGACCTGATCCAGCAGGTCGGGCCTCTCGGATCCACCGTGCTCATCCTGGGTGAGACCGGAACAGGCAAGGAGCTGGTTGCCCAGGCCCTTCATGCCGCGAGCAGCCGCCGGGACGAGCCGTTCATCGCGCTGAACTGTGCGGTGCTTAACGACGCATTGCTCGAGAGCGAGCTCTTCGGCCACGAGAGGGGGGCGTTCACCGGCGCCGAACGGAGGAAGATCGGCCGGTTCGAGCAGGCCGACCGCGGCACCCTGCTCCTCGACGAGGTGGGAGACATCTCGCCGGCCATGCAGGCCAAGCTGCTCCGGGTCCTGCAAACGGGCGATATTCGAGCGCGTGGGAGGGACCGAGTCCATCAAGGTGAACGTTCGGATCGTGGCAGCCACCCACAAGCGGCTCGAGGACGAGGTGAACCTCGGGACGTTTCGCAAGGACCTCTTCTACCGCTTGAATGTGATTCGGATGGAACTCCCTCCCCTCCGCGAGCGCACCGAGGACATTCCCCTGCTGGCCACCCACTTCCTGGAGCGCTATCGGTCCACGCGGGCGACCCCCGTGACGGAGATCGACACCGACGCCATGCAGGCCCTGCTCCAGCATGACTGGCCGGGGAATATCCGGGAGCTGGAAAACGCGATCAAGTCAGCGATTGCGTTTGCTGACGGCCCGATCATTCGGCGGGACGACCTGCCCGAAACACTCTCACCGAGATCTGCACGTCGGAGCCAGGGCTGCACACTCATCGACATCGACCGACAGCTCCCCAGCCTGACCGACGACCTGATTGGCCAGGTCGAGCGGGAGTACTTCGTGCGGCTTCTGTCGGAGTATCGCGGCAACGTCGCGCGATGCGCCCGCCACAGCGGTCTGTCCCGCCGGAGCGTCACCCAGAAGCTCCAGAAGTACGGCCTCGAGCGCATCCGCTTCAAGCGGCGGGCAGGGAGGGGTTGCGGAAGGTGGCAAGCCTGAAAGCGAAGGCTGACGATGGGGCCCGCCTCGCCTCGCGAATGGGAGGCTCGGTCAGGGCAGCGGAACATCCTTGAATTCGAACTCGAGCGGCATTGTCACCACCTTGCTCGGCGTTTCATAGACGAGCTGGTAATCGCCGGGCTTGCCGGGGGCGTCCACGAAGAGGTACTCGAAGCCAAGCTTGCCGCCGTCGGAGCTGGTGTTCGAGAAGCCGCCGTTGTGCTCGAACCGCGAGCCGTCGGCCTTCTGGAGCCAGAGCCGGTTGTTGAAGAGCCCCTGGCGATAGCTCTCGAAGGCAGGCCCGTTGTCCGGATAGACCAGCTCGACGTTGACTTTCCAGACCTGCTCGTCGATCTCCACGTTCTGGAGCGTCGCGGTCACGTCGCCTTGCTTCAGAGTCACGTTCTCCTGCGCCAGGCTGGGAAAGCGAAACGTCTTCATGCCGGCCGGGAGGGTCACCTCGGTCTTGACGCGGAAGAGCGAGAGCTTCGTGGCCGAGCGCTCGGGGGCCTCGAGGTTGAGGTTGATCTCGGCCGCGGGGTTCTCGGGCCGCAGCACGACCTCGTTCGATTCCATCATGGCCTGGGGCTTGACCTCTCGGCCCTTCTCGTCCTTGACCTCCAGGCCGTCGGACTTGAGGCTCAGCATCATGGGGCGGAGCCTGGGCTCCCAGGCGACCTCGAGCTGAGCGTTGGCAGCCGCGGTGCCGGCCTGGAGGTCGCGAACTTCCGTGAGCTGCTTGAACGCCACGCGGAACGGTCCCACGTAACGGACCAGGGGTTCCTTGGGGGGAGGGCCAGCCGTGATTCCGATCGAGCCATCACCGGTGAACGCGTTGATCGAGACCTCGGCGAGCTGGGCGACCCGATCGAGCGCCTCGTGAAACGGCAGGTCGCGGATGTCGAGATCGAACGCCGGATTGGTCACCTCGGCGCCGAGCTGCTCTCTCAAGTCGGTGATGGTGTTGCCGGTCTGCTTCTGAAGCTGGCCGATGGCGTCGCTGAGCCGCATCCCCTTGGCCTGGATTGTCACCTTGCTTGCCCCGGTCTTCGTTTCCTCTTCGGCGTGTTCCAGCGCGGCACGGACGCGCTCGAGCCGCTCCTTCCGTTCCTTGCTGGCGACTCCGGCCGGGGCGGGAAGAAGTGGCAAGACCCGGGCTCCCAGCTTGATCAGCCGGGCTTGCGCGTCCTCGCGGGCTTCCGGCTTGGGATCATCGAGCCGCTCGATGAGCTGCAGAACCCGATCGCGAAGCGCCGCGTCCGCGGTCTCGGTCTGTCCCTGAGCGGGCATCCCCATGGGGCAGGCCAGCAGTCCCAGAACGGCCAGCAGAAATCCGTCGAAGACTCTCCTGACCAGGCGCGACTTCGTCATGGCTCGGCACCCCCGAATGAAAGACAAATGTCATAGCGGCCAGATTCAGCTTATCGAATGAAGGTGGAGCGTGCAACGGCCGCGCCTCGACGTGCTGCCGATCGGCGGTGGCCGCCCCGTGCCGAAGACCGATTCTCCCCCGGCGATGCTTGACGGTCGGACCACCGAAGCCTGAGAATCGACGAAGATATGCTACATGGCATAGGGCGGATCATCGTGGATCGATGAGGATGGCGGGCGGCAAGTCGCCGGGGGCCGGTGGGCAGCGGCTTCGGCAAGCCGTCCTGAGAAAGGACCGGCTGGCATGGGTTCCCGCGTGTTCGAGAGAGGATCGCAACGAGCTCTGAGGCTTGTGCTGGAAAGCTTCATGGTGATGTGTCTGCTGGTTGCAGTGATGCCTGAAGCGCGAGGGGCCGTGCCGGATGGCCTGGCGTCAGAGACTCCGGCCGGGTCAGTGGCGAGCAGCCTCTGCCTCAGCCCCGCCGAGTCGCGATTGAAAGCCGATGTCTCGTTCCTGGCGGCGGATGCCCGCGAGGGCCGGGCGCCAGGGACCAAGGGCATCGAGGCTTCCGCCGAGTACATCGCCGAGGCATTCAAGCAGCTCGGACTCAGGCCGGCGCCGGGAGCCGACGGCTACTTTCAGAAGTTCTCGGTGGGGGGCCGTCCCCGCCTGGGCGAGCCGCTTGAGCTGACCGTCACCGGGCCGGGAGGTAAGGTCCTCAAGGCCGAACCCAGGACCGAGTTCTTACCGATGGCGCTCGGCTCCAGCGGCTCGGTGGACAGGCTGCCGATCCTCTTCGCGGGGTACGGGATCACCGCCAAGGACAGCGCCCTGAAGCTCGATTACGATGACTACGCCGGAGTCGATGTGCAGGGCAAGGCGGTTCTCCTCATCCGCCACGAACCGCAGCAAGACCGCGAGGACAGCCCGTTCGCGGGCAAGAAGTTGAGCGATTATGCGACCTTCCGCCACAAGGCCACCAACGCCTTCCAGCATGGCGCGGCTGTCGTGCTTCTGGTCAATGATCTGGCCGGGCTGGGCGGAGAGAAGGACAAGGTACTCGGCCTGATGGGTGGAGGAGCCGATTCGATCAGCAAGCTCCCGTTCGCGATGGTGACCCGTGAGTTTGCGGACAAGGTGCTCGCCGCCGCCGGCGAACCAGGCCTGGCCGAGCTGGAGGACCGGATTGATCACGATCTCAAGCCGCGGTCGCGGAGCTTGAAAGGGGTTGAGCTCTCCGCGAAGCTCACGATCGACAGGCCGGCGACCGAGACGAAGAACGTGGTCGGAGTGCTCCAGGGCTCGGGTCCGCTGTCCGAGCAGACCGTGATCGTCGGCGGCCATTACGACCACCTGGGCCGAGGAGGCCTGACCTCGGGGTCGCTCGCTTTTCTCTCCTCCGACATTCACAACGGGGCCGATGACAACGCCTCGGGGACGTCGATGATGCTGGAGATGGCCCGCCGCCTGGCCACCCGCCGCGATCCCCTGCCCCGTCGGGTCGTTTTCATGGCGTTCTCCGGCGAGGAGCGGGGGCTGCTGGGTTCGAAGCATTACGTCGATCACCCGCTCTATCCCCTGTCCTCCACGGTCATGATGGTCAACTTCGACATGGTCGGCCGGCTCAACGGCAAGAACGAGCTGACCATGATCGGCACGGGTTCCTCGCCCGGCATCGACGTTCTAGTGGACGCCCTGGGCAAGACGTCCGGACTGGTCATCAAGAAGGTCGGCGGGCTGAGCGACGGCTTCGGCGGGAGCGACCACGAGTCGTTCTACCAGAAGAACATCCCCGTCCTGTTCGCGTTCACCGGCATTCACCCCGACTACCACCGCCCCAGCGACGACTCCGATCGGATCAACTACTCCGGCATGGCTCGGATCGCCGATTATCTGGAGCTGATCCTGCTCGACCTGGTCCGCAGGCCCGACCGTCCCACGTTCTCAAGGCTCGCGCCCCCGAGCCGCAACGCTCGTCAGTCGCAGTCGGCTTCGTCCGGAATGGGCGTGACACTGGGCGTGATGCCCGACTATTCCGACGAGTCGAAGAACGGCATGAGGATCTCGGACGTGAGGGACGGAGGTCCCGCGGCCAAGGCCGGTCTCAAGGGGGGCGATTCGATCGTCAAGATCGGCGGCAAGGCGATCGCGACGATTTTTGACTACATGGAAAGCCTCAAGGGCTTCAAGCCGGGCGACAAGGTCGAGGTGATCATCACTCGGGACGGCAAGGAGGTTAAGCTCCAGGCCGAGCTCGGCGGATCGACCGCTCCGCCCCGCAATTGAGAGAGGCGACAGCTCCCGGCCGCCATCAAGCGGCCAGGACAAGAACCCACGTCCGGCGCAGCCACTTCATGACTCACCACCTTCCCAGCCTCAGAACTCGCGCCAGCTCGAGACTCTCAAGCGTGATCGCGACGGTGGTTCTCCTGGTGCTCGGCGGCTGCCGAGGTTCCCAGCCGGAACGGTCCGCTGGGGCTCTCGTGGAACTGGTGTCCGGATCCGGCCATGACAGCGCTCTGCTCCGGATCGCGACCTCGTGGCCGAGGAGGCAGCGCCAGGAGCTGGAAGCCGAGTTCCAGAACAGGACCGGCTCGACCGGTCCAATCAGGCTGATCTGGATCGACGTCCCTCCCGGAACGCCGTTTCAGCGGATCAGCGAGCGCTCTTTGCCCGTCGATATCCTGCTGGGCGGTCCTCTCACCGAGTACGTTCGCCTTGCTCGGGCGGGGAAACTCGAACCCCTACCGGGTGAGGGAAAGCCATTCTGGTCGGTCGCTCGGCGGTCGGTGATCGAGCCTCAGTTGAGTCTCGGCGCGGGGGGCGAACTCGCGGCGTTCGACGATCCCCGGGTGAGTCCCGTCACGTTGACCTGGGCGGCGGCCCAGTTGCGAGACGACACATGGAAGAGCGGTTATGCCTCGCTCGTTCAACTCTTCGGGCACTCGCTCCATCGGCCCGGTTGGCGTGCCGGTTCCGCCCTGGCTGCCAACCAGCGCGGCCTCGGATGGACACCCGTTGCAAACAGCTTTCCGAGATCTTCGAAAGACCCGCCTCTCGACTCGAAGAGCATCGTCCTGGAAGAGGGAGCCGGAATTCTCAAGGGAACTGCTCATGAGGAAGCCGCCCGCGCCTTCCTTGCGTTCCTCTCCGCTCGACCGCTGATCGAGGGCGGTCCGGTCCATCCCCCGCTCGACCCCGACGTGAGCGACCTGCTGGCCGATCTGCTTGGGGCAACGCTCGTTGATGCGCATGACGAGCTGGCGGCCGCCTGCAGCGTCCTCGATCGGGGCGGGCCCGCGTCAGCCCAGGGGCTGGTCTGGCTGTCCGAACCGCCCCCGTGGCCGCCGGCATCGGTCGCCAAGCTGCTGGGGCGCGGGGGCGACAGAGCGCTCGCGATGGTGCAAGACCTCGCCGGCCAGATCGCTCCGGATCCCGCGCTCCGGTTCTGGCTGGTGCAGAGCTGGCTCCGGCCCGGCCGCCTGATCGATGCATTGCTGTTGAAAGATCTGGCACATGCCGTTGACGGCCGCCTGGTCGCTGAGCCCAGATTCCGAGCCTGGCTGCGCGGGGAATGGACAGCCTGGGCAAGGCAACGTTATCGTCGTGTGGCCCGCCTTGCCTCGGGAGCGGCCTCCACCGCCGAGACAGTGCGGTTCCAATCCCTCTTACCTCGATCATAGGTTCCTCTGAGCAAGCAGACTGCGGAGCCGGTCGCTCCATGATTCGCGTCATCATCGAAGGGCTGGTGAAACGGTACGGCCAGGTGGCTGCCGTCGATGGCGCCTCGCTTGAGATCGCGCCAGGTGAACTGGCATGCCTGCTCGGCCCACCCGGCGCGGGCAAGACCACGCTGGGCCGGCTGCTCGCGGGGCTCGAGGTGCCGGACGACGGCGAGATCTACTTCGATGAGCGGATCGTCCACACGCAGCCGCCTCATGAGCGAAAGGTGGGCCTGGTTTTCCCCGATTACGCCCTCTGGCCGTCAATGACGGCGTCCGAGAACGTGGCCTATCCACTGAAGGTCCGAGGGGTCAGCGGCCCTGAGCGGCGACGGCGAGTGGCCGAGACCCTCTCGACCTTGCGGATTGACAGCCTCGCGGGCAAGCGTCCCGAGCACCTGTCCCATGCCCAGAGCTTGCGGGTTGCACTGGCACGAGCGATCGTCACCGCGCCCGATCTTCTGATCCTGGACGAGCCCCTCGAACCGTTCGATGCACGCGACCGCGATGAAGCCTGGGATGAGATCCGCCGGCTTCGAGGCGAGCTGGGTATCACCACGCTGCTGCTCACGCGCGAGGTTCCCGAGGCTCTCGCGCTGGCGGACCGGCTGGCCGTGATGGACCTGGGGCGGGTCCTCCAGGTCGGCTCGCCACAGCAGCTCTACAACCAACCGGCCGATGTTTTCGTCGCTCGCTTCCTGGGCGCGACCAACCTGCTCCATGGGCAGGTCGACAGCAACGGCAACGAGGCCCGGCGCGAGGTAGTCGTTCGCACTCCCCTGGGCAGGCTTGTCGCGAAGGCGCCGGGGCTGCTCTCATCGCTGGCTCAGGGAACTCCTGTCACCATCTCGATCCGTCCCGAGACCCTGTCGCTGGGCCCCGTCGTCCCTTCCGACTTCAACCGCTTTCCCGCGACCATCGAGCGAATCGTCTTCCGCGGCGATATTCGCCAGGTCGACCTCCGCGGCCCCGGCGACTGGCCCATCACCGTCCGGGTGCTCCAGAGCCAGTCGCCGGGCCTTCGGGAGGGGCAAAGCCTGACCCTCTCCGTCTCTCCGGAGTTCGTTACCCTCCTGCCGGGCAAGTTCGCGGTGGGGCCGGTCTCTTGAAGCCGAAGTCTCGAGAGGTTCCGCAGCTCGACTCCTCACACCCGGATCACCACCTTGCCAAAATGGACCCCGCTCTCCACGTGCTTCAGGGCCGCGACGGCGTCCTCGAAGGAAAAGATCCGGTCGATAACCGGTCGCAATTGGTTGACCCGGATCGCCCGGTTCATCGCCTCGAACATGGTTCGAGACCCGACGAAGATGCCTTGAACCCGCACGCTTTTCATGAGGATCGGCATGGGGTTGACCTCGCCGAGCCCCGCGAGCACGCCGATCAGGGCGACGTAGCCACCCAGCCGAACAGCTCGAAGCGATCTTGCCAGCGTCCCGGCGCCCCCACCTCGACGACGTGATCCACGCCTGCACCGCCGGTCAGTTCCTGGACCAACCGGTCCCAAGCGGGAGTTTCCTTGTAGTTGATGCCGTCCGTCGCCCCCATGTCGCGTAGCCGGGCAAGCTTCTCGCCATGTCCCGAGGTCGCGATGACGCGGGCACCGACCAGCCGGGCGAACTGAAGGGCGAAGACCGAGACACCCCCGCTCCCCTGGGTCAGCACCGTATCTCCCGGCTTGATACCCCCGCCAACAACCAGTGCGTGCCACGCGGTAACCGCTGCACACGGCAGGGTTGCGGCTTCCTCGAAGCTAAGGTGCTCGGGGATGTGGACCAATCCCTCTTCCGGGATCACCATTTCCTCGGCGAGCACGCCGTCCACGTCGCCGCCCAGGGTGGAGCGGGCCTTGGTCTCGTCGAGCTGACCGCCGACCCATGCGGGCATGAAACACGGGGCCACCCGGTCGCCGGGCTTGAACCGCGAGACACCAGATCCGGTCGCTGCGACCTCGCCGGCACCGTCCGAAAACGGTATCAACGGGAGCCGGAGCTTGGGATTGTACAGTCCCTTGGAGATCAGCAGATCCCTGTAGTTGAGCGAGACGGCCCTGATCTGGACAAGCACTTGCCCCGGCCCCGGTACGGGAGAAGGCAGCTCCTCGCACCTCAAAGCCTCCGGACCGGTGAATGCGTGAAGTCGATAGGCTCTCATGAACTTCTCCTCCGGTTTGCGCCCATGCCCGGATCCTGACAACTGGCCAGAAACGCGAAGCGCCTGATAGGATGACACGGATCTCGGCACACCGCGATAGCTTTTTTTGCACGGGTTAAGGGATGTTCAGTCGAGCGATGACTGGGGCTGCAATCTGCGTGCTTGGGCTGGTTCTCCTGGCTCCGGTTGCGGCCTTGGCCATCGCGGGGTTACTCGATATTGGCCCCCCGCCGGAATCTCCGCTCCGGATCTCGGTCTTCCCGCTGGCCCTGACCGTATTCGATCCGCTCGTCTGGACCAGTCTGTGGAACAGCCTGGTCGTGGCTGTACTCGTGGCGTGCGGCTCCCTGGTCATCGGGGTGCCTGTCGGGCACGTGATCGCTCGATGGAGGTTCTGGGGGCGTCCTCTCCTCTCCCTGCTCGTCATGGGCCCGGCGGTGATCTCTCCGGCCTATCTTGCCCTGGGAGTGGTGGGGCTCTCCGATTCCTTCTCCCTTCAGGGCTGGCCATGGTTCGCGTGGGTCTGGAGTGCCCTGGTCCAGGGCGTGGCTCTCGTGGCGATCACGACGGTCTGGTCGCTGGACGGGTTGGACCCCAACCGGGAAGCCGCGGCGCGCCTTGCCGGCGCGGGGCTCTACCGGACCTGGTGGGTGGTGACATGGCCTTTGATTCGCCCGGCCGTAGCGTCGGCCTTCGGGATTCTTCTGGTAACCACCCTTGCCGACCCGGGCGCTCCTCTCGTGTTGGGGTTGCGTCGTACCCTTGGCTTCCAGGTGGTGGCGGATGCGGTGAGACCAGACGCCTTTCCCCGGATCGCCTCGCTCGGGCTGATCCTCGCGGGATTCGGCCTGGCTGCACGCGGGGCAGTGAGGTGGTGGGGAGGCCCGTCTCCCGGACTCGCCGTGCCACCTGGAGAGGGCCGGGTTCATTCAGGGAAGATGGCCTCCCCGGCGGCCTGGCCTCGCGCAGCGATGTCTCTGGTTGTCGTGGGTTCGTGGGCGCTTCTTGCATGGCTGCCCATCGCCGGCCTGGGCCGGCTGGGTCTGACGCGGGCACCGTACTCCGAGAACCCGCACCCCCTGGCAGTGGTGCGTATCCTGGATTTTCTCCATCGCCTCACCGAGGAAGACTCTTTCCGGCTCGTCTTTCACTCGGCGATGCTCGGCCTGGGCGTGGCCGCGGTTCTTTCGATTCTGGCCGGGTGGCTGCCTCACGATCCCGCCCGTCGGCTCCGGCGAGCCTGGCGGAGTATGCTTGTGATGCTGGCAATGGGTCTTCCCCCACTGGTACTGGGAGTAGGCGTTCTTGCTCTGTCGCGAATGGCGGCTCTCGGGGCGCGGTTACCCGTGGCGGGCCTTGACTGGCCTCGAGCCGCGACGGTCCTGGAGTCGGCTGCCCGCGTGCTCGACCGTCCCTGCGTTCCCGGGTTTTCGCTCCTCCTCGGGGTTTGCCTGGCTTACGTGCCTCTCAGCCTCCTGAAGCGGACGGCGCAGCCTGATAGTGAAAGCGCGGCTGCCCGGCGGGTTGACCAGGCGATCTTCTCGGGTGCAAGCCGCGCCCGAGGCCGCCGGCTTGGTCATCGCGGGACGAGCAGCTTTCCCGCGCGGACGATCGTCCTGTGGGCGACCCTGGCAGCCACCAGCATCACTCCGGCGATCGTCCTGACGCCCATCGGTGAGACCACGCCGATCGGCCCGGCCATCGTGAGCCTGTCGGACGAGCCCGATGACTCACGGTCCAGGGCTGCCGCGCTGGCGCTGGCGGCCATCACCGTGAACTTGGCGGCTCTGGCCTGGGCCTGGTCGGGTCGTGGTCGGGACCGCGGCGGCCGCCTGGAGGCCGCCGACCTTGCCTGAGAGCAATCCCTCTCGTCCAGGACTCGACGCATGAGCACTTGATCGTGTAGAATTCGTTGCGAGTGATCTCGTGAGGGCACCCTGAACCAGGAGCGCGGGCCAAGCGGCCGCGGGATGGACGATGGACACAGCGAAACTCGCGCTGGAAGACGGTACGGTCTTTACCGGGCGGGCCTTCGGTGCCCGGGGCGAGATCGACGGCGAGGTCGTCTTCAATACGAGCATGACGGGGTACCAGGAGATCCTGACCGACCCGTCATATCACGGCCAGATCGTCACCATGACCTATCCCGAGATCGGCAACTACGGGGTCAATTCGGAGGACGTGGAGAGCCGCCGTCCCTGGGTTCGCGGCTTCGTCATTCGCGAGCTGAGCGGCCGGGTTAGCAACTTCCGCGCGGAGGGGTCGCTCGAAGACTTCCTGGCCCGGCATGGCATCATCGGCCTCGAGGGCGTCGATACGCGCGCCCTTGTTCGACTGACGAGGGTCCAGGGGGCGATGAAGGGCATTCTCTCGAGCACCGATCTCGATGATGCCAGTCTGGTGGAAAAGGCGCGGAGGAGCCCCGGCCTGGTTGGCCGCGACCTGGCCCGGGAGGTGATGCCGCGCGAGTCGTTCACCTGGGAGTCCGGGCTGAGCCGGCAGTTCATCGTCGATCAGCGAGGGTCCGGTCCTGCGCACCGGGTTCCAGGTCAGGCCTCATCATCCTCGCCCCGGGGCCCCCACGTCGTCGCTCTCGACTTCGGCATGAAGTGGAACATCCTTCGCCACCTGGTGGACATCGGATGCCGCACGACGGCAGTTCCGGGCTCGATGCCGGCCCAGGCCATACTCGAGCATAAGCCCGATGGGATTTTCCTCTCGAACGGCCCCGGAGATCCCAGCGCTCTCCACGAGGCGATCCAGAATCTGCGGACCCTGATCCGGACCGCGGCCGAGTCTCGGGGGATCCCGATCTTCGGCATTTGCCTGGGCCATCAGCTCCTGGGCCAGGCCTTCGGGGGCAAGACTTTCAAGCTGAAGTTCGGCCACCGAGGAGCCAATCACCCCGTTCGCAACGAGAGGACCGGCAAGGTCGAGATCACCACCCAGAACCACGGCTTTGCCGTCGACCCTTCCACTCTTCCCGCCGACGTCGAGTTGAGCCACATCAACCTGAACGATCAGACCCTCGAGGGCATGCGGCACAAGCGCCTGCCCGTCTTCAGCGTCCAGTACCACCCCGAAGCCTCTGCCGGCCCTCACGACAGCCAGTACCTCTTCCGGGAGTTCCGCGTAATGATGGGGCGGTCCGACTCGTGATCGGGGTCGTGCATCAAATGCCTTGCTGAAACGGCCCTGCCAGACGTGCCCTGAGGAGCGATGTCGCTTGTGGTACCGCCAGGTGTGTGCCACTGTGAGGGACTGGAGAATCCGGCTGATCGACTGACCTGGTTCGGGCTGCAAGAGGAGATGGAAATGGTTCGTCATCAGGCAATAGCCGAACAGTTTGAAGGGGTAGCGGTCTTGGGTGCGCGCTAGCGCCTGGAGAAAGGCCTCGCGGTCGCCGTACTCGCTGAAGACGTCGGCTCGGTTGTTACCGCGATTCAGGGCATGATAGATTAGCCCATCATCGATAGCACGCGGCGGGCGTCCCATGACGCGACTGCATCGCGGATCATCACAAGGAGTCAAGAAAAACGAACTGACACGAATGCCATTAAGCGAAGGCGTAAGCCAGGAACCATCACATGTCCTTGCGCTCAATTCCGCTCGCGCCACAATTCAGTGCATTAATGAAGATATTTTCACAAGATTGCTCGATCTGCGCTACAATCCGCGGGTGATGGCCGCTATTGAGCAAACTTGTGAACATATCATATAATGTCCGCATTGCTCGGGCCCCTGCGAAATTGATCGCAAGCACAAGTGATGGAACTGGAGCTTACGCCTTCGCTTAATGCCATTCCGAACTGACACCAATTTCCCGGACACCAATTTCCCGGATCCGGGATGAGATGATGAGCGCCGCGGGATCATCCGGCCCCATCGTATCCCACGATGGCAGCCGAGGCGACCGGCAGGCTGGCGAGGTCGGGGCCCGAAGGCGGACCCAGGAGTCCCAGGTCACGAGCGGCGAGACTTGGCCGTGCTCCACCATGCCGGTCAGGGCACCCCTGATCTGACAAAACTGGCGAAGGATTTCGGAGATCCGATTTCCCAAACACGGCCAGTCCCGGCAGCGAATGCCTCGGAGCCGTGACGGCTCCATAATCGTCTTCTGTCGGCCTCGCCGCGGTGAGGGCTCAGCAGGGACGGCGAGGGATCGGCGAACGTGACTCCGGCCCATCGGGGATCGTGCTAGGGGTCCCATCCGGCCGTGCGGGCCTGGCCGGATCTTACACCGGAGAGAGGGACCGCCCTCGGGATGAGACCGGCCTGCGGGGTCGTGCGACGCTGCCGGCCGTTACGCCACCTGGCGGCATGCACCCGAGAGGATGTCCGCCAGGACCGCGCCCTGGTCCGCGGTGATCCTCCCCGCGGCGATCAGGTCCCCCACCTCCTCCAGGCATCCCTCGACCGCCTCGTGCTTGCCGGGGAAGGAGGCGTGGCCGGCGATCCGCTCCGCGACCCCGAGGAGCTTCTCGAAGTAGCCGGGCGGGGGAGCAGGCCCGCGCGTAGGAACCCCCGGGGCCAACAGTCCTTCGCCCCCTGGCGACCAATCCCACCACCGGCAGCCCTCAAGAACCAGTTCATTGAAGAGCCGCAGTTGCTCGGCGAAGAGCCAGGTCGAGTAGTAGAGGAGAGCCATAAGTGTGATGCCCTCGCGATGTCGGTGTTCCCTGATTCGACTCTGTTCAAGCTGCCACGTCCTTGGGCCTCGATCCCGGAATCGTAATGCCTCCACGACGGTCCTTAGGCGGCTGCACGCTCTGGCCCACGGGATCGATCTGCCTCGCAGGTAACATTGGTGAACCAGTCAGCGTAAACCGAAGGGGGAGGATCGTGCAACCCGATCTTCACCGACACAGACCACCGATCCGGCGGAGGTCGTGCTTTTCATGACCCGGGGAGGTCCTAGCCTGGGGTGCCGTGGAAACGTAGCCCTTCGGCCGTCGTCCTGACGACGCCTGACTCCTCCATCGCCATCACGGACCACGAGCGCACCGCTCTCCCGGAGACGAGCAGGAGCCATCAGGCTTAATAAAGAATCCATCGGACATATCTGGATTCATCTGTGCTCTCCCCTTAGAATTGTCATTCGGATGCCCTGCGTATCTTCACAGGGGTCATCCGCTCGGCCGGGATGCCGGGCGGCTCGGTGGGACGATGTCGTTACCACCTGTCAGCGGAAGGGACAGACCGATGACGCACCCGACAGACCTGGCTTACTGCGCGACCTCGAAGCCGACGCCCACAGTCCCGAGGTCCAGGAACTCATCCGGCGGGAGATCCATCGCGGTACGATCCGCGTCCGGCCCAAGCCGGGGGGCGGCATCCGCATCGTGCCGGTGCGGCAGCCTGACGCCCCGGAGCTAAGGGAGGTGGGACCGCCACCTGCTCCGTACACGTAGATAGCTATAGGGGATAGCTATAGGGGGACATAGCTATAGGGGAACATAGCACTTTACGATGGGCTACAATCCGAAAAGATGTATGTCCCGCCTATGCCCTGTATGTCCCCCATGCCCTGTGAACGATCAGCCCCTCGAGGGCATGCGACACAAGCGCCTGCCCGTCTTCAGCGTCCAGTACCACCCCGAAGCCTCTGCCGGCCCCCACGACAGCCAGTACCTCTTCCAAGAGTTCCGCGCGATGATGGGGCGGTCCGACTCGTGATCGGGGGCGTGCATCAATTGCCTTGCTGCCGCTGGCTTCCGGCAATTCTCAGGCGACCGTCTCAACGCTTCGTGGCAGGTTCCTCGTGCCGGCGATCGATGCCGAATCCATTTCCGGGAAGGTCAAGCCTTCGCCGTCGGCATGACCACCACGATCGCAGCCAGGTATCGGAGCAGGCGCTGCCGGGCCGCAACCACGGGGTGCTCTCAGTACCGCGCCACATTGACAAGGTGCGGCATTTCCCCGGTAGGCCGAGCCTGCGGCGATGCAAGAATTGCGTAGGGTCTCCCCAGAACTCCACTTTTAGTCGATGTTGTTCGAAGGGCCGACATGCCGCTTGGCGATCGGGACAACCAACCGGAGGTTGGACCGGATAATCCGGTTGTCACCGGAACCGCCACTCCCGGGAGTTGCTCGATCTTGTCCGGGTCTCACTTGGCCCGCGTCCTCGACAGCTCTGCCGCTGCTCTTTTGATGCCTTCGACCACGTTTCGCCAGGCAGCGTCCCGGTCGGACCACAGCCTGACAGCCTTGCCGTCTCTCGGCAGGGCCTGGAGCTTGGCGAACGGTGTATCCGACCAGTCCACATCTCTCACAACCACAGGGACGACCCGTGCCGTACCCTCTTCGTGCCGGTCGAGGGCGTGCATCATCTCGATCTCGTAACAGTAGTCCGACGCGATGAAATCGGCACTGACCAATAGCAAGATGATGTCGGCCTTTTCCAAGTTGCTCAAGATCTGATCCTCCCACTCCTTTCCCGCTTCGATGAGGCGGTCATCCCAGGATGCGATCACTCCTTGACGCTGAAGGAGCTTGAGCTGCGTTTCGAGTTGCTTCCGCAGGTTCTCGTCTCTGCGGGAGTAGGAGAGGAACACGCGCAAGGCAGGAGGGGCCTTCGCTTTAGTGTGTATCTTCTCAACTCCGTCCCCTCTGGGACTTGTTCTTTTCTCGAAGCATGGTCGTCAATCCTTTCTTGGCAGGGCCGATTGTATGACTCGGGGTTATCCGAGATCCACAAACTGACATCAATTAAGCCCAGTGATCTAGAAACCGTGGTTGATACTGGGACCTTTTTACCTATGACGGAATTGATGCGGAAAATAAACGCTGCAAAGATCGTTGGGGCCGGTCCGTTTAAAGCAGAAGCTCCCAGGATTTGTAGGTGCACTCGCCGTAACACACTGTACCAAAAGGACTTTCGCGCCGTTCTGTCCATTCGATCAGTAAACGTTGTAAGTCACTGCGGCAATGCGACTTGCAGAAAATGCACCTACAAATCCTGGAAACTACTGTTTAATAGCGCCTCGGCCTGCGTTTTCCATGACCGGGATTCGGTTTCCGACCAGAAACGTCGGCCCGCCTGATCGCTCGAGTCCACCACTCCCCCGTCGCGAGAAAGCAACGATCATCTCGGAAGCGTGTGGAGGCTATAGTCCAACACGAGGCCGAAGGTCCTGGCTTGCCTCAACGCAACGGAGGATAGTAGTACCTCGCCAGGTACCGGCTGTTCCCACCGCCCATCTTATACCACGACCACCGATCGCCTGGGCTCCCGTAGGGCCGGCCGTGGAAGGGGAACTGATCAACTGATCGATACTCGACGTAAATTCACGATGGATTTGGAGCGGAAACCCAGTAGCTATACGGTAACACATCGCCCTGGGCCGAGAAGGTTATGGCCACCGGCGTGGGAGAGGCTGTCGGAGCACTGATCAATACGTCTCGGCTCGACAGCGACTCGCCGACAGGCACCCCCGACACGATCGGCTGGACGACTATTCCCCCGGCGACGATCCGCTCGCCAACGAGCTCGCTGATCATCAAGGGTTGAGCTGGTACCCCAGAAGAATAAACAGGTTGGCTCACAAGCTCAGGCACCGCCGCAGAAGCAGCACAGCTCTGCCGGGTTTCGGCATTCCCGACCACGATCAAGCACGCACCAGCAGCGAGAATTCCAGCGAGCATCGCTCTCATCGGTCGACCCTTTTTCTTGGGGCAAGTCATGGTGCTCATATAAACGAGCGCGTACACACGGAACCCTCACCATTGCCGGACTATCCATGAGACCAGCCCCTGAATATGCTGTGGATTTATTCTAATAATCTTACCCTGATTATCCATACTATCCATCCTGCTAAGGGGGGGCTTCGCGGGGTCAGGGCAGGTTTCCGGTTTTCGACAGAGGGAAAGGGGGACATACAGGGACGGGCCACAGAAGGACATGCATCTTTTCGGATCTGTAGCCTACGTCCCCCTATAGCTTGCATCATGCTATGTCCCCCTATAGCTTCGCTATGTCCCCCTATAGCTTGCTCTATGTCCCCCTATAGCTTGCTGCTCTCGAGGCGTGGGGGCCGAGGCCTGAGGAGCTGAAGCGTCGCCTTCGGCTCCGCCGCCAGCTACCCGGATCCGGGCAGTCCTCGCCGGATGGAGTTCACCGAGGATTCATGAATGAGCCGTGTACCGGCCGGGGATCGTGACGACGAATCCGGTGTCGCCCGGGGTCTCGAGCAAGGCCCCCGTGGTCGCCGGCAAGGACCGGGATGTCATTGGCCATGGCCTCCCTCGGAACTCGGCCCTCCGACTCCCGCCAGGGCGAGGGCACCAGCACCGCCCGGCACACCCGGTCGAAGTCGAGGACAGGGACCGGAACCCTGGCTGGCGGGTCGAGAGCGACCGCCGAGTCGCGGGGATCGGACAATCGTTTCGCCCGAATCGAGTTCCGGGGACAACCACTCTGCAATTCTTGACCCGAGTTCGAGTTCCGAGTTTCGAGTCGAGTTCGCAGTTCCATTCGAGTTCCGGGGACACCATTCGCAATTCTTGACCGGCCGTACTGCGGCTTCCAGAGTGTCCCAGAGTTCCGGGGACACCATACAAGTCGGTTGTAGGAATCCCACTCGGGTTCGGTCGCGGGAGGCTGGACCACGAAGAGAGCCAGGCCCGTTGCGATCCGCTGAGCCGACCTCCGTCATCGACGGCTCGTCTAGCCTCTCCCTCTCCCCGTCGTACTCTTTGTGGTTCAGACGCCCCTGTGAAAATGCGACGAACAAAGCCGGCGGGTGCCCCCCGGCCCCGAACTCCAGTCCACGTTTCGCTGGAGCAGCGTTCGCTCCGACTGGAGCCAAGCCAGACTGCCGCAATTGACGGCGCATATCCCCGGCGTTAACCTGTAACTTTACGATGCCAAGCGACCGAAGCTCGGTCGTCGTCTGGATCGGAGCAGAATGCCGTGGGTTCGACGTGCGTCGTGGGTCTCCAGTGGGGTGATGAGGCCAAGGGGAAGATTGTTGACCTGCTCTGCGACCAGCACGACATCGTCGTGCGGTACCAGGGAGGGGCGAACGCGGGGCATACGGTTGTCCACGAGGGCGTCACCTACAAGCTCTCCCTGGTTCCCACGGGAATCCTCCGCGAGGGAATCGAGTGCGTCATCGGCAACGGCGTGGTGATCCATCCGCCAGCCTTGCTGAAAGAGATTGAGAGACTGGCCGCGCAGGGGGTTGTTTTTGGCGACCGGCTGCACATCAGCGACCGGGCCCACGTGATCCTCCCTTATCACCTGGTCGAGGAGCGGCTGACCGAGGAGTCTGCTTCCACCGCCGATCACCTGGGAACGACCCGGCGGGGAATCGGACCCTGCTATCGTGACAAGGTCGGTCGGGTTCACGGCGTCCGGGTCACCGACCTCTTCCACCCCAGGGAGTTCCGTGAGCGATTGAACCGGATCGTCGATTACAAGAACCGGTTGCTCGCGGCCATGCTCCCTGATTTCGAGCCGTTCGATCCGCGGGTGGTGGCCGAAGAGTACCTCGGACACGCCGAGAAGCTGCGGCCGTTCGTCAGGGACACGACGGCCTGGCTGCACCAGTCGCTGGCCAGGGGAAAGCGGCTTCTCTTCGAGGGCGCCCAGGGGTCGCTTCTCGATGTGGATCACGGCAGCTATCCGTATGTCACCAGTTCCAATAGCAGCGCGGCGGGAATCGCCGCCGGCTCGGGCGTGCCCACTCGCCACATCGACCGCTGGATCGGCATCGTCAAGGCGTACACGACGCGTGTCGGGGGGGGACCCTTCCCCACCGAGCAGGATAACCCGACTGGGGAACGGATCCGTCAAGCCGGCCGCGAGTATGGAACGGTCACCGGCCGGCCGAGACGGTGCGGCTGGTTCGACGCCGTCGCTGTCCGCTACTCGGCGAGAGTCAGCGGCGCGACCGAGATCTCGATCATGCTGCTGGATGTTCTCAGCGGAATCGAGGAGTTGAAGGTGGCCGTTGCCTACGAGATGAACGGAAAGACGATCACGGAACTGCCCGCTTCGCTGGCCGATTTTGACCTTTGCCGGCCGATCTACGAATCGCTGCCCGGCTGGTCCGAAGACCTCACCGGAATCTGCAACTGGTCGGACCTCCCACTGGCAGCTCGAGATTACGTGAATTTCATCGCCCAGCAGGTGGGGGCCCCGGCTTCGATCGTGTCGGTCGGACCCGATCGCCGCCAGACCATCATGGTTTCAGAACGGACCAAGACGTAGGGGTAGGGCCGAGCCCACGGTGCAGGATAGTGAGCGAGCCTTCACGTTCCGGCCCGCACCTCCCATGGCTTTGAGGAAGACATGCACTCATCACTCAGAGGGGTCCCTTCGATCAGCGAGGAAGGCCTGGCTCGTCTCTCCCTCTTCGGTTTGAAGCCCGAGCAGCTTCCCCGGCATATCGCCATCATCATGGATGGCAATGGCCGGTGGGCCCAGCGGCGGGGGCTGCCCCGGATTGTCGGACATCGGCGGGGGATTCAGAGCGTCCGCGCTGTGGTGGAGGAGGGGTGCCGCCTCGGGCTCGACCAGCTCACGCTCTACTGCCTCTCGGTCGAGAACTGGAAGCGACCGCCCCGCGAGCTGAGATTCTTGATGCGCCTCCTGCGCCACTACCTGGTCGTCGAGCGCTCCGAGTTGATGGATCAAAATGTCCAGGTCCGGATGATCGGCCGGCGGGAGGGCCTGCCTCCGGACGTGCTGGATGAGTTCGACCGCACCGCGGCCATGACCGCGATGAACACCGGAATGATCCTCTGCCTCGCCGTCAACTATGGCGGTCGGACCGAAATCGGCGATGCCGCCCGCCGTATCGCTGAGGACGTCCGCGAGGGCCGCGTCGACCCGACTCGGGTTGATGAGACGCTGTTTGCTTCCTACTTGAACACCACCGGAATGAGCGATCCGGATCTCCTGATCCGGACTGCGGGTGAGATGCGAATCAGCAACTTCCTCCTCTGGCAGATTTCCTACACCGAGATCTGGGTTACGAGCACTCTCTGGCCGGACTTTCGGGAGGACGACCTGCTCCAGGCCTGCGCCTCCTATGCCGGGCGGGTGCGTAAGTTTGGCGGACTGCCCTCGACCAGTCTGGCGGCGGGGACCAGTTCGGGGTAAAGTCAGTGGTCCAATCTGGAGACGCCGCGAGGTCACGACGGCAGTTTCCGATGCGACGAAGCGACCAACGCGATTCCAGACCTCATCCCTCCTTGCTGCAATTCCCGGGCGATCATGCTTGGCACCAGAGTTCTGAGTGGTCTCTCCCTGATCGGGGTGCTTCTCGGCGTGCTATTCCTGGATGAATGGCTCGCACCCTGGTATCCCCTTTGGCTCGTTTTCTCAACGCTGGCTCTCCTCGCCGCGGCCGTCGAGTTGGTGGGCCTTCTTGGCGCCACAGGGAACCGTCCCTCGCTGAACAGCGTGCTGGGAGGAGTCGCGGCGATCATCGTGGGGAACTGGATGCCACACGTGACTGAACATCTGGCGGGCGACGCGCGGTTTTCTCCGCTCGCCTACGAGCCGTTCGAACCTGTCGGCGTGCTCTCCTGGCCGCTTCTGACATTTGTGGGGGTGCTCATGGTCAGCTTCATCATCCAGAGCGTGCAATTCGTCAGGCCGGGTCGGACTATGGCCACCATTGCGGGTACGATTCTCGTCGTGGCTTACCTCGGACTCCTCGGCAGCTTCACGATCCAAATGAGATGGTTCCCGGGCCCTTACCACGGGATCGTCCCGCTTCTCTTTTTGTTCGCCATCGCCAAGGGAGCTGATACCGGCGCTTACACGATCGGCCGTCTTGCCGGCCGGAACAAGCTCTGGCCGACGCTGAGTCCGAACAAGACGGTCGAGGGAGCCGTCGGAGGGATGATCTTCGCCGTCGTCGCCTCACTCATCGTCGCCGCAGTGGCTCGCTTTTTACTCCAGGTCCCAACACTCGGTTGGAGCGCAGCGGTGGCCTTCGGACTGCTCGTGGGTCTGGTCGCTCAGCTCGGCGACCTGATGGAATCCATGATCAAGCGTGATTGCGAGCGCAAGGATGCCTCGGCCGCCGTCCCGGGGTTCGGCGGGGTACTCGATGTTCTTGATTCTCTCCTCTTCGCAGGCCCGGTGGCCTACGCATTCTGGTTAGGATTGGGGCCCTGATCCCCGGAAATTCGCCCCGGGACCGCATCGCTCGTTGAAAGGTATAGCAAAGAAAAGACTTACAGCCAGGGCGGAGCGGTCGTCGAGGTTCCTTGATCGATTTTTCACAACGTACTTTTTTTCCCTATTTAGCTTGCATAATAATAGCGGACTATCCGGTCGGGTCAGGACGAGGTTGGCGAGGTGCCGAGGGACAATGCGGGTGCAGTCGACCTCGTGGAGCCGGCGAGAGGCCAGGCATGCCAGAAGTCACGATCAGTCTCGAGGGCCATTCAGAGGAACTGGCGGTATTGGGGAGCCGCGATCAGCACCTGCGCCAGATTCGCGACGCGCTGGGTGTGAAAGTGCTGGCACGCCATGGAGAGGTCCGAGTCGAGGGGGAGGGCCACCGCGTCGAGCAGGCACGACAGGTCTTTGAAGGGCTGCGCAAACTCTATCGCTCCCAGCGGAACATCGCGTCGTCGGATGTCATCGACGTCATCGAGAAGACCCTCCAGGATGATGGGCAGACCGGGGCGTCCGAAGCAGTCGAGATCCGGGAGGGGAACCGCGTGGTGCGTCCTCGTTCCGAGGGGCAGACGCGTTACCTGAAGGCACTCCTGCAAAACGAGCTCGTGTTTTGCGTCGGCCCGGCAGGTACCGGCAAGACGTATCTTGCTGTGGCGATGGCGGTCATCGGGCTGCGGAAAGGGCGAATCAAGAAGATCGTTCTGGTCCGCCCTGCCGTTGAAGCGGGTGAGCACCTGGGGTTTCTGCCGGGCGATCTCGAGGCCAAGATCAACCCCTACCTACGTCCCCTGCTCGATGCCCTCCATGATTTGATGGAGTACAACCAGATCCGCCGCTACATGGACAACGATCTGATCGAGATTGCTCCACTTGCCTACATGAGGGGGAGGACCCTGAATGACGCGATGATCATTCTCGACGAGGGGCAGAATGCCACGGTCCCTCAGATGAAGATGTTCCTGACCCGGATGGGTCAGAACGCTCGAATCGTGGTCACGGGCGACATCACCCAGGTTGACCTGCCCCCCACGACCCGGAGTGGTCTGGCTGACGCCATCGATCGTCTTGCCAAGGTTGAGGGTGTGGCGACCGTCATGCTGGATCGGTCGGACATTGTCCGACATCCCCTTGTTCAGGCCATCGTCAATGCGTATGAAGAGGAAGAATCGGGTCGCGATCGTGAACCGAGGTCGGAGCTGTCGGCCGAGGTTCGTGACCTCCGGGCGGCAGCCCGGCCCGATTCCTCCGCCTCGGAGTGAGGCGGTGTAGCGTTTCTCGTTCCAGGCTTCTTCCCGGGAACATTGTAACGGTTCCTCTTCGACCTAGGCCGCGAAGACGAAACGCCGCGAAGCTGGTGCCGCGTGGCACCGGCGCACTTCAGCGTGGGACGCCGGAAGGCGCCGACCACGCGGGGTCAAGACGCTTCCATGAGCATAGGCAAACGACGACCGAAGGCCCCCAGGGCCCAGCTCCGGTCCCTCCCTTCCTCCTCCCAGAAACAGAGCCGTCTGGCTCGCCAGCGAGCCCGGTTGATCCGGCTCTCGGTCGTGGCAACGGCAGTCGTCGCCACCGCGGCGATCGTGCACGGCTGGGGTCCGCCGTTCACCTACCGGCTCGGCGAAAGGCCCGACCGGGAGATCCGGGTCAACGTGCGGGAATTCAAGATCCGCAACCAGACCAAGACCAGCAACGAGAGGCAGTCCGCGGCCGACAAGGTGCCCCCCTCGATGGTGAACGACCCTGCCCCGATCAAGGACCTGGCCGACCGCATGGACGACCTGACAGTCACCATCGCCAGATCCAAGCGGTTCGAGGACGTTCCCGAGACGGTTCGAAATTCCTGGAAGCTAAAACCCGAGAGCTATCTGGACATCAAGGCGGCGACCGATACTCCCCAGCGCCGCGACAACCTTCATGCCCAGCTTCTCAAGGCTTTCGTGCCCCTACTCGCCGACGGCGTGCTGGGCCCCGAGGCTTTACCCCGCAACGAAGACGCCAGCCCGCTCCTGGCCATCCACACACTCGGCCACTCCGCGTCGACGTCGCGCCTGGTCCCCAGGGAGCGCGTGGTTCCGGAACGGATCGTCAAGCCGGGCGGCTTGGTGTACCGGGATTTTGTTTCGGTATTCACGACCCCGCGACTCGGCGAGACGCTGTTTCAGCTCGTCGCCGACCGGATCGATGGTCGACCGACGCTCTCGTATGAGCCAGAGGTCACGGCCCGGCTCCGTGATGAGGCCCGAAGCCACGTGGGCGAGCACTTCGATACTTACACCAAGGGCGACGTGTTGGTCGAGCAGGGACAGGCGATCGGCGAGGAGCAGCTCATCCTTCTGCGAATGGAGCATGAGGCCGCCCAGAGCGCGCTGGGCCTCGGCGAGCGCGCGCGAAGGGCCCTGGGGGTGGTGACCCTGGTCGCATCCCTCTTCCTGCTCACTGGATACTATGTCTACCGGCACGAGCCCGCGATCGCGTGCGACCTGCGGCACATCGCGACCGTCTGCGGGCTCACTTTCGTGGCGATGGCCGTGGTTCGCCTGCTGGCGGACCAGACCTGGAACGCCGAGGTCGTGCCGGTCGCCATCGCCGCGATGATCATGGCGATCGCTTATGATCCGAATTTCGCCCTCATGGCCACGTTCGGCCTCTCCCTGCTGACGTGCATGACGCTGGGAGGAGGGATCTCGGACTTCCTGGTGATCATGGGAGGGACTGCGGCGGGAGTGCTGGCGCTCAACGAGGTCCGAACCCGCACGAAGCTGATCAATGTCGGCGCTACCGCGGCGGTCGGTTACCTGATCATGACCTGGGCCACCGGCCTCTGGGAGCACCAGCCCATCGAGCTGATCCGCAGCGACGGGCTGTGGCGAGCGGGGTGGGGACTGATGGCGGGGTTCTTTCTCGGCGGCAGCCTCCCGTTCCTGGAGAACGCCTTCGGAATTGTCACGGGGATCAGCCTGCTGGAGCTCGGAGACATCACCCACCCCCTGCTCCAGGAGCTGGTTCGCCGGGCTCCCGGTACGCACAACCATTCCATCACCGTGGGGGCGATCGCGGAGGCGGCGGCCGAGCGGGTTGGTGCGAATGCGCTTCTCGTTCGGATCGGCGCCTATTTCCACGACATCGGCAAGATGCTCAAGCCTCACTACTTCGTGGAAAATCAGGTTGGTCCGTCCAGTCGCCATGCCAACCTGGCCCCGGCCATGAGCACCCTGATTATCATCGGGCACGTCAAGGATGGAGTGGACCTGGGTCGCCAGCATCACCTACCAGAGCCCATCATCGACCTGATCGAGCAGCACCACGGGACGACGCTCGTGGAGTATTTCTTTCATGAGGCCAACCGCCGCAGCGGCGCCAACCCGGACGGTTCGGCCGTTCATGAAAGCGCCTTTCGCTACCCCGGTCCCAAACCTCAGACCCGGGAGGCCGGGATCCTCATGATGGCCGACTCCGTCGAAAGCGCCAGTCGTTCGCTGTCGGAGCCCACCCCGTCTCGGATCGAAGGCCTGGTCAGCGACCTTGTCGACAAACGGCTTCGTGACGGCCAGTTCGATGAATGCGGCCTGACGCTGCGCGAGATTGCCGAGATCCGCGACAACCTGATCAAGTCGCTCATCGGGATCTACCACGGCCGCGTCAAGTATCCCGAGCAACGCACCGCGTGACCGCGCGTCCGAGCCCCATCCCTATGTCCACCGAATCCCAGCCGCTGTCAAAGGACGATGCCGACATCCAGGCGGTATCGATCACCGTGGAGATCTGTGACACTCAAGCGTTTCTCCAGGTGAACGCCAACCAGCTCGCCCTCCTGGTCCGACGCGTTCTCCTCGACGAGGGTATTTCCTCCGCGACGATCTCTCTGGCCCTGGTGGACAACGCCGTCATTCACAGGATCAACCGCCAGCATCTTGGACACGACTGGCCGACCGATGTGATCAGTTTCGCTCTGTCCGGCCCCGAGGAGCCGGACCTTTCCGGCGAGCTCGTCATCTCGGCCGAGATGGCTCTGGCGAACGCTCGGGAAATCATGGCCGATCCGCTGGAGGAGCTCTCGCTCTACACCGTCCACGGATTGCTTCATCTGTGCGGCTACGACGACCGGACCGAGGTGGACGTCCGGATGATGCGAGAGCGCGAAAACCTGGCTCTGCGGCAGCTGGGACTGACGAACACCTTTCCCCTGGCAAAGCGGTTCCGGCCGGCCAACGACGAACGGGAGCGAGCGGCGTGGTCGGGCTGACCTCGATCGTGATGCTGGTCTTGGGTCTGCCGGCGCTGATCACGCACCTGGCCTCGATCGCGCTCACGAAGTCGCTCCAGTCGTACTCGCGGAGCCGGCTGGAGGAGTATTGTTCAGAACGGGGCAGGCCCGATCGGGCCGCTGAGGTGGCGCACCTCGATGAACGGACCGAGCGGGGGGCCGAAGCGATCGCGGTCTGCTCGGGGCTCTTCCTGGCCGCGCTTTGCGGCGTGACCCTGGAGCGGTGGCACTCTCCCCCGAGCCTGGAGCTGACGGCCGTCCTGGTTCTGCTTGTTGTCGGCTTGGGCTACATGGTGGCCGGCGTGGTGGGCAAGGTGTTCGCCGAACCCATCCTCGACGCGTTCTGGCCCGCGTCCTTCGTGATCCGGGGCGCAGCGAAGCCGTTGACCCAGGCGGCGATCGGACTGGAACACCTGATCGAGCGGTTGACGGCGAACCCCGAGAACGGTCCCCGTCCGACGAGCGTCGAGGTCGAGATTCCGGCTGAGGAAGGCGACCATGATGAGGACCTTGAGGCCGAACTCCCCGAGGGCACTCGGGCTCTGCTCCAGCGTGCCGTGGAGCTGGCCCGCACTGACGTCTCGGAGGTGATGGTACCCGAGGCGGCCATCGTTAGCCTGCCCGCGACCGTAACGGCCCAGGCGGCAGCCGAGACTCTGCGGAGGACCGGGCGCAGCCGCATCCCGATCTTCGGCGCCAATCGCGACGACGTCCTCGGCATCCTGATCGGCAAGGATCTCTGGGACCAGATGGTCGAGACCCAGGATCTCGATTCCGTCGTTCCGGCGAGGCTGATCCGGCCGGCGTTCTGCGTACCCGAGACCTGCAACGCCTTCCAGCTCATCGAGGATCTAAGGGGAAACCGCACCCAGATGGCCATCGTGCTGAACGAATACGGTGCCGTGGCTGGCCTGGTCACGCTGGAAGATCTGCTCGAGCAGCTTGTCGGCCCGATTGACGACGAGCACGACGTTCCCACTCCGGCAGACCCGATCACGGCGCTGGGAGGGACACGGTTCGAGGTCGATGCCGCACTTCCGCTCGAAGTCCTCAATAGTCGTTTCGATCTCCACCTCCCCACGGAAGAGGAATTTCAGACCGTCGGCGGCCTGGCGATGCACGCGCTGGGACGACTGCCCGAGAAGGGAGCGACGTTCTACCACGACGGTATCGAGTTCACGATCCTCGACGTCCGAGATCACTCCATCCGCCGCGTCATGCTCGACTTTCAACCCGCCGGTTCGGCGGTGAGCAAGCATTCGTCCAGTTCATAAAGACGATCAGCGCCGGCGGGGTCGGACAGGACGTCGAAGGCACCCGCGACTCGGATGGGTCGGCTCTCCTGGACCACCGGTCGGCTCATGAGTCTGGAATACCGAGACGAGCCGAGGCCGAGTCTGCCGGCTTCTTCTGAGAGTTTTGCGCCAGTGCAAGCGCCACGAGTGCCCCTGCGACCGCCCCACAAAGGTGGCCGTCCCACGAGATGTTCGAGCCGAAGCGGGGGATCACTCCGAAGATGAGCGAGCCGCCGTAAAGGAAGCCCACCAGAAGCGCGATCAGCAGGGGGACGATCCGCTGTTCCAGGAAGCCGGAGAGGATCAGAAACGCGGTCAATCCCGAGATGAGCCCGCTTGCTCCGATATGGTCGGCCGACCGGCCGAAGATCCAGAGCAAGAGGCCCCCGAGCACGATGATGACTGCGACCACCTCCCACGACTCGGCCCGGGAGCCGGCCAGCAAGATCAGCAGGACGACGAGCGGAATCGTGTTGCTGATCAGGTGGTGGAGATTGGCATGGAGAAACGGCATGGCCGGGATCCCCACGAGGCCGATCAGTTTCCGCGGAATCACGCCGTAATGCTCGAGGGCGGGAAACGGATAGCTCAGGAAGTAAACGGCCCAGATGGCTCCGACGAAGACGAGAACACCGCGAATCTCCTCGCGGATCGTGTGCGATGACTCTGGCATGGGCATCTCCACCAGGGACCAGTCGGCGCCGGCCGGTTGGGAACACGCGTCCCCATGATTGTAGTCCGTCCATCGCGCCGTCCCAAGGGTCACGCTCCGTAGTCACACCCTCTTGGCCTGGAGAGCCGGATTCATTGTGCAGGTTCTCTACTGGGGTGCCCGGACTTTGTCTTCCGCAAGCCTTCGCAGGCGCTCTTGCCAGACGCCGGCGTCCAGAACCTTGACACCGCAGTCAGATTGGAGCTCCAGGCCGGTGATCACCTGGGCATGCAGCTCGAGCCGATCGGGATCACCCGATATCGGGGTGGGGACCGGCCACGACCGGGCGAGCAGACCGGTGAGCGGGCTAAGATCGGTCGAGCCGATCGGCCCGTAGCCTGTGAGGATCGTTGACCCACCCCGCCAGAACACGACGCCCCGCACGGGTCCTGCATGGGGCAAGGGCGGTCCCAGTGGCTTGCCGGTCGCCGCGTCCCAGAGCCCTGCGGTCTGATCGCGGCTGCCGGTGACGATCATCTTGCCATCGGCACTGAACGCGAGATCGTAGACCGTGGCATCATGTTCCATGGGCCGGCCCATGGGTTTTCCGGTCGCGCTGTCCCACAAGCGGGCCGTGTTGTCATTGCCCCCCGTGAGCACGACCCGGCCGTCCGGGCTGAATGCCACGGCGAAGACCGTGGTGTAGTACGTGATCGCCTCGCCCGGCGGCCGGCCGGTCCCCACCTCCCAGCTCTGCACGACCCCGTTGGGTCCACCGGTCAGGATGGCCTTGCTGTCAGGGCTGAACGCAATGGCGAAACAGGGCTCGGCCCCCCGGCCGCGAAGCTCGGCAAGCAGCTTGCCGCTCGAATCGCTCCAGAGGCGAACCCCGCCGACCCACTGCCCGGCGATGGTGGTCCCATCCGGTCTGATCGCCGCGCCCATCACTTTCCCTGGGTGAAGCAGCTCGAAGATCGGCTCCCCAGACCGTGTGTTGAAGATGCGAATTGTGTTGATGCGAGCGATGATTACCGCGATCGCTCCATGGGGGCTGATCGCTGCACCATGGATCGGGGATTCCGGCCGTATTAAGTGGTGCTTGGTCTCGTGAGTGAACGCGATGAAGCCGTAGTAGGTGTGGAAGACAACCTCGACCAGGCCGGGGGCTGGACCGTCATGGAGCTTCAGCCCTTCCAGGGCCGCTTGCTGTGAGGCCTGGGCTTTCCGTTTCAACCAGCGATACCCTTGAAGAATGACCCACCCAAGAAGCCCATAGAAAACCACGGCACAGGCGATGACGGCGGCTACCACCCAGAGCGTTTGTGCCGCGACGACCTTCATGGTGGGACTCTCCGACTGACAGCCGAGCTGGGTGGATCCTTTCGCCGGCAATTCGTCTCATTCCAGAGTCATTCAGGATATCCGAGTAAAATGACCTTAACGCGAGGAGAAACGCGGGACCAGCATTGACGTTCATCCAACCCATCGGGGCTGCTCGATCAGAGCCTGGAGATGGAGGTTAGAGCTTGTGCCTTCGAACCGGTCGCTGGCGCTGGTGGTTCGGACGGTCGAGGTGTTCGAGACCAGCCTGGTTGTGACGCTCTTCACTCGGGAGCAGGGGAAGGTGGCGGCCCTGGCCAAGGGGGGGCGGAGGCTGAAATCTCCGTTCCAGGGTGGTCTTGACCTGCTCGGCGTTTCCGATATTGTGTGGCTGCCCAAGGCGTCGGAGTCGCTGGACCTCCTGACCGAGGCCGCGCCTCTGGAGCGCTTCGCATGTCTCCGCCGCGATCTGGCGGCCCTGTATGCCGGCTACTATGTCGCCGAACTGCTGACCGATCTGACGGACTATCACGACCCACATCCCAGGCTGTTCGACGCAGCAAGGATCACCTTGCGGCATCTGGGCGATCCGGAACTGCGGGCGCGGAGGGTCCTGAGATTCGAGCTGGCTTGCCTGCACGAACTCGGGTTCATGCCGGCGCTCGACCTGTGTGCCCACTGTGGGGCGGAGGTCGACACCCGGGGCAACGTGGCGTTCGCTCTGGCCACGGGAGGAGTGCTCTGCCCTTCCTGCCGGCCCGGCCAGCCTCACGTCACAACGCTCTCGAGTGCGACGCTCGAGGCGATTCGAGTCCTGGCCAGTCCCGGAAGAGCCTGGCGTGAGCTGTCCTTCGAGCCCCGTGTTTCGAGCCTTGGCGCAGTCCGCCAGACCGTCGGCGCGGTCATCAGTCATGTTCTGGGGCACCGTCCCAGGATCTGGCCTTACCTGGGAGTGTGATCCGATGGACCTGGGTTCCCGGAACGTCGGTCACGAACCGAGACCAAATATCGTGCAAGACAAATGGCATGACCTCTCGACTCCGTGTACGGCCCCGAGGGCCGGGAACCGGGCTACAGGCGGCGCGAAGACGCTCCGCTCGTTCTCGGCTGCACTCCTGGCCCTGGGTCTGGCCGGCTGCCAGGGCCTCGACGTCCCCATAGCCCAGTGGCGTGCGGGGTTTGACCAGGCTCTCACCAGGAAGATCTCCAAGGAAGAAAAGGACTCTTCCGTCTCGGAGAAGATCGAGGAGCCTCGCACGCTGCTGGGAAGGTGGCTCAATCCCAGGGGAAGCGACGTCCAGGAAGATAACAATCCCTCGAAGTTGACGTCACCGAAGTCGGGATCGACGCTGATCCTGGGCTCGGACGGGTGGCGACCCATGCTCAAGCCCAAAGCCAACCCCGAGGCCGACAAGGAGCTGGACGACGCCCTCAAGCTCTTCCAGCAGGGGAAGCTCGCCGAGGCCGAATCGGCATTCGCCAAGATCGCCAAGAATCGCAAGGGATCACACTGGGGTGAGAAGTCGCAGTACTACTTGGCCGAAAGCCAGTACCAGCAAAAGAAGTACGTCAAGGCGAACGATAGTTTCGAGCGACTGTACGCCGACTATCCCGGCACCGAGTTCCGTGACAAGCTGGTCAGCCGGGAATATGCGCTTGCCCAGTTGTGGCTCTCTCAAAGCGATCCCCAGGCCAAGCCGGAACAGAAGCTACCCTGGTACACCCGTTTCACCGGCGAGCAGCCGGTGATCGACACGCGGGGAACCGGGCTGAAGGCTCTCGAGCACGTGCGCCATCACGACCCGGATGGGCCGCTGGCCGACGATGCCGTGCTCCAGATCGCCGACTATCACATGAAGAGCAACGACTACGAATCTGCCGCAATCTACTACGACCAGCTCATCGCGAGCCATCCCAAGAGCCCGTTTCTTCAGAAGGCCCAGCTTTCCGCCATTGATTCCCGGCTCAAGGCCTACATGGGCCCCGAATATGACGGCTCCGGCCTGGAGAAGGCACGCGAGATGGTCAAGCAGACCATGTCGACGTTCCCAGACCGTCAAGCGAGCTACGAGAAGCTCTACCACACGCTCGACATCATCAACGACCAGGAAGCCGAGCGGACCTTCAAGGTTGGTGAGTACTACAAGCGCACCGGCAAGGTCACTTCGGCCGAATTCTACTTCGGAAAGATTCCCCAGCGCTGGCCCGGCAGCCCTTGGTCCGTGAAGGCCAAGACCGAGCTGGCCCAGCTTGCGAAGATGCCGCGCAAGCCATCGGTGCCGAGCAAGATCATGTCTCAGCCCGGTGCCAACGACCCTTACTACAGTGCCGGCGGCATGGGCGGTATGGGCGGCATGGGCGGCGGCATGGGAGGTATGGGGATGATGCCGGGCGGAATGATGTGATCGACCGGGCCATTCAGGAGGCCGAGGATTCTCGTGCCAGAGGAGGGGCCAGCCATGCCCGCCATTGGGTGTCGAAACACGAACGATCCGATCGGCTCAGGTCCGGCGCACCCACTGCCTGTTCTGCCTGCTTGTGACCGTCGTCTCCGCCGCCGCGAGCGGCTGCGGATACACGATCCGGGCCCCCTTCGACAAGAGCGTCAAGACCGTGTTCGTTCCCGTCTTCAAGACCCAGTCCTTCCGTCGGGACGTCAACCTGAACCTGACCGAGATGATCCAGAAGGAGATCCAGAACCGGACTCCTTACAAGGTCGTGGGAAAGCCGGAAGGGGCCGACACGATCATCGAGGGAACGGTCAACTACGTCGACAAGAACATCGTGGTCGAGAACCCGTTCAACCTGCCGCGCGAGCTGAACATGACCATCGCCGTGAGCGTCAAGTGGGTCCACAATCCACCGACCGAGGCCGAGAAGGCCACGGCTGCGACCGTCGTCGCCGAGACAGTCAACTTCGTTCCCGAGGTTGGAGAGACGGCCCTGACAGCCTCTTACCGGGTCAACCAGAGACTTGCCGCTCAGATCGTCGATATGATGGAGCAACCTTGGTACACCGACGCCGAACTGAAATGACCTGCTGGCTCGTGCCTTGCTGAACGACCGTGAGCCGGGCACACGCTCACCTGCGAATCGGGATGAGACCGCGATGCCACGTTGGGATGCTCGCGACCGGACGATCCTGGCGGAGAACGAGCGCGTTCCCAGGGTGATGGGGATTGTGAACGTCACGCCCGACAGCTTCTCGGAAGGCGGCCGCTTCTTCACTCCGCTCGCGGCTGCGGGGCATGCGCGGGACCTGATCCGCGAGGGGGCAACTTTGCTCGACCTGGGAGGAGAATCCACCCGGCCCGGAGCGGAGCCGGTGCCGCTGGATGAGGAACTGCGGCGGGTGCTCCCGGTCGTCGAGGAGCTTGCCTCCGGCCCTGGCGTTCCCCTGTCCATCGATACGTCCAAGGCCGCCGTTGCCGAGCTGGCCCTGGCCAGCGGAGCCTCCATCGTCAACGATGTCACTGCGCTGCGGGGAGACCCCGACATGGCACGGGTGGTCGCGGAGTCCGGGGCCGCCGTCGTGCTCATGCACATGCGCGGCGTGCCTGGAACCATGCAGCGGAATCCATGGTACGATGACGTTATTGCCGATACCCTCCGCTTCCTCGAGGAGCGGATCGCCTGGTGCGAGTCTCGAGACATCCCGCGGTCCCGGATCGCCGTCGACCCAGGCATCGGATTTGGCAAGACTTTTGAACACAACCTGAGGCTCTTGCAGAACCTCGAGCAATTTGCCAACCTGGGCTGTGCCCTGGTCGTCGGAACCTCGCGCAAGGGCTTTCTGGGAACCCTGACCGGGCGGGGAGTGTCCGAGCGGATGGTCGCCTCCGCGGTGTCGTCGCTGGCTGCCGGCGTGGCTGGAGCGCGGGTGCTGCGCGTCCACGACGTCGGGGCTGTGGTCGACTCGATCCGGGTCTGGACGGCGGTGCGAGGATGGGGAGAGACGAGATGACTCAGCAGGTGATCGAGCCCGCCGGCACGAGGCTGGAACGGGATGCCCGGGAGCTGGAAGCGCTTTGCCGGACGCTTGCCAGCCAGGCGAAGGCCGCTTCCCGGCGGATGGCCCTGGCGCGAGGGGCGGCCAAGAACGCCTGGCTGTCTCGTTCCGCCGACTCACTCCGCGCTCGAACCTCGGAGATTCTCGAGGCCAACGCCCGCGACGTGGCCGCCGCGCCTGCACTCGGTTTGAACGCGGCCGCCATCGATCGCCTTACGCTCGATCCGAAGCGGATCGAAGAGATCGCCCGGTCGCTCCTGGAGGTCACCGCCCTGCCCGATCCCATCGGCGAGGTTGTCTTCTCGAACCGGCGGCCCAACGGGCTCGACGTCAGCCAGGTTCGTGTCCCGCTCGGCGTCGTCTTCATGATCTACGAGAGCCGGCCCAACGTGACCGTTGATGCGGCCGCGCTCTGCGTCAAGAGTGGCAACGCCGCCATACTTCGGGGCGGCAAGGAGGCCATTCACTCGAACCTCGCCCTGCACCGGGTCCTGGCCGACGAGCTGGGGCCCTGCGGACTTCCCGATCATGCCGTTCAGCTTGTTCCCACCACCGATCGCGCGGCCGTCGGAATCCTGCTGGGATTGCCCGAGTTCATCGACCTCGCCATTCCGCGGGGTGGCGAGAGCCTCATCCGGCGCGTCGCGGCCGAGGCGAAGATGCCGGTCATGAAGCACTTCCAGGGCCTCTGCACCGTCTATGTCGATGCCGCGGCGGATCCGGAGATGGCGATCCGCATCATCCTCAATGCGAAGGTCCAGCGCCCTGGGGTCTGTAACGCGGCCGAGACATTGCTCGTCCACCGCGACATCGCCGCGAGCTTCCTCCCCCGCGCCGCAAGGGCGCTTCGCGACGCGGGAGTCGAGCTGCGAGGGGACGCCGCGGCGCGTTCCATCGTGCCGGAGATGGCGGTCGCGCAGGCCGCGGACTGGGATACCGAGTTCCTGGACAAGATCCTGGCCGTCGGCGTGGTGGGTTCCATCGACGAGGCTATCGAGCACATCGCAACCCACGGTTCGGCTCATACCGAGACCATCGTGACGCGGGACCTGGCGACGGCCCGCAGGTTTGTCGCCGAGGTTGACAGCTCGGCCGTCATGGTCAACGCCAGCACCCGGTTCAACGACGGTGGGCAGCTCGGCCTGGGGGCCGAGATCGGTATCAGCACCGACAAGTACCATGCCCGGGGGCCCTGCGGCCTGCGCGAGCTGACCAGCACCAAGTGGATTGTCCTCGGCGAAGGGCAGATCCGGGAGTGATTGGCAGATCGGCAGGTTTCTCACTCAATCAGCGTGAAGCCCCGTCCCGACACCCTCAAAATCGGGTCTACCCTCCGCTATTCGTGCGCGTTCGCTGTTCGATCGGCCCGCCAGAATCGGGTTCGTTTGCTTTCACGTCACGGCGGACGAACGAGCTTAACCTCTTGTTGAGAAGTAACTTACAACGCAAGCATTTGGCTTCCTTCGTCGCAGTTTCGCAGGGGTGACTGAACCACGACGAGCACGATGGACACGAGGAACAGGCCGGCCGGGCCACCCATCATGGAGCCCTGATCAGCCCATCGCACCGGGCTTGGCTCTTCGTGGCCGAGCCCCCCGTGGCCGAGCCCGAGTGGCGATTCCTACAACCGAATTGTCACAGAGCGTCTGGGGCTCGCAATGCCCCTACTATTAGATTGCGCCTGTTTTGGCGGTTTCCGTGACTCAGGCACGGATTCTCCACATCCCGCCACCGTTACAACCGGACCTGGCCGTGAGCCGCCGACCGATATCCTCCCATGAGACTCGATGTCTCCAGCCGAGCCCCAGCTCTCATGAGTCTTGAGGTTCGTCGAAAGAGAGGCAACAGAAACAACGAGCAGAAACACAGATGAGGTACGAAATCTGGGAAACACGCGTGCCCTGGTTAAGCTCTGACCCAGCCCAAGCCACGTAACTCACCCGATGTTTCGGATGTTTCGTGCCTGGCCTTTTCTATTACAGTCCATGGACAGCATGATCAAGGGAAGGGTGAACAGCCCAAGGGAGAGGCGTTTTTGTCTGATCCCAGGGAGAGACGATATTGCGCGTGTTCTTTTTATAATCTGTCAGTTTTGCACTACGAACTCCTGCATCGTAATATTATGTGTTCCTCATGACATTGTCTGACTTAAGTCACTTGGTGGCACGAACTCAGGACTTCTCCATGACATCCAGTGATGTCCCCTTTTTCGTCGTCGTCGTGTCCCCTTTTTCGTCGTCGTCGTCGGCCTTCCACAGTTCTGGATGCCTCATGATGATAATAAACGAGAACGATGAACGGTTTTACGTGGATGTCTCGACGATACCTGGTGCGGGCAATGGTTTGTTTGCCAAGATTCCTCTCGGCGAAGGAGACCGACTCGAAGTGATCGGTGCTCTTGTGCCGGCAGGTTCGGTCTGTGATGTTTGTAGTCGGTACGCTGACCGCTACAAGTTTCGAGTCGGTGAACTTCTGTTGATTCCGCTTGGATTTGGCGGGATGGTCAACCACTCCAAACGTCCGAACATGGAGAAAGTGATCGAGGGTCATTCGGTCTATCTCCGTGCAACACGCCCCATCTCTGCCGGCGAGGAGTTATTCTTCGGGTATGGAGATCATTTCTTTGAGGTTGCGGAGATTGACCCTGAGTCATTCTCGTCCTGACGTAAGTTGCTGACGGGCTTGCAAACGGCCGGGGCTGGCGATCAGGATGAGGGGCGTGAAGCGACGCGGGGTGGGAACGGTGTGGCATCAGGAACCAGGTCATGAGGATCTGTATCGTCGGGGCCGGCGCGATCGGGGGGATGCTCGGGGTTCAGCTCAAGCTGGCCGGCGAGGACGTGACGTTCATCTGCCGGGGGGCAAACCTTGAAGCGGCCAGACGAAACGGCATCCGGCTGATTCTGGAGGACGGGACCGAGCGGCATGCTCACCCGGTGAACGCGACCGACAAGATCGCCGAGGCGGGTGTGCACGACCTCGTCATCCTGGCGATGAAGGCCCACCAGGTGGCGCCGGTGGCTGGGGAGGTGCGCAGCCTGCTTGGCCCCGAGACGATGGTCGTGACCATGCAGAACGGGATCCCCTGGTGGTATTTCCACGACTGTCCGGGCCCCTACAACGGAACGAGGATCGAGTCGGTCGATCCGGGCGGGGTGATCGCGGCCAACATCGAGGTGAGGCGGGTCATCGGCTGCGTGGTCTACCCGGCCGCGGAGATCATCGGCCCGGGCCTGATCCGCCATATCGAGGGCCATCGCTTCTCGGTCGGCGAGCTGAATGGCGAGGAAACGCCCCGGGTGAAGGCCGTTTCCGATCTGTTCCGCAAGGCCGGATTCAAGTCGCCCGTGGTCTCCGACATCCGGTCCGAGATCTGGCTCAAGCTCTGGGGGAACGTGACGTTCAACCCGATCAGCGCCCTGACCCATGCGACGCTGGAAGGGATCTGCCAGTTCCCCCTCAGCCGCGAGCTGGCCGCCCTGATGATGGCCGAGGTGCAGGCTCTCGGCGAAAAGCTGGGGGTTCATTTCCGCGTTTCCCTGGAGCGGCGGATCGCCGGGGCCGAGGCCGTCGGCAAGCACAAGACTTCCATGCTCCAGGATGTCGAGCACGGGCGCCCCCTCGAGCTTGACGCCCTCGTCGGCGCCGTCGTGGAGCTCGGTCGGATCACCGCGACTCCCATGCCCCATGTGAGCGCGATCCACGCGTGTGCCAGCCTGCTGGCGAAAACCCTGATCGAAGCGAACGGTCGGCTGCGGATCGAGACGAACGAATAATGTAAGCCAACGAGCCAGGCCGTCGGTGATGGAGCCCGTGTCCGACCAACCTCCGAGGGAATCCATGTCTCGTTGATCTCACGCTGGAAAGACTCATTGCCAGGGGCGAGCCAGAGGCGCCGGCGATCGCTGCGCCGGGGACGCGTCCGCTGTCCTACGCGGAGCTGAGAGGGCAAGTGGATCGCACGGTCAGCGCGCTCAACAAGATAGGCGTGGGCCGGAACGATCGGGTCGCCATCGTCCTGCCGAACGGCCCCGAGATGGCCACGGCCTTTGTCAGCATCGCCGCCGCGGCCACGGCGGCGCCTTTGAACCCGGCCTACCGGGCCGAGGAGTTCGAATTCTATCTGTCCGATCTGAGCAGCAGGGCCCTCGTCGTGCGAGCGAGGCAGCGAGTCGCCTGCCCGGGAAGTCGCAGCCAGGCTCGGCATCCCGGTGGTGGAGCTCCAGCCGGAGCCCGAGCGAGGAGCGGGGGCGTTCGCGCTCTCTTCCGCGTCGGCCACGTCCGCCAAACACATCTCGGGCGGATATGCAGCCTCCGCGGACATCGCGCTGGTTCTGCATACGTCGGGCACGACCTCTCGCCCGAAGCTGGTCCCGCTGACCCAGCGCAATATCGTCGCCTCCGCCCGCAGCATCCGCGCGACGCTCAAACTCACGCACCAGGATCGCGGACTGAACATCATGCCCCTCTTCCACATTCACGGCCTGATGGCCGGTCTGCTGGCGCCGCTCGATGCTGGCAGCCTGGTCTTCTGCACGCCTGGCTTCAATGCCCTGCGCTTCTTTTCGTGGATGGGCGAGTCCAGGCCGACCTGGTACACGGCCGTGCCGACCATGCACCAGACGATCCTCGCCCGGGCGGCCCACAATCGAGATGTCATCGCCGCGAACCCGCTTCGGTTTGTGCGCTCCTCCTCGTCATCCATGCCGCCCCAGGTCATCGAGGCGCTCGAGGCGACGTTCAACGCTCCCTTGATCGAGTCGTACGGAATGACCGAGGCCTCGCACCAGATGGCGAGCAATCCCCTGCCCCCGCGACAGCGAATCCCGGGAACGGTGGGAGTCGCCGCCGGTCCCGAGGTGGCCATCATGAACGAGCAGGGAGAGTTGCTGGGCCCGAACCAGACCGGCGAGATCGTCATCCGCGGAGAGAGTGTGACGCAGGGTTACGAGAACAACCCCGGGGCCAACGCGGAGGCGTTCACCCGGGGCTGGTTCCGGACCGGAGATCAGGGCGTCATGAGTGCCGAGGGTTATGTCACCATCACCGGCCGGCTCAAGGAAATCATCAACCGCGGCGGCGAGAAGATCTCGCCGCGGGAGGTGGACGAGGTGCTCATGGACCATCCGGCGATCCAGCAGGTGGTCACCTTCGCCGTCCCCCACGACAAGCTCGGTGAGGACGTGGCGGCCGCGGTTGTGCTTCGTGAAGGGGCCAGCCTCTCGGAGAAGGAGGTGCGCGAGTTCGCGGCCCGGCGGCTAGCCGACTTCAAGGTCCCACGCAGGGTGCTGTTCCTGCCCGAGATTCCCAAGGGGGCCACGGGAAAGCTCCAGCGGATCGGGCTGGCCGCCAAGCTGGGGCTGGGCTGATGACGGGCGATGCTCCGATTCCCTCACCGACCGGTTCGCCACGAATCGGGCCGTTCGGAGTACCAGAACACGGCCGCGCGGTAGTCGGCGGGAGTGGTGTTGTCGCCTCCGTGCTCGATTCCTGCGTCGATGGAGCGAGAGAACGTGACAGGGTCGGGCAGGTGCCAGCGATAGGCCGCGGCCTGCCAGGTCCCATCACGATTCCGGTAGATCGGGAATCCGTGGAGCGGATAAGCGGCGGGCCGATCGAGCCGGCCCTCGAGTGCATACCAGCCGCAATTGAAATAGTCCTCGGATCCCGTGCCGTGGATCGCCAGTTGACCGTCGATGGTGAACCGGTCGTCGCCCTCGAGCCAGTACGGCAGCTTGGCCTTGCCTTCCGTCATCAACAGCACCCCGGCAAAATGCCCGCGGCCGGATTCTCTGAGCCAGGCAAAGTCTTCCTTGGGGCGGGTCGGCGCCGCTTCGCGCAATGCGGCATGAAAGTAGCCGGCGTCCTCGGCGACACCACGTGTGGTGCGAACCACGATCGCCCCCTTGAGCGGTTTGGGGGTGTCGATCCGCACGATGGCCTGGCGACGGTAGGGCATGGGAAAGCGGTTGTACCAGGTGCCCGTCCTCTGGCCCACCAGGAGGGACTGGTAGGGAGTCGCTCCCTCGACACAGCCGAAAGTAAGGCCGAGAGGAAGGTCCACCCCCGCGTCCGCGGCCTCGTCATGGTCCCAGACCATCCGCAGCCGGGCGGCTCGCCAGGCGTCTTCCGTTCCTGGGTCGGGGACGATCTCCAGCGACCGGATGGTTGCGGGCCCGGCGCGGAGGGCATACTGGTGGGCGCTGTTGCTCAACCCCTCAACGTCGTAGCGGGCCACATCGGCACCGGCAAGCTCGGACTTTTCGTAATCGCCAGGCTGCGCCCAGAGCTGCGCGGCTCTTGCGAGCTCGGCGAGGGCTTCCGGCCCCTGCTGCTCGGTGAACGAGCGAATGGAGGTTTTCTCGGGGAGCTTGACGAGGTTGATCTGGTAGAACCGCACTCCCTGTCCTTCCACCAGGACCTTGCAGCCGTTCCGGAATGGAATCGGCACGTAGGAGACGAACCCGCCCGATCCTTCGGAAACCAGGGGCCTGGGGAAGCAGGCGTGCGTGCCCGAGAAGAGCCGCTCCAGAGGGATGTCGAGAGCCGGCCGATCGACGCCATCCAGGTAGATCTTCAAGTGCTCATGCCTGCGGTCGAGCAGCCCGGGCTTCTCTCCGGAGGTATGGGTGAACCAGATCCGCTGAATGATGCCGGGACCGGTCGTCTCCGCCAGGACGGAGTTGCCATCCTCGACGCGGATCTTCGAGTAAGTCCCGTTGAAGCCGTCGTTGTTCCCGCCGGTGCGGTCGTAGGAGCTGAAGCTGATCGCGAGGACGCCGGGATCACGAAGCCGGGCCAACAAGCCCAGGTCTCGCAGCTCGATCGGCGCGCCGGAGGGTCGATATCCGGCGGCTGCCGGAGCCCCGTCCGGAGGATCCCCCGCGCCCGCCTGTGTGACGAGAAGAAGCACGAGGGCAAGAACCGGCATGGCCAGGTCTCCCGAGGCGTTCGCATCCGTGGCGCTGAGCAGTTCCAGCCTGGGCAGATCGCCAGCTCGAACCGGCGTCCTGCCCGCGCTCGACTCTGGTATCACCCCGCCCTGGATCATATTCTGGTGCCATCGCCGAGCGAGTCAGCGACGGTGTTCTCGCGGGCCGGACACGGTGTCGACATCCCTCTCTTCGCCGCCATCCATCCGACCTGGACCGAGTGTGGCCCCGACGATTCATTTCTGTCAAGCGCCTGTTGTGGTGAAAGGGACCTCGATGCGGCAGTGTGCGAACTGGCTGGTTCCGTTCGTGGCAATCCTCTCCGGCCTTTCTCCTGCGGCAGGCGCTGCATCAGCTTCCGCTCCCGATCCCGCCGGCTCTCCCGCCGTGGAATCCCCGGTTGTCTCGTCGCCTCTGGGTTTCTCGCCAGCCTCTCGAGCCCGGCAACTCGAAGCCGAGGCGAGGGCACAGGCGGTCCCGACCCCGGAGAACGCACGGAAGTGGCTCAAGACCTTGACCGAGGAGCCGCACGTCGCCTGTACGCCCGCCGACTACAAGACGGCGGTCTTCGTCCGCGATCGGCCCCTGGAATGGGGCTGGAAGGCCGAGATGGTGCCCTATAAAGTGTTGCTCAACTATCCAGCAGGAAAACCCAGGCCGACATCCTCCTCACGTACGTGATCTTCGGGGCCAATCTCTTTTACTTGCTGGCCATCGCCAGCGTGTTCGTCCTGCGAGTCAAGCAGCCGGATCTGCCCCGCCCCTACCGCTCATGGGGCTATCCTTGGACTCCCATGCTCTACGTCGCCGCGGCCCTCTTCCTTCTGGGCAACATGCTGGTCGACGAACAGAGTTGCGTGCAAGCGCTAGTGGGTCTGGGACTGATCGTGCTGGGAATCCCGGCCTGGGCAATCTTGCGGCGTCGAGGACCGGAGCGTTGATTCACGGCCGGTCAGGCCGCTCCGCCGCGCACGGCGTTCTCGATCGACGGCCGATCGAGATCGGGGAGAAGCGAGTCGAGACGTGAGCTGTCGAGCGAGACGTCGGCGGGACGGGGTTCGGTCAGGGTGAGATCCGCTTTCCGGTTCGCCCGGACCAGGGAGGCCTCGAGTCCCAGCGCACCGGCGACCCGGAGCATCAGCTCGTAACGGCTGACTCGTTCCCGGCCTGCCACGTGCACGATGCCCTGAGCCTCCGTTTTGGCAAGCCGGATCAGGGCACGGGCCGCCGTGGCATAGTCGAGTGGAGTTCGGAACTCGTCCTCGAAGAAGACCTGCGGTTCCCCCGCACTCAGGGCCGCGACCGCACGGTCGAAGAAGGACTCGCGCCCGGCGTGCGAGGGGCCGTAGAGCAGGCTGATTCGAGCGACCAGTCCTCGGGGGACCTGAAGAACCGCCCGCTCGGCGGCGGCCTTGGTCCGGCCGTATTCCAGGATGGGAGCGACCTCATCGTCTTCTCGATACCAGCTCCGGGTGCCGTCGAAGACCAGATCGGTCGAGGTGAAGAGGAGCCGCCGGTCGTGGTCGCGGCACCAGGCCGCCAGCGCCCTGGTGCCGGCGACATTGACCGCCCAGCCTTCGGCGGGATTCCTGAAGACGGTGTCCGCTGCGCTGATCGCGGCTGCGTGGAAAATCACGTCGGGGTCGGTCGCATCGAGCACTTTCACCAGTCGCGCCGCATCGGTCAGTGCAACCGGGCAAACCTCCACCCCATGGCGGCAGACCACCGTGCCCCGACTCCATCCACTGACGACATGATGATGGCCCTCCTGAACGAGGCCCTCGAGCAGGTGAGAACCAAGCTGTCCAGTCGCGCCTGTCACGAGAACCCGCATGATCGACAACTCCCGCACCGCGATCGTCACGATCGAAAAAACTTCCGCAAGACACGCCGAACCTCTGCCGATCATAGGCCAACAGGGCCTCCGGGGGAACAACTGATAGCGCACATTTCCTTTCATGCGTGGGCAACGTGGGAGCAGCTGCGATGGATCTTCGCAACGTGCCTTTGAATGACCTGATTCTCGACCCGAACCTCAACCTGAGAGACCGGCTCGACGACTTCACGGTCGAACGATATGCAGACTCCTGGGATCGGCTGCCGCCGATCACCGTCTACGAGATCGACGGCAAGTGGCTGGTCGCTGACGGGTTCCATCGTCATGCCGCGGCCGTCATGCTGGGCAAACGAACCATGCATGTCGAGATCCGCGTTGGCACGTTCACCGACGCCCTCGACTTCGTCTCCAGTGTCAACCTCTTCCACGGTCTTCCCCTCACCCGGTCCGAGCGGCGGCGCGCTGTCGAGGTCAAGCTCAAGCTCCATCACGACTGGTCCGACCGGAAAATGGCCGAGGAACTCGCGGTCAGCCGCGAGCTGGTGGCAAAGATTCGCCGCCATCTCATCGAGGGCAACCAGATCCCCAATAATCCCGGACGAGTCGGCTCGGACGGTAAGCTTTACACCTCCGCGGGCATTCCTCGCGAACAGCCCGAGCGCCCCAAGGCCGGGCCCGCCGATGAGCATGAGGACGAGGGCACCGAGCGCGGCCGGCGCGGGATGAGTGCGACCGCTCCCCCAGCGGAGGAAACGATCGCCAAGCCCAAGGGGAAGGGTGCGGTCTCCGAGGAGGTTCACTTCCAGGGTGGTCTCGACACCAGGGCCATCGCGGCCGAGGGGCCGATCGACGTCTCGGCGCCCACGATCGATGAGCTGCTCGAGCTGATGTCTCGCCAGATCATGCAGGTCATCACCTGGACCCAAGCCGAAGGGTTCCTGGACAGCTACCGCTCGGCGGGGCCGAACGCCCGCGGCCTGTTCCATGCCGCGGTGATCAAGCTGGCAGCACGCGCCGACCAGCTCCGACGAAGCTGAAACAAGTCGAGCACGAGACCCCTCATAATCCAATCAAACAATCAAACCAGCTCGCAGAGCACGCGGTCCGCAAGGAACCTGCCTTCCCGGGTCAGCCGCACGCGCTGGCCGTCATCCTCGAGGAGCCCCTGGCCAACGAACTTCGTGATCTCCGGGCCGATCAGTTGATCCAGGCAGTGATCCGTCCGGAGCCGGAAGTCGTCGCGGTCAATGCCCAAGATGGTGCGGCGCAGCATCAGTACGGCCGTCTCGCGCGCTCGGGCCTCGGGTTCGAGGCTCTCGGACGGTCCCGTCGCCGGCTCGCATGCCTCGATGCGTCGAAGGTAGGCGGCCAGATCTCGCGTGTTGACTGAGCGAACCCCCTGGACATAGCTGGCCGCCCCCAGGCCAAGCCCGTAGTAAGCGTCGTTGGCCCAGTAGACGAGGTTGTGCCGCGATTCGTGTCCCTTGCGGGCGTAGTTGGAGATCTCATACATGGTCAGGCCCGCTCCTTCGAGCCGGTCCATGACCGTCTCGTACATCTGTCGCTCGACCTCCTCGTCCACGGCCTTGACCCGGCCCTCCAGCCACTGCTTCCAGAGGCTGGTCCCCTTCTCGTAGACGAGTCCGTAGCAGGACAGATGCGAGGGCCGAAGCGCCAGTGCGGCGTCCAGGTCGGACGCACAGTCAGCCAGGATTGATCCGGGTATGCCGAAGATCAGGTCGAGCGACCAGCGTTCGATGCGAGGTCGAATCAGCTCGACAGCTTGCCCCACCTCGACGGGTGCGTGATTTCGTTCCAGGGTCGAGAGGAGCTCTGGCTGAAACGACTGTGCTCCGAGACTCAGCCGATTGACCCCGGCCCCGGCAAGAATCTCAACCTTCTCCCGATCCAGCGTGCCCGGATTCGCCTCGACGGTCCATTCACCCCCGGAGGTCAGGGAGAACCATCGGCCGATCACAGCCATCAGCCGACTGAGCTGGACTGCTTCTAGCCGCGTCGGCGTTCCGCCGCCCACGAAGATCGTGTCGACCTCGCGCGGCTCCTTCACCACGATCTCGAACTCGCGTTCCAGCGCGGTGAGATAACGATCCGCAAGGTGGTCGGATCCCGCCAGGGATGCGAAGTCGCAGTATCCGCACTTGTGAGCGCAGAAAGGGATGTGAACGTAGGCTGCGCGCGGCCTGATCCAGGGCGGTGAGTCCGCAGTCAACGCGCCTCGATGCGATCGCCTTACGGTCATGATTTCAAGGTACGGCTTCCAGGAACCGCACCTCCGGAACCTGGGCCTTGACGGCTCTCTCGGCAAGCATGGTCAGCGTCACGATCGATGAGGGGCAGCCGTTGCAGGCACCCAGCAAACGGACCTGGACGATGTTGTCTTCATCGATGCCGACGACCTGCAAGTCGCCCCCGTCCTCGCGGAGCCTGGGACGCACCAGCTCGTCCAGGACTCGCTCCACGCGGTGGAGTATTCCGGACGAGGGCGGAAGCCGATCTGCGTCGACAGATGGTAGCGGCATGTCGGTCACGAGAGGAAACCCTCTGGTCGCAGAAGGTAACCGTGGCGGTCAATAGTCGTTGCCGTAGCCCCCAGAGCTGCCGCTCCGGTAGCCCCCTCCTCCGCCTCCGCTGCGATGGCCACCACCACCGCCACCCGAGGTTCGGGGGCGGGCTTCATTCACGGTGAGTCTTCGACCGTCATGATCTCGTCCATCCAGGGCCTCGATCGCTGCCAGGGCCTCGTCGTCGTTGGCCATCTCGACAAAGCCAAATCCGCGACTTCGCCCCGTGTCACGATCGCTCAGAACCTGAGCCGTGGTCACTGTCCCGAATTGCTCGAACAATTCATTCAACTGGTCAGACGTGACCGTGTACTTGAGATTCCCGACGTAAAGCCGCTTCGCCATCGCAATCGCCCGCAACAGGCTCTCCACCGACCAAGGCAACATGGACAAACCGATAGAAACCACAGCACTTGTCCCGACAGGGACAGACCGCGGAATCCGACCCGAAGCCCGGCGGGGGACAACCGTCTGTACGACGAATCACCGCCAGCCTGGCTTCAAGTAATTTGCACTATATACGCTTCTTTCATTCTCTTCAACAAAAAAACCAAACACCCGGACGCGTCAAGGGCAAGGTCCTCCTGTGGGTTGTATCGAGATGCCACTTCTGACGGGCGCCCATGGCCCATCTTCTTGTTGGCTGCACGCATGACGAGGAGCTTCTAATCCCAGGCCGGTGAGGATCCTTCCTGCACGTCTGCTCGGCAGGCTATCATCGATGTTGGGTTTAAGGTGCGAGCCGGGCCGTTGCGACCGAATGTACGCTGATCGACTTCGAGATCACCCTGAAGGCCACCCAGGGTCCCGTGACCTTCGGAGACACCAAGGAGGGGATGTTCGGGCATCGCGTCGCATTGACAGATGGACGTCAACAAGAAGCGAGGCGGCCGGATGACCAATTCGCAGGGCCTTACCGATGACCAGGCCTGGGGAAAGGCGTCACCGTGGGTGGACTATACGGGGCCTGTCCAGGGGAAGACCGTGGGGATCGCCGTTCTCAATCATCCCCGGAGCTTCCGTTACCCCACGAACTGGCATGTCCGGACTTGCGGCCTCTTCGCTGCCAATCCGTTCGGCTGGCATGATTTTGGCACGGGAAAGTCCGGCGAATATGTGCTACCGGCTGGTCAGACGATCTGGTTCGGCTACCACGTGTTCCTGCACTCTGGAGAAACGTCGTCGGCTCGAATCCCTGATGCCTTCGAGAGCTACCGCAATCCTCCGGTCGTCGAAGTGAGAGCGAACTGAGATCGAGTCGTAGCAATTCATTGTGAAACGGACAACTCAGGCCCGCCTGATGATCTGGAGGGGAAAGGCAACTCCATCCACCGGGGCGTCGTGAGGTTCGATCGGAAGTTGATCGACGAGCTGACAGTCAAATCCGAGACTCCATCGCAGGCAATCGGGCCGCATGCTTGGCAACAGCCTGTCGTAATGACCTCCACCGCGGCCGAGCCGAAAGCACCCTCGATCAAAGACCAGACCGGGAATCAGGGCCCAGTCCACAACGGTGGGCTTCACCTCGGGACAACTCAGTTTGGGCTCCGGGATCCCCAGGATGCCAGGCTCCAGGTCGGTTGTGAGCGACCTGATCTGGAACAGCCTCAAGTGGTACACGGATCTCTCGACCCGGGGACAGAGTACGCGTTTGCCGGCCGCCAGGGCATTGGCGAAAAAATTCCGCGTGTCAAGTTCCTCGGGAAAGGCCTTGACGTAGAGCAGAACGGTCTCGGCCGTCGCGAAACCGGGGAGCTCCGTGAACAGCTTTGTGAGGCACTCCTCCTCGACCGACCGTTGGACAGGATCAAGTCCCAGGATCGAGGCGATGATCGATCGCCGCAGCGCCCGCTTGAGATGCCGAGTCTGGGTGTCCCGCGCCATGGAAGCATCCTTGAACCGAGAGAAGGACCAGGGCGGGAAAAAAGAAGCCCGTGCCACCCCTCAGAGAGAGCTGCCACGGGCCGTTCGCCTCCACCGCAATGCCGTTGGGGCGCTTTTGAGAACCCGCAGTTCAGGTGGGAGCCTCAGACCTGCGAGAAACCGGAGCTTCAAGAGGCCGATTTTGGGTCCCTACGGGTCTTATGTTGGTTCGCCAAAAGGACCGCACCGTGTCGAACATGGCAGAGGCTAGATCGGCCGAAACCGAACACCGTTATCCTAGCCCGATATCAGGTCGCTTGCAAGTGGCGTGATCAGAAAATGAAGGGCAAAACCCAAAGGCGGGGCTTGCCGTCAGCGCGCAGGTCACCGGGTGGCGGCTGGCTTCTGCCCGCATGAGTTTGCACAGGGCTGGCGGGCCGATTCCAGCCGATGGCCACCGCTTGGCTCCAGTTGCTCAGGGCCTGCGGGCTTCCCTGATTCTTGCCCCCTCGAGCTGCTTGATCTGGTCGCGAAGCCGGGCCGCTTGCTCGTAGTCCTCGAGAGACACTGCCAGCTCGAGCTGCTGCACCAGTCGCTCGACAGGACCCGTAGGGCGATCATGCTCGACCTCACGGCGCCAGCGAAGGAGGAAACCGAGTTCGGAGCAGTCGCTCTCGTTGTCCTCCTGGTGATACTCCCGGAGAAACTGGCGAATGAGGCTGATGCCGTCGTCGATCTGCTTGAGAGCGAGCGTGAAATTTCCATCGGTCAGGGCTTGATGGGCCTGGGCCCGGGCCCTCATCATGGTGACGTAGGGTCGATACTGGTCGAACTCGATCTTGTCGCGCTGCCTGGCCGCATGTTGCACGACGAAGGCGAAGAGTCGCAAGTTGCGATCGGTGTCCCTCGTCACCATGTCGTATCTCTTGAGATGGAACGCCGAGAGGTAACGGTGATAGTACTGCAGACCCTCGCGCATCAACTGGCTGCAGGCACCAGGGTCAAGCGGGAACTCGGTGCCCGTTTCCGCCGCGGTTCGCTCCCTGGCCTCGAAATAATCCAGCAGCGACTCGTAGCCGTGTGGTCGCTGGCCATCGGGTCGTCCCGATAACTCCATTTGAAGAACCCCCAGGTCGGTCCTCATCTGGATCTTCTCGGTGCCGTCCTCACCGGAGATGATTCGGACCTGAAGCTCGTCGGGGTTGAATTCCCATCCGGCAATGATGGAGCTGATATCCTGGCTCACCGGCCTGATGTCTCCACAAAGTGGCCATGACGCGCGCAGCCACGGAGCGAGGTTAACCTGCTGTTGGAGCAGAGCGGGTTCACCGAATTCCCCGCTTCAGTGTATGCCCGAGTGAGACCAGCCGCAACCTGTCCACGAAAAAGCCGCCTGAGAGCCGGCCCAGGGCCCTCACGCGGCATTTCATGATTCGAACCGGAGGTGAGCTCGGGTCTGGTGCCGAGCCACTCTTACAACTCGTTGTTGTCGTGAATCATGGGCTCCAGTTCCTTGGTGTTCCGTTCGACGGCCAGCACGATCGTCCGCTCCTCGACGCCATCGTAGCTCGAGGCCACCGCAGGGATGATCTGTCGCGAGTCGGGCAACCTGAAGCGGACCGTGAACGTCCCGTCGGGGCGAAGGGGAACGGGCTCACCCTGCAAGGTGACGAGGGCGCCAGGCTCCGTGGTTCCATAAACGATCAACTCGGCATCGATCTCGAAGTGAAAGCTGCGGCACAGGCTGGGAAGGCCTCCGACGGAGAGATTCTGCATGGTGACGCTGGAGAGCGGACGGCGGAGCCGCTCCTCGAAAAGTTCGCGCAACTCGAGCGCGGTATTCGACCGGGGACAGCCGAGCGTTGAAGGGTTCTGCACCCGATCGAACCGCTGCTGCACGTCAGTCCAGTTTTCGTCGAGTGCGTCGGAAACGCCGGCCTTGGGGGTGGAAACGATGTTCGACCGGGCCAGAACATAGAACTTGCCGCGTCTCGAAAGATAGCCGATATCGATGCGGAACGATCGGGGTGGGTCCAGGACATCGAAATACCAGTTGTTCACTCCGCCGTGGATGGGGATGTCTCGAACCTGGCGCTCGGCGGCCGCGGTCGTGTCCTCGCTGGTCACGTCCATCAAGCGGAGGATTGGCTGGGCACTATGCCAGTCCTGACTAAGAGCTGCCTGAGCTCGCGCCAGAGTGGTCCGGCTCAGTTCCCAGTACGCATGCAGCCAGTAAGAGTCGCGGGCGAGGACGATGATCCGGTCTTTCTGGCAGGCATGGTCAAGAGTGTGGGGCATCGCCGGCGGGGAGGGCATCCCTGAACCTGATGCCGAGGCCTTGACCCGACGGGCCGGGACCGCCGCTTCAGACGCGTTGGCCGCTTGCCTGCATGACGAGTGAGACCTGGTCCGGGTTACAGGCTGGTTCTTCGAAGCCCGAACCTGCTTCTTGGCTCGTGATCCCGACGACGAGCGGGTCACAGCCAGGGCTCGGATCAGCTGATCCTTACGCATGGTGTGCCAACCGGAGATCCCTTGCTCCTTGGCCATCTGGGCCAGATTCTTTTTATCACAATCCTTGAGCGCATCTGCGGTCATACGGAGCCACTCCAGCACCACAGGCGTCCCCTGGCAGGACACATGTGATGGATGAAAGATTGCATGATTCATCCATGAGTGGGCCGATCCGGAAAACTCCCTGTCTCCCGGACTAATGGGGGCTCACGACCGAGTCGAGGTCGTCGTACCCAGCCCCGTGGGAAACCCGCACGACCGTGCCAAGGCAAAAAAAAACGGCTTCAACCCAAAAAGAAGGGTTGAGGCCGCGCGAGGAGGTTCAAGGCGGGTCGGACACTCCGAGCCTGGGTGACAACATGATGGGTCCCCACACTGGGTCGAACCGGACGCATCGGGCAGCAGATCGGGAAATCGCCGTCCACTAACTTGATCGCTGGTTAGGGCATACCACAGTGACACACCACGTGTCAATTCCGAATTCGCATCGGCTGTTCGAAAACGGACGTTCTCTCTTTCCTTTCCGGCCCGTTCGTCACGGGACGGAGCCCCGGGCCACGACTTGTGGCGGACTCGGTGGCTTCGCCTATTTAGGAGTGCTCTGGTTATATTGGGGTTAAACAAGGCTTGTTCTGCTCTTTCCGGGTCCCTTGCCGTATCCTCTCGATCCGCACGGAGGGAGGGCGACTGGCTGCGAACCGGAACCGGCCGCGAATCGCCACATCATGCCGGTTGGAATGCTCCGGGAGACTTTGTGAAAAAATTCTCGAAGCAGGTTGCTGGGGAGTTGACAGGCGGGATTGGGCCCGGATACAACAACCATTCGTGCGGAGGTCCCTACCTTGGGCATGCCTCGTTTCCGTGGTTTTCCTACCTTGCGATGGCCGTATTGAGCGGCTGATCCCCACCGAGTTGCGACGACTCTTCCCGATTCGATGGCGAGTGTGGGAAAACGGGAGACGTCTGTGAGCGAAGAATCCGAAACCCGGTCTGCAGTCTCCATCGGGATGGACTGGGGCACTCGAGTCACCTCCATCGGACTGGAGTTCGCCCTGCCGACGCTGCTCGGTTATGGCCTGGACCGGTGGTGGGGCACGAGTCCGTGGATGACGGTCACGGGCGCGTTTTTGGGGCTGGCGATCGGAATGCTGCATGTGCTCAGACTGGCCACCACGCTTTCGAACATGACGGGAAAACCGCACCGAGGTCGCCGGCCGCACCATTCGGGTGATGATGTCGGTTCCGCGTGAGCGAGCCACCCATGGAAATGAACCATTGCCGGTCCGGCTTGTTGAGTCGCGACTCGTTGATCCGATCCTCCTTTGAGATGTGAGCCGACATGCCTGGGCATGGTGCAAATCCTCTGGAACACGTGCTCGACCAACCGAACCTGGAACTTCCCTGGGTACAGCCGCCCACGTTCGAGTTGAAGATCCCGCTCCCGGAGATCTTCGGCATCCAGATCACCCGGTTCATGGTGATGGAGCTGGTCGCCGCCGCCCTGATGGTCCTCGTCTTGATTCCGGTGGTCCGCCACATCACCCGGCAGTATGTCAGCCATGGCAAGTTCGTGAATATGTTCGAGGCGATGCTCCTGTTCATCCGGGACGATGTGGCGCGGCCGGCGATCGGGGGCCATGGTGCCGATCGTTTCCTGCCCTACCTCTGGACCGTCTTCTTCTTCATCCTGTTCAACAACCTTCTGGGTATGATCCCGGGAGGTGCCTCGGCAACGGGAAATATCAATGTGACCGCGGCACTGGCCCTGCTCACCCTGGCCACGGTGGTGATGGCGGGAGTCAGAGAACTGGGATTTGTGGGCTACTGGGTGGGGATTGTACCGCACCTCGACGTGCCCGCGATCCTCAAACCGTTCCTCTGGGGCCTGATGTTCTTCATCGAGGTGGCGGGCCTGCTGATCCGCCACGTGGTCCTGGCCGTCCGGCTCTTCGCCAACATGTTCGCGGGCCACGTCGTGTTGTCCGTGATTCTCGGTTTCATCCTCATGGCCTCCACGAGCTGGCTGACCTTGGGACTGGTCGCCCCGGCGAGCGTGGCGGGCGTGATCTCTCTGAGTTTACTGGAACTGTTTGTCGCATTCTTGCAAGCATATATCTTTACGTTTCTCTCGGCTCTGTTCATCGGCTCGGCAGTGCATCCGCACTGAGAGGCGGACCGCCCGGGAGACGGGGACCGAGGTCGCCTTGGTATCGGGGCAAGCGCGGAATCTGCTCACCCGTCGATCGGCTGGGCAGGCTGAATATCGCCGGGGCGAGGCCGTGGGGGTTTCGTCTTGAGTAGCGGGGCGCTGCGAAGCCCCAGGTTGTCTCCCTCTTACGTGTTCCAACAAGGAGTCAAGGGTCCGATGAAACTCATCAAGTCTGCAGTCCTGGCTTTCGGGATGCTGCTGTTCGCTCATGGCGCGACCTTCGCCCAGCCTCAGCCGGCATCGGGATCGGCACCGGCACTGGCACCGGTGCATGCTCCCTTTTCCGACCTCAAGGCCATCGGAGCCGGCCTGGTCATCCTGGGCGCGGCACTGGGGATCGGCGGCCTGGCCAAGTCTGCCGTCGAGAGCATGGCGCGGCAGCCCGAGATCGCGGCGAACATCCAGACCGCGATGATCATCGCCGCCGCCCTCATCGAAGGTGTGACGTTCTTTGCCTTGATCATCGTCCTGCTGCAGGTCCTCTTCGGAGGTTGACGGTCGCGCACCGGAGCTGCGGCCCCTGCCGCGGGGCCGCAGCCGCCGCTGTCTCTCCGAGCCGTGGTTCCGGCGCGAGCCGAAGTGAGACCGGGCCCGGCAACCGGCCAGGGATTTGTGACTTCACCGAGATTGCACACATTCGCGAGAATCGACACATGATTCGGCGTCCGATCTTGGCTTTGGGCATGGGATTGATGATTGCCGGGTACGCACTGTTCGTGGCCTCGGCCCGCGGCCAGGCCGCCGAGCCTGCTCAGGCGAAAGGTCCTGAGGTCCAGGTGAAGGCCGAGGCCGAGCCGGGCCATGCCGAGGGAGCAGGCCATGCCGCCGAGGGCGAGGGCAGGGCCAATCCGATGAAGCCCGAGCCCACGCTGGCCATCTGGACGGTCCTGGTCTTTCTGGGGCTCTTCTTCTTGCTCCGCAAGTACGCATGGGGGCCGCTCTCCCAGGCGTTGCACCAGCGTGAAGAACATCTCGAGCATTGCCTGCTCCAGACGGAGAAGGCTCGAAACGAGAGCGAGCAATTGCTGGCCGAGCATCGCCGGCTGATGGCCCAGGCGGACGACCGCGTGAAGGCGCTCTTCGACAAGGCGCACAAGGATGCCCAGGCCAGCGGGGAAGAGATCATCCGGCAAGCGCAGACGGAGGCGGAGGCCGCCCGGGACCGCGCCAGCGCGACATTGCGACGGCACGCGACCAGGCCCTCGCGGAGATCTGGAGTCAGACCGCGAACGTCGCCGTCTCGGTGGCTGGCCGGGTGCTCTCCAAGCAGCTCGACGAGAACGAGCATCGTCGCCTGCTTGATCTGGCCATCCAGGAACTGCCTGCCTCTCCAGCCTCGGGCAACGGTCACGGAGGTGCCCACGGATGACCGTACAAGCCTCCAAGGCCCCGACCGGGGCCGTCGACCGATCGCTGATCTTCGGCGATGAGGCGGAGGTGGTCCGGCATTACGCCGAGGCTCTGGTCAACGCCGCCGTCAGCGAGAACCAGGCCGAGGCGGCGCTCGACGACCTCGAGGCCATCGACCGCGAGGTCCTGACCGTGCATCCGAACTTCGGCAAGGTGCTGGGGTCTTCCCAGGTGCCCATGGCCGAGAAAGATCGGATGCTCGTCGAGGTCTTCGGCGACCGCGTCTCGGCCGTGGTGCTCCGGTTCCTGCGGGTTCTCAACCGGCACGGCCGGCTGGGGCTGCTCTCGCCACTTGCCAGGGAAGCCCGCCAGCTCTGGGACCGGCGCCACAAGCGGATCCCGGTCTATGTCCGCACGGCTGTTCCGCTCGAACCCGCTCAGGAGGCCGCCCTCCGCGAGAAGGTGGGCCGGATGATCGCCGCGACTCCCATGATGCAGATCACGACCGATCCCTCGCTGATCGGCGGCCTGATCGTCCAGGTCGGCGATCAGGTCTGTGACGCTTCCGTACAAAACCGTCTCGAACAGCTTCGCCAGCGACTGATCGAAGGGAAGACGCATGAAATTCAGAGCCGACGAGATCAGTTCAGTTATCCAGCGTGAGATCGAGCAGTTCACGCCCGAGATCACCCGGACCGAGGTGGGGCACGTCCTCGAGGTCGGTGACGGCATCGCGCGGGTTTACGGACTCTCAAAAGTCATGGCCGGCGAGATGGTCGCCTTCAAGAACGGCATCAAGGGAATCGCCCTGAACCTGGAGGAAGCGTCCGTGGGCGTGATCGTCCTGGGCGACTATACCCAGATCGAGGAGGGCGACACGGTCACGGCGACCGGTGAGCTTCTTCGGGTTCCCGTCGGCGAAGCCCTGGTGGGCCGGGTTGTCAATCCGCTGGGCGAGCCGATCGACGAGAAAGGCCCGATTCTCACCAACCTGACCAGGGCCCTCGAGTCGCATGCTCCCGGCATCGCCGACCGGCAGCCCGTGGACGAACCCCTCCAGACCGGCGTCAAGGCCATCGACGCCATGATCCCGATCGGACGGGGACAGCGCGAGCTGATCATTGGCGACCGGAAAACCGGCAAGACAGCGATCGCCATCGACACGATTCTCAATCAGAAGGGGACCGGCGTCATCTGCGTCTACGTTGCCATCGCTCAGAAGGAATCGACCACGGCCGGGCTGGTCGATATCTTTCGCCGCCACGGCGCCATGGATTACACGATCGTCGTCGCCGCCGGTGCCAGCGATCCCGCCCCCTTGCAGTACATCGCCCCCTACGCCGGCTGCGCGATGGCAGAGTACTTCATGTACGAGCAAGGTAGAGCCACTCTTTGCATCTACGACGACCTGTCCAAGCAGGCGGTGGCCTACCGCGAAGTCTCGCTCCTGCTTCGCCGCCCCCCTGGCCGCGAAGCGTTTCCCGGCGACATCTTCTACGCCCACTCCCGCCTTCTCGAACGGTCGGCCAAGCTCGCCAACCGGTACGTCATCCTGCCCGACTCGGCCTCGAACGATCACGTGACCGAGGACATGGGAGTCAACAAGAAAGTCTACATCGGCGTGCCAGGCCTGGAGGAGGCCGGCCACGAGCTCAAGCAACACTTCGCCCAGGGGCACAAGGTTGCGAAGACGACCATCTCGGGCGGCTCGCTGACAGCCCTGCCGATCGTCGAGACCCTTGAGGGCGAGGTCTCGGCCTACATCCCGACCAACGTGATCTCGATCACGGATGGTCAGATCTACCTTCAGCCCGACCTGTTCTTCGCCGGCGTCAGGCCGGCGATCGACGTCGGAATCAGCGTCTCGCGGGTGGGCGGCAAGGCGCAGATCCCGGCGATGAAGAAAGTCGCCGGCGGGCTACGCCTCGACCTGGCCGCGTTCCGCGAGCTGGAGGCCTTCTCCCAGCTCGGCACCGAGCTCGACAAGGCCACCCAGATGCAGCTCGACCGCGGTCGCCGCATGGTTGAACTGCTCAAGCAGCCTCAGTATCAGCCGATGCAGGCCATCGACCAGGTCATGAGCATCTACGCCGGGACCGAGGGCTTCCTCGACGACATCCCGGTCAAGGAGGTGCCCCGGTTCGAGACCGCGTTCCTGACTTTCATCCGCGATAGCAAGCCCCAGCTTCGCGCGGCCCTGGATCGCGAGAAGAAGATGACCGACCAGATTGCCACCGATGTCAAGGCGGCCCTCGCGGAGTTCAAGGCCAGGCACTACCATTCCAGTGGCAGCACGGCCGCGCCGGCACTCTCGGCCCGTTCCTGAATCTGACCAGCAGTCGTCGAGGTTTCCGGATCGCTGCCCACCCGGCGATCCCGGAAGAGCGCAGCACCGGGAACCGATTTCCGAGTCTTTCGAGCGAGCGGAAGAGAACTGACGATGGCCAAGGCCCGAGCGATCATCAAACGCCGCCAGGCGGTTCAGAACGTTCGCAAGATCACCCGGACGATGGAGCTGATCGCCACCGCCAAGTTCAAGAAGACGCTCGATCGAGCCACCGAGGCCGAAGCGTACACCCGGAAAATCGCCGAGCTGGTCGCCGACCTGGGCGAGACGGCCCAGTCGGTCACCCATCCCCTGCTCGAGCGCCGAGATCCGGTGAAGCATGCCGCGCTCTTGGTGCTCACCAGCAACCGGGGGCTGGCCGGTGGCTACAACGGCAACGTCCTTCGACATGGCCTTCCGTGCCTACCAGGACTTCCAGACCGAGAGCATTCCCGTCTCGATCGAGGTCTCCGGCAAGCGCGGGATCTCCTTCATGCGGTACCGCAAGGTGACGGTCGACACGACCTACACCCAGTTCGAGGATCGTCCCCAGTTCCAGGAGGTGGACCAGCTCGCCGACCGGTTCATCGCCCGGTATATCAAGGGTGAGATCGACCGGCTCGACGTCGTCTACACCCAGTTCATCAGCTCGGCCCGGCAGACTACCACGCTCACGACGCTCCTGCCGATCGTGACGGCCGAGATCGGCGCCATCGGGACGTCGGTCCGGCAGTCCAGGCCTGGCTCGAATCAACCCGCGTCCCGATTCTCCGGCAAGCCGGAGGGAGAGCGGGTGCCTTATGAATTTCTCCCCGACGCCCAGGGGATCCTCAAGGAGATCGTTCCGGCCTCGTTCAAGGCGCGGCTGTTCAAGTGCTTCCTCGACGCCGCCGTCAGCGAGCAGATCGCTCGGATGGTGGCCATGCGGGGGGCAACCCAGAACGCCGACGACCTCGTGAAGGCACTGACCCGGCAGTACAACCGGGCCCGACAATCCCAGATTACCCGTGAGCTTGCTGACATCGTCGGCGCGGCCGCGGCTCTCTCCTGAGCCCTGGCGTGCCGGGCGTGACCTCTTGCGTTTCCGTTTCGCGTTGTCCCGGTGTCTTCCGCCCTGCGGTCCACCGGATCCAATCCAGACCATCATGAGCGCCAGCGTGGTGCGACCCAGGCACCCGACCTCGAGGGATTCCCGTAACATGGCCACCGCAACCAAGACCGGATGGATCGCCCAGGTGATCGGCTCGACCTTTGACGCCGAGTTCGAGGAAGGCCACCTGCCCAACATCTACAACGCGCTCTCGGTCGATACGGAGGAGAAAGGCTTCAAGATCCGCCTCACCGGCGAGGTCCAGCAGCACCTCGGAGGGAACCGGGTTCGCTGCGTGGCACTCGGATCGACGGACGGACTGGTCCGGGGCATGCCTGTCGTCGACAAGGGGGGGCCGGTCAGCGTGCCGGTCGGCAGGGAGTCACTCGGCCGGGTGTTCAACCTCCTCGGTGATCCGATCGACGGTCGAGGCCCGGTCACGGCCGGGGAGCGCTGGCCGATCCACCGCGACCCGCCGGCCTTCGACAGCCTCTCCCCCAAGACCGAGCTGTTCGAGACCGGCATCAAGGTCATCGACCTGCTGACGCCGTTCGTCCGCGGCGGCAAGATCGGCCTGTTCGGCGGTGCCGGGCTGGGCAAGACGGTGATCCTCACCGAGCTGATCGCGCGAATCGCATCCGTGCACAGCGGCTACTCGGTCTTCGCGGGCGTGGGGGAGCGAACCCGCGAAGGCAACGACCTCTGGCTGGAAATGCAGGAGTCCAAGATCGGCAGCACCGGCAAGTCGGTCCTCGACAGCACCGTGATGTGCTTCGGCCAGATGAACGAGCCCCCGGGCGCCCGACTCCGCGTGGCTCTCTCGGCCCTGACGATGGCCGAGTGGTTCCGCGATGCCACCGGAGCCGACACCCTGCTCTTCATCGACAACATCTTCCGCTTCAGCCAGGCGGGCTCGGAGGTCTCGGCCTTGCTGGGTCGGATGCCGTCGAACGTGGGATATCAGCCCACGCTGGCCACCGAGATGGGCGCGCTCCAGGAGAGGATCACCTCCACCAAGAAAGGCGCAATCACCTCGGTGCAGGCTGTCTACGTGCCGGCCGACGACCTCACCGACCCCGCCCCGGCCACGACCTTCGGCTTCCTCGACGCCTTCATCGTGCTGTCCCGGTCGATCTCCGAGAAGGGCATCTATCCGGCGATCGACCCGCTGGGCTCGAGCTCTCGTATCCTCGATCCCCAGTTCGTAGGGCAAGAGCATTACGACGTGGCCCGGCGCGTGCAGGCCATCCTCCAGCGGTACAAGGAGCTTCGCGACATCATCGCGATCCTCGGCGTCGATGAGCTCTCCGAGGACGACAAGCTGATCGTCCACCGGGCTCGCCGGATCGAGCGGTTCCTCTCGCAACCGTTCTTCGTCGCCGAGGTCTTCATCAACAAGCCCGGACAGTACACCAAGCTGGCCGACACCATCCGGAGCTTCAAGGAAATCTGCGACGGCAAGTGGGACCACCTGCCCGAGGGAGCCTTCATGTACGTCGGCTCCATCGAAGGAGCCGAGGAGCAGGCCAAGAAGATGGGGGCGATCTGAGGCTAAGGGGTTCTTTGGGTAGCCAGAACCAGGTTCAAGAGCGCGGCGGTTGGCCGGGGAGAGCGAGGCGCGATGGCAAGCCATCCTGAAACAGGCGGCGACGAGCGGAGAGCTGTCGCGACGCACTGGACGCTCCAGTGCGTCGTCGTGACGCCGGAGAAGACCTTGCTCGACGAGAACGTCGATTTCGTGTCCCTTCCCCTGTACGACGGCGAGCTTGGCGTGCTTCCGGGCCGCAGTCCCCTGATCGGCCGCCTTGGTTATGGCGAGCTCCGCACCAAGCTGGGCGAAACGGTTCACCGGTACTACGTCGACGGCGGCTTCGCGCAGATCCGCGACAACGTGGTTACCGTTCTGACCAACCGGGCCCTGGCCGCCACGGCCATCGACCCGTCCGCCGCCACTCGCGAGCTCGAGCAAGTCCAGGACAAGCGCGCTCTGTCCGACCAGGATTTCGCCGAGAAATCCAGGGCCTTGGCCCGCACCCGCGCCATGATCCGGGTCGGCAAGCACAAGGGCTGAGCGTGGCTTTCGCCCCCAACTTACCCAGGTACTCCTGCCATCCCCCTCTCCTGTTCTAGAACCGGCCATCATCTACCCGTACCTCCCCAATCGCTCTGCCAACCTTTCGGCTAAGAAGGCCATCAGTTGTGGGTCAATCGCTACCGTCAGCCCTCTTCCATCATGCTCTTCTTCCAAGCTGATCGCTTCGTGCTTGGCTCAGAAACAGTTCCAGACCGTGAGGGACTGGAAACACGTCCATTTCACCTTGACCGAATTCGACGGCTGCGATCGGCAGTGGTCTCATGGGGGTCTTCAACGGCGGGACCGTCGATACGGGACCGTTCTCGTTCTAGATCGATGTAATGCGCTTCGAGTGATGCGTGGCTACTCCCAGACAGTGCGGGATGAGAGGAAGACTGCCGACCGAACCTCAGCGTGCGAAGGTTGAAACCCCCGGGAAATCTCGCGCGGGAGCTGTGCAGTGGGATCACCTCCAAAGATTCCCCGTTCTCCGCGACAACGTGGTTACCGTTCTGACCAACCGGGCCCTGGCCGCCACGGCCATCGACCCGTCCGCCGCCACTCGCGAGCTCGAGCAAGTCCAGGACAAGCGCAGCTCTGTCCGACCAGGATTTCGCCGAGAAATCCAGGGCCCTGGCCCGCACCCGCGCCATGATCCGGGTCGGTAAGCACAAGGGCTGAGCGTGGTTTTCGTGCCCTCGATCGGGTCAAGCTCAGCCGGAAGACCCGGAAGCCATCGGGGAAGAACGACCTGGCCCGATGAAGCGGAATGGACTCCCAGGATTCCCCTGTCCACGCATGGTGGTTGACCACGATGTCCTGATCGTTCATCAGGATTTCGAGGAAACCGGGGGGACGATGGCCGGTCCGGTCTCGAAGCAGCGGGGCCCCTGCGTTCAGGCAGAGCTGGCCGGAAATCCGATCAGGGACAAACGCCCAGGCCGCGTGAACATGTCCGCAGCAATAGAGGTGGGGGCCGATCGTCGCAAGCCAGCGCCGCAGCGGCTCGGCGTCGATCAAGCTCTTGCCGGCCAGGTCGCGGCGATGGTGGGCCGGTGCGTCAAGCGGATAGTGGCAGGCGACAATCAGCCGGCGGATCGTCGGTCCCGGCGCGGCGAGAAGTTCCCGGGCTCGCTCCAGTTGTCGCTCCGGTAACCGTCCTCGTGCTGAGAGGCTTGCTCGCGAGGGGTCGAGCCCGAGTACAGCAGTCTCCGGGTCGAGGAAGCGGAGCCAGGGATACTCCCGCGCCGGTGCGAACTCCCCGAAGAACTGCTCGAACCGACGGTCCCGATGAGCCCCGACTGTGTACCGGTCGTGATTGCCGGGGAGGATCGTCGTCTTTTCCGGATCTTGCAGCCAGGGCTCCAGCGCTGTTCGGGCCGCTCGGAACTCGGCAGGCAGAGCGGTGGTCGTCAAGTCGCCGGTGATCAGGATGTGGTCGGGATTGAGGGTAAGCACCCGATCGACCACCTCATGCACTCGCTCGAGCCGGAACTTCCGCGCCCGCCGCACCAGGAGCGACGCCATTCCCAGGAGGCGCTTGCTGAAGAGTTGCATCGGGTTCAGTGCATACTGCCAGAAATGGATATCGGACACGTGAACCAGGCGGAACGGGCAAGAGTCAGGCGGCATCTTGGCTTTATTGGGTCGGGGTTGCCAGTCTGGGGTGAAACTTGTCGGTTGTCGGTACTGGCTGAGGCTGAAGAGGTCGAGCCCGTCGATCAGAGATGCCAGCCCACCCAGCCCACCAGGATATCGTACGCCGTGTGAGTGCCGACCGCGATGCCAAAGCCGCGGATGACGAAGACCCAGGCGAAGAAGACCCCGGCCATCCAGCGAAACACGAAGGCGAACCAGTTGAATGCCTCACCCGGCGTGCCAGCATGATGAGCCAGGGAGAAGAGAAGCGCGGAAGCCGTGACCGCCAGGGCACTCGCCAGGACCTGGGGAGTCTGCAGGAGGCGAAGGACGCCGAAGAGGACGGGGACCAGGACGAGACGAAAGAGCGCCTCCTCGTAGACCCCTGCGCCCAGGTAACCGATCAGGGGAGCCAGGTTCATTCGAGAGGGGGGAGAGACCACGGAAAGAATGGGTGGGGCGTTCTGATCCAGAGCCGAGAAACCCATGTCGATCAGCCGGCTGATCCCGACCAGTGCAATGGCCAGCACGCAGCTTTCGAGGATCATGCCCACGAGGATGGAAGGGGAAAACCGCCAATCCCGGGGACTGGCCACCTGCCAGCCGAGCAGAATCAAGACCAGGCCCAGCGGCGGCAGCCACTGGTCGGTAAGGCCCATCGAGGCCAGGAGATGCCGCATCCAGGCGTCGGCCCCGGTGCGCAGGGCCGTCGCCGCGGCCCCCCCTTGCCAGAGCACACCCAGCTCGTAAGCCAGCATCAAGGGGAGAACGAGGCAGAGCGAAGGGAGCGGCCAGCGGGTCGCCACCCAGTAGGAAGACCGGGGCCCACGCTGGGTCCCTCCGGCCCCGTCTGGCGGCTTGAGCTGGCCTTGTGGATTGGCCGGCGACGCCTTGCCGGCGCCTCGGAAGATGATGGTCGGAATGGTTATTCGCACATCCCTAGCCAATCGGCCAGACATCGAAAGAACTCGAGCCAGAAGTAGTATCGCGTAATTTCGAAGTCGTTATAATTTTTGTTGTTTGCGAAATCCATGAAATGATCGTGAGTCTTGTACCTGCCGAACCGGATGACTAGGATAACTTGCTTGTGGGGATCCTTTGCTGCCTTGACGGCGCAGTTCGCCGATCTCAAAATACCTCCACACTTTGGTCGCCATCGACTTCCGCTCAGGCGATCACCACACGAGGATCGGGTCGGCTGGACGCTGAGGGGGCACCTCGCCGCCTCGATTCCTTCGTCTCGTGATGCTTCGTGACCGGCCGTACCTGCTGGCTCTGTGATTGAGTCCCCTTTCGGTTCCGATAGGTTGCCTGCCGCCTGTCGTTGGGAGGATGATCGCGTGATCGTGCGGTGTCGTCTTCATCTGGTGATCGGTCTCTGTTGCGTGATACCCACTCTCTCTGGCTGTTCCGACCGCTTTCTGGCTGGTCCACTGCAATATGTCGAGAATGACGCCCTGACCAAGGAGCTCAAAGACAAGACCAACCTGGCGGGCAAGCCGAAGCTCCAGGATAAGGTCCGTAAGTCGCTCGCCAGCCTGTTCGGCAAGAACCCCAGGGAGATCCAGGTTCCCGAGGGGATGGGCGCTCTGCTGACGGGCGGAGGTGCCCGTCTGGCGAACTTCCAGCAGGTCGGGGAGAGCATCAAGCGAAACGTGAGCGCCGATGGCAAGCAGATCGCGGGGGGCTACGGCTTGTACCGCCGCCACTGCCTTCACTGTCACGGCGTTTCGGGTGCGGGAGACGGTCCGACCGCGCCCTTCCTCTATCCCACGCCACGAGACTACCGCAGGGGCAAGTTCAAGTTCACCTCCACCCCGAATGGTGCCCCACCCCATCGCGACGACCTGATCCGGACGGTCCAGAATGGTCTCCACGGGACGTCCATGCCGGCGTTCGAGGCACTCCTCTCGGACGACGAGATCAAGCAGGTGGTTGATTATGTCATCTTTCTGAGTATTCGCGGCCAGACGGAGCTGGAGCTGATCGACGTGGGAGCGACCTCCGACGAGAACGATATCAACACCCTGTCACCGGAGGCTTCTCGCGAGGCGGCCGAAGGAGTGTTTAACAAGTGGAAAACGGCCCAGACCCAGGTCATGAACCCGGCGACTCCCCGCACTCGTCCCACGCGTGAGAGCATTCTCAGAGGACGGGAGCTCTTCCTGGGCAAGGTCAAGGATGCCAAGCTGGTCTGCACCGACTGCCATGGTGTGCTGGCCCGCGGTGATGGCAAGAGTTTTGTGCCGCAGGAAATTTTCAATCACGTGGTCTTCGGCGGCAATCCCAGCGAGCGCGAGCAGCGCATCGCACAGCTTGACGGCAAGATGAAGGATCTCTGGGGGCAGAAGCTGGATGAGTGGGGCAACCCGCTTCGACCCAATAACCTGAATCGGGGGGTCTACAAGGGAGGCCGCCGTCCCATCGATATTTACTGGCGGATCGCCAAGGGCATCACCGGAGCCCAGATGCCGTCGCATTATCCGGGCCTCATCAACGAGCAGCAGGTCTGGGACCTGGTCAATTTCGTGCTCCAACTACCCTATGAACCGGGTTTGCTCGAGGGGGCTGCGGCCCTCTCCGGGACGCAAGCCCCGTCGATGGCCGTTCGCTAGTGTTACCCTTCCGGTGGCTCGCCCTTGCGGCCTGATGGCTGCTCTGCGGCGTGCGGCGAATCGCCGGACCGGGTTGCTTCATGAGGTGGTCTCTTGCGTCTTGCGAACCTGGATCCTCTGGCCTACGATTTCGAGATCCCGTGACTTCATGAAAGCTCTTGGCTCGGTTCGTTCGCTCGCACTCGAACTCGGAGCCCGATGAGGGGAGCGTTTTTCCGTGCGTTACTGGAGCATCCTGTTTGCCCTGGCGGCCCTGTTCAGCGTGGGGGCGTTTCTCTACGCTCCGTTCTCGCCCGACTGGTGGCTGCCGAACCCCGCCAATGACCATCTCCACGTCGTCTCGACGTTCGGTCGGGAAATCGACAGTCTTTTCCTGATCATTCTCGTCATCACGGGGATCGTGTTCATCGGGACCCAGGTGGTCCTGGTCTGGGTCTCGTACCGGTATGCGGACCAGAAGGATGACCAGGGCCAGCCCGTGCGGCGCGCCCAGTATTTCCACGGCAGCCAGCGTCTCGAAGTGATCTGGACGATCATCCCGGCGGCCATCCTGGTGTTCATCGCCCTGTACCAGATGGGAACCTGGGCCAGCATCAAGTTCCGCAGCGCAGCGCGCCAAGGTTCCGCCGGTGGCCGAGATCACCGGGCGCCAGTTCCAATGGGTGATGCGGTACCCCGGGCCCGACGCCAAGCTCAACACCCCGGATGACCTCTTCACCGTCAACGACCTGCACTTTGTCAAGAACCGGACGGCCCTTATCCACCTCAAGTCGTCCGATGTGATCCACTCGTTCTTCTTGCCCCAGATGAGAATCAAGCAGGATGCCGTTCCAGGATTGACCATTCCGGTCTGGTTCGACTCCGATACCGCGGGCAAGTACGAGCTCGTCTGCGCCGAGCTGTGCGGCTGGGGCCATTACAAGATGAGAGGCAACGTCACGGTGCACGAGACCGACGAAGAGTTCCAGAAGTGGCAAAGCGACAAGCTCGCAGAGCAGAACCAAAGTCAGCTCACCATGACCACGGATTCGCAGGGGAGGTGATCGGTATGAGTTCCGAGTCGATCGGCATTGGCTCTGGGAGTGCGGCGGCACCGCACGGGCACGAGGCTGGTCATGGCCACGGCGATGACCACATCCATCCCGCACCCACGCATTTCCTCTTCAAGTACGTCTTCTCTCACGATCACAAGATCATCGGCATCCAGTTCCTGTTCTCGGGGTTGATCTTCTTCATCCTGGGCGGCCTGCTGGCCATGGCCATCCGCTGGCAGCTCGCCTGGCCCTGGAAGCCGATGCCGATCCTCAGCCAGGCGCTCTGGTCCGACCCCTCTCTGGGCTACCAGATGCCGCCCGAATTCTACAACAAGCTGTTCACCATGCACGCGACGATCATGATCTTCTTCGTGGTCATTCCAATGCTCGCGGGGGCGTTCGGGAACTTCCTGATCCCTCTGATGATCGGCGCCCGCGACATGGCGTTTCCCCGGCTCAACATGCTCTCCTACTGGTTCATGTGGCCCGCGTTCGTGCTGATCACCTTCTCGTTCATGGTCGAGGGGGGAGCGCCGAGGCGGGGTGGACGAGCTATCCCATTCTCACGATCGCCCGGTGGGCGACTCCGGGGTCGCTCAACGGGCAGACCTTCTGGCTGCTGGCCCTGCTTTTCGCGGGCATCTCGTCGCTGATGGGGTCGATCAATTACATCACCACGATCGTCATGCTCCGGGCCCCGGGCATGAAGATGTTCCGGATGCCGATGACCGTCTGGGCCATGTTCATCACAGCACTGCTCCAGGCCTTCGCACTTCCGGTGCTGACCTCGGCACTCATCATGCAGACCCTTGACCGGATCGTGGGCACGAACTTCTTCAGTCCGGTGGGCTGGACCGTGGCCAATGCTCCGCCGGTGACCGGCGGCGGAGGGCCCCTGCTCTTCCAGCACCTGTTCTGGTTCTACTCGCATCCCGCGGTCTACATCATGATCTTGCCGGCGATGGGCATGGTCTCCGACATCATCGCCACCAACTCACGCAAGCCCCTCTTCGGCTACAAGCCGATGGTGCTGGCGATTGCGGGCATCGCCGGACTGGGGTTCATCGTCTGGGGCCACCACATGTTCCAGTCGGGCATGAACCCGGCGCTGGGCGCCACCTTCATGCTCTCGACGATGATGATCGCCCTCCCCTCGGCGATCAAGGTGTTCAACTGGCTGGGGACGATGTGGGGAGGCCGCATCCAGTATACCTCGGCGATGCTCAACGCCATGGCGTTCGTGGCCATGTTCATCATCGGCGGCCTGTCGGGCATCTTCATGGCCGCCACCCCGGTGGACATGCACATTCACGATACCTACTTCATCGTCGGCCACATACACTACGTGCTCTTCGGCGGTAGTACGTTCGGGATCTTCGCGGCGATCTACTTCTGGTTCCCCAAGATGTTCGGCCGGATGATGAACGAGAGGCTGGGGCTCATCCACTTCTTCCTCACCTTCATCTTCTTCAACGGCACGTTCTTCTTGATGCACATCATCGGCATGCACGGCCATCCCCGGCGGATCGCCGATCCGACCATCTACCCCTACCTCCAGGGCGCCGGCATCATCGGGATGAACCAGTTCATGACGATCAACGCGTTCCTGCTGGGGCTGTCCCAGATCATCTTCGCGTACAACTTCATTCACAGCCTGTTCCTGGGGCCCAGGGCGCCGGTCAACCCGTGGCACGCCAACTCGCTAGAGTGGTCCACCTCGTCGCCTCCGCCGCACTACAATTTCGCGCGGATTCCGACGGTCTACCATCCGCCCTACGAGTACAGCGTGCCGGGTGTGCAAGAGGACTTCTTGCCCCAGACCGAGCCGATGCCCTCGGGGATCGTCCTCGACCCGGTGATGGCCTGAGCCTGCGCGGGGAGGACGGGCTTCGGCCGGACCCCGACGGATCGGGCCCGGCAAGAGCTTCTTCCTCCCGAGATCACGACTTTTCCACCCGGTGATCGGCGTACCTGTTCTTCCGCTTTCCGATCTGTGATCATGACCCCCCAAGCGACTTTCCAGAACGGTTCCCCAGCCCGCCCGGCGTATCGCCCTGGCCCGCACTGGCTGGCCTTCCTGGCTGCGGTCTTCACGCTTCCCCTGCTTTTCGTCGGGGGCTCCGTGACGACCTACCGCGTGGGACTGGCCGTGCCCGACTGGCCGACGACGTTCGGGATCAACATGTTCCTTTACGACTTCTGGAACGCTCCCTTCGGCGTCCAGGTCGAGCACGCTCACCGGCTCTACGGGGCGGCGGTGGGCCTGGCCACGATCGGGCTGATGTTCTGGCTCCTGCTCTTCGAGCCTCGTCCCTGGATGAAGCTGCTCGGCGTCTTCGCCCTCATCGCGGTGATCGTCCAGGGAGTGTCTGGGCGGCACGCGCGTGACCCAGATTTCGACTTTTCTGGCGGCCGTTCACGGGTGCACCGGCCAGGCGTTTTTCGGCCTGATGGTTGCGCTCTGGGTGCTCACGGGACGCGACTGGCTAGGCGCGACCAGGCCCGGCCCAGACACTCACCGGCTTCGTCGCGCGGCACTGATCTTGCTGGTTCTGGTCTACGGTCAGATCGTGCTGGGCGCCTGGCTCCGTCACTACGGCACGCTCGCCGCGCTGGCGATTCATGGCCTGGTCGCAGCCGCGGTGCTGCTCGGTTCACTCGTCCTTGCCTGGCGCGTCGAGCGGTACCGCCGCGACGTGCCGGCGCTGGTCTCCCCGGCCCGCTTCCTGGCGGCCCTAGCCGTCATCCAGGTGGTGCTCGGGATCATCGCCCTGACTTACTTGCTGCCCTTTGGCGGAATCCCCCGCCCGGTCGAATTCTACGAGGCACTTGTCCGCACCGGGCATCAGACCAATGCGGCCCTCGTCTTGGCTTCGAGTGTCGTGCTCGCCCTCCGCGCTTTACGCCACCTGCGGGGCGGCGCCTGGGACGAAATTTCGGATCAAACTCTCACCACGGCCTCCGGCAAGGGATCGGCGCCGGCGAGCCTGGAGGTTGTCGCTTGAAAACGGCGGTATCGTTTGGCCAGCCCGGACTTGCTGCACCCTCGACCGAGGCTTTTCTCGAGGCCGTGGCAAGCAAGCTCGCGGCCTATGTCTCGCTCACCAAGCCCAGGATCGTCGTGATGGTCCTGGTGACGGTCGGCGTGGGCTTTCTGCTGGGGGCCCGCGGCAGCGCCCATCCGGCCACCCTGTCCCTGACCTTGTTCGGCACTGGTCTGGTGGCGGGAGCCGCAAGCACACTCAACCAGTGGATGGAGCGGGCACGCGACGCGCGGATGCGACGGACGGCCAACAGGGCCCTGCCGACAGGCCGCGTCACCGCCGTCGAGGCGGCCGTGTTCGGAATCGGGCTCGGGCTTGTCGGCACGGCGGTTCTGCTCTGGGGTGCCAACGGACTGGCCGCCTCGGTGGCTGTTTCCACGCTCCTGCTCTACGTCCTGGTCTACACGCCCCTCAAGCCCTGGACGACCCTGAACACGGCCATCGGCGCCATTCCCGGTGCGTTGCCGCCCGTGATCGGCTGGGCGGCCGCAACCGGGACCCTGGGCATCGAGGCCTTTGCGCTCTTCCTGATCGTCTTCCTGTGGCAGTTTCCTCATTTTCTGGCGATTGCCTGGATCTACCGCGAGGACTATGCCCGCGGCGGCATGAAGATGCTTCCCGAGGTCGATCCGCACGGGGCCCTCACTGGCCGTCAGGCCACGATCTACGCGCTCGCGCTGGTGCCCGCCGGCCTGCTGCCGGCGACCGTCGGTCTGGCCGGGGCCGTCTACTTCCTGGGCGCCTTGGTGCTGGGTGTCTGCTATCTGATGGCCGCGGCCCGGTTCTGGGCCAGCGTCTCGGAATCGACCGCACGCCGGTTGCTCCGGATGTCGTTTCTGTACTTGCCCGCGGTCTTGCTTCTCCTGGTGCTCAATCCGATGCCGGCCTGAGGCTGATTCGGGCCGGTTCATGCTTCGACTGGTTCTGATCCGAGGGATTCAATTACGATGGCCGACGCCACCGCTTCCCCGACCTTGACGGACTCCGCGGCCCACGGCGGGTCGCACGCCCGGGATCATCACGCCCCCGTGACTCCCGGTAAGGTTGCCATGTGGCTCTTCCTGGCCACCGAAGTCATGTTCTTCACCGGGCTGATCGGCTCTTACATCGTGCTCCGCTCGGGAAGTCCGTCCACCTCCTACAGCAGCCTTTACCCTCCCACGACCAACATCAAGGAAGTCGAGCACACCTACGGGGTGTTGCTCAAGTCGGCCGGGTCGAATCCCGCGGAGGCCGAGAGGCTCATCCGGGAGGCGAATCCCGAGCTCGAAGAGAAAGAGGCTCACGAGATCGTCGAGGAGGCCCGCGAGGGAACGATCGTCAACCGGCTGACCAAGGAGAAAGCCTCGCGGCTGGCTGCCCAGCTTCATGATCTCGGTGTTGACGCCAGGGTCGAACCGCTGGTCCTTCACAACTGGCCCAAGCCCTACGACCAGCTCACGAACCCCCTGAGCATCAACCTCACCGCGTTCAACACCTTCATCCTGATCTGCTCGTCGGTGACCATGGTGCTCGCTCTTTCGGCCATCCAGCAGGGGAACCGGAAACGGTGCCTGACATTCCTGGGGGCCACCATCGTCTTCGGGAGCATCTTCCTGGGGATACAGATCAGCGAGTATTACGAGTTGATGTTCGGCAGGCATTACCCGCCCGGGATCAGCCCGACGGGCCACTTCCGGCCCGCCGTGAGCCTGTTTGGGTCGTGTTTCTTCACCATGACAGGCTTCCACGGGATGCACGTCACGGGGGGCGTCATCGCCCTGATCCTCATCTTCATCCAGACGCCTTCGGGGAGTCTTCTCCCAGACCCACTACAACCCCATCGAGTTTGTCGGGGCTCTACTGGCACTTCGTGGACCTGGTCTGGATCATTCTTTTTACCATCGTTTACCTTATCTGAGCGGATCGCGCCGCACCGCTGCGGCGGTATTCAAACCATGAGAGGACCCCACGCATGGCCGACACCCCAGATCTCACTGCGTATATAGTGCACAACGAGGATATGGCCCAGGAACTCGATGTTGAGTCGCACGCGCCTTACATGAGGGTCTGGGCTATCCTGGCGATTCTGACACTCATCGAATACTTCTACGCGATGATCTTCAAGGATCACTTCCTGTCTCTGGTCCTCGGGCTGGTGTGTCTGGCCCTTGTGAAGGCGGGAATGGTGGGCTGGTACTTCATGCACCTGAAGTTCGAGCGGAAATGGGTCTACTTGCTGATCATCCCGGCCTGCGTCATGGCCGTGTTCCTGACCCTGATGCTCTATCCCGACATGGCCATGAAACCGGTCGCTGAGGAGGAGGGGGGCGAGGAAGAAGCCTGGATCGCACCGGCGTCCGAGACTTCCGTCACGCCGCTCATCCGGCTCGCATCGGCCGACGCGGTCGACGGGAGTTGCCCCGGGCGATTTCTTTGAGCGACACGCCGGCCGTTCAGGAAATGGGGACGTCGTGACAGCCATGGGAAGTGCGTGGCTTCTGCCAATACGCATCGCTCGGAGGCCGGGCCGGAGCCTCGCTCTCCTGAAAGTGTCTTCATGAGTGTCTCTCGAGCGTACCGGCGGGGAATCCTGATCGTTGTCGGCACCGTACTGCTCTCCGCGGTGCTCGCACTGGCCGGTGCGCGTTCTCCTTCCACCCCGCCCCACGCCCAGGACCTGGGGCCTCAAGCCCAGAGCATCGGGACATTCCGGCTCGTCGAGCGGTCGGGCCGGATCATCACCGACGATGACCTGGCGGAGCGAGTCTGTATCACCTCGTTCATCTTCACTCGCTGCCGGCTCTCGTGCCCCAGAATCACCAGCGTGATGAAGAGCTTGCAGGGGAAGCTCGAAGGATCGAATGTGCTCCTGTTGAGTTTGTCGGTCGACCCCGAGCACGACACGCCCCAAGTCCTCGACGAGTATGCGAAGCGGTTCGGGGCCGATCCCGACCGGTGGTGGTTCCTGACCGGGGATCGAGCGAGGATCTACGAGCTGATCCAGACCCGGTTCAGGCTCAGCGTGATGGAGAACCCGGCGCCTGATCCGGACGGCCGGGCCGAGGCCATCGCCCACAGCGACCGCCTGGCCCTGGTCGACCGGGGCCGCGTGGTCGGCCTCTTCGATTCCAACGACCCCTCCGCCCTGGAGACCCTCGTCGCCCAGGCGAAGCGACGAGCAACGCCGGCCTGGATCCGTACCCTGCCGGCAGTTAATGCCAGCCTGAACGCGCTCTGCGCCCTGCTCCTGATCCAGGGATGGATCTTTATCCGCTACCGGCGGACTGCACGGGATCTCGGGGCAATCCCTGCCGGAGAAGCGGTGCGCCCTCAAACCCTCCTCGCAGATCGCGGCGTGCGGAGGCATGTCGTCTGCATGACGCTTGCAGTCCTGACCTCGGGGCTCTTTCTGACTTGCTACCTGGTCTACCACTACCACGCGGGCAGTGTGCCGTTCCGCGGTTCGGGCCCTCTCCGGTCGCTCTACTTCACAGTGCTGATTTCGCATACCCTTCTGGCGACGTTCGGAGTCGTCCCCCTGGTGATCCTCACGCTCCTGCGCGCCCTCCGCCGTGACTTCCCGCGGCACCGGCTGATCGCGGCCATGACCTTTCCGATCTGGGTCTACGTGTCAATCACCGGCGTGGTCATCTATGTCATGCTCTACCATCTGCCCGTGAGCCCCCTCACGGTGTCCAACGGCGGCCCGTCCGATGCTTCGAATGTGGTCGCAACGACGCCCCTTCCCCCCGGGGCCGACTTTGTCTCGGCGACCGCGAGCCAGGGCCTTGCGCCCGTCCTCCAGGCTGGACAGATCTCCGCCCCCCTGGAAACGATCCCGGCCAATCAGACCGCCACGGTCACCACGTGATTCGCTCCCCTCAGCCCGCCCCTGCCGGCCTGCCGCTTAGCGCCTCGGTCAGCAGCGCCGATTTCGATCCCAACCTCAACGACAATACTGCCACGGCAACCGTGATCGTTCAGCCGTCGGACGACGTGGCTGTCACGTTCGCTCCTGCCGTCGGCTCCGGCGAGGTTGGCAAGACTCTCACCTTGACGGGCACCATCCTCAATGCCGGTCCTTCTCCCGCGACTGGCGTCACGCTCCGGCTGCCACTGACCGCGGAAGCTCAGTTTGTCTCGGGCTCCGCGGGCGGCGTCTCGATGAGTGTGCAAGGAGGGATCGGCCTGGCTCAGCTTGGCTCCCTGGGAGCCGGTGACAGCACCACCTTCACGCTCGCCGCCTCGGGGACCGAAAACTGGACGGCCAGCGTCAGCGGCGACCAGAACGATCTCCAGCCGGCGAACAACCAGGCAACGGCCACCGTCGCGGTGGTGGAATCTCCAGGGGTCCTCGATTTTGCCAGCCCGAGCATCGTGGTCAATGAATCGGCCGGATTCGCCCTAGTCTCGGTCGTTCGATCGGTCGGGGCATGCGGGACCGTGACGGTCCATTGCCAGACCGCGAGGGGCAACGCGACCCCGGACCTCGACTACACGCCGACCTCGGGCACCCTGACCTTTGGCCCAGGAGTCACGACCCAGTCGTTCATGGTTCCCGTCCTCGACAATCCTCACGACAACCACGACGAGCTGGTGGGACCGGTCCTCGCTTCGCCCACCCAGGGAGCGGTGTTCGGAAACACGGTCTCCGCGGTGCTCCGGATTCATGATATCGATCCGGATGTGACCCCTCAGCAGGTCTCCAGCCTCCACTGGTTCGGAACGTCGACCACGATCACCAGCATCGTACTGACCTTCAGCGAGCCGATCCTCGCCGCCCCGGCGGGCAGCGGTGCGGCCTACCAGCTTGCCGATCTGGGTACCAGCGGCCAAGCTCACCCATCCAGCGTCTGAACCATCGGGCTCTACCCGCCCGCCTACAATCCGACCACGCAAACCGTCATGCTCGTTCCCGCTGTCCCCCTGGCATCCGGCCATTTTTACAGGATCCTGGAGAGCGGCTCGGGCGTGGCTGCTATCCGCGACCTCGCGGGGAATCCGCTGGCGGGTGCTGGCCCAGGCCTGGCGGGTTCCGATTACGTTGCCCTGCTGGGTCGGGGGACGACCCTCAAGCACTACGATCAGACGGGCAATCTCGTCACCATTCGTGTCACTTGGCGGGGGTTACCTCGACGAGATCCGCAGCGCCAGTGGCGAGGGTCTGATCCTTCGCCTCCAGGGAGGTATTCCCCACAAGACCGTGCTCTCGGGGAGCGTCACTCGTCCCAAGCGGCAAGGAACCGGGACGACAACGCTGCAAACCGTGGAGGGCCTGGGGCAGCTTGGCGACATCCGCGTCAACCTGACCAGTCCACCATTCATGGTCCGGCAGTACCCCTTTTTCCTCAGGAGTAGACGCCCTCTCTCGGTCAGGAGCCTTGTCTCTCCCCCAGCCAAGTGAGCTTCCGGGCCTGCGCCGAGGCACACTTATCTCATCGCCCCGTCCCTGGCACGCGGGCGGTGAGCATTTGACGCCGGCAAGGGCCCTGACTAAAATTCATTGGTCGCTCGCTCTTGAGCGTGAAAAAACTGTGCGCTTCGAGAAGCGTCCGCGAGTCTCGGTCTTTTGTGACGGAGTTGCCCGTGATGCGGAATGCCCGGCTTAAGCCCTTGATCGGAACGGTGGTCCTGAGTCTCCTCCTGGCAGGCCCTGTGTTCGCCTGCCCGAACTGCAAGGAGGCGGTCTCCGCCCAGCCGGCCGATGTCGCCAAGATGGCAAGGGGATACAACTGGAGCATCTTGCTGATGCTCGGGATGCCCGTGACTCTGCTCGGGACCGGTGCGTTCATGGTCCGGCGCGCCGTGAAGCTCGGGATCCTGCCCGAACTGTGATGCCGATCACCCCGCCACGGTGATTCCGTTCTGGCTCATCACTCAGTTCGCTCGCAACTGCCCGGCTGGGGTGTTCGCCGCCAGGTCCTCGATCATGTCTTTGAGGGCCGCATCGACTGCGGCCTGCCAGTTCCCGGCGAATCGATTCCGGTAAGGCAGACGCCCGTAGGCGAAGGTGATGCCCCGCGAATTATTGACGATGGCCCCGAGGCCGTGCTCGTCAAAAGCAGGGGCGAGATCTGCGGACGTGCCTCCCTGAGTTCCGTAGCCAGGCACGAGGAACAGGATTCCCGGCAGCGCCGCACGCAGTTCTTTGAGCTGACCGGGATAGGTCGCACCGACGACCGCTCCCACGAGGTTATAGCCCGATGCTCCCTGGTGCCCCTCGGCCCAGTCCAGCAGCTTGCGAGCGACGTGACGGTAGAGGGGTTGCCCTTCGGCCTTTAGATCCTGAAAGTCGCCCGCGGAGGCGTTGCTGGTCCGGACCAGCACGAAGATCCCCTTGTGCTCGCGAGCGGCGATCTTGACGAACGGCATGACGCCGTCGGTTCCCAGGTAAGGATTGACGGTCATGGCATCCGCATGCCACGAGGGCTCGAACGCACCGCCCACCGGAACCTTGCCAAGGTAAGCGCGGGCATAGGCCTCGGCCGTGGAGCCGATATCGTTGCGTTTGCCGTCGAAAATGACGAGGAGTCCGTTCCGCTTGGCGTACTCGACGGTGGCATGGAGGGCGGCAAGCCCTTGGGGGCCGAAGGCTTCGTAGAATGCCGACTGAAACTTGACGGCGGCCACCAGCGGTGCGACGACATCGATCACCTCGCAGCCGAAGGTGCGAAGCGCGGTGCTGATGCCCGGCAGATTGTCAGGGAACTTCTCCATGAATCCAGGAGGCAATTCCTCCGGCCTGGGGTCGATGCCCACCAGGACCGGGTTTTGCTTCTGACGCACGGCCTGGATCAGGTGGTCAGCGAAGTCCACGAATCGACGCTCCCGACGTCTCCGGATTGACAGATCAGTCAATTATCCTACAATAAGAGCTCTGCCAGGAACAGGCTGGCCCGGCAACGGGTCGTTTTTCTTGGCCAGAGATCGGGCCGTAGCGCAGCTTGGCTAGCGCGCTAGCTTGGGGTGCTAGAGGTCAGGGGTTCAAATCCCCTCGGCCCGATTTTTTGCCGTATTGCGGCAAAAAATAGAGCAGGAGAGCGGAGAAAGGAGTGAGGAGACCGGGATCGGCGTCGCCCGCTCGACTGCGGCCTCCTTTCTACTTCTACTGTATCCAGATGCAGTAACTCTTATGAGTGCTACTCCTTGAGGTAATTCGACTTGCGTCGATTTCGACCCGTTTTGGAAAATGACAGTGAACGGGTGGATGTCGTAGATGTTACAAGTCTATATATTCCAGCAAGTTGAACCCATAAGCGATCGCCTAAGCGATACAGTAGAACTACTTTCTCCTCACTTCTTCGATCAATCCGCGGAGCCTGGACTCGAATTCTTCGCTAACTTCTGCTCCTTTGCAGGGGACTACGCTCGTGCCCTTCGACTTCGAGAAGCTGATCGTCTACCAAAAGGCGGTCGACCTCGCGGATCGCGTTTTCGCGGCCACGGAAGCCTTCCCACGCGGATACGGCTTCCTCGTCGATCAACTCAATCGGGCGCCGTTATCGATCTCGGCCAACATCAGGAGTAAGTAGAGCAAGAAAGGCCGTGATCTGCTCTCCTGCGATACCGCTTTGGCCTCTCTCTCTCTGCTCAAACAAGGGCATCGTCCTCTGGAGCGACGCCGTATCTGCCAATCTTTAAGCGGGGAGTTGAGCAGGGCGTCCGCGGAAATGCGCGGGCGTGATGCCCCCTCACCATCCCGTCTTGCCCGTTCATCGTCCGAGGCGATCGGCGACCCGAAGGAAGCGGGGCAGAGCCATTTCGGGGCCAACTAAGCACCTGGCCGTAGTTTGCCTACAGCAGGGTACAGCCGGATCAATGATGCATGATCCTCATCCAACTCGACGAAGCTACGCGCGACGAACTCAAAGCCCTTCGCCGCCACGAATTACCGCCCCGAGTCCGCGACCGCCTGGAGATGGTCCTGCTCTCCTCCGTCGCTTGGTCGCCCGACCGCATCGCCGCCCATCTGGGCTACTGCGCGCCTACCGTCCGTGCCCTCCTGACGGACTTCCTGGCCCGGGGGACCGCTGCTCTCTTCCCCCGCCGCACCGGTCCCCCGCTCGACGTCGAGCGGCGTCGGCAAGTCACCGAGTCGCTGACCGACTTGCTCGGTCAGGATCGCACCTGGACCAGCACGCAGCTCGCCGCGGCTTTGGCCGAGCGGGACATCCTGCTGAGTGCCCGGCAGGTCCGCCGCTCCTTGGGGATGCTCAAGGCCGGCTGGAGGCGGACCGCCGACTCGCTGCGGCACAAGCAAGATCCGGCCCAGGTCGCCCGGGCCCGGCGGGTGCTGAACCACTTGAAAAGAGAAGCGTCCGTCGGCCGCTTGAAGCTCTACTACCTCGACGAATGCGGGTTCTCGCCGACGCTGCCGACGGCCTCTACCTGGACCCTTCCGGGGCAGCGCCAGCGGGTTCGCTACGAGAACCCGCAGGGCCGGCGGGTCAACGCCATGGCTGCCTACCGACTCGACGAGGTCTCGCCCCGTCTGGAGGTTTTCACCGCGGAGCGGACCTGGGACTCCTACGACTTGCTGGGGTTCCTCGGGGCCTTGCCGTGGGCTGGGGTCCCACGGGTGGTGGTGCTGGACAACGCCAGTTTGCACACCAGCCATGTCATTCGCCGAGCTCGTCCAGGACTGGCTACTGCGGGCATCTACCTGTACTTCCTGCCGCCGTATTCCCCGGAACTCAACGAGATCGAGCCAGGGTTCCGACAGGTTAAGTACCAGGACATGCCGCAACGGAGTTACACCAGTCGGTCGGGACTCCGTGCGGCTGTCGACGCCGGCTGCGACACGCACCGACGGAAATTGATGTCAAAAAGTGAAAAGAAACCGCGGCGAGCCGCTTAGGAGAAAAACTACGGCAGACAATCGCTTATAGCGGAAAACACGCCGAAAATCACGGCATCCGTTAGGTCTTTTTTACTGCATGGGAATCCAGGCTAGTGGCGAAGTCGCCTCGGGTTCCTGACGGCAATGACAAACCGACTTTCCGGTTGGATGTTGAACCCCCTCTGAACCTCGCCGAGGATCAGCGGCAATCCATATTCGTCCAGCCGGGTTCAGGTCATTCTGCCACCCGCCGGGCACGTTATCCAACTTGGACCCTGGGGACGACGGGTGTGGACCTCTTGGATAACTTAGGTGGGACGGGCTCAGATTGCCTCCTGTTGAGGCTACAAAAAAACCAATACTTAGTATTAAGTAAGTCCAATAGTAAATTGCCTTGCATGTGGCGTAGAATGCCTTTTCCCAAGTCTCCGTGTGTCGTCTTCAAAGGTCGGTGCTGAGGCTTCAACGACGACTGAAGACGTCGAATTCACCATGTCTGCTTCAGCAAGCGCGATAACGAGGAGACCCCACGGTGGACAACGCATCCTATTTCGAGAAGCTTGTCGGGTCCGTCTCAAGGATTGCCAGCCATTCCTACTACCCCGGTAAGGATGATGCCGTCGAACGGTGCCTCGAAGAGGTCGAGGAAATCCGGCTTTCGGGGAAGATCACTACCGAACAATCGGTGGCTCTACGGGAATTGGTCCTCGGCGAAGAGTCCTTCTGCTTGCTGGAGGGTGCCCTCCGGGAGCGATCCCGCTCGGGTGAGACTTCGCACCCCGCCAAGATCGCCATCACCTGTCAAGGCGACCGAAGTCATGCCGCTTTCTCGGCAGGAGTCCTCCAAGGGCTCTTGGAACAAGACGGCGACTACGGCGAGATCGCGGCCTTCGGAGGCATGTCTTACGGGTCCATCTGCGCCCTACTCGCCTGGGATGGGTTGCTCCGAGGAGATCCTCAGAGGGCCACAGACCAGCTACAGGGATTCTGGCAGGACTATTCCGCCACTTGCCTCATCGACACCTTTCTGAATTACTCGGCCCAGATGGCGTTTCACCTTCGCTCGATGGTCGCCTTCCCCGGCCTCAGCCCTTACGACGTCCCTTCTTTGAACCAGGATCAGCTGCGGATAATGTTGGAGCGGCGGGTGAACTTTGCCGAGGCCCGCTCCATGGCCGGAAATGAGGATGCCCCCGGACTGGTCGTCGGTGCCGTCGATGTCAACGGGGCCATCGAGGCATTCCACGGCCCGCAAATCAGCGCCGAGCGTATCCTGGCCTCGGCAACCATCCCCCACCTATTCTCAGCGTTCGCCCTGGATGGCTGCTCCCACGGAGAAGGTGTGCTTCTCCAGAACCCACTGATCCGGGATCTTGCCGATTTCGGACCCGATGAAATCTGGGTGATTCAGATCAACAAGTCCAACCGCAACGGGTTGACCCGCACTGTAGGCGACCTCTGCGACCACTACGAGCTGACCAGCAACCTATTGCTGGAGCAGGAACTCCGGTTTATCCAGAGGATCAATGGATTGCTTGACCGGGGTATGCTGATCGACAGCGGTTATCGGCATATCGAGGTACATCGCATCATTATGGAACACGACTTGGACTACTCCTCAAAGCTGGACCGGAGCCCAAGTTTCATCTGCCACATGATGGCGTATGGCAGGGAGCGTGCGAAGCAGTTTTTGGACAAGAGGAAATGCGGGCTTTCCAGGCGCTCACCGACTCGCTTGATGAAATGAGCGGGGGTGGCATTCTGGAACCCCGAGGGCTGAAAGCGAGAATCTACTGACCTCCTGATGAACGATGCCAGAGGAGTCCAATCGTGCAAATTGATCGAACGGCCTGGTTCAAGGGCGGAGGTTTTTCCCAGTGCGAGCCTACGGAGTCGCCTCGTAACGGGCCTTACCGGCTAATCCTGCTTGGTCCACCGGGGGCCGGCAAAGGCACGCAAGCGCAACTGCTTTACGAAGCCCTGGGCTCCTGCCACCTCTCCACGGGCGATCTTTTCCGTGCTGCCCAGTGCCAGTCCGAGCCGAGCCCAGCCCTGAAATCAGCCCTGGAGGCGGTGCGGCGAGGTGAACTCGTCTCCGACACCCTGGTCGTGTCCATGGTGCGGGAACGGGCCGGATGCCTCCGCTGCCGGGGCGGATTCCTGCTCGATGGCTTTCCCCGCACGGTGGCCCAAGCCACCGCCCTGGACACCTTATTGGCCGACCAGGGAGTGACCATGGATGCGGTTTTGAGCTATGAGCTACCGCTTGACGAGATCGTGAAGCGGCTGAGCGGTCGTCGGACCTGTGGCGGCTGCAAGGTGGTCTATCACATCAGCGCCCGCCCACGCCGAGTTAGAGGAGTGTGCGATCGATGCGGGGGTAGGCTGATCCGGCGTGAGGACGACCGCCCCGACTCGATACGGGTGCGGATGCGTGCCTATGAGGAGAGCACAAGACCGCTCCTGGGCTACTATCAGGGGCGAGGCAAGCTGCTGACTATTCCTGCAAGGGGCACGCCTGGCGAGATCCTGGAGCGTTCGCTGAACTCCTTGGGCGACCTGCGTGCGACGGAGCAAAGCCAAGCCGAACCTCAAGGAGCCGTCGGCCTCCGATGGCTGGGCCAACTCTCGGCAGTCACTTGAGCCGCACACTCGTCGGGTTTCTGTAGGATGCAGGCACCTGGATCTTGGGGCGATCCGTGATTCAGTGGTCTGGCATGCGGAGGAAGAATGGCTGCGTTCAGGGTACTCAGTACTCTCCAGCAAATAAGGACTGGAATTCCCTGAATTCCGACTTTCAGTCATGATGGCGGCCTCACACCCAAGAGTTTCAGGGCAAGGAGGCACCCGATGAGAGGCCGCAAGACGTCGTTGCACGTGGACGTGACCTCGGAGGAACGGAGTCAACTGGAACAGTGCCTTCGGTCCAGGACGGTCTCGCTGGGCCTGGCCCGGCGATGTCGCGCGATCCTCGGGGTGGCCGACGGACTCTCCCTGGTCGAGGTCGCCCGATTGGTCGACTTGACGGAGAAGCACGTGCGAAAGTGGGTCCAGCGGTTTCTGAAAGAGCGTCTGCAAGGGTTCGCGATCGTCCGGGGCGCGGCCGCAAGCCGGTCTTTTCCCCCCGAGGTGGCGATGCACGTGGTGAAGATCGCCTGCGAACGGCCGGATGACGTCGTCGCTCGTTGTCGCAGTGGGATTGCATCGAGATTGCACGTCAGTTGGTGGCGACGGCGTGGTGACGGCGATCTCGCCGGAGACGGTCCGTCAGATCCTGCTCCACCATCGTCTCAAGCCGTGGCGGCAGAAGATGTGGCTGTCGCCCAAGGTGCCGCGCGACGCGGTGTTTGCCGCTCAGATCCAGGAGATCTGCGACCTCTACACACGGCCCTTGGGCCCGACGAGGTGGTCCTGTGCACCGACGAGATGACCAGCCTGCAACCGCGGCCGCGCAAGTCGGAACGTTGGCGACGCAGCAAGACCGACCGACCCGGTCGAGCACGAGTACGGCCGCTGCGGGCGTTGAACCTGTTCGCGGCGTTCGATACCCGGACCGGGAAGGTCTACGGCATGACGGCCTCTCGGAAGCGGCAATCGGAGTTCATCGCGTTCCTAGAGCAACTCGATCGGAGATCCCTGCGTCGGTCAAGACGGTCCACGTCGTGCTGGACAACCTTCGGGTCCACAAGGGCAAGCAGTGCTGGCGTGGCTGAAGAAGCACCCGCGGTTCGTGTTCCATCACCCGCCCGTCCATTGCTCGTGGATGAACCAGGTGGAGCAGTGGTTCGGCATCCTCAAGCGGAAGCGACTGCGCATTGCCGACTTCCCCAGCAAGGAGCATCTGGCAGAGCGACTGATAGCTTTCATCAGCGAGTGGAATGAGATCGCTCATCCGTTTAACTGGACCTCGAAGTCGGTGGCGAAAGTCATGGCGAAGTGCCAGATCGAGGACGCAAGGCCCTTGCAGAAGCCGCTAGGATTTCCGTCCTTATTTGCTGTGAGCAGTACTCAACTTGTCATCCCCCTCAGGCGAGTCAGCCCAGCGTCGGCGATCACGGTGCGGCGAGGAGCGTCTTGATCGCCTACTCTCCGGGCTTCTCACCACATGGTTTGATGCTCGCTTCATCTCCTGAATCTTGGCCAGCCATCGTTCTAGCCGATCCGGGCATTGCAGGCGGACCCCACGCCGGTAAGATAGAGATAGGTAGGGCGATGACCGCCTCAGCCTAGGCCCCAGGAGCGGGTAAAGCACTTCGGTCCCATGAAGCGGACCCAGGATCGGCAGCGAGCTACGGAGGAGTGTGTGCGAACTCCCATGCCGTCCAAAAGAAGGGTTACGGGCTAGCAGCCCAGCAAGCCGCAGAACAGGCGTTTCTCGTTGGACGAAACGCGTGCCCGTGCGGTGGATGATGTGAAAGCCTGGCATTCAGTCCCTTATCGGCAGATTGTCCGGCCTCTTCACCACCGTGGCGATACCGGATCGTGAAGGCGAGGGGACGGCCATCGACCGCATCCCCTGGCCGGGGGGTAACGATGGAAGAAGTTGCCATAGCCCGACGTCAGGTCGAGATCATCAACACTTACGGGCTCCACCTCCGAGCGGCCGCCAAGTTCGAGAAGCTAGCGAATACTTTCCGAGCCGAGATCTGGGTCGATTACCGGGGAATCAGGGGCAACGGCAAGAGCATCCTGGATCTGGTGGGCCTCACCGCCGAGTGCGGCGCAACGCTCGACCTAGAAGCTCGTGGCCTGGACGCCCCCGAGGCCCTTACTGCGCTGGCCGACCTCGTGTCAGCTGGGTTCCACATGCCCGACGAGGATGCTCGCCAGTAGCAGGACGCCGAAATCCTGATGTTTGCTTCACCGCTGAGTACCTCGGGCCGTCTCGTAGAACGCCGAGGCCATGCAATGATCAGGCCCGCAGTCGGGCTCGATCTCGATCAGAAGTCCCGAGGCGTGTGCTCGACTGGCTGGCGATCGGTCCCTGGAGAACGGTGATGATTCCCATGGCCAGGAACTACATCCTGGATGCTCTTGCATGCCAATTGCCTTTCCAACGAACTCAGGTCATGCCGATGTTGGAAGCAGCACCATGCGGTCGAACCGCCGGAAGGGGGATGCGATGAAGAAGCGCAGATGCACGTTGTTTCTCCTAGCCTATGTTTGGGGTGAAATTGCCCTCCGCGTGCCTCCCGTCGCGGGGATTTCGTCTGTTTTCCAGGGTTTGACGAGCAGTGCACGCCGCTCTTTCTGAAATGCGTAGTGACACTATCGAGTCGATCTCTTGATGGAATTTCCCGTTTTCCCTCTTGCTCTCGACAACTAGTGTCGTGATACTTCACGACATGTACCTCAGAACCGTCAAAGTCCGGTCCTCCAGCGGCGCGGTCAACGAGTACGTCCGCGTCGTCGAAGCCTATCGCGATCGCGGTAAGGTCAAGCAGCGGACGGTGGCCGATCTGGGCCGCAAGGACCTGCTCGCGGAAATGTTCCCCAAGCTGAAACGCTTGCTCGGCCAAGATGTCGAACCGGAGACCCCTCGGGACCATGATCTCGACATCCTCGATGCCTCCACTTGGGGACCAGTCCTCGCCGTGAGGGCCCTGTTCGATCAACTGGGGCTGTGGTCCATCCTTGACAAGGCACTCGGCAAGGCCAAAGGAGTGCCGTTTACCGACCGAGCCTTCGTGCTCGTCGCCAATCGCCTGATTCATCCCGCCAGCGAACACGGCCTGGCGGGCTGGCTGGAGACCGACTTCGTCTGTGACCGCCAAGGTCGCCGGTTTGTTCCTCATTGGCACCAGCACAAGCGGGTTCGTGTCGACTTTCGCCAACTGGAGGCCTGGTACCGAACCCTCGATCAGCTCGTGGCCGCCAAGGAACGCATCGAGGTGGCTCTTTATCACCGCCTCCGCGACCTGTTCAGCTTCAAGCCGGACCTGGTGCTCTATGACATCACCAGCACTTACTTCGAGGGCGCTGGGCCGGCCAACTTCGCCAAGCACGGCTACAGCCGGGATGGCAAGCCGCACAACGTCCAGGTGATCGTCGGAGTGGTGATGGTGGCCGGTTGGCCGATCGCTCATCACGTCTGGTCCGGCAACGAGCTGGACCACGAGACCGTGGAGAAGGCGATTCGTGACCTGCACCAGCGCTTCGGTTTCAATCGCCTGGTCTTCGTTGGTGATCGAGGCATGGTCACCAATGATAATCTTGAAGCGATCACCGCTGACAAGCATGGCTATCTCGTGGGTTTGAAGCGGAGGCGGAACGCGAAGCTGACCAGGTGGCTGGCCGCCCTCGACGATGCCAAGTGGATCTCTTGCCCGGTGGGAATCACCGCGCGGGAAAAGACCAATCCGCCTTGCACTCGGGCGCAGGAAGTCCCATCAGGAGTCGATGGCTTGCGGGTGATCATCGTGGATTCCGACGAGCGCCGCGCTTACGAGCAAGCCATGCGTGAGAAGGCCATGGAACGGACACGTCAGGCGCTCGAGAAACTCCAGGGGCGTGTGGCGGCAGGGAAGTTGAAACAGCCCGAGAAGATTGGCGCCGCAGCCGAGCGACTCCTGCAACGGAGCCACGGCTATCGATACTATTCGTGGGACCTCGACCAGGGGACCTTCCGCTACTTCGAGAACACGAAGGGTCTGGCCAGTGAGCAGGGAATCGAAGGCAAGTACGTGATCGCCACGAGTGAAGCAGCGTTGAGCGTGCTCGAGATCGTGGCGATTTACAAGGAATTGAGCGATGTCGAGCGTGGGTTTCGCCAGCTCAAGGACGTACTGGCGATGCGGCCGATTTATCATCAGATTGAGTTACGAGTAAAAGCACATATTTTCGTAGCTGCACTGGCTCTGCTGGTCCAGCGGCTCCTTCACCGCCGGCTCGAGCAGGCGGGGATTGATTTCTCACCAGAGCGGGCGATGCAAGCGCTCTCCACGCTCCGGTTGGTAACCCTCCGCCTCGACAATCAACCCGAGCGGCGAGGAGTCAGTGGGGGATGCCCGGACGCGCGGCGGGTTTTGAAGGCGCTGAGCCTCACCGACCTCAAGCCGCCGGCCCCTCCTGAGGGTGAAAAAACTGTGATGTAGTGACTAATCCAGAAATCACTCCTTGCGCCGCAAGGACTTACGGCGACCAACCCCAAACATGGGCTAGCGAATCGACAACCCCGCGTCAAGCTTGCATTGCATGCCCTCTAGCCTCAATTTCCACGGTAACAAGCAGGACTAACACTTTGGGAGTATCGCCTATCTGATTATGCGAACCGTATCAACAATCGGCGATTTCCAAGCCAGGGCATGGGAACGGGTTGGTCAGTCAACCGCGAGGCCACCAAGCCCGCTTGTCCAGGCTCACGATCACCTCGTCTTGGTTGATCTGGACCGTCGCAGAAACCTCCAGCAATTTGCTGAAGATCGTCTTGGCCTGAGCCTTTCCTATATTTCTGGCTAATTCGAGCGGCCAAGAGACGGTAGAGCGAACTGGCCATCAAGGTGATCTGCAGATCGAAATCGATCTTCAGACCCACCATCGAAGATAAGGCATCCAGATGGAAGAACTGAATGGCCTCGGAGATCCCGTTCTCGATCACCATCCGCTGGGCATAGCGCGTCACCAACTGGACAGCCGCTCTGAAGTTGTTGGTCAGCAGAATTGTCGGTTCCTCATGCCCCAGGTCGATGATCGTGATCTGACGCAGCGGCCCGTCGGTAATCCTTCAGACGAATGGTTTCGTCCAGCACCCGCGGGGTGCGAAACGTTCGGGGCAACGCGGGCAAGGTGATCCGCCGCCAGGCCGAAGCAGGACGGCTAAAAAAGATCCGGCCCAACATGCGTCGGGACCGGCGGCGGAGTGTCAAGAAATGGATGTCCCGCTGGTTCAGCCAGCTCAGATTGGCGTAGGTCGTCAGTTGCGAGTCGAACACCAACTCGGCCGAATTGTTCCAGTCTGCTTGGGCGATAAATCGACAAACCGCAAAACCTCGTCGGCTTGATCGGCCTTGGGGTCCGTTCCCAAAGAGCGGTGACGCATCCAGGTGCCCTGGCTAAGATATCCGAGCGCGTGTAGGAGGAACTATAAGGACGATCATCAACTGGGAGATGGAGCCCACCATGGAAGTACTTCTGGAGTCCGAAGAACAGATGGCTGGAAACAGGGGGAAGGATCAGGGAAAGCATCAACGTCCTGACCTATCCTCCGGTACCATTGCCAGCCCCCGTCCCGGAGCAACAACGGTCCGGTCGTTGACCGATCGCGAGTCGGAATGGCTGGAACGCTTGGTCCATGATCCAGCGAGCTTTGCTGTCGTAGAGCGAGAAGTTCACGACCAAGCACGGCGACAAGCTGATCTGTACGTCGCCGGGCTCTTGGCCAAGGCCAGTAAGCGGCCGGAGATGGCCCATCACGTCAGCCAAGTGATTGGCGAGGCTGAAGTCCCTTTTCTTGCCGGCGGTTGAAAAAAAGCCTCCTCAGCAGAATCTGTGGGTGCGTTTCGGCTCGGGGAGGTGGCCGAGGTTGTGCAATAGAGCCAGTTTCGCGACTTTCGCCGTCCGAAATCCGTACGACTTTCTCGTCACCAGTTTCACCTTGTTGTTCAGCCCCTCCACGGCTCCCGCCGAGACCTCGCCCTCGGGCCCGGAACCAGTTCAGGATCAGCGGCCGATGACTCCGAAGCGTCCGGGCCACCTTCTTCATCGGCTCCAGCCGCGATCGCATCACGCGGCGCGTCCACTCGTCCAGGAACTTCCCCGCCCACCACGCGCTCTTGTACTCCCAGAACCGCTGGAACTCCTCCCGCTGCAAGTACGCCCGCACCGTCCGCAGGTTGTACTTCAACAACTCCGACAGCTTCACCGTCTGCTTGTCCGTCAGGTTCTCCGGCCGCTTCAGGAAGCACCACCGCGACTTCTTCAACACCGGCTCGTAGCCGTCCCGCTCCAGCCGCTTCGCCTCCTCCGCCCGGATCTCGTCCAGCGCCTTGCCGAACTGCTGCATGACGTGGAACCGATCCAGCACGTGGACCGCCTGCCCGAGCTTCTCCGCGATCACCTTGAGGTACGGCTTCCACATGTCGCTGCACACGTACTTGCACCCCCTGGCAGACCGGCTCCCCAGACTGTCCAGGCACGATCGCAGGCTCGCCTCGGTCCGCTCCTCGGCCACGGCCAACAGCCGCTTCGTCGCCCCGCCGATGTCGTAAACCAGCGTCAAGTACGTGTGCCCGCGTGCCCAGGCGATCTCGTCCACGCCCAGGGCCGTCACCCCGCTCAGGTCCCGGTGCGCCAGGCCCCACTCGACGGCGTGTTCCACCGCCCGGCAGACGCTGTCCCACGACGTCCGGAAGATCGAGCCGACCTCGCTCCAACTCAGCCGCTTGGCCCAGCTCGCCAGGAACCAGCGGTAGGTCGTCGTCAGTTGGTTCTTGCCGTCGCACCACGGCACCATCTCGACGGTCACCCCGCACCGCTTGCAATCCACCCGCCGCATCCGGTAGGCCAGGAAGACCAGGATCCCCCAGAGCGGCACGAACTCGAACCGCCGTTCCTCCAGGCGGTCGTAGGGGCGGCCCCGCCGGCAGCAACCCGAGCAAAACGGCCGACTGTTCTTGCGGGGCTTGACATCTGGACCACCAGTGCCGGGCCGCCGTCCTGCTCCTCCAGGCGGCCTCGCCGTAGACGAACGACTTGAACTTCTCGACGCGATTGAGGATCGTCTGGATACGCATCCTGGGGCACTCCTGGTTTTGATGAAGTGTGGTAACTCCATCTTGACCGAGGGGTGTCCCAGGATGCGATCCTTTCTCTCAAGGCCGATTCCCGCTTGCACCCACAGATTCTGCGGAAGAGCCAAAAAAAAGGCGGCCCCTGGTGGTCCGCCTTCTGGGGGGCCTGGCGATCACGGTGATGACGCTGTACTGTGCCCCTCGGGACGCAGCGGCAAGGGACGAGGCGTCGAGGGAAGTGGGCTCTACCCGGAACTGGCGGCCTATCGGATCAGCGAGGGGTCCAGCCCCAACGTCCAAGCCGAAGTGGGCCGCCTGGTTGGTCTGTTACCAATCGAGCAGGCGCGCTCGAGTTAGCTCGACGTGGTCTGGAACTGGACGAGAAAGCGGTGCGGCGCATCGCCAACGAACTGGGAGAGCAGACAGGGCGATTGCACTATAAGTCATGTCCCGAATAGCACTTTCTCGAGATAGTCGTCATTCCAGGCGGCGGTGAGTCGCTTGTTCTTCACCCCGACCTTTTTGGTCGTCTCGTTCTTGAGCAGGCTCAGGGCCGTGCGGCGGAGGATGCTGAAGTTGGCATCGGCGTGCCCCTTCCTGATCCGGCAATGGTCCTCACCGAAGGTCACGTCCAGCTGCCAGTGCAGCCGGTTCTCGATCCCCCAGTGCCCGCGCACCGCCGCCGCGAACGACCGGGCGCTGACCTCTTGCTCAGGATGTAATAGCGGACGTCGCCGGTCGACTTGCCGTCGCGGACGGTCTCGCTGATCGCCATCCCGATCCGCCTCAGCCCTCTCCAACGCTCCCGGTCAGGCAGGTCGGCCGGGGCGTCGCACACGTAGTACATCCGACGCTCGTCGCGGCCGTGGCCCCGCTCCGACGTCTCGTGCCGGCTGACCTTCATTCGCGCGAAGCCGTTGTCCAGATGATCGTGGCAATGCGACTTCGATCCCCGTATGCAGGGTCGGTTGGTTCTCCTTCACCGCCAGCACATAGTCGGCCCCGCCAGTGACGATCGCTGCGGCGATCCCGGTCTGGCAGCCCATCGCGTCGATGGTTACCAGGCCGCCGGAGATCTGCAGCAACTGCAGCAGCTTGGGGATCGTGGTGATCTCGTTGCTCTTGGCGTCGACCACCACCTGACCGAGGGTCAGCTGGTTGGCCGTGGCCCAGGCGCTGACCATGTGGATCGCCGACTTGCTCGAGGCCTTGTCGAAGCTACGGCGGAGCGTCTTGCCGTCGACGGCGACGAGCTGCCCGGCGGTGACCTCGTGCAACGCGGTGACCCAACTCAGCAGGCACTTCTCGAACTCGGCCGGCTTCAACGCCCCGAGCACGGCGTTGAAGCGGTCGTGCGACGGGATGCCGTTGCCGAGGTCGAGGAACCCGGCCAGCCAGCCCCGCTTCTGGCGGGCCCAGGCGGCGATCGAGACGAAATCATCAGCCCCGGCGATGACGGCGCAGACGGCGATGGTGACGATGTTGATGAGCGGGTAGACGACCTTCCGCCGGCGCGGGTCGGTCAGGTCGGCGAAATGCTCTTGGATGCGAGCCGAGCGAGGAGAGGACATGTGTGGGGATCCGCGACGACGATCCGCCCATCAAGCCCCCGCCTGATGGCTGCAGCGCATCGGACGTCACACATCCGCAGATCACCCAGGATCTCGGTATCGCCCTGGGAGAGCAGATGCTGGCGACTCGCACGCGTGACCTGCTACGGTTCCGTGCCGGGGAATTGCCTGCGGGCAAGGAGTTGGCTGGCAAGAAGGTTGCGGTCGGGATCGATGGTGGCCGGGTCCGGGTGCGGACTGTCGTTGAGAAGATCCGCGTCAATGGCAAGAAGAAACGGAGGAAGTTCCGAATCGAGTGGCGCGAGCCCAAGGTGGTCATCTTGTTCCAGACCGATGAGAAGGGGCGAATGGTCAAGGGGAGCCGACCGGTAATCGATGGCACGTTGCAGGGGCCGGATGCGCTGATCGAACTGGTGGCCTTTCACCTGCACCGACTGGGTGCTGCCAAGGCCAAGGTGGTGACCTTCACGGCTGACGGCGCACCTTGGATTTGGGCACGCTTGGATTGGGTGATCGCCCAGGTCAAGCTGGATCCGGCCCGGGTAGTCGAGGTACTCGACTGGTGTCACGGCGTGCATCACCTGAGCCTGGCGTTGGCGGCACTGGATCTAAACGAGGATCAGCGCCGGCGCTATTCAAGTGGCTACGAGGCCTGCTGAAGGCCGGCAAGAGCCGAGTTGTGCTGGACGAACTAGAGGCGCTAGCGGGGGGCCGGCCCAAGAAAGAGCCGATCTGGCGCGAGATCGGCTACCTGACCAAGCACTCTGAGGCGGGTCGACTGCGGTACAATTGTTTCCGGTACAGAGGTGTGCCGCTGGGGAGTGGTGCGATCGAGAGTACGATTCGCCGTGTGATCAATCTTCGGCTCAAGGGAAACAGCATTTACTGGACGGAGGGTAATGCGGAAGCAGTTTTCCAACTGCGGGCGGCTGTCGTATCGGGTCGGTGGGAAGAGATCGTCGAACGCACACGCGAGGCAATGGCGAGGGACCGCCGCAGAGCCTGGCGTTGGACGCCACCGGAATGTCTTGCCGAGTTGAAAGCGCTCGACGAGCAGGATGACTACGAGACGCAAAGATCACGGAGTAAACACTCTACGCGAAGTAAAGCGTGAACATGTTTTTGGATCACGCCCAGTTGCGGAAGCACCTGAGCATCCTGAAACGGCAAGGTGTGATCCGTGAATGGTACGATCGCGAGATCACGGCGGGAACCGAATGGAAGGGGCAGATCGACCACCACCTCAACTCGGCCGGGGTCATCCTGCTTTTGGTCAGCGCCGATTTCCTGGCCTCCGACTACTGCTACGACGTCGAGATAACGCGCCCCCTGGAGCGGCACGACCAGGGCGAGGCCCGCGTGATCCCCGTTCTCCTGCGACCGGTCGAGGGCTGGCAACGCACCCGTTCGGCAAGCTTCAGTCCGTGCCGACCGATGGGAAACCCGTGACCAGTTGGACGAACCGCGATGAGGCCTTCACTGATGTCGCCCGGGGCATCTGGAACGCCATCGGCCAGCTTGGGGCTCACCAGACAGAGCCCCCGCCGGGCCAGGCTCCGTTCTTCGTGCCGTTCCGCCGGAACCCCGACTTCGTCGGCCGCACCGACGACCTTAAGGAGCTGCACGCCACCTTGCAGCAGCGCGAGCCCGTGGGCATCCGGCCCGCGGGGCTCACCGGCATGGGCGGCATCGGCAAGACCCAGCTCGCGGTCGAGTATGTCCACCGTCAAAAGGACAACTTCCCGGATGGCATTTTCTGGATCGATGCGACCGGACCGCTGGCCGAGGGATTCGCCCGGCTGGCGACTGACTCCCGCTTGCGGTGGGCGGAGAGCAACCGCCCCCGCGACGAGCAGATCCGGGCGGCGTGCGCGGAGCTGAACCGACGGCCAAACGCGTTGCTGGTGCTCGACAACCTGCTGGAGCCGGCCGCGCTGGCCGTGCCCCTGCTGCCCGACTGCGTCCCTGAGGACCTGCGGTGCCGGCTCCTTTTCACGACCCGGCGAGCGACCTGGGCCGGTTCGCGGGGGTCAAGTCACAGTTCTCCCCGAGGACCCGGCGCTGCGGCTCCTGCTCCGGCACGCGTCACGCCGGGCAGCACTTGACTCGTCGCATCCGGATCACGAGCACGCCCGTGCCATCGCCCGGATGCTAGCCCATGTTTGGGGTTGGTCGCCGTAAGTCCTTGCGGCGCAAGGAGTCATTTCTGGATTAGTCACTACATCACAGTTTTTTCACCCTCAGGAGGGGCCGGCGGCTTGAGGTCGGTGAGGCTCAGCGCCTTCAAAACCCGCCGCGCGTCCGGGCATCCCCCACTGACTCCTCGCCGCTCGGGTTGATTGTCGAGGCGGAGGGTTACCAACCGGAGCGTGCAGAGCGTTGCATCGCCCGCTCTGGTGAGAAATCAATCCCCGCCTGCTCGAGCCGGCGGTGAAGGAGCTGCTGGACCAGCAGAGCCAGTGCAGCTACGAAAATATGTGCTTTTACTCGTGACTCAATCTGATGATAAATCGGCCGCATCGCCAGCACGTCCTTGAGCTGGCGAAACCCACGCTCGACATCGCTCAATCCCTTGTAAATCGCCACGATCTCGAGCACGCTCAACGCTGCTTCACTCGTGGCGATCACGTACTTGCCTTCGATTCCCTGCTCACTGGCCAGACCCTTCGTGTTCTCGAAGTAGCGGAAGGTCCCCTGGTCGAGGTCCCACGAATAGTATCGATAGCCGTGGCTCCGTTGCAGGAGTCGCTCGGCTGCGGCGCCAATCTTCTCGGGCTGTTTCAACTTCCCTGCCGCCACACGCCCCTGGAGTTTCTCGAGCACCTGACGTGTCCGTTCCATGGCCTTCTCACGCATGGCTTGCTCGTAAGCGGGCGCTCGTCGGAATCCACGATGATCACCCGCAAACCATCGACTCCTGATGGGACTTCCTGCGCCGAGTGCGAGGCGGATTGGTCTTTTCCCGCGCGGTGATTCCCACCGGGCAAGAGATCCACTTGGCATCGTCGAGGGCGGCCAGCCACCTGCTCAGCTTCGCGTTCCGCCTCCGCTTCAAACCCACGAGATAGCCATGCTTGTCAGCGGTGATCGCTTCAAGATTATCATTGGTGACCATGCCTCGATCACCAACGAAGACCAGGCGATTGAAACCGAAGCGCTGGTGCAGGTCACGGATCGCCTTCTGCACGGTCTCGTGGTCCACCTCGTTGCCGGACCAGACGTGATGAGCGATCGGCCAACCGGCCACCATCACCACTCCGACGATCACCTGGACGTTGGGCGGCTTGCCATCCCGGCTGTAGCCGTGCTGGGCGAAGTTGGCCGGCCCAGCGCCCTCGAAGTAAGTGGTGGTGATGTCATCGAGCACCAGGTCCGGCTTGAAGCTGAACAGGTCGCGGAGGCGGTGATAAAGAGCCACCTCGATGCGTTCCTGGCGGCCACGAGCTGATCGAGGGTTCGGTACCAGGCCTCCAGTTGGCGAAAGTCGACACGAACCCGCTGGTGCGGGTGCCAATGAGGAACAAACCGGCGACCTTGGCGGTCACAGACAAAGTCGGTCTCCAGCCCGCCCGCCAGGCCGTGTTCGCTGGCCGGATGAATCAGGCGATTGGCGACGAGCACGAAGGCTCGGTCGGTAAACGGCACTCCTTTAGTACTGCTCACAGCAAATAAGGACTGGAATTCCCGAATTCGACTTTCAGTCATGATGGCGGCCTCACACCCAAGAGTTTCAGGGCAAGGAGGCACCCGATGAGAGGCCGCAAGACGTCGTTGCACGTGGACGTGACCTCGGAGGAACGGAGTCAACTGGAACAGTGCCTTCGGTCCAGGACGGGTCCCGCTGGGCCTGGCCCTGGCGATGTTGTGCGATCCTCGGGGTGGCCGACGGACTCTCCCTGGTCGAGGTCGCCCGATTGGTCGACTTGACGGAGAAGCACGTGCGAAAGTGGGTCCAGCGGTTTCTGAAAAGAGCGTCTGCAAGGGTTGCGCGATCGTCCGGCCCGCGGCCGCAAGCCGGTCTTTTCCCCCCAGGTGGCGATGCACGTGGTGAAGATCGCCTGCGAACGGCCGGATGACGTCGGTCGCTCGTTGTCGCAGTGGGATTGCATCGAGATTGCACGTCAGTTGGTGTGCGACGGCGTGGTGACGGCGATCTCGCCGGAGACGGTCCGTCAGATCCTGCTCCACCATCGTCTCAAGCCGTGGCGGCAGAAGATGCGGCTGTCGCCGAAGGTGCTGCGCGACGCGGTGTTTGCCGCTCAGATCCAGGAGATCGTGCCACCTCTACACACGGCCCTTGGGGCCCGACGCAGGCGGTCCTGTGCACCGACGAGATGACCAGCCTGCAACCGCGGCCTGGCAAGTCGGAGACGTTGGCGACGCAGCAAGACTCGACCGACCCGGGTCGAGCACGAGTATGGCTGCTGCGGGGCGTTGAACCTGTTCGCGGCGTTCGATACCCGGACCGGGAAGGTCTACGGCATGACGGCCTCTCGGAAGCGGCAATCGGAGTTCATCGCGTTCCGAGAGCAACTGGATCGGGAGATCCCTGCGTTGGTCAAGACGGTCCACGTCGTGCTGGACAACCTTCGGGTCCACAAGGGCAAGCAGGTGCTCGGCGTGGCTGAAGAAGCACCCGTGGTTCGTGTTCCATCACCCGCCCGTCCATTGCTCGTGGATGAACCAGGTGGAGCAGTGGTTCGGCATCCTCAAGCGGAAGCGACTGTGCATTGCCGACTTCCCCAGCAAGGAGCATCTGGCAGAGCGACTGATAGCTTTCATCAGCGAGTGGAATGATCTCGGCTCATCCGTTTAACTGGACCTCGAAGTCGGTGGCGAAGGTCATGGCGAAGTGCCAGATCGAGGACGCAAGGCCCTTGGCAGAAGCCGCGTAGGATTTCCGG
>CAWFJM010000005.1:0-35859 GCA_963816015.1 uncultured Planctomycetaceae bacterium | reverse complement strand
GCCGGTCGCACTCGGTCACCTTCGTCTGGTGGGTGCGGTACAGCTCGTAGGCCTGACTCAGCTCGAAGAGGTACTCGTCCCGCCACGTCCCCTCCAGCGCCCGTGCGATAGTCGCCTCATCATTCTTGCATCTTTGGTCGCGCAAAGCCGCCAGCACAGCCGGATCACGTTGTCCCTCGAGGATGGCCGTGATGATCCGCATGCCAGTCAGCCCGGTGATGTCGCTGACCACCTCGGTCAACTTCACGTTCATCTGCTCCAAGGCCTTCTGCATGTGCTGGATGTGCGTGCTGGCGGAGCTGATGAGCATCTGCCGGTGACGGAGGTAGGCCCGCAGGGCGATCACCACATCAGGGGGCCGGAACGATCTCTGCAGCAGGCCGTGGGAGTGCAGGCGCTGCAGCCACGGGGCGTCGAGCACATCGGTCTTGGGCCGCGCCCCGCAGCGGGAGGCTTGCCCGGGCTCGATGAGGCAGACCTCGAAGCCTTGAGTGCGAGCCGACAGCGCAACGCTAACTCCGGAGAATCTTTCTTCCGCCACCACATCGCTGCCCTGAATGTTCGCGGGAACCGCCATCAGGCGCTGATTAAATGTCAGTTAGTCGTTCCGTAGCTTGTAGGGCCAGCGTTCAGCACTCGCCCGTTAAGGCACGCCGTCAGCCACCCACGCCTGGTGTCTATCACCAGACTTAGGTCCAACCCCCGATACCTCTTCCCCACCCGGAAGGACTGGCTGAGCACGCTCACCGTCCCGGCTGTGCTCACGCGCCAGATGAAGGTCACGCGCCCCGCCGCCAGCTTCAGCCGCCCTGTCGGCACCACGAAGCTCGCCGGCAGCTTCCGCAGCCGCAGGCCCCGGCGATGCTGCGCCGGCGTCTGGCCCCCGAGTCGCGGGTGGACATGCTGCGTGTTGACTGCCTCCTGCAGCCGTGCCAACTCCCGGCGCAGGTCGCCCGGCCTGGTGTAGCGCCGGTCGAACAGCCGCGGCTGGAACCAGTCGTTGAAGTTCTCCACGCCGCCGTTGAACTGTGGCTCCCCTTTCGGGATGAAGACCGGCCCGACGCCAAAGCGCAGGCAGAACCGGATCACGCGCGACAGGGTCCGCGCCACCGACCCCCAGCCGCACAACTCGCGGGCATTGTCGAACTGAGCCTGCTCGGGGTTGCCCAGATCCTTCCAGCACTCCCCGAGGAACCAAAGGACCTCGTCCATGCGACGCGAGCCGGCCAGGCGGAGGCAGACGGCGCCGTCGAAGGCGTCCTTGCCCACCCAGATGTAGTAGCGATGGCTGCGACCCTTGAGGTAGACCGGTCCCACCCGGTCCACCTGATGGAGGTCGTTGGAGGCCCGGGCTTGCGGACCGGGGTACACCTGGTGCGGCAGCAGCGGGGGCGAGGTGGACCCGGGGCGAGGTCAAGCCGTTGCGCTGCAATACGCGCTCGATGGTCCGCTCGCAGGGGAGCGGACGGACGCCCAGGGCCTTCAGCTCGGCGCGTATGGCTGTGGCCCCGCTCAGACAGTAGCGGGTGGCCGGCGTGATATGGGCCTGGAGCCGGCGGCGGATGGAGAGGATGGCCCTCTCCAGTTCGGGCGGGAAGCGTTGGGCCCCTGGTAGTTGGCCCGCGTCAGGTCGTAGAGGTCCTCGGGGCCAGCCTGCAGGTAGCGACCCCACCACTTGTGGAACCAGAACTTGGAGCGGCCAACGGCGGCGCAGATGGCCTTGACGGGTCGGCCGGCGAGACGCAGGGTAATAGCGCGATAACGAGCGGCGAGTTCGTCGTGCATGGCTACCTCCGCGTGGCGACCGCTGGCGGTTGCCCCCGGGGGTAGTTTGACACCGGAGAGAGGGCTGGAGAAGCGTCTCAGGGGCCCAGGGACAGATGCGTCCGGTCTCAGAGTCTGTCCATAAGGGGAACAGAAGGGGTTCGAGCGACGTAGAAATGGGATGAGAACGCACCATTATCCCAGCGACATCACCGACGCACAGTGGGCCCTGATCGAGCCGCACATCCCGCCGGTCCACCCCGGCGGACGGCCCCGCAAGACCGACGTACGGGACGTCCTCGATGCCATCCTCTACATCCTCCGCACCGGCTGCCAGTGGCACTATCTGCCCGTGGACTTCCCACCCAAGAGCACCGTCTGGCGTTACTTCGACCAGTGGCGACGAGACGGGACCTTGGACCGGCTCCACGACCTCCTTCGCCGCAAGGTCCGCACGATGGAGAAGCCCTACCACCCCCGAACGTCGGCGAGCGTCGACAGTCAGTCGATCGACACGACCTCCGGGGGCGAGCAGCGGGGCCGCGACAATGCCAAGAACATCGACGGCCGGAAACGTCATATCGTGGTCGACAGCCTGGGCTTGCTGCTGGCCGTGCTGGTGACGGCCGCCTCCGTCGACGACGCGGCGGCGGCCCCCGCGTTGTTCGCCCGGCTCGACGGCCAGCCGATGGGCAAGGTCGTGCGGATGTACGCCGACTCGAAGTATCACAACTTCAAACTCTACGAGTGGGTCGAGGCGAACGCGGCCTGGGATCTGTCGATCGTACGCCGCCCCGAGGGCTCCGAGGGATGGGTCAAGCTGCCGATCCGGTGGACGGTCGAGCGGACCTTCGCCTGGCTGGGCAAGTGCCGCCGCCTGAGCAAGGACCGAGAGAAGAGCGTCCTGTCGTCGGAATCGTTCATCAAGCTGGCCATGATCCAGTTGATGTTTCACCGGCTTCGCCCTTGCGATGCGGACGCCGAATTCCACTATCGCGATGCAGCTTGAACCGACCTTATGGGACAGTCACTAAGACGCTTCTCGATACTGTCGATTTTCTCAATCCGTCCCGGGCCACCGAGCTGCTCCTGGCGAGCGGATTCGGCCGGGCCCATCACCTCACAAGGAGACTGACCATGATTATGCTGGGAACGACGCCGCGACGACTGGGGTGGGCCAGCGCGATGGGGGCCTTCGCCCTTTCCGCCTTGCTCTTGCCACTGACCACGAGCTGGGCGCAGAAGCCCGGAGACAAGGTCGAGGCGCACGCCTTTGCCTTCGAAGTGAGAGATGACTCCGAGGCGAAGCCCGACCAAGTTTCGAAACTCCCAGGTAGAGGTCGTCATCGCCACCGATGGTGACGTCGAGCAAGTCAAGGCCGGGTCGCTGGACAAGGCGGTCGAGCTGATCAAACAGCGAATCGATTCGATCGCCAAGGAGAGTGGCGGTTCAGACAAACACGCAGCCCAGATCAAGGTCCTCAAGCAGGCGCTCTCCGACCTCGAGAAGGCCCGGGCCACGACGTTCAGCGTCAAGGTTGATACGCCGAGGGGATAGGCGTCGAAGGACGAGCTGAGGATCTATCTCTGGATGCTGGGCGAAGAGGTGAATCCCAAGCTGCTCGCGGAGAAGAAGGTCCAGATCGATAAGGCCAAGGCACGCGTCGATGCCCTGAGGAAAGAGCTTGCTGAGAAGAGGCAGCAGCTCGTTGGGGGCTCAGCAAGACCTGGCCAAACTTTCCGCCGCGACCGGGGCCTTCAATATCTCGATGATCGCTCCCAAGATCTGCCTGACGTGAAGACGGCGATCGTGGAGCGAGTGTCGCCTTCGATCCTGGAGTACCATCCCGCCGAGCCACGTTCTTCCCTGTCGCCCAGCGATCGTGAACGCCTCGAGTCGCTGGAGAAGAAGCTTGCGAAGCTGCTCGACGAGATTGCCAGCCTGAAGAAGCACGACGAAAAGACACAGTGAGCCCCCGACGGGACTCCAGCGAGCCGGGCCTACCCCCGGGCTGGAGTCCCGCCTTCAGGCTGAGCTCCAGCCGGTGATGCCGCACTCACCCCACCCGGCAGACGAAGCACTTGAGGTAATCGCTCTCGGGGCAGGCCGCCGAGACCGGGTGGTCCGGTCCCTGTCCTCTTTGTTCCAGGATCTGAATCGGCCGGCCCGACTCTTCGGCGACCAGGCCCAGGACCTCGCCAAAAACCCGCCGATCGACCAGGGCTGAACAGGAGCACGTCGCCAGGATCCCGCCCGGCGCCAGCACGCCGATTGCGGCCAGGTTCAGACGGCGGTAGCCGTTGAGAGCAGCGGGGAGATCCCTGGCGCGGTGGGCGTACTTGGGAGGATCGCAGATCACGACGTCGAACCGCTCGCCCTGCTGATCGAGCCGCTGAAGTACCTTGAGAACGTCTCCCCCCTCGAACGCGGCACGATCCAGGTTGCTGAGGTCGGCATTGCGGCGCGCCTGGGCCACCGCCGAGGCCGAGCTGTCAACGCCCAGGGTGGAAGCAGCACCCCCGTGCACAAGCGCGTTAAGACCGAAACCCCCGGTGAAGCAGAAGAGGTCCAGAACACGCTTCCCGCGGCAATACCGGGCCACGGCCCGGCGGTTCTCGCGCTGATCACAGTAGAACCCTGTCTTCTGCCCAGGTGTGAGAGCCACCTGGTAGCGGATGTCGTTCTCGACGATGGTCACGGGTTCGTCCGGGATGCGGCCGACAACCTGGATGTCCTGGCGGTCGAGTCCTTCCTCCGCGGCGATCGCGCGGTCGGGCCGGGCGATGAGCCCCTCGGCGCCCGTGAGTTCCATAAGGTGCCCGAGCAGCATTTCGCGACGGCGCATCAGGGCGAGGCTCGAGAAGTGAGCGACCAACCAGCGGTCATAGCGGTCGACGATCAGGCCGGAGAGGCCGTCGCCTTCGCTGAAGACAAGCCGGTAGGCGTTCTCGTGGCTTCCCAGATTGAGCACTCCCGTCCGCAACCGGAGGGCAGCCTCGAGCTGTGTCCGCCAGAAGACGGAGTCCAGTGGCTCATCGTTCCAGCGGTACAGCCGCACGAGGATCGTGCTCGCGGGGTTGTACAGCCCGCGTGCAACGAAGACGCCCTCATGGCTGGCGACGTCAACTTCGTCGCCCGGGGCTGGTAAACCGTCAACCCGCGCCACGGAGTGATCGTAAACCCAGGGGTGGCGGGCAAAGAAGGGGCGAGCTCGCCGCGGCTTGAGCTCGATCCGGGCCGTTCCTGTCCGGCTCACGGGGCGCCCGTCGAGGCGGACGCTCGGCTGGTGGCCTCGAACTCGGCAAGGTAGGCCAGGGTGCGTTCGAGCTGGTTCTCCAGGTGGCGAACCCGCAGCAGGCTCCGAACCCGGCAGAGAAGCTCAATCTTGTTGACCGGCTTGGTCAAGAAGTCGTCCGTCCCCGCCTGGACTCCGCGCTCGAAATCCGAAGCCTCGTTGAGGGCGGTGACCATGAGGATCAACAGGTCTTTGGTGGCCGGGTTTGAGCGGATCTTGCGGCAGACCTCGAAGCCCGAAAGCCGCGGCATCATGATGTCGAGGAGAAGCAGATCGGGCTGGAATTCCTCGACCACGCGAAGCGTTTCCTCGCCGTCGTGGGCTGTGCGAAGGTCGCAGGCGAACTCGCCGAGATAGGCCTCGAGAAGCTCGACATTCTGAGTGTTGTCGTCAGCGATGAGGATTTTTGGAATCGCTCTGGATTCGTTCAAGGCCAACCCTCCTCGAGGAACCAACCGGTCGCCGAGATTCCCAGGGGCAGGCAACCACACTCGACCAGGGAGTTCTCTGAAAGCGACCGTAGCGGGTCCGGGTACCAACCGGGGTGGTTCGCGAGACCGTGACCGTAAGGTCTGGTCCGGAGGGAGCATGCGCACGGCCAACCCGAAACCGTGGCGATCCGTGATCGCCGTTTTCGATCCAGCACCAGAGCCATTATCGGTTGCCGGTCACGCTGGATTGTACCCGGAAGCCCATCGGTCAGGAATTGGAATTATCCAGGAGTACCGCCGCAAGGGTGGTACGGTCTTTGCCAATCATTCCGGACATTCGGAAAGTTCCTGGCAGCGGGTAAATGCCGTTCCGTCGCAGATTGCCCGGACAGTCGATTGTGATAGAATTATGAAGTGAGTCTCGTGTCTCCCCACGTTCCGATGTCGTCCTGACTTGCCCTGAGTACCGCTCACAGGAAATAGGGATTGGAATTCCCTGAATCCCGACGTCGGGCCATGATGTCGGCGTCATTGAACACCTGGATCTACGAGCATGGAGGCTCCAATGCGAGGCCGAAAGACTTCGTTGCGTGTGATTCTGACCTCGGAGGAACGGCGTGAACTGGAACGTTGGCTTCGCTGTACGATGACCTGCGCTGGCTTGGCTCGGCGATGCCGTGTGATTCTGGGGGTGGCCGATGGTCTCCCCTTGGTGGAAGTCGCCCGCCTGGTTGGCATGACAGAGAAGCACGTACGTAAGTGGACCACGAGGTTTCTCAAGGGTCGCCTGGAAGGGCTTCAGGATCGTCCCGGACGCGGCCGCAAGCCGGTCTTTTCCCCCCGAGGTGGCGATGCACGTGGTGAAGATCGCCTGCGAACGGCCGGATGATCTTGGGCGGTCGTTGTCCCAATGGGATTGCACTGAGATTGCTCGCCAGTTGGTGCGCGACGGCGTGGTGACCAAGATCTCGGCGGAAACCGTGCGTCAGATCCTGCTGAACCACCGTCTGAAGCCGTGGCGGCAGAAGATGTGGCTGTCGGCCAAGGTGCCGCGTGACGCCGTCTTCGCAGCCCAAGTTCAGGATATCTGCGACCTGTACACCAGACCGTTGCCCCTTGACGAGATGGTCCTCTGTGTCGATGAGATGACCAGCCTGCAACCCCGGCCTCGAAAGTCGCCGACTTTGGCGGCCAAGAAGGGTCAACCCACGCGAGTTGAACACGAATACGGTCGTTGTGGGGCGTTGAACCTGTTCGCGGCTTTCGACACACGCACGGGTAAGGTCTACGGGCAAACATTCGGCCGGAAGCGGCAAGCGGAGTTCATCGCGTTTCTGGAGTACATCGACAGGGAATTCCCCGCTTCGGTCAGGACGATCCGAATCGTTCTGGACAACCTGAGGATGCACAAGGGCAAGCAGGTGCAAACGTGGCTGGCAAAGCATCCGCGATTCGTCTTCCATCACCCGCCGGTCCATTGTTCGTGGATGAACCAGGTCGAGCAGTGGTTCGGCATCGCCAGGCGGAAGCGACTGAGGATCGTTGATTTCCCCAGCAAGGGAAAACTGGCTGAACGGCTGATGGCCTTCATTGACGAGTGGAATGAAACCGCGCATCCGTTCAACTGGACCACGAAGTCGGTAGCGAAGGTTATGGCGAAGTGCCAAGCCGAAGCCCCCAAGCCTTTGACCGCAGCCGCGTAGGATTTCCGATCCCTAATTGCTGTGAGCGGTACTAAGCCCTCTTCCCTGAGAGGAGGCATAGCCGTGCCTTTGAGCGACATTGATCGTAAACTCATCGACCGGTGTCTGGGTAGGGAGCCCGGGGCCTGGAACGACTTCGTGGACCGTTATCTTGGCCTGATCTACCACGTCATCCAGCACGTCGCTCATGCCCGGAGCCGGATCGTCTCCCAGGCCGACATGGAGGACATCGCGGCCGAGATCCTGCTCGGAATCGTCGATGACGACTACGACATCCTCAGGCGGTACAAGGGTGCCAGCTCGCTTCCGACGTACTTGACCGTGATCGCACGCCGGATTTGCGTCAAGGAGGTGGTCAAGTCGCCAGCGCGAAGCCGAGCTCGGTCATGCCAGCGCCCACCGGGCCACCCTCGGCGATGCCTCTGGCGAGGTCGAAGCGATCGCCACAGCCGAGGAGGTCGATCGGATGCTCGAGGAACTCCCCGTGCAGGAGGCCGAGGTGGTCCGACTCTATCACCTCAAGTATATGAATTACAGGGAGATCGGCAGGAGGCTAGGAATCCCCGAGGCGTCCGTCGGGCCGATCCTCTCCAAGGCCAGGAAACGACTTCGGAATACCGCCGAGCACCGTACCGCCCTCTGATCGCGGCGCGGCGCTTGCCCGCCCCCGGATCAAGCGATCCCCCCGGTAAGCCCTGCCACCGCTCATCGCTCCATAGATGCTGCTGGCGAGATCGCCAGAGCTGTGCCGCCCGGCTGTTCGCCCGGTGCGCTTGGAACGGAAGCTCCGATCACATCGAGGTCGAGGACCGGCAGGAGCAGAGCACTCTTGGTACCGGCCGGCTCCGGCCGCCGTGACGTCTTCGCGGTGGCGTCGTCGCCCCGGATCTGGAGTGGCGGACCGAGACGCGCGCGATTCCGGGACTCGGGAACGGGGATCGTTTCCCGGACCGCCGTCGAGCCCTCGGAATCCTTGGTCCGGGCAAATTCGGACAGATTCACCCGGGCATATCCGCTCGGCGTGGGCTCGATGAACAGCGCCGTGCGTCGGTTCTGGTCGAACTGGTTGATCTTGACGTCCTTGAGCATCACGTCCAGACAGAGCTGTTCGCGTTTCCACTCGAGAACAATATTCTCGGGAATCGAGCAGGTTCGCAGGATCGGCTCGGCCGATCCCGCTGATCCGGAAACGGGAAGATCGCGGTATTTCTTGATCGTGGCCTGGGCAATCATGGTTTTCCCGTCGGCTGCGAAGACCCGGAACTCGTTCACCTTGCGGCTCTGGTCGGAGACGATCATGACCCGGGAATAGGTCTGGCTTCCGGACCGCGTCGCCGGGAAGATGAGAGCGGTAGTTCCCGCCTGGGGCCCGGGACGGGTCTTGACCTGCGCCGCCTCATCCGGAGTGATCGTCTTCAGGCCCAGGGACTCGGCGATCCAGTCCGGCTGGTAAGTCACCGCCAGCGAGGTGGAGCTCAGGTCCGCATAATCGCAAACGTACACCGACTTGTCTTTCTTGTTCTGGAACCAGAACCAGAACCGATCGTCGTTGGATCCAATGTCGGCGACGGTGGACCTGATGTGGTACAGCTCGAGCTTGAAGTTCCGCGGACGTTCGAGGGCCAGCCGTCCGTCCACTCCGCCTCCCTGAACTTCGCCCGGGGGACCGATCTTCACGCCGATGGAGGGCCGGGCCTCCAGACTGCGAATCCGCTCCGCGTTCTCGTTATGCTCGGCAATGAATTCATCGAGGTCGAATGTGGGGCGAGGCCGCAGCTCCGGCGGCCGGTTGGTCGCCATCGATCCTGTGCTCGCCGTGCGGCATCCGGCTGCGCCGAGGAGGGCCAGCATCGCGAGCAGCAGACGAGGCGCAACCTTCATGGACGAATTCCCTTCAGGCCAGAGATCCGCCGGCCGGAGCCGGCTTCGTCCAGCGGCACCTCGATCATGCCTGGCCTCACGGGAGGTTGAGGTAAGGAACCGGTACGAGGAACTGACTCGGAGATGAGATCGCGACTAGGAACGCTCACCTTAGCTCATCTGGCCTCGGAGGACAAGCGCGATCTCATGACGGACCTGGCCATCTCCTCTTATCGACGGCACTCCGGCTCAACTTGCGAGAAACCGCTCTAGGGCGTCAAATCCCCTCTCGATCGTGCCCAGGTCCGCCGCGAACGACATCCGGACGTAGCCTTCGGCCCCGAACGCCGAGCCCATAACCAGGGCCACCCCAGCGGCGCCCAGGGCGGCCATACAGAACGAGCTCGAATTCACAACCTTCCGGTCGCCAAGGTTCCGGCCGAAGTGGCTCGAGACATTCATGAACGCATAGAAGGCCCCTCCGGGAGGAGTACACGTCACCCCCGGCAGCGTCTTGATCCGCTCGAGCACATAGTCTCGCCGACGCGCGAACTGGGCCTTCATCGCCACGACGGAATCCTGCGGGCCGGTGATGGCTTCCAGGGCGGCCCACTGGCTGATCGAGCAAGGATTGCTGGTCTCCTGGCTCTGCAGATCTCCGATGAACTTGGAGACCTTCACCGGGGCCACGCTCCAGCCAATTCGCCATCCCGTCATGGCGTAGGTCTTGCTCACGCCCGAGATCGTGATGGTCCGGTCCTTCAGTTCAGGGCGCAGCGCCGCGAAGCAGGTCGAACGGGCAACACCGTAGGTGAATTGCTCGTAAATCTCGTCCGAGAGCACGCCGACATCGGTTTGCAGAACCGCGTCCGCCAGGGCTTCCAGCTCCTCGCGCTCGTAAACCACTCCCGTGGGGTTTGACGGGCTATTGAGCAGGAGCAACCGGGTCTGGGGCGTGACCGCGTTCAGAAACTGGGCGGGTGTCAGCTTGAACCCGGCCGACTCCGGCGTCGCAATCACAACCGGGGTTGCACCCGTCAGCTTCACGAGGTCGGAATAGCTGACCCAGTAGGGCGCGGGTATGATCACCTCGTCACCCGGTCCGCAGACAGCCATCAGCGCATTGTGGATCGAGTGCTTGGCCCCGTTCGAGATCACGACCTGGGTCATCTCGGTCGGTACGCCATCGCGCCGCGTATAATGGTTGGCGACGGCTTGGCGAAGTTCCGGGATCCCAGCCGGTGGGGTATAGTGGGTTTTTCCCGACCGGATCGCCTTGAGGGCGGCTTCCTGGATGTTCGGGGGGGTATTGAAATCGGGCTCACCCAGGGCAAAGTCGAGGATCTCCAGACCCTGGGCCTTCAGCCGCTTCGCCTCCGCTCCCATGGCCTGCGTCGCCGATGGCTCGATCAATCCCGCTCTTCCTGCAAGCTGCAGAGGCATGGCCTCTCCTCTCTTTATCTCTAGGTCTTCTCTGCCACTGGGGTGCCCGTGCGTGGCTTACTGGTCACCACCGAATATCCTAGCACGAAGTCACTCGCCCAAACCCCTTGGCTGAAAACCGACCGCCCTCTCCCGGGACAGTGCAACAGCCTATCGCCTTCGGTTACAACCGAGAAAGCACTCGGTAGACTCTTGCCAGGTCCCGTTGATTCCCAGGCCCGTGTATTTTCATTTTACCGATTCCCAGTATTCCTCCCAGCTTCTGCGAACAGTTTGCACGTCCCCAGGCGGCATGATAAGTTATGATGGTAGGGCAATTCGTGATGACCGCCCCTCCGCCGGGCTACTGAGCCCGGAACGGTCACGGTTTGAATACCGGACCAGAGCACCCGGTGTCAACAGACCCGGCCTTTCGCTCAAGGTTCGGGGAACTGCTGGCGTTAAGGGCGCTGGCGTCGTCACGAAGCAGGAAGGATCGGGCCCAGTTTACCGCTGGATGGGAAGGAAGAACAGGATCAACGATCGGGAATCCCACGCTGCACTCCAGATAATGCTCCGAATGAAGGTGGGAGAGGAACATGCACCGCGTCGTCGTGACCGGAATAGGAGTGGTCGCGCCCAACGGGACAGGCCGCCGCGAGTTCTGCGAGGCGATCCTCGAGGGGCGTTCCGGCGTCAGCCGGATCGAGAGCTTCGATACCTCCGGGCTGCCGATCAAGATCGCAGGCGAGGTCAAGGACTTTGACGTCCTTCCTTATCTGGGTGAGCACCGGAAGAACGCGAAGCTGATGAGCCGCGCAGTACGGTTCGCCGTTGGTGCCGCGGCGATGGCAGTGGAGGATTCCGGGCTCCAGCCGAGCCAGCTCGATCCCGCACGTTTCGGCGTCTGCATGGGGACAGGTATCACTCCGATGGACGTTCAGGAGCTCGTCCCGCCGATCCTCAAGAGCGTCGATGCGGACGGCATATTCGACCTGGCGCGATTTGCCCAGGCTCGCTCCGAGTCAATCTTCCCGCTCTGGCTGCTCAAGCACTTGCCGAACATGGCGGCCGCCCACATCTCGATCCTGCACCACGCGATGGGCCCGAACAACACGATCGTCACGGCCTGTGCTGCGGGAACCCAGGCAGTGGGTGACGCGTTCCGCCTGATCTCCCGGGGCGATGCGGACGCCATGCTGGCGGGCGGATGCGACAGCCGGCTCGATCCTCACCTCCTGGTTGCCTACTCGGCCATGAAGGCCGTCAGCTCCTCGCCTCGGCCCCCCTCGGAAGTCTCCCGTCCGTTCGATGCCGATCGCGACGGTTTCGTCCTCGGCGAAGGCGCCGCGGTGCTGTTGCTGGAAAGCTATCGCCGGGCCAGGCGGCGAGGCGCGAGGATCTACGCCGAGGTCACGGGCTACGGCTCCTCGTTCGACGCCTTCGGCATCACTCGGCCCGAGCCAGAGGGTAAGGGAGCGGCCCTCTCCATGACCTCCGCCCTCCGCGAGGCTCGCGTCGACCCTTCGGAGATCGACTACATCAATGCGCACGGGACAAGTACCAAGCTCAATGACCTGATGGAAACCGTGGCGGTCAAGCGTGTCTTCGGCCAGCGCGCCCGCTCCATCCCCATCAGTTCCCAGAAATCTATGATCGGCCATCTCATCGGGGCTTCGGGGGCCGTAGAAGCCGCCGCGACCGCCCTCGCGCTCGAGCGGGGCGTCGTGCCTCCCACCATCAACCTGGCCACTCCCGACCCCGACTGCGACCTCGACTACGTTCCCAATACCGCTCGCGAGATCCCCCTCCGCACCGCGATCTCCAACAGCTTTGGGTTCGGTGGTCAAAATGCCTCCCTCATCATGTCGCGCGTCTGACCGTGGCAAGAGACGCTGCGCCGCCATGCCGTCGTCACCGTCGCCGGCAAGTCCTCTTTTGACACCCCTCGATCTGCGCCATAGGGTTGTCGGAGGAGCTCGTCGATCACGGACGCTTACTTCGGGGGCTGGCCGTCCCCGATTTCCCGCTCGTGTGTCTCCAGGGAAGACGCCATGGCTCGATCGAGAAATCGCCTCGCACACGGATCGGGCAAGGAACCGGACCGCCGCCGAAGCTGCCGTTATCCTGCCAGGCTCCGAGCGGCGGTTCTGGGCTGGGATGCGGACGGATGCCGCGTGGAACTCCCAGTCGAGCTGGACGACATCTCGACCCACGGTTGCCTCGTGAAGTCGCGCGTCTGCCCGGCCCCGAAGCCCGGCGAACTGATCTGGTTCCAGGCGCCCGACGTGGATCCCCAGGCGTGGATCGAAGGCGTCCTGGTCTCGACCATCAAGCCGTTCCTCCGCCAACACTCAACCCGGATTAGGTTCATGACGAGCTTGCCCTTCCAGACGTTCAAGATGCTGGTCTATGGCCCGGAGGGCATCGACCTGGAACATAACGAGCGTCCCGAGCACGAGGCCGACTACATCTGGCGCTGAGATGCGTATCAACGCGGGATGCCCGGCGAAGGGAGAGCAGGCTCCGGTGCCGGCTGTTCAGGGGAGGCGTCCGGCGCGAACGAGGAGGCTCTTGAGGCAACTCCCATCCGATCCCGGAACCGTACGGGGGATTCGAACGGCGGCGGTCCCGCCCGGCGCGCGGCCTCGCGGACCTCGGCCGCCTCGCGGGGGAAGCCGGAATCGCCGAACCGGTCGATCGTTGACTCGGCCATGTGGTTCTCGATCGCCAGCACGGAGAAGTTGACCCCGTCCACGAAGAGATAGCCAAGCGTCCGGCGGAAGCGGTCACGGTGTGAGGCTCGCACGAGATCCAGCCGGCTGGCCCCGAGGATCCGGCTGCGGGCGAAGGCGAGCGACTCGGGACCATAAGGCTGGTCTTGGGAAATGGGGTCGTTCTTGTGCCGCACCTCGGGCGCGTCGATCCCGAGAAGCCGGACCGTCTCGCTGGGCGCATCCGGCCAGGTGATCCGGATCGTATCCCCGTCGTCCACCCAGACCGCGGCCGGATCCACCGGAACGCGCGTGCCGTCCGTCCGGGCTGGCAGCGTCCGGCTCGTCGCCCACGGGGCGACTCTCGGAAACCCAAACCGCGGGCCATGCCGCGAGCGGACTGCCCCGGCCACGATCGCCGCCAGCAAGAGAAGCAAGAGCACCCTGCGTAGGATCCGCCGGATCATGACCAAGCTCCCGCTCTCGTACGCGGGCGAGCGCAGTCCATTACCCGCCTGAGGCCATGAGCTGCTCGCTCCGGCCGGTTCTGTCAAGAGGCATTAGATCAGATCCCGACTCGGCGGTCGAGCGCCGGGGGAATTGTGCCCAGCGATCACCGGGATCAAGCGTCGAGCCAGCTCCTGGCGCGCTGTAAGATGGAGGCTCCAAGAGCCTGCCGAGAAAGCGCGATTCGCTTTCCGACGATCAGAGCCAATCGCCTGGGCAAACCGGAAAGTGCCTGGGATGATCTTGCCGGCACAGGAGCAGCCTTCAGCGCGATCGGCAGATCGAAGCCGTTGGCGTCCTTAGATCGAAGCCGTTGGCGTCCTTCTTGAGATCGGCCGGAGCGAGGTTGCGAAGCGGAGAGGTGCGGTTGTTCATTGAATGCACTGGTTGCCTCGCTATTGACGAGGTCGTACGCCGTTTGACACTAGCCTGGATTCCCACGGAGGGGAAACCGACTAACAAATGGCCTTGCACTGAGTCGCAATTTCCTTGAGAATCTCGCTGCCTCCTCGATTGGCTGTGTTATCGTGCGCCGAGAATGATAGACACTGACCCACGACGCTATCCGAAACATCAGATGCATGTCGATGCGGTAATCGAAAGTCGTCTCACCCTGTGATTCAATCGATTTCTCGGCGTCTCGTGCCGCATCAATCAACACCACTACGTCAGGATGATACCGTGGCAGCATGGACGATAATTCCAGAGATCGCCTAACTTTGGCACGCCGGTTCTTGGAGCCCTCCAACTCCACTCACCGGCAATATGAAGCCCTCCGGGCCTTCTTCGTTGACGGCCTCCCGTCGGCGGAAGCGGCCGCTCGGTTCGGCTACACACCGGGAAGCTTCAGGATCCTCGTCCATCAGTTCCGCAACCAACCCGGGCGCGACTTCTTCCTCCCGACCGCACGGCAAGGCAGACCACCTGGTAAGCAGAAGCGGCTGCGGGAATTGGTGGTCACGCTGCGGAAGCAGAACCTGTCGGTCCACGACATCAGCCGCGCCCTCGCTCGCGACGGCGAGGCGATCAGCCCGGCGGCGGTGGCCGTGATCCTGGAGCAAGAAGGTTTCGCCAAGCTGCCACGACGACGGGACGAGGAGCGACCCGATCACCCTCGTCCCACCGTGGCCGATGCCGCTGACGTCCGCCAGCTCGATCTGTCGCCCCGGCACTTTCGCACCAAGTTCGGCGGTCTGTTCCTGTTCCTGCCGTATCTGGTCTCGGCCGATCTGGACACGATCCTGGCCCGTTGCGGCTTCCCCGGCACGAAGATGATTCCGGCGGCGTGCGCCGTGCGATCGCTCTTGGCGTTGAAGCTCTTCGGCAGTGCACGCCACAGCCATGTCATGAGCTCCGTCTTCGACGAGGGCCTGGCCCTCTTCGCCGGCCTCAACGTCATCCCCAAGCGATCCTTCCTCACCGAATACAGTTGCCGCATCAATCCGACCTGCTACCCGGCTTTGATGCGCGACTGGTTCGACGTGGTCAATGGCCTGGGCCTGCACAGGGGGACGTCGTTCGACCTCGACTTCCACACCATCCCGTTCCATGGCGAGGATGCGTTGGTCGAGAAGCACTACGTCTCCAAGCGGAGCCGGCGCCAGAAGGGGATGCTGGCATTCTTGGCCCAGGACGCGGAAACGCGCGTCTTCTGCTACGCCAACGGGGAACTGAGAAAGGACCAGCAGAATGACGAGATCATCCGCTTCGTCGACTTCTGGAAGCGACGGACCGGTCGTCTCCCTGAGGAGCTCATCTTCGACTCCAAGCTGACGACCTACGGGAACCTCGGCAAGTTGAACCGGATGGGGATTGAGTTCATCACGCTGCGGCGACGATCCCAGAAGCTGCTCGAGGAGGTGGCCGCAACTCCGGCGTCGGCCTGGCGACGAATCGAGCTGGAGAGCGTCTCCCGCGCGTACAAGACACCCCGCGTGCTGGATCGCCGGATCAGGCTGAAGGATTACGACGGTCCGCTCCGCCAGTTGACCATTACCGACTTGGGGCATGAGCAACCGACCTTGCTGTTGACCAACCAGTTGGACCGAGCCGCCTCCCAGCTCATCGGCCGCTACGCCCAGCGGATGCTGATCGAGAACAACATCGAGGACGGGATCGACTTCTTCCACATGGACGCATTGAGCTCGGCGGTGGCCATGAAGATCAACTGCGACCTGCAACTGACCCTGATGGCCAGCAGCCTCTACCGACTCCTGGCAGTCCGCGTCGGCAACGGCTACGAGATCGCCAAGTCGCGGCATCTGTTCCGCGACTTCATCGACGCCTCGGCGGAGGTGGAGATCACGGACGAGGAGGTCGTGGTGAGGTTCCAGAAGCGCGCCCACAATCCGTTGCTGGTCGCCGCCGGGTATGACAGGACAGACATCGCCCTCCCTTGGCTGGGTGGCAAGCGGCTCCAGATGATCTTCGGATGACCTCATCCTGGCACCCCGGCCGAGCGTGGTGTAAAGTCACGAACTAACAAAAAGCCGCATCCAGATCGCCTTACGCGTATTGGGCGTTTTGTTAGGTCGAGATCACTGCGTGGGAATCCAGGCTAGCCAAACTTGAGGTCAGGGCCCGAGAGCTGGGTGGCATGCTGGGTGACGAGCTGCTCGAGGACCTCCCGGATCCGCGCCGCTGGCGGCGGGCATCCCGGAATGAAGACATCCACCGGCACGACGGCGTGCACCGGGACCACCCGGTCGAGCAGGGGCGGCAGTACACCCGGACTAGCCGGCACCTGTGCGCCGAGGTCTCCGTTGTCCACGTACGAGCGGCGAAGGACGATCTCGGCGCCCCCCAGCGGGTCGCGCATGGCGGTGACGTTGCCGGTCACGGCGCAGTCGCCGAACGAGACAAGGATCTTCGTGCGAGCGCGGGCCAGCTTCACGAACTCGAGGTTGTCGTGGTTCGCCACGGCCCCCTCGAGCAGCGTCACATCGACGTGATCAGGGAAAACCTTGGCATCGATGAGCGGGGTGTACACGACGTCGACCAGCCCCGCCAGGTCGATCAGGAATTCGTCGAGGTCCAGGAACGACATGTGGCAGCCTGAGCAGCCCCCCAACCACATCGTTGCGAGTTTCAGACGTTCCATTGCTTCTTCTCCCGGGCCGTGATCAGGAACGTGAGGATCGACCGGTCACGTTCCATCTCAGCGACCGTGGACCCCTGGCGGAAGATCGCCCCGGTGGGGCAGGCTTGCATGCACTTCCCACAGGACGTGCAGGTCGGAGACGTCCCCCACGGCTGATGCATGTCGGTGATGACACGAGCATTGACTCCGCGGTAGGCGACGTCCCAGGTGTGGGCGCCCTCGACCTGGTCGCAGACCCGGACGCACCGCGTGCAGAGGACGCACCGGTTATGGTCGACTCCGAACCGCTCGTGGCTGATCTCCACGGGAAGTTTCGGATAGAGACAATCGAACCGGACGTGGTCCATCCCCACCCGCACGGCGAGGTTCTGGAGCTCGCAGCTGCCATTGGCCACACACACGGCACAGACGTGGTTGCGCTCGGCGAAGAGCAGCTCGACGATCATCCGCCGGTAGTTGCGCAGCCGTTCCGTGTCGGTCTGCACCTTCATCTCCTCGAAAACCTGCGTGGTGCACGCCGGCATGAGCTGCGGCGGATCGCCGATCTCGACCAGGCGGAGCCGGCAGGCGCCCACGTCCGAGACCCCCTCGAGATGGCACAGTGTCGGGACCGAGATGCCCGCCTCTCCGGCCGCCTCGAGGATCGTCTGGTCGCCCCACGCGTTGATCAGTTTTCCGTCGATCGACAGTGTCTTGACCGCTGCCATAGTCACCGCCTTACCGAGTGAGCCGGGAGGAACGCCTGGCGACGAGGTTCATTCCAGCGTGTGTTCGCACGCGCTCTCAAGGAGTTGGCGAAGGCACTGCCGCCCGGTTGCCGAGCAGCGCCAGATATTCGCCACGGAAGTAACGCAGGGTGCTGAGCACGGGGTTGGGAGCCGACTGCCCCAGGCCGCAGAGGCTGGTGAGCTTGACCATCTCGCAGAGAGCCTGGAGCCGGGCGAGATCATCGGCCGGCGCCTTCCGCTCGGTGATCCTGGTCAGGAGCCGGCAGAGCTGCACGGTGCCAGCCCGACAGGGGATGCACTTGCCGCACGACTCGTCCATGCAGAATTCCATGAAGAACTTGGCGACGTTGACCATGTTCGTGGTCTCGTCCATGACGATCATCCCGCCTTCTATGAGTTCGCCGAAGTCAAGCTCCACGGTTCAGTTTTCTCCTTCGGGTCGTGTTTCTCCTCTCCTGGGCGCACCTTCCACGTGTCGATCCCACCTCCTGGTTCCCCGACTCGCCGGTTGCGGCAAGTCGGGGAACCAGGAGGTCCTCATCCCTTCTTCTATGAGTTCGCCGAAGTCAAGCTCCACGGTTCGGTTTTCTCCTTCGGGTCGTGTTTCTCCTCTCCGGGGCACACCTTCCACGTGTCGATCCCACCTCCTGGTTCCCCGACTCGCCGGTTGCGGCAAGTCGGGGAACCAGGAGGTCCTCGTCCCTCGCACCCCGCGTCACTATTTTGTTCTCATGCTTCCTCCCGGCCTCTTCAGTGTCTCTCGAGCTCTCGGGCTGGTGGCTTCGTCAGGTGTGCGACCTCGTCGGGTCGGCACGACCTTCTATCCGTTTTGATCATATTACATGATCAACAACACAATACTCTTTACGTCTTCCGACGCTCAAAGCCAGGACGGGGGAGCGTACCCATCTGACCCACGGCCCCTCACGGGAAGCCCGGGCGGGAATTTCGGTCGCTCCCGCCAGCCCTGTCCGCTCGTGATCCACTCCAGAGGCCTGCTTTGGTTTTCCCTCTCAAGGCTCTTCCGTCCTTGATCCTATCCGGTCCGCGATCCCTCCTTCTTTCGCCTCGACTTCACCGCCCTGAACCTGGGCTTGTTATCCCAACCAACCTCCACCGCTCCCGCAGGCACCTCACCCCCTTCCAGGTACTTCCACAACGCGATCAACAGCTTCCTGGCCAACGCCACAATCCCGACCTTCCGCAACCGCGTGTTGCCTCGGCTAAATCTCCTCTGGTACCATTGACTCAGCTCGCTTGCCGGCTGGTACCGTAACCAGCCCCACGCCAACTCGGTCATCATCCATCGCACCCGCCGGTTCCCCGCCTTGCTGATGCCTTGCTCCCGCCGGCTCTCTCCGCTGACATAAGGCGTTGGCGTCAATCCCGCAAGGCTTCCCAATTCTCGCCGGTTCGTGATCGTCCGCCAGGCAAAGAACTCATACACCAGCAGCCAGGCTCCGTTGTCGCCGATCCCCTTGAGATTCAAGAGTCGCCGCACCTTCTCGACATGCGGCGTCTGGTCGTCGCGAATCTTCGCCATCCGCTCCGTTTCCAGCTCGTGGATCTGGCGGTCGATCCATTGCCACCGCTCGAATTCACGCAAGAGTCGCTGGTGCAGCCGCAGCGGCAGCTTGGCGCCATCCCACGGCCGAACTTTCTCCAACTGTGCGGGCAACGTCTCATCGACGATCACGCACAGCCCCAAGCCGGCCAGAAGCCCCTTGATGCTGTTGGACTGCGCGGTCCGCTCCGCCGTCAGCTTGATCATCTCCCGGTGCAACTGCCGTTGATCCTCCTGCGCGACGGAAGGGGCATGAATCACGCTCCAGACCTTGGGCTCCCCGTTGTGCCAACGAATGAGCATCTCCACGAGTTTAACTGCATCGAGACGATCCGATTTGGCCCTTCTCTGACGGCGGTTCACCTCGATGCTAGAGGAGTCGACGACCTGGTTCTGAACTCCATGGGCCAGCAGGAAGCGATGCAGCCAGAAACCGTCGCGTCCTGCCTCGTAGCAACTGAGCACCGGAGCATCCTCCGGCAGGCCGAATCGTTCCTGGGCGGCCTTGATCTCCAAGAGCAGACCCAAAGTGCTGCGGGCCGTGATCGTCTTGAGCCTGGGCTTCTGGCCCAGCCCGACGGTGAAGGCCAGCTTCCAATTGCCGGCGCCCAGATCCAGAGCCAGGTAGAGCACAGGGGCACAGGAGGCAGTACAATTCGTGTTGTGAGTCGCTGTCATGGCTAGGCTCCGTTGGAAAGAGTCGTGACAACCCATCAAAAGGAGCTTACCTACAGCGGCTCACGTTTTGAACTACGCCTCTACATAGTATCTGAGCCCATGATCGAGCCGAGCTGCACGAGCGAGTCGTAGTCCACCGGGGTGTCGAGGCCTCGGCCGGAATGCAGCCGCCGGAGGGCCCTCCGGTCTGAACGGCCTTGAACTTCCCCCCGTCCGGCGCCGCCGCCGATCTCCTCGACGATCTGCCAGAGCGTCGTTCCCATCGGAACCTCGACCAGTCCGGTGTTCTTGATCTTGCCGGCGAGTGCGAAGACCTTCGCTCCCTTGCTCTTTTCCGTGCCGATCGCTGCGAACCACTCGGGGCCGTTGCGGATGATGGGCGGGATGTTGGCAAAGGTCTCGACGTTGTTGATCAAGGTCGGATTGCCCCACAGGCCGGACGCGGCCGGGTAGGGGGGGGCGGGGCCTGGGAGTGCCGCGGCTGCCCTCGATCGATGCCAAGAGCGCGGTCTCCTCGCCGCAGACGAAGGCGCCGGCGCCGATCCGGAGATCGACCCGGAAATTGAACGGGGACTCGAAGATCTGCGTGCCCAGGAGCCCCAGCCGCGCGCCTGGCGAATTCCGGTCTCGAGGCGGCGAATGGCCAGGGGATACTCGCCCCGCACATAGATGTATCCCTGCTCGGCCCCCACAGCGAGGCGGCGCTCACCATGCCCTGGAGCACCAGGTGCGGGTCGCTCTCCAGCACGCTGCGGTCCATGAAGCGCCGGGATCGCCCTCGTCGGCGTTGCAGACGACGTATTTGTGCTGCCCCTGGTTCTTGGCGACCATCCCCCACTTCAGGCCCGTGGGGTAGCCGGCTCCTCCCCGGCTTCTCAGGCCGCTCCGCGTGACCGCATCGATCACCTCGGCAGGGTTCATCTCCCGCACTACCTCGCGGAGCGAGCGATAGCCTCCGGCCGCGATGTAGGATTCGATTCGCTCGGGCTCGATCTCGCCGCTGTACTCGAGCACGATCGCTTTCTGGCGGGCGAAGAACAGACGTCCCGGATCACCCCGGCGGGCGGCCACCTCGCCGCCGTTCAAACCGGCCACGATGGAAGGCGCCTGGTCAGGGCTGACCCGCTCGTAAAGCTGCCCCTCCGGATCGACCTGGACCAGGGGGCCCTCGCAGAAGAGCCGCATGCAGCCCACGGGGCAGACCTGCACCTTCTCACCGAAGCCATACTGTCCCACGGCCTCCTCAAGCCGTTTCTGCACGTCGTGGGAGTTGGACGAGAGGCAGCCGGCCGCCGTGCAGACCCGCAGCCGGATCGGCTTCCGTGCCGCCAGCTCCTTCTCGGCGATCTCCTGGAGCTCAACGAGGTCCATCGACCTGCCATCCTTTCATCCGGTCCGCGGCCGTAGGCGACTCGACGTTTCCGCAGACCTCGCCATCGAAGACCACCACCGGGGCCAGGCCGCACGCACCGGCAGCGGGCGGTACCCGCCGAATGAACGGGCCGTTGCCTCCGGCCTCCTGGTTCGCCCCCCCGGCGCTGTCGCGCACGGTGGCGAGCAGTTTCTCGGCCCCCTTCACGTAGCACGCGGTGCCCATGCAGAGAGCCAGTTGCGTTGTTAGCCTTTGATTCTGATAATTGCATGCATTTGTGGCGCCGCTCCCTTCGGGGCGGTGCGTCAACTTCGCCTCATGACTGTCCCAGGCGCGAGGTGAGCGTAGTCCGCCCTCACGCGCGAATAACGCGCTGGCAAAACTCGCATTAGACCTTGGCTCTCTGGAAGCCCAGACGGCGACTTACTCGGACGCTACGGCTTGGGCGGTCTCCTGCGCATGCGATCGGATTAGCTCGTGAAGGGCTTTGGCGATCGGCGAGAAGGTCATCTTCCCGTAGGTCCCCTCGTATCTGCTCGTCCGGGCCAGCAGCGTCGCGAACGCCAAGTGCACGACCATCACCGCCCCCACGTGACCGTGAAAGCGCCGGGACCCGTAGACCTGGCCATCGTCAATGCCCCAGAACACCTTGAACCGTGCGTTGACGCGCTCAACGGCGGTCCGGCCCTTGTACATGCGTTCGAACCGTTTGGTCGCGCGGGATGCTCGGGAAGCGACGCAGATCGATCTCTTGTTTCACGCGGACGGTCAGGCCGTACTTCCGCTCGCCGTTGCAGCGCGCGTCGCTCGGGCAACTCCAGCCACCATGCCGCGCCGGGCAACGATACTTCAACGTGCCGCGCTGGGGTTCATGGCCGATGTACGCCATGGAGTGCCGCACCGGATCGGGGCTGACGCGATCGTAGCAGTAGACCGTGCCCGCCTGGTCATACACGATGTTCAGAGGCGTCGAACCCCCAGGGCTAGCGCCGCACTCTGGGTATTCCTGGCAATTTATGCCGCTTGCGCCCTGGTGTGATTTTGTGTATACAAGTCTCTGTGTCTCAACTGACCTCGCGATGACCACACAGAGAACCAACCATGGCGGATACCAAACGGATCACCCTGGATGAGGTCGTCCCGCATTTCGCGGAACTGGAGGACCCTCGCTCCACCGTCAATCTGCAGCACCCGTTGGTCAGCGTGGTCGTCATTGCCATGTTGGCGGTGTTGGCAGGCGCCGGCGGGCCCACGGCGATCGCTCGGTGGGCGGCCTTGAAGGAGCAGTTCCTCCTCGACGCGCTGGACCTGCCCAACGGCATCCCCCGTAAAGACGTCTTCCGGCGTGTCTTGATGGCCCTGCACCGGGCGCCTTCCAGGCGTGCTTCGCGACCTGGCTGACGTCGTTGCGTGCGGCCGCGGCCGCAACGACTGGCGTGGAGCAACCCATCCTGGCGGTGGATGGCAAAACGCTGCGGCGGAGCCACGATCGCAAGAACGGCCTGGGCGCGTTGCATTCGGTCAGCATCTGGGCCAGCGAGTTCGGGCTCTCGCTGGGGCAGGTGGCGTGCGCCGAGAAATCGAACGAAATCACGGCGATTCCCGAGCTTCTGAGGCTGGTGGACATCAAGGGAGCGATCATCACCATCGACGCCATGGGGACTCAGAAGGCGATTGCCGCGGAGATCATCGACGGCAAGGGCGACTACGTACTGGCGCTGAAGGGGAACCAGGAGACCCTGCACCAGGCGGTCATCGATTACATCGACAAGCAACTCGACGGCGACCGGAAGCAGGCTTGCGAACATGTGACTGTGGAAAAGGGCCACGGGCGGGAGGAGACGCGGACGTATCTCCAGCTTCCAGCCCCCAAGAGCCTGCCCGGGTTCACGCTGTGGAAGGGACTGAAGACGGTCGCGATCGTAACGCTGCGGTGCGTCCGCGACGGCAAGGAGACCATCGAGGTCCGTTACTACATCAGCAGCCTGCCCATGAACGTGAGACGACTCGCCCGAGCAGTCCGAAGCCACTGGGGGATCGAGAACGGCTGCCATTGGGTGCTCGACGTGACGTACCGCGAGGACGAGTCGCGGATCCGACAAGAGGCGTTGCGGGAGAACTTCGCTTGGCTGAATCGCTTCACCTTGTCACTCTTGAAACAGCATTCCGACCGCACGAGCTTGGCCATGAAACGTCGCAGTTGCGGCTGGGATGACAACTACCTGCTGCAAGTCGTTGCTAGAGCTACAGTTTAGTGTGCGCTGACCCTGGTCGAACCCCCGAGCACTTTCTCGGGTTCCTCGAGCTTGAAGTTGCGATTCTGAATGAGCGGCGCGATGCCTTTCTCCTGGAGGAACTCGTGCACGGCGCCGTCGTCGGCCGCCTTGTCGTAGGCCAGGGTTTTCATACGATCCGGCGGCAGATTGTTCTGCGCTTGACTTACCAGATCGGGAATTCGCTCGTTGTCGCCGGCCTTGGTGTCGGTGATATGATAGGCGAGCGCGACCTCGTGATTTACATCAACCAATAAATGTAACTTATAGCCAAACCATTCGACAACCTTGGTGATGTTTCCGTCGTCGTCCTTGTACTCCTTGCGTCCACCGCTAGGTTGCGGAAGCCGCTGTTCGATCTCGGCGGCACGCAGTTTCTCGCTGGTCGCCGCGCGACCAGCCAGGCCGGTCGAATCGCCCGCGGTGTTCTTGCCGAAGTCACCGATCACCGCACCCAGCCGGCTGACCTGGGTATCGAAGATCCGACGGAGATGCTTCAGGTGGGGCTCTTCGCCGAGGGTCGCCAGGAAGCGCGACATGTTGTCGGGGCCGGGGACTCGATCCTCCTCTTCGATGCCCAGCAGCAATCGCAACGCCGGATTGCGACGGAGTTCCTCGAGGCAAGCGTCGATCGAGACATGCCGCAAGGCGATCGCCAGGACGAGCGTGCCCCAGAGGACCTCCACGGGATAATCGTCGCGTCCCTTTCCGCGCGACACTCGGAGCGACTCGAGCAACGCGTGGTCAGGGATCGATTCCAGCAGGACTCGCAGGGATTGGAGCGAAGGGGAATCCTCGAGAGCGTCCCAGGCGAAGAGTGGCTTGGTGATTGTGATTCTCATGGGCTCACGCAGGGGTCAGGAGGTAAAGGATGGAATACCTACAATTGCTACGCAATAAATCCCCGCTGTGTTGGCCCGGTGGTCGAAAAATCGTGAAAAAATCCCTGCCGGAGAGGAAAAACCGCAAGTTTTGCGCGTATCGTGGGGTAGGCGGTTTTTGAGGGACTCAAAAACGCCCAGAAAAATCAGGGCCCGCGAACATCGCAACGACCTCGTTCGCGACGCTTCTTGACAATTCGGTTGTTGGAATCTCGAATCGGGGTACGCCGCGGGGGGCTGGACCACGAAGAGCGCCGGGCCCGTTGCGATACGGTGAGCAAGGCTCCATGATAGGCGGCCCGGCCAGCCTCTTCCTCGAGTCCGTCGTGCTCTTCGTGGTTCAGACGCCCTGCGAATTGGCGACGAACGAAGCCAATTGCTCGGGTCGTAACTTGCTTCAAAGCAAGAGGTTATTCTCGTTCGGCTACCGTGACGTGAAAGCGATCGAACCCGATTCTGGCGGGTTGATCGAAATGCGGACGTGCACGGACAGTGGAGGATCACCCCCGATCCTGAAGAGGTCGAGACGGGGTGTGACCTCGCTCACGGGGGCGGCTCCCTCGTGGCGGTTACACGGAGGCGTCGGCGCGATCCGGCGGACGGGATGCTCGGGAATTCGTGATCGAGCGAACCCAAAATTGTGACTGCAAGTCCCTTTCGCGAATCAGGTAACGTCCGATGGGTTCGTTGGTGTGGCGACGAACGAACCCACAGATGGGGGGCGGCGTCATGCGAGGCGGTGCGTGGATCGTGTCGTGGGCGAGGCTAGGTGAATTCCAGACGCCGTCGACACACCCACCGGTCGAGACGCCGGCCGATTCTCGGGATCAGAGCTTCCCGGGAGACAGCGGTTCAGGAGCAACGGCGGAGTTACCGACCGCGGCATGCTCGCCGCTCTGTCCGGGAGGCTGCGGAGGACCCCTGCCCTGCGAGGCCCATGCTGCGTAATAGGTCATCCCCGGATAGTCGCGAACGAAGCCCAGCTCGGCCAGGCGGTCGGCGACGACACTGGCCAGAGCCGGTTCTCCGTTGTAGGTCTCGACCTTGAGAACCTGCCGCTGGGGCCCGGCCAGCTCGACGACGTGGCGGAGAGCCTCGCGGATCTCGGGCCCGGAGGCGGAGGCCAGGCCGGTGAGCCGCTTGCCGTGGGCTTCGATGACCAGCACCGGCCGGCCATGCTTGACGACCAGGTAATTCCCCGGGATTCGGCTGAGCCGCGCTGTACCCCCCTCGAGCAGGGGAATGTCGAGGGGATCGCCGGTGCCGTAGAGATTGGCCGGATCGCCGGCGGCGAGCAGCACGTCCCCCGAGGCCGGCGCCGTCGTTCCCGCCAGCGCGGCCAGCCCCTCGGCAGCGTCTCCGGTGGCGTATTGCACTCCAGAGAGACCCTCCACGAAGTAACCTCGGCGGAGCTCCCCCCTCAGCTCGGCTCGGGCCAGCAGCGGAGCAAGCTCGGCCCAGGGAGGCGCCCAGGGGTCGAGTGCCATCACCTCCCGGCTCAGCACGCCGTAGCGGTCGAGCAGGACGTCGATCCAGTCCAGTCTCCGGGCCTCGCCGTCCTCGTCCGAGGGCTCCAGCACCGACCATCGTCCCTCGGGCTGGCTCGGATTGACCCGCCGCGGCCGGGCTCTGCGCGACCGCCCGGCGCGAGTCTCGGAGGCCTCGGCCAGGGCGTCGAGCATCTCGAAGGCGCCGGGGCGAAGCGGATCGAACCGATCATTGGTCACGCACCCCCGGAGCATGAGCTCCCGAAGGGCATGCCGCAGCCGGCTCGGTTCCAGACCCGACATCCGCGCCAGGTCGGTTGCGAAGCTGGCTCCGCGAACCGTCAGGATGTCGAGCACCTTCCGCTCCGCCTCGGTCACTTCCGGCCGTTCCGGATCGTCGGGCCAGGAGCCGGTGAACCCGCGGGGTACCAGGGCGACGAGGGGCTCATTCCGCCCGTCGGCCGCCGCCCGCCAGAGCCACGAGCCGGCCGCCAGCAGGTCGTCGAGCCAGCCGGAGCGATAGCCGCGAACGCGACGAAAGAGGAGCTCGCTTTCCCAGAAGGCGGGAGCCGCCGCGAAGCCTTGGAGCAGCTCGAGGGCCTGCTCGAGGCCGGCGGTCCCGTCGAGCCGGGTCGCCGCGTGAAGGTGCTGCCGGCGGACGAGAAAGTCGGCGAAGATCTCCGGAGCGACGGCAACGGTCTCACGGCGGCGGATCGCCACGCTCAGGCGATGCACCTCCGCGAGGTTCTCTCGCTCGGCCCACCTCGCGGCGGCCTCCTCGCCCGCCGGAGCCAGCCGGATCACCTCGCCCGCCTCGACCCACCGCTCGAGCAGCTCGGAGGCCAGCTCGGGCGCGATCGGGTAGCGCGCGGTCAGCTCGCCCAGACCGATCAACGCATGAGTGTGCAAGTAACGTCTGACGATCGCATCGAGCGCGTCGAGATCGGGCTCGCCGGCAGGGTCGAAGGCCCGGCGGTAGAGGGCCTCTTCCTCGGCTTCGGCCGAGATCCAGCGGAGGGGCTCGGCGGTCCCGGGCAACCGGATGATGATCGCCCGGCCCTGGGCCTCAAGCTCCTTGAGGAAATGGTCCATCGCGCCGAACAGATCGCTGGGCGCCAGGTCGCCCAGCGTTCGAAGGGTCTCGGCCATCTCCTCCGCGGTCCGTGGCGCATGGCCACGACGGCGAAGGCGGCTCTCGACACGCCCCACCGCCTGGGGATCGAGCAGCCGGCCACCGTCGGGAGACTGGAGCAGGGAGTCGAGCAGACCTTCATCAACGGCCGGCTCCGCGGACCGCAGGTCGCCCCGGCGCGGCTCGTCCCACTGGTAAAGATAGAGTGGAGTGAACTGGAAGATCAGCTCCGAGGCGAATGGCGAGGCGATCTCGGCCTGCCTTGTGACGACCTGGATCGTTCCCTTGCCGATGTCGTCGAGCAGCGCCCGGAGCCGGGGCAGCTCGAGGTCGTGGTCCAGGCACTCGCGGAAGGTCTCGACGACGATGGGGAAATCGGGGAACTTGCCCACGACCTGGAGCAGGTCCTTGGCCCGCAGCCGCTGAAGCCAGAGCGGGGTCCGCTTTGAAGGGTCGGGCCGGGGCATCAAGAGGCGCGTGCCGCGTTCTGACGAAACCGCAGGCCGTAAAGTGCCGTCTCGGGCAGCTCCAGGCGAATCAGCTCCTCGGCCTCGTCGGCGGTCAGCCCGTCGAGAAGCGTCAGGGGGGGCTCCTCAATCTGCGGCAGCCGAATGAGCAGTCCCTCGTCACCGTGCAGGCACGAGGCCTGGATGCCCAGCCGCCGGCGGATCCGGCCCAGCAGGGCGAGCTTCAAGGCCTGGTGGATCCGGCCGCCGAAGGGCGAGAGCACGGCCAGGCCAAGCTCACCCGCCGGGTCGCGGAAGGTCTCGACCAGGATCGTCCGGTCGTCGGGCACCACCCCGGCCACGCGCTGCTGGCGGGTGACATGGCGGATCAACTGCCGGGCTGCGCGCGGCTCGAGCTGGTATTCCTCCTCGAGCCAGCCGGGCAGCTCGGGGTCGCCGGTCCGGGCGACGATCTCGCGGCAGAGCTCGCCCACGGCCTGCCCGAGTTCGGGCGAGCGCGGCGTCGCCTCGCCGCGCCAGAACGGCATCACCGCATTCTGCCCGGAAGCCGGGCCGACCACCACGCGATGGGCTTCGATGGCTTCGATCCGCCAGATGTTGTTCCCCAGCGCGAAGGTCTCGCCGACGCGGTGCTCGAAGACGAATTCCTCGTCGAGCTCGCCCAGGCGCGGGCCGTCCTCGCCCAGGACCACAGGGTACTGGCCGGTGTCGGGGATCGTTCCCCCGCCCACCAGCGCCAGCCGCGCCGAGCCCGGCAAGGCCGCAAGGCTGTTGTGAATCCGGTCCCAGACGACCCGGGCTCGCAAATTGCGCAGCGATCCGGTAGGGAACCGGCCCGAGACGAGGCAGAGCACGCGCTCGAACGCCTCGGCGGAAAGGTCCTGGAACGGGTAGGCTCTGCGCACCAGCTCGAAGAGCTCGGGTACACTCCAGCGGTCCATGGCCACGCAGGCCACCACCTGCTGGGCAAGTACGTCCAGGCAGCCGCGAGGGACACGGAGCTCCTCGATGTTCCCCTGAACCATGGCCCGGGCCAGGGCCGCCGTCTCCAGCAGGTCCGCGGGGGTCTTGGCGATCAGCCGCCCCTTGCTGACCCCATGGACCACATGCCCGGCCCGGCCGACCCGCTGAAGCCCGCGCGCCACGTTCCCAGGCGACTCCACCTGGCAGACCAGGTCGACGTCTCCCATGTCGATTCCGAGTTCGAGTGAGGCCGTCGCGACGACGCCCGTGAGCGCCCCACGCTTGAGCTCCTCTTCGGCCCCTCGCCGCTCCTCCAGGCTCAAGCTGCCGTGATGGGCGCGAAAGCAGGTCGACGTGGGTTCGGAATCATCGTCGTACTGCCGGGTCGATTCGACGCCCTCGTTGAGCCGGGCGGTCAGTTTCTCCACCGTCCGGCGGTTGTTGGCGAAGATGATTGTCGAACGATGGCTGCTCGCCAGGCTCATGATCCGCTCTTCGATGGCCGGCCATATCGTTCCTGGCGGCCCCAGGAACCTGCCCTCGTCGGGGCCGGGCCAGAGGACCTGAAGATCCATGGTCTTGCGCCGACCGGCGTCGATGATGGTGACCGGGCGGGGCTCGAATCGCCGCTCGCCGGGCACCATGCCAACCGCCCGCTGTCCCCCCAGGTAGCGGGCCACCTCATCCAGCGGCCGCTGGGTCGCCGACAGGCCGATCCGCACGAAGGAGGATGGGGAGATCGCCTCGAGACGCTCCAGCAAGAGGGCCAGGAACACGCCGCGCTTGTTGCCGCAGACCGAGTGGATCTCATCGACGATGACGTGAGAAACGCTCCGCAGGACTTCGCGGGCCCGGCTGGTGAGCATGAGGTGGAGCGATTCGGGCGTCGTGATCAGGATGTCGGGCGGTTTCCGCACGATCCGGGCACGGTCGCGGGCCGGGGTGTCGCCGCTCCGCACGGCCACCTGAAGCGGGCTCAAGGGGGATCCCAGTTGCTGGGAGCGTTCCAGGATGCCCGCAAGCGGGAGGTCCAGGTTGCGGCGGATGTCTTCATTGAGGGCCTTAAGCGGAGAGATGTAGAGGATTCGCACACCTGGAAGCCGCCGCGGCGTTCTCCAGAGAAGATCCATCGCCGCCAGGAACGCCGCCAGCGTTTTCCCCGAGCCCGTGGGCGCCACGATCAGCGTGTTCTGACCGGCTGCGATCGCGGGCCACCCCAGTCGCTGGGGCGGCGTCGGCTCTCCCAGGGTGTCCTTGAACCAGGAAGCGACTGCGGGGAGAAACCGTCCCAGCGCCTCCTGATCGCAATCATCGCGCCTGGTCGCCAAGGTCCCGGTCCCTCCAGCATGGAGCTGCCACCCGCCGCGGGTGAACTGCAGATCATTGTGAACCTGGACGATCGCCCGGGCAAGAGGACATGGCAAGCGCCTGCTTGCGCCGAGTCTGCGGGTTTTTCCGCCTGTAAGCCGTGCGCCGGACGATCCGCGAGATCCGGTCGTTGCTCGCGTCATCATGAATCCGATGAAAGGGGAAAGCTCGGTGAGGACCGGACGGCCTGCAGCCGGCTGCGAGCTTGCTGACGGGAAGGAACGAGGCCACTGCGTCCGCAGCCAACCTCCTCGGAGCCTCGGACCTCTACAACTCCATTCCGGCGAGGGAAACCGACGGATGCGGAACACCGTCAATCCGAGAAGCCCGTTGATCGGTTTCTGCCTGTTTTTCGGCGCCACTGCGTCGTGGGCTCAGGGACCATCCGTTCCGATCGAGACCGCTGCGCCTCCCGGAAGGCAACCTTCTTCCCTCGGGCCCTCGCTGGGTGACTCCTCGGGCCTGCAATTCGCCACCCCGGGAGCGGATGAGCCCGTGAGCGGCCGCGTGGGGCCGTCGGTTCCACGGGTGCCCTCGGGAATCAACGAGCCGGGACAACGTCCGGTGGGGGTTCCCGAACAGGAGCGGATCACGGCCCCCGCGATCCTCTTACCCGGCGAGATTCCCTCGTACGGGCCTCTGGCCCTGCCGTCGGGCCGCGAGGACGAGGGACCCGCTGGTGGTTTGACTCTGGACCAGGCCATCGAACGGCTGGTCCACGAGAACCTGGGGATTCGAGCCCGATCGTTCGAGCTGCCCCAGGCCGATGCTGATATCCTGACCGCCAGCCTCCGCGCCAACCCGCTGCTTTACGCCGACAGCCAGCTCATCCCTTATGGCAGCTATTCTCGGGAGCGGCCGGGCGGCCCGCTCCAGTACGACGTCAACATCACTTACCCGCTTGACGTGACTCACAAGCGGAGGGCGCGAACGTTGGTTGCGCGTCGTGCCAGGCGAGTGCTCGAGGCTCAGTATCAGGATGCCGTCCGGCTCCAGATTGACAACCTCTACACGGCCTACACCGCCATCCTCGGCGCCCGCGAGACCATCCGGTTCGCGATCGCCGTGCGCGACGGGCTGGCGGTGCTGCTCGACCGAACGAGAAGGATGTACGAGAAGGGATCGCGCACGATCGCCGATGTCAGCCGGATCGAGGCACTCTTCGAGGCTGCTGAGGTGGAGGTGATGGATGCTGAGGAGTCGCTTCGCACCGCCAAACGGAATCTGGGGGTCCTTCTGAACCTGCCTGCGAATGAGGCCGAGGCAGTCCAGTTGCGGAGCTCGATCCGCGATGTTTATCCGCCCCCGCCCCCGATGGACTCACTGGTCCGGATGGCCCTGGATTGTCGTCCCGACGTGGCGGCCTACCGGCTAGCGATCCTGCGGGCCGAGGGCGATGTGCGGCTCGCCCAGGCCAATCGGATGTCCGACCTCTACCTGCTGTACCAGCCCTACACCTTTCAGAACAACGTTCCGTTCGACCGCCAGAGCGCGACGTCATGGTGCTGGGCGTGACGGTGCCCCTGCCGCTTTACAATCGCAATCAGGGCAACATCGAGCGGGCACGGATCAACGTCTCGCAATCCAGGGTGGAGCTTGCCGAGCGCGAGCAGCAGGTCGAGAGCGAGGTTCACCGCGTCTCCGCGAATACCTGGTGACGCGGGCGGCTGTCAAGCGAATCGAGGAGAGGCTCTTGCCGGCGGCGGGCCGGGCCCGCGGCGATGCTTACCGGCTTTACATGCAAGGAGAGGAAGAGGCGATCGTCTACCTCAACGCCCAGCGCGAGTTCAACGAGGCTTCGCGACAGTACCGCGACCTGCTAGTGCGGCACCGGCGAAGCATGCTGGCGCCGAATACTGCGGTGGGACAACGTCTGCTTCCCTGAGTCCGTCACCCGGGTCCGTCACCATCGCGCTCGGTGTCAGTCGCCGGGAGGCCCGGATCGAACCAGGGGTAGATCGCCGGCAGGACCACGAGCTTGAGGAGCATGCTGGAGAGCAGTCCGCCTATCACGACCGTGGCGAGCGGGCGCTGAACCTCGGCCCCGGCTCCGTGAGAGAACGCCATGGGCACGAACCCCAGGCTGGCGACGAGCCCCGTCATCAGGATCGGCCGCAACCGGGCTATGGAGGCCCGGAGGACCGCGTCCCGGCCGGCGACGCCCTCCTCGATCAGTTGCCGGATCGCCACGACGAGCACCAGGCCGTCCAGGACCGCGACTCCCGACAGCGCGATGAATCCGACACCTGCGGAAATGCTGAAGTTGAGTCCGCGAACCCACAACGCGAGCACGCCGCCGATCGCCCCGAGCGGCACGGACAGGAAGATCAACGTGCCAAGCTTCACCGACTGGAAGGTGGAGTAGAGGAGCAGGAAGATCAGGGCCAGGGCAAGGGGCACGACGAGGGCCAGTCGCCGGGTGGCCGACTGGAGGTTCTCGAAGGTTCCTCCCCACTCCATGGTGTACCCTCGGAGCAGCGTTACCTCGGCGGCCACTCGCCGCTGGGCCTCGGCGACGAAGCCCGCCAGGTCGCGGCCCCGGACGTTCGACTGCACCATGATCCTGCGCTGGCGGTCTTTCCGCCAGATCTCGTAGGTGTCGTCCTCCAGGCTGAGCTCGGCCAGGTCTTCCAGCGGGATCATCCGGCCCTGGGGGTCGGCGATCTTGAGTGTGCTGATGGTCTCGAGGTCATTCCGGTAGCGACGGCCGAAGCGAACCTGGAGGCGAATCGCCTCTGGCCTTCCACCACCTGGCCGACGACTTTTCCGCCCAGAGCGGCGACCGCGTCCAGCACGTCCGCGGTGCCGATCTGATAACGGGCGATGCGCTGGCGGTCGATCTGGATGCGCAGGAAGGGCAACCCACCGAGGACCTGTGCCTTCACGCCGGTCGACCCCGGGATCGACTCGAGAACCTTCGAGACCGCGGCGGCCAGTTCCTGGAGAACCTCGAGGTCGTCGCCATAGATCCCGATGCCAAGATCGGCGCGGACCCCGGAGAGCAGCTCGTTGAACCGGAGCTCGATCGGCTGGCTGAAGCTGTAGAAGGTGCCCGGGATGACTCGCTTGCAGAGGCCGTCGATCTGGTCGATCAGCTCATCCTTCGAGCGAGCCCTGGTCCAGGCGTCTGGCTCCCTGAGGAGGACCCAGGTATCGGTCAGGTTCACCCCCGCGGCCTCGAGCCCGATCTCGGGTCGGCCGATCCGGCTGACCACGGTGCGGATCTCGCCGGGGAACTCCTGACGAAGTGCCTTTTCCAGCCGGGTGGAGTTGGCGATCGCCTCGTCAAGCGAGGCGCGGGGGGACGGGTCTGGGCGATCACCAGATCTCCCTCGTCGAGCTGGGGAATAAACTCGCCGCCGAGCTGCAGCGCCACGGGAATGCAGAGGACAAAGGCGGCCAGGGCCGCGAGCGCCACGCCCACGGGGTGGGGCAGCACACGCCTCAAGATCGGCTCGTAGAGCCGCTTGGCCCAGCGGATCGGCAGGGTGTCGTGCTCCGACATTCCGGGCTTGAGGAGGAAAGTCGCCAGAACGGGGGTGGCCGTGAGCGAGAGCAGGAGGGAGCCCGTCAGGGCGAAGATGACCGTCAGAGCCATGGGCCGGAACATCTTGCCCTCGACCCCTTCCAGAGCGAGGATCGGCAGGTGGACCATGGTGATGATCGCCACGCCGCAGACCACCGGCCGACGGACCTCTCGCGTCGCCTGGCGGATGACCTCGCGGGCGTCCGCTCCGGGGGTGCATGGGACAGGCGGCTGACACAGTTCTCGACGACGATCACGGCGCTGTCCACGATCAGGCCGAAGTCGATGGCGCCCAGGCTCATCAGGCTGCCGGCAATGCCGTAAGCCAGCATCAGGTCTCCGGCGAAGAGCATGGAGAGCGGAATCGCCGTGGCGACGATCAGTGCGGCTCTGAAGTTTCCCAGCAGCACAAGCAGGACCACGATGACGAGAACTCCACCCTCCGCAAGATTCCGCGCAACCGTTCCGATCGTCTTCTCGATGAGGGTGCTCCGGTCGTAGTAGGCGTCGATGATCACCCCTTCAGGCAAGACCTTTTCGATCTCCCTCACCTTCTCCTTGAGGCGGTCGACCACGATGCGCCGTTCTCGCCCGCGAGCAGGTAGACGATGGCGGTGACGGCCTCGCCTCGTCCGTCACGGGTCGCGGCGCCCTGCCGGATCATGGGGGCGAAGCGGACGGTGCCCACGTCCTCGGGCGAGATCGGCGTGCCACCCGGAGTCGTCTCGAGGATCACGGACTCCAGGTCCTGCAGCTTGCTGATAAGACCCACGCCGCGAATGACGCGAAGCTCGCCATTGGGCTTCTGCATGTAGCCCCCGCCGGCATTGACGTTGTTCCGACGGATCGCCTCGAACACCTGGTTCAGGGAGATCCCCCGGGCCTGCAGCCGATCGGGGTCGAGTTCCACCTCGTACGTCTTGAGCTCGCCTCCCAGGGCGTTCACCTCGACGACGCCCGGTACGCTCTTGAGCCGGCGGGCAACGTCCCAGTCGAGAATGGTCCTCAGCTCCATGAGCGATCGCGGCTCGGAGCAGTCCGGAGCGTTCCGCAGCTCGAACTGGTAGATTCCCCCAGGCCGGTCGCGATCGGCCCCATCTCGGGCTGACCAAATTCCTCGGGAATATCGGTGCGCACCTGAACCAGTCGCTCGCTGACCTGTTGGCGGGCCCAGTAGATGTCGGTGCCATCCTCGAAGATGATCGTCACACCCGAGATGCCTAACTGGGAGAACGAGCGGACTTCCTTGATGGAAGGGATGCCGTTCATGGCGTTCTCGACCGGGATCGTGATGAACTGCTCGACTTCCTGCGGGCCCAGCGCAGGGGCGCCGGTGACGCCATGACCTGCGTGTTGGTGATGTCGGGGACGGCATCGATCGGCAAATTCAGCGAGGAGACGATGCCCGAGCCGGCGAGACCCAGCATCAGGAGCAACATCAATCCCCGCTGTTTGAGCGAGGCGTCGATCAGGTAATCGAACAAGGAAGCTCCTGCCCCGCGGCGTCAATGCTCAGCTCTGGAACGATGCGAGGCCAGCGATTTCAGCGTGAAGGCTCCCTGGACCACCACCAGCTCCGTCGGGGCCAGGCCGCTGAGCACCGCGATGCTCTCATTCCCGACGGCCTCGGCCTTGACCTCGCGCTGGAGAAACACACCCGGCTGGCTCTGGACGAAGACGAAGTTGCGGTTTCCCTGGGTCACGACCGCTGACGCAGGCAGCACAATGCCTTCGCTGACCCGCGAGCTCATGATCCCGACACTCACGAACATGCCCGGTTTGAGCAACCGATTGGGGTTCGAGGCCTGCGACAGAAGCTTGACCGTCCCGCCGGTCTCCTCGACGAGATCTCCCGAATAGATCACCTCTCCCTCGAAGACCCGGCCGGGGTAGGCTGGGTTCGGAACTGGATCGCCGCGGCTTGACTTTCCGCGAGTGCGTTGAAGTCATGTTCGTGGATGTTTGCCTCGACGTAGACCGTCGAGAGGTTGGCGAGCGTGAAGATGCGATGCGTTGAATCAACAGCCACTCCAGGCACGATCATCTCGCGGTCGAGAATGACGCCGTCGAATGGTGCCCAGATCGAGTAGGAGGATACCGGGGCGTCCCCGCTGAGCGTCGCCGGATCGGCTGGAATGCCGACCGGTTCGACGGCCACCATTCCCCGCTGCTTCTCGGTCGGCAGCACGGTCTCGGGCTTCTCGGTGACGGGGGCCGCCCCGGCTTCCGAAGCGCGGAGTGTCCCGTCCGGCTTGACACCGAGAACCTTGCCGTGTTCGACCTGAGGCTCCGTGCCATCCGGCTTGACGCCGAGAATCCGCAGATGCTCCTGAGCGGCCCGCACTGCCGTCTCGGCCTGTCGTTGGGCTTGCTGGGCCCGCGTGTTGGCCAGGCGGCGTTTCGAAGCCCATCTGGTCCATCAGGCTCTGGTAAGAGGCCTGAGCCACCTCGTAATCCGCGTTGACCTGCTGGAACTGCTTGGGCGTGATCAGATTCTGGGCGTAGAGATCCCGGTTCCGTTCCATCGTGGCCATGGCCAGACGATACTGAGCGTAAGCCGTCATCAGCTTTTCACGATTCTCGCCGACGGCTCTGTCGGTGAAGGCGTCATGGATCTGCTGCG
>CAWFJM010000004.1:0-43103 GCA_963816015.1 uncultured Planctomycetaceae bacterium | reverse complement strand
GGCGATGGGGTGTGCTGCCGGCCTGCTCATAAACCGCCGGGCGCTCTTCGTGGTCCCGAGTCTCGCACTACTTGCGCCGTTCGCCGGCTTGATCCCGGGGAGTGGCGACGTCGCCCGACGATACCAGATCAGCACAACGAGCAGCCCGAGGATCGATAAGCCCTCCCATCGCTCGAAGAGAAAATAGGTAAATTCGGCGAGATGTGTCAAGGGATCGTCCATGGTGGTTTGCCCGTTACTCAAGGGCCGACATCATAGGTCCTGGTGATCCCATCGTAGCCGAGGCTAGAACCACTCCGCCGAAAGTTGTCAAAAAACCGCCGAAGTGACGCTCGGCGGCAACCCAGTGGTGATTCCCTGGAACCCCGACACGACCCACGATGATCCCACGTTCCGGAAGGAGGCGGCAGTTGGGCCAGACTTGGTGCAGTATGATCGCATCTCGACCATTCTCTGCGGGGGTCGAAGACTCGAAGAGCCGTGTGGCGTGGCGGACGTTCTTCCCGGACGAGCTAATCGGCGGCAGGAACGGCACAGGCGGAAGTATCAACGTCGATTCCGGGGCAAGCTATCGAGAGCTATGGCCACGCGCATTGCCCGGGATAGATAGTGTAAATGGGGCCCGAGAGGCGTGTTGATCGGGACCGGGCTTCCTGGCAGTAGGTACAGGCTAACAACCCATACCACCCAGTTTTCGCGGTCAAGGGTGCGTAGCCCAGCGCAAGGGTGAGGTCGTCGGAGCGCTCGGGCTTGTGGGTCATGGCTCGCCTCAGTTCGGGAACCCCATGTTCGCGTAAAGGTATGGCATCTGCCCGGGCCCCGCCTGCAACGGCTGGATCATCACGCCGCCGTAGGGGCCGTAGGGCGTCACACCCGGGCCGTAAGTGTTCAGGGCTGGCGTGCTGTACCCCATCCGGGCGTTTTGCCAAGCCACGTTGGACATCTCGATGGCGTTGGCAATCCGCTCGCTCGAGGCGGCCATGCGATGAAGGGCGGCGTTGCGCTCGAGTGCGCTCATCCGCTCTAGCTGCTGCCGCTGGCTCTCCAGGAGGAACGGCAGTGCGGCCTTGTACTCTGCTTCTGCCTTAGCCTGCGCGATATACGCGGCTTGCTCCTGGGCCCGCTCCCGGGCCACTCCGGCGGAAACCCTCGCCCCGCGACGGGCACGGTTGCGGGCGATCACGTCGGAATAGTCCCGCTTTGTCTGAAGCTGCGCCTGCGGCTGCTGCGCGGGCTTGGGAGCCGGCGACGGTGTCTGGACCGCGAAGGCTAGGGCGAGGATCGTGGTAAACATGGCTGTCTCCTCTCCGTTGAGGTTCAAAATATGTCACGGTGTGCTGTCCGGGGGCGGGTCCTTGAACCCAACCGTCCGGGCGTACTGGGCCACCGCACGGTCGATGAGGCTAGTGACGGTGCACCGGTCGAACGAGGCAAGGCGTTCCAGCCTGTCTGCTTACTGGCGGCGCATCTTGAGAGCCTTCGTCACCTACTCACCAGGATCGGGCTTGCCTGCTGGTTTTCTAGTCATGATAACACCCGCGCATAGGTCGCCCTCCGGTCATATCTGGTATTGGCATAATACCACACACCACGGCAAACCGCGTCCCAACTCACACCATAGAAACGGCTCGAGCAAATTGCAGCCTCGGTGCAATACCGGTTGAAACCTGGCATGCACTTAGGGTGCAATGCTGATATGAGGAGGACACCATGACGACCGACGCTGACAAGTTGATCACCGAAGGGCTCTCTTGGAGCTCTTGATCGCCGCCAGGAGGCACGGCCAGCTCGATCTGGGCAGCCTGCTCGCCCTGCTCGGAGAGCTGGACGCACGAGGCCTCATGCCGCTGGCCCTGCGGTGCCTGGTCCAGCTCGCGATCGACGCCGAGGTGAAGGGGCGGGAAAAGGGAAACCGCCCGTGGGGCCTGGCCTAGCAACCGTCCCCACGAGCGGCCAGGAGGGCCGCGATGTCTATTCCAGTGTACACCATGGGTGCACCAAGGGAAAGTTTGCACGGTCTCGCTTCACGGCCCCGCCGACGGTCGGCGGGGCGCGTTTTGGTGGTGTTAAGCCTCCTGTGTGACCACGTCATGCGTTTCGAGGTAGTCACGACCCTGAAAGGTGATGACGTAGGTGTTCCCCTGGCTGCTGAAAGAGGTCGTATCGATGAGCTGGCGGCGAAGTAGCCTGCCGATCCGATGCTGGGCCTTGTTAAACTCAGACTTCGCTGCCAATGCCAGCCCGCGTGGAGTCAGACGGTCTCGTTGCGATAGCGCTCTCAGGACCGCCAGCTCGATGGCGTCGAGAGCCCCTGGGCCCTCCAGTTGGAGGCATCTCGCTTGAAGTTCTTCGATCACCTTTCCCTGTTGCTCCATCTGCACCTTTTGATCCTGGATCTGAAGATTCAAACGGCTGTTTTCCGTCTCCAGACTCGCCTTCTCCGTCTCAAGGGCGCCGTTCTTCGTCTCGAGATCGTGGTACTTCGCTTCAAGGGTCTGGTATCGTGTCTCCGCCTGGGCTACGGCCGCCTCCGCCTTCGCTGGCTCCAGCTTCGCGAGCGGAAGCTCCGCGAGAAGATTGCCGAACTGCTCAAGGAGTCCCATGGTCGTCTTCCTGGACTCTGCACTTTCCCAAAACTGACGGTTGTCCGAGGGCTGCCTGCTTGAGGTGACCCTCGCCCTCCTGGCACGATTGCGGTTGTTCCTTGATCGCAGTCGCACCCGGGAGGGACGAAGGTGTGCGTGTTCCGTTTGACTGCCGAGGGGATGGCCTGGGTCAACGCCCTGGCCGCTCCCCTTCACGATCGGCTGGCCTGGAGGCTGGCGGATGTTGTCCTGGGCATCCTGTTGGCTTCCGGGCGTCGCACCGCGGCCAGTTGGTGGCGCCGCGGCCGTCGGAGAGCGCCGTCGATCCTCCTCCTACTTCCTCGACGCAGTTGGCCGCAAGGTCCGGGACCCAGCCGCAGTGCTCTTGCGGATCGTTCTGGACCGGGTTGACGCGGGCCAGCGCCTCGTGTTCGCCCTCGATGATACGCCCCCAAGCGCTACGGCCCGACGGTGCAGGGCGCGGGCATTCATCACCACCCCACGCCGGGGCCGGCGGGGCGAAGTTCCTCTACGGCCACAGTTGGGTCGTGCTCAGCCGGATCGTGCGCCACGCCGACTTCGGAGTCATCGGTCTGCCCCTGCTCGGGCTCGTGGACGTCCGCAAGAAGGACGTGCCGCCGCTGCCCGCGGCGGCGCAGGTCTCGTTCCAGACCAAACGCGAGAGCGCCGCGGGGATGGTCACGTGGCTCCGCATGCAATTGCCACCGCAACCGCAGCCACCCTGGCTGGCCGGGGACGGCTTCTCCGCGAAACGGGAGTTCCTCAAACCAGCGCAGCAGGCCGGTTTCGTGGTGGTCGCGCGGCGCCGCAAGGACGCGGCGTTGTACGACCTGCCGCCGGTGATCCCCGCCGGCCAGAAACGGTCTCGGGGCCGCCCGCCGATCTACGGCAAGCACCGCCTCAGCTTGGCCAAGCGCCGGTCAGAAGCGGGGTTGGCAGACCATCACGGTGCGGACCACCACGGGTGCGGTCGTCACCAAGCGGGTCAAAGCGTTCCTGGCGACCTGGCGGCCGGCCGGGGGCGTGGTGCGGGTGGTGATCATCCAGGAGGACGACGGTTCCTGGCGTGCCGTGCTGTGCACCGACCCGAAGGCGAGCGTCGAGGCCATCGTTCAAGTCGTCCTTGACCGCTGGGGCATCGAGCCGAACTTGCACGACTTGAAGGAAGTCGAAGGGATCGAGCAGGTGCCGGTGCGTCGGGTCTGGTCGAATGGGGGGGCGTTGAACCTTTCCCTGGGGGTGCACACACTGATCGAGGTCTGGGCCTGGAACCGTCGAGCGGTGTCGCTGAGCGACCGAAGTGATCGGCCCTGGGATGATGCTGACCGGCGACCTTCGCACGCAGATCGACACAGAGCCGTGCCGCGAGCCATGCTGGGGGAAGAATATCAGCAACTCCAAGTCCCGGCGCCATGGTCAGAGAAAATCCAGCTCCTGCTGGAGAACGTGTTCAGACTGGTGGCTTGATCGAGGTCAGTCCTTGGAAAGTGCAGTTTGGTATTTCTACTGTCTGGACTCACTTGATCCGGCGCAAGACATTTTGTATCAATGCCTTCCAGAGGACATGATCCGATGGAAGGAGTCCCTGCGATGGAGCCTCGATTTGAGCGTCGCAAAGAGCAACTGCTGGCGGCCTGTGAGGTCCCGCCCACATTCTTCCGAGGTGTGATCAGCCGGCTGGAGTCCTTCGCCCAGCCGTTTGTCGCCTCGTTGCCCAGCCCTGAGAGCCGCCGGCACTCCCGCACCTACCTCGCCGGACTACTCTCCGACCTCGATCGCAAGAACGCCGAGGCGATCGCCTACCGCTACGACCTCGACCGCCAGACCATCCAGCGCTTCATCGGCGAGGTGGCCTGGGACCACGACCCCCTCATCGACGAGCTGACCCGTCAGGTCGCCCACGCCATCGGCTGCTGCGACGCCGTGCTCGTGTTCGACCCCTCGGCCTTCCCCAAGAAGGGAACCGCCTCGGTCGGCGTGCAGCGGCAGTGGTGCGGCCGGCTCGGCAAGGTCGAGAACTGCCAGATCGGCGTCTTCCTGGGCTACGTCAGCGATGCCGAGCATGCCCTGGTCGACTTCCGGCTCTACCTGCCCCGGGAGTGGGCCAAGGACAGGAAGCGCCGCAAGAAATGTCGGGTCCCGAAGGAGGTCCGCTACCGCACGCGGCATGAGCTCTCCCTGGAGATGCTGCGGCGGCGTGGCCCGGCGCTGCCGCACAGCTGGGTTGCCGGTGACGACGAGATGGGCCGGCCGGCGTGGTTCCGCAAGCGCCTGGCCGCCGACCACGAGCGCTACCTGCTGGCCGTGCCATCGAACACGAGCATCCGCGACCTCGAGGCGGCGCCGCCACCCTACGGGGGGCATGGCCGTCGACCCAAGGTTCCATTCCGCGGCGTGCGGGCCTGGTGCCAGGCGCTGCCGGCCACGGCGTGGACGAAGCAGACGGTGCGCGACGGCGAGAAAGGCCCGCTGGAGGTCGAGATCGTGGTCCGGCGGGTGGAATCGAAGGTCGACCGCCGGGTCGTCGGTTTCGAGGAGACACTGGTGGTTGTCCGTTACCTGGACGGCGGTGTGCTCAAGCATGACTACCACCTCTCCAATGCCGCGTCTGAGACGCCGCTTGGGGAGTTCGCGCGGGCGGCCAAGGCGGTGCACCGGGTCGAAGAGTGCCTGAAGCGACCCAAGAGCGAGACGGGCCTGGGCGCGTACCAGGTGCGGAACTGGCTCGGCTGGCACCACCACATGGCGTTGTCGTTGATCGCGACGTGGTTCCTGGTGTCGGAGGCCGGTCGGGGGAAAAAAGACGACGCCGGCGTTGACGGTGCCGCAGGTGCGTGCTGGGCTGGCGTTGATCCTGCACCGGGCCAGCCGCTGCGATATGCCGAGCCGGGTGACCCAGGAGCGGACGCTCTGGCTGGAGCGGAACGAGTCGGCACGGTTCTATCACTACAAGGCACGTAATCAACTGGCACCATTGAAGATCAGTCGGAGCGAGCGGCTTAGACAGTAGAAGTATACTAGCGCGGTTTAACAACGGGTTGCAGACAGCGAGAATAGAGATAGATGGACACGCAAGGAAACGGAGTGGCAATGGACCAGGAGGATACTGCCATGGCACCCTACTCGATGGATCTCCGCGAGCGAGTCGCGGCGGCAGTTGATCACCGGGAACGTTCCCACCGGGAGATCGCCCGACGGTTCCGCGTCAGCCTGTCGTTCATCGTCCGGCTGCTGCAGCGGCGACGCGAAGCCGGCACCTTGGCTCCCAAGCCACACGGCGGTGGGCCGAGACCCTCCTTGAGTCGTCGTGACCAGCAGTGACTTCGACGGTTGGTCCAGAAGCAGAACGACGCCACGTTGAACCACCTGAAGCAGCAAGGCGGCTTGAGCTGTACCCTGACGACCATCTGGCACACCCTGCGTCGCCTTGGTCTGACCTCCAAGGAGAAGACCCTGCACGCCGCCGAGCGCAGCCGGCCTGACGTCCCGGAGAAGCGACGGCGATTCCGAAGGAAGGTGCGGCGGACTGAGCCGAAACGGCTGGTTTTGGTGGATGAGACGGGGGTCAACACGGCAATGACTCCGACCCGCGCTTGGGCGCCGCGGGGTGAGCGTGCAATCGGCTCGGTCCCCACTTCCTGGGGGACGCTGACCGTCATCGCCGCGCTGGGCCTGGACGGAATGCGGGCACCGCTGGCCTGGATTCCCATACAGAAAAAAAACGCTAACATTTAGCCCATAAGATCAACGATACCAGCACTCATGGATGTTAGTTTTTCACTTTACACCACGCTCCTCCGGGGCGACAGCTTCAGGCTACCCGAAGTCGAGCTGCAATCGCTTGCCGCCCAGCCATGGGATGACCGTGTCTGTCCTATCGAATCCGGCCGCCACGAGCAAGGGGTTATGAGCACGCTTCTGATAACGCACCACGATCTCCGACGCGGTGATCTTCACCTTGGCTGCGGCATCCACGCAGTCTTGAAACAGATGCCGCGACTCGGCGTGCTCGTAGCCTCGGCCGATGCGACCGGCCAGCAAGCGGTACAGGCTACTGGCCATCAGCGTCAATTGCAGGTCGCAGTTGACCTTCATCGCCACGGCCGAGCTCAACGCGTCCATGTGAAAGAAGTCGATCCCATCCGCGATGCTATTCTCGATGATCATCCGCTGGGCGTACCGCCCGACCAGCTTGGCCGCCTGCTTTGTCAGTTGGTTCGTCAGCAGGATCGTCGGCTCCTCATGACCCAAATCGGTGGCGATCACCTGACGCAGCGGGTCGTCATAATCCGCCAGAGCGATCCGCTCGTCGAGAATCCGTGGATGTTTGTACTTCCGCGAGACGCCCTTCAACTCGATCCGGCGCCACGCGGAGATGGGCGTCTGGCTGATCTCCCGGATGAGCCCTGGCGAGCGACGACGCAGGGTGATGAATTGAATTCCCAGCCGATTGAGCTCATTGAGCTTGGCGTCGGTCGTCAACTTGGAATCAAAGATCAATTCTTCGGGATGCTGCCCGGTCCGTTCCTTCCAGAACCGGACGAAGCGGAGGATCTCATCGTTTGGCTCGTCCTTGCGCCATTCGCCGTTGGCGTAACAGAAGACGCGGGTCTCGGCGTCCTGCACCAGGAAGGCCAGGATGCCCTTCTGTCGTCGGCTCCGCTTGGATACGTAGGGCTTCTCGATCAGGGCATCATCCCCATGGAAGGGGATCGTGTGAAAGTCCAGGTCGAAGGAAGGACCGCGTGGCAGACCGAGTTGGCCCACGGCATCGAACCAGCGGCGCATCAGCTCCGGGTCGCAGGCTGGGTTGATCCGGCAACTGTATTCCGTCAAGAAAGAGCGCTTGGGGATGACGTTCAAGCCGGCGAAGAGGGCCAGCCCCTTGTCCAAGACCACGCTCCTGACATGTCCATTGCGCGCCGTCCCGAACAGCTTCAGGGCCAGCAGCGATCGCATGGCCGAGCCAGGCGGAATCATCTCCGATCCGGGGAACTCCGATTTCTCGAGGATGCGATCGAGGGGAATCGAAGCCAGCATCGGCAGAAAGAGGAACAGACCGCCGAATTTGGTCCGGCAGGACCGCGGGCTCAGGTCGCGTTGTCGAACGTCGGCGACATCGGCCGTGGTCGGCCGCGAGCCGGGTGGGCGCTCGTCGTCGGCGCGGCGCGGCAACCGCGTGAATCCTTCTTCCTTGAGGATCTGTCCGACAGCGACTGGGCTGAGAGGATGTCCTTGGTGCGCCAAGGTGCGGCTGATGTCGTAGATGGAGAGATTCTGTTTGCGCAGGGCGATGACACGGTCGCGGAGAGGGTCGGCCTTGGGTGCGGAACGGGGCCCCTTGGCCGGTGTGAGGAAGAAGTCGCGTCGAGGGTCCTGGCGGAATTGGTGGACGAGGACTCGGAAGCTCCCCGGCGTGTAACCGAAGCTGCGAGCGACCTCGGCACTGGGACTCCCAGCAACGAAGAAGGCGCGGAGGGCCTCGTACTGGCGATGGGTGGCGTTGGCGGGTTCGAGGAAGACCTGGGAAAGGTCCGTTAGTTTTTTTGCTTTACTGGTAAACATGCTCCCCAAATGTCACTTTGGGGCAGACTTGTAAAGGCCGAAATGGCGAATCACGAAAAAAACAGGGAAAAATGGGGACAAACGAAAGGATCAGTGCAGCTGGATAGGACATCTAAGAGCGTGGAACATGGTATATCGAGAAACCCAAAAAACTACGATGGATAGGCGATTATGGCGGAAATAATGCAGAACGTGAGGTGGATCGTTAGGCTTTTTTTTCAACGATCCGCGAGAGGGCTAGAAGATACGGGTTTCGCGGTGTAAAGTCTTGCCTTGTTGGCGTCAACGATGGCGTTCACCCGTGGCACGGAGGTCGGCAGGATGTCCTACGCTTGGCCCAAGGATACGGATTTTGCTCTGTGGGAACTCGATGTCCTCGACCGCCATTGTCCGGTCTGTGGACGGCTGATGTATATCTGCGACCACCGGTACCGTCGGGTTCACACCCTCGAGGGTCCGGTGCAGCTCGTCTGCAAACTCAACCACTGCCCCGATCCCGCCTGCCCCGGCCACGCCAAGACCAAGAGCCCCGAACTCGAGATCACGATCGCGCCGCCCAAGTGGGCGGTCGGGTGGGATGTCCTCTGTTGGATCGGTCATCGTCGATGCTCACGTCATTGGTCGATTTCCCAGATCCAATCCGATCTCTGGGATGATTACGGCATCAAGCTCTCGGCCGACTCGATCGCCCGGTACATCGGATCCTACCAGGTCATGCTCGCCGTGCGCGAGCAGGACCCCGAGTCGTTGCGGCGGCACTATGAAGCCGTCGATGAGATCATCCTCTCGATCGACGGCCTACAGCCCGAGAAGGGGCACGAGACGCTGTACGTGGTGCGCGAACTGACCGGCAAGCGGGTCTGGTTCGCTGAGCCTTTGATCTCCGCCACGGCGGACGAGGTGCGCCGCCTGATCGCGCAGGCCAGGGCGTGGGCCAAGTCCCTGGGTAAGCCGGTGGTGCTGTGGTTGTCGGACCGGCAGGACGCCTTCGTGACGGGCATCGCGGCGGAATTCCCCGACGTGCCGCACCGCTACTGCGACAATCACTTCCTCCGCGACGTGGCCAAGCCTGTTCTGGAGGCTGACAGCCACGCCAAGGTTCAGATGCGGAAGAAGGTGCGTGGCCTTCGGAAGATCGAACAGGCGGTACTCAAACAGCAGGGCGTCCAGGCGTCGGAACGCATCGTGGAGGATGATCCTGCTGCGACCGCGCCGCCGCTGAACCCGCCCGGGCCCCGAGTCGATGCCGCCAGCGCCGTGGTGCTCGAATACTGCACGGCGGTGCGTGGCATTCTCAACGACGATCAGGGAGGACCGCTCCACCCTCCCGGCTTGCGGATGGCCGATGCGCTGGATGAGGTTCGCGCGTCGCTCCAGCGAAACCTGGACGCGAAAAAAGGGGATTCGCCGAGCGGCAACTGGGCCGACTCGCCGACTGCATCGACCGCGGCCGAAACGAAGTGCGCGACGAACAGGAGTCGATCCGTGAATTCATCGCGGAAGTCACGGAAGTTGCCGAAACGCTCGATCCCGGCAAGGGAACATGTGCGGACCGGCAGGCGAAGTTCGAGGAACTGATCGATCGATTCCAGCAAACCGGGGGCCCGATTCATAAGCAAATGGCCCAGGTGATGATCAGTTTTCTCGCCGGCCTGTTCGTGGGCGAAGGACTGTTTGAAGAGATCAAGGACAACCTGGATTTGGAACGATGGTTTCGCTTGCCCAAGAGTCATGAGCGGCGGATTCACGGCCACCGCCACGCGGGGACCCGTATTGTTCTGGAGGGGCCAACTTTAGTGCACGCACTGGATGCACACGCCTTCCATCCGGAGCCGTTCACGGTGGACGACTTGCTGCCCTATCGCACGGTGCGCGAACCACAGTGCCAGAGGCAGGCACTGGATCGTCGCAAGATCATGAGGAAGGCACGCTCGAAGAAGAACCGCCCGATACTCCTGGCCGACCTCGAGCGGCGCTATCAGGAACCGTCGGGGTTCTAGCCCTCTCGCGGATCGTTGTTTTTTTTCTGTATGGGGATCCAGGCTAGCAATTCCGCACGGGTTGCCCCTTGCATTTCAGTCCGGGAGGCCCGATACCTGTCTCTTGTGGTTGACCCGTTAAGAGGCCCTAACAAAATTGGTTGGTCTGGCCTGGAACCTGCGATGTTTGTGATCCGAACGGATCTTGGTTCGGAGCCACATTATGGTCAAGCCCCTCGTCACCGACGCCCTCTGGGAGCGCATTCATCCCCTGCTCCCGCCCCGGCCCAAGCCGAAGCGGCCCGATCGTCCCGGCCGCCCACCCATCGAGGACCGGACGGCTCTGACCGGCATCTTGTTCGTCCTCAAGACCGGAATCAACTGGGAGGATCTTCCGGTCGAAATGGGTTGCGGCTCTGGTATGACGTGCTGGCGCCGCCTGCGCGACTGGGCGGTGGCTGGCGTCTGGGCCAAGCTCCACGAGGCTCTGCTGGCCGAGCTGGAGGGGGCTGGCCAGATCGACTGGAGCCGAGCGCTCATCGACAGCAGCTTGGTGCGGGCCTGGGGCGGAGGCGGCGCGACTGGGCCCAGCCCAGGGGATCGGCGAAAGAAAGGGAGCAAACACCACGTGATTACCGACGCCCACGGGGTTCCCCTCACCGCAACGACGACAGCGGCGAACGTCCCCGACGTGGTGCCGATGGTGGAACTGGTCGATGCGATCCCGCCGGTGCGTGGCAAGCCAGGTCGGCCGCGCCGACGGCCGCGGGCCCTCTTCGGCGACCGAGGCTACGATTCAGACCCGCATCGCCGCCTCTTGCTGGCGCGGCATTCGGCCCCGGATCGCCCGGCGGAAGACGTCGCACGGCAGCGGATTGGGGAAATATCGCTGGTACGTGGAGCGGACGTTGTCGTGGCTGCACGGTTTCGGAAGACTGCGCGTCCGCAAGGATCGAACCCCGGCTATCCATCAGGCGTCTCTCAGACTTGCGTGCGCGATAATTTGTCCTAGACTGTTATGCCAAAGCCAATTTTGTTAGGACCTCTAAGTTCAAGTTTCGCAGATTCTGAGGCGTATCTCGACCCGTCCGGAGGGCGAAATTACCCCGGGTAAGTCGATCGTGCACTGACCTGAGAGGCCTGAATCTCTAAGGTTTCGCAGATTCTGAGGCGTATCTCGACCCGTCCGGAGGGCGAAATTACCCCGGGTAAGTCGATCGTGCACTGACCTGAGAGGCCTGAATCTTGGGCCGAACTGTCGCTCAACCTGCTCGGCTGAGAAGCTCGGTCAACTGGGCGATCCAGGTTTTCAGTCGAGACCGTTCTGGAAGCAGTCTGGCGGTTTTCTCCTGGTAGCTGACTCGCCTGAGGGTCGTCAGCATGTCGGCGAATGAGGGTTCTTCCTTCTTGCTATACCATGGCCGGAATGGAAACCGGAGCGACCGATGACCGGTTCGGTGAAACCATATGATGATCATGGTGTAGAGGAACAACGCCATGGGCGCGGTTCGCCGGACGGCCTTGGGAAGACGGTTGGCAGGGTCTTCAAGTCCCAGGAGTTGCTTGCAGTTTTCAAATGTGCATTCGATGGCCCAGCGGCAGGAGTAGGTGGAGAGAATCTGCCTGGCAGTCCAGTCCAGTTTGGTGCAGTAGAACATCTGATCGGGACGCTTCCCTTCCAGATCGCGCACCAAGACGATGGTCAGCAGCCGGTCACCTCCGGCCTTGTAGTAGAGAGCCTTGATCGTCTTGACCGCGAGAGCGGCATGGAGCCCAAACTGATTGAAGTCGAGTCGAGTCCAGGGTTGGGTCGTGTCCTCGGCCCACTGCTTCAGGGCCGGCAATCGCTTCCCTTTCTTGCGGGCAGGCCCTCTGGTCTTGGTCGTCCTGGGAGGTGCCGGTTCATAGAGCGCTCCCTTGGGATGGACGTGACTGATGAGATGCACCTTGGGAGGTAGTTTCGAGAGAATGCTTTTCCCACCGTAGGCGCTGTCACCCGAGAGCATGATCTCATCGTCAGGGAACCACTTAGCCACCAGTTCAACGAGTTCGAGGGCCAGTTCAGGCCGTGTGCGATGGTTCGGATCGTGCTTCGGCCGAGGCTTCTTCCCTTTCTTCCCCTTGGTCAGCCCCTGCCGATTGCGGTACAGCCGTACGGCAACCGGCAAGGCGAAGACTTTGGTAGGCGCCAGAATGGATTGACGATCAGCAGGCAGAGAACAACCCAGTCGTGTCCCCAACTGACCAGGGACTTGGCGCGACTGGAGATGAGCGGATCGTAGTGCATACCGGCACCATAGAGCGTCAACCCGCGCTTTCGGCAGAGGGTGTCATCTACCGCCCAGAGCAGCGTAGCTCCAGGAGCAAGGATCGCGACAACGAGCTTAGCCAGGACCATGGACAAGGCATCGATATCCCAGGAGGCATGGCTGAAGAAGCGATGGAACCGAGACCAATGGCCGTTGCCGACGTTGCTGCCGGAGAAGATGACCTCAGTGATGTAGCGGTGTCGCTGGGAGAGAATCCAGCCAGTGACGATCTGAATGAAAGTCCGGAATGTCGGAGCCGTGAAGACCGACGCAAAGTGCAGTAGCAGAGACGCGAACGAGGGAGTAAGTTCCATGGGTCGGCTTCCTTGCCTTGGTGCCTGTCCAGTCTTGAGAACCTAGACAAGTACACAAGAAACAGCGAGGAAGCCGACGTGTCTTTTTGGTCAGAGAACCTCACTCAAATCTGCGAAACTTGAACTAAGGGACTTCGATCGGCCGTGTACGAGTCGGCCCCTGCCATCGGAGACGATGGGATGTCTCGTTGCCCCCACTGCTCCCAAGCCATCGACCCGCCTTCCAAGCGATCCAGGAATTGTCCCCATTGTCGCAAACCGATCGTCGTTCGACGTGGCCGACTCTTGACGCCAGAGTCAGCGGAAGGGGTGTGACCTCGGATGTATGTAGTGTCAGGCCGTAATCGGGAACCCATACTGGTCGATCTTGGCCCAGAACTGTGACCAACGCTCGGCCGTGTACGTCAGGCACCGCACACTCAACACCGCCGCCGCACCCGGCTCCTTCCACCTCATCCCCGACCCGCACAGCCGCTGCTTGACCAACACCTTGCACGCGGCTTCCGTCACTCCGCTGCCGATGGGGATCTTCCCTGCCACCAGCGGGGCGTAGTTCATCCGGCCGGCCTTGCTCTGATTGGTGAAGTATGTGATCGCCGCCCCGACCTCCGGCTGATCCGGAGCGACCCCCTTCTCAGCCGCCAGCCGCTTCAGGTCCCGGACCAACTGGCGGGCGGCCCCCGGCTCATGCTTCAGCCGGTGGCAACTCGACTCCAGCCACGGCCGCTTCGCCCCAGGCGATCCAGCGAAGAGGACATCGGCGGCATCGCCCAGGTACTCGGCGGCATGCCAGAAGTCGATCACCTGGACCTCGGTATGCCGGGAGAGGAACTCCCAGTTCCCCTTCGCCCCATCGGCTAAGCCCACGTACCGGGCCCGCGGGTACGCCACCTTGATCCGGGCGATCTCCCGCTCCAAGCGGTCCAGGAACGTCGCCTTGCCGTACTCCGGGGTCGCCGCCAGGTAGATCGTATGCTGGCGCTCGCCGTTCCGGTCGTACAGGCCAATTGTGCCGACCATTGTTTCCCGCCACCCGTCCTCACACATCAGTAGGCAGGCAGGGCCGCCGCATCAAGATAGCGATCTGACGTAGCTTGGGGAAGCTCGCCGGCGTACAACGGCGGGTCTTCACGAGGCTCTTCTGCCGGACCCCAATGGACGCGATCATGCCCAGCGACAGACCCATCACGTTCCACGACCACTTCCAGGACCTCACCGACCCCCGCGTCGAACGCACCCGCAAGCATCCCCTGATCAACATCGCCTTCATCGCCGTCTGCGCCGTCCTCTCCGGGGCCAACTCCTTCGCCGCCATCCACGAATTCGGTACCGACCGTAGGACGTGGCTGACCCGCTTCCTCGACATGACCAACGGCATCCCCTCCGAGGATACGTTCCGGCGCATCCTGGCGCGGCTCGACCCGACCGCGTTCGAGACGGCTCTCCTGGGCTGGATGCAGGCGATGCAGGAGATCACCGGCCATCGCCTGGTCGCCATCGACGGCAAGACGCTGCGTGGCTCGTACAACAAGCGGGACGGCAAGGCGGCGATCCATATGGTCTCGGCCTGGGCCACCGAGAACAAGCTGTCGCTGGGGCAGGTCGTTGTGGACGAGAAGTCGAACGAGATCACGGCGATCCCCGCGTGCTGGAGTTGCTGGAACTGTCCGGGGCGGTGGTGACGATCGACGCGATGGGCTGCCAGAAGGAGATCGCCGCGACGATTCGTGAACGCGGCGGCGACTATGTGCTGGCGGTCAAGCTGAACCAACCGACGCTGTATGAACAGGTCTGTAAGGCCGTCGATGAAGGCCTGGAGCAGGACGCCGCACAGATCGACGAGCATCAGACGGAGGAGATCGGGCACGGTCGTCAGGAGAGACGGACGTATGCGATCTTCCCGGCCCCGGAGGGTGTCGATCCGGAGGGCCTGTGGCAGAACCTCAGCGCCGTGGGGGTAACGTTCTCAGAGCGGACCGATTCGCGGGGAGGCACGAGCCTGGAGGGCCGGTATTACATCCTGAGCCGGCTGCTCACGGCGAAGGAGTTCGCCGGAGCGGTGCGGGGCCACTGGGGGATCGAGAACCATCTGCACTGGCAGTTGGACGTGAGCTTCCGTGAGGACGACTGCCGCGTCCGCACGGGCCATGCAGCGGCGAACCTGAGTGTCATCCGGCGGTTTGCCCTCGGGCTCCTCAAGCGCGAGACGGATTGCCGACGCGGGATCGAGACCAAGCGGCTCAAGTGCGCTATGAGCGATGACTACCGGGAGAAAGTCCTGTTCGACACATGAGATAAGATGCTGTTTCCCTGAGTAGGCAGGTCCCATCCATGCCGATGGTGATGGTGGCCGTCGGCTCCTCCAACGCGGGCAGGGCGTACTCCCAGGTCTCCTCCTGGGCCAACGCCACGGCGGCCACGGCGTCGGCGACGTTCTGGACGAACGACCGGGCCACCGTACGGCCGTGGTTCTCCCGCAGGTCCTCGATCACCCGAGAGGAGCCGAACTCGGCATACTTGTGCGAGATCATCTTGGCAAACCGGGGAGTAGAACTGCCGACGATGCGGGCGTTGCGGTCCAGCGGGCAATAGGTCTTGCCGCCTCGGGAGCTCTGGTAGAGGTGACGTTCGACGGGGGCGACCCCGTAGGGGGTCTGGTACTCCTTGAGGACCTGACCCATCGAGGTGAGCTTGGTGTCGCCGACTTGAATCGGTGAGCCGTCGGTGTCGAACCGTTGCAGGGCCTCCTGGGTGGCGAGGACGCCCGCTTGGTTGAGACCTTCCTGGATCGTCTCCTCGGACTCCAGCATGGAGGACCGGTAAGGGATCTCGACCTGGATGGTGAAGCCGGACTCGGTGCGGGCGACGATGGCAGCGGGCATGGCAACCTCCCTGGAAGGAGGCTCGACTTTACCCAAGCGGCTCGTCAGAGCCCACATAATTCCGAGGCCGCACCCAGCGGAAGAATTCGACTCCCAACTTGAAGAGAAGCGGGAAGGCCGTCGGACGAAAGAGAGACAAGCGAGGTTTCGCGAGGGGAGGAAAAATGCGATTCGCGAGATCCGCCAGGCTAAGCAATCCGGAGTCGTTGCTGGATTCAAACCGCTCGTCTCGGAGAACGACTGCGACGTTTGCCAAAGGGTCCGAGATCGAGTTTTCCCGATAGATACTTGCACGCCAGAAATGCTCCCCCCGTACAAAGATTGCGAATTGGAAGATGGTTGTCGGGCCACTTTCACATCAGTTCTTATCGCCAAATATGCAGACATACTGAGCCAACCGAACAGTGGGAGTCTCGGACCTAGTGGGAGACAAGATTCCAAGAGAGGATGTCTTGGGTCGATCGTCTTGCTGAGTCTTGCCGCTTTCCTTTCTTGGGCTTTGTTCGCCTCCCGCTAGCCTGGATTCCCACGGAGGGGAAACCGACTAACAAATGGCCTTGCACTGAGTCGCAATTTCCTTGAGAATCTCGCTGCCTCCTCGATTGGCTGTGTTATCGTGCGCCGAGAATGATAGACACTGACCCACGACGCTATCCGAAACATCAGATGCATGTCGATGCGGTAATCGAAAGTCGTCTCACCCTGTGATTCAATCGATTTCTCGGCGTCTCGTGCCGCATCAATCAACACCACTACGTCAGGATGACACCGTGGCAGCATGGACGATAATTCCAGAGATCGCCTAACTTTGGCACGCCGGTTCTCGGAGCCCTCCAACTCCACTCACCGGCAATATGAAGCCCTCCGGGCCTTCTTCGTTGACGGCCTCCCGTCGGCGGAAGCGGCCGCTCGGTTCGGCTACACACCGGGAAGCTTCAGGATCCTCGTCCATCAGTTCCGCAACCAACCCGGGCACAACTTCTTCCTCCCGACCGCACGGCAAGGCAGACCACCTGGTAAGCAGAAGCGGCTGCGGGAATTGGTGGTCACGCTGCGGAAGCAGAACCTGTCGGTCCACGACATCAGCCGCGCCCTCGCTCGCGACGGCGAGGCGATCAGCCCGGCGGCGGTGGCCGTGATCCTGGAGCAAGAAGGTTTCGCCAAGCTGCCACGACGACGGGACGAGGAGCGACCCGATCACCCTCGTCCCACCGTGGCCGATGCCGCTGACGTCCGCCAGCTCGATCTGTCGCCCCGGCACTTTCGCACCAAGTTCGGCGGTCTGTTCCTGTTCCTGCCGTATCTGGTCTCGGCCGATCTGGACACGATCCTGGCCCGTTGCGGCTTCCCCGGCACGAAGATGATTCCGGCGGCGTGCGCCGTGCGATCGCTCTTGGCGTTGAAGCTCTTCGGCAGTGCACGCCACAGCCATGTCATGAGCTCCGTCTTCGACGAGGGCCTGGCCCTCTTCGCCGGCCTCAACGTCATCCCCAAGCGATCCTTCCTCACCGAATACAGTTGCCGCATCAATCCGACCTGCTACCCGGCTTTGATGCGCGACTGGTTCGACGTGGTCAATGGCCTGGGCCTGCACAGGGGGACGTCGTTCGACCTCGACTTCCACACCATCCCGTTCCATGGCGAGGATGCCTTGGTCGAGAAGCACTACGTCTCCAAGCGGAGCCGGCGCCAGAAGGGGATGCCGGCATTCTTGGCCCAGGACGCGGAAACGCGCAGTCTTCTGCTACGCCAACGGGGAACTGAGAAAGGACCAGCAGAATGACGAGATCATCCGCTTCGTCGACTTCTGGAAGCGACGGACCGGTCGTCTCCCTGAGGAGCTCATCTTCGACTCCAAGCTGACGACCTACGGGAACCTCGGCAAGTTGAACCGGATGGGGATTGAGTTCATCACGCTGCGGCGACGATCCCAGAAGCTGCTCGAGGAGGTGGCCGCAACTCCGGCGTCGGCCTGGCGACGAATCGAGCTGGAGAGCGTCTCCCGCGCGTACAAGACACCCCGCGTGCTGGATCGCCGGATCAGGCTGAAGGATTACGACGGTCCGCTCCGCCAGTTGACCATTACCGACTTGGGGCATGAGCAACCGACCTTGCTGTTGACCAACCAGTTGGACCGAGCCGCCTCCCAGCTCATCGGCCGCTACGCCCAGCGGATGCTGATCGAGAACAACATCGAGGACGGGATCGACTTCTTCCACATGGACGCATTGAGCTCGGCGGTGGCCATGAAGATCAACTGCGACCTGCAACTGACCCTGATGGCCAGCAGCCTCTACCGACTCCTGGCAGTCCGCGTCGGCAACGGCTACGAGATCGCCAAGTCGCGGCATCTGTTCCGCGACTTCATCGACGCCTCGGCGGAGGTGGAGATCACGGACGAGGAGGTCGTGGTGAGGTTCCAGAAGCGCGCCCACAATCCGTTGCTGGTCGCCGCCGGGTATGACAGGACAGACATCGCCCTCCCTTGGCTGGGTGGCAAGCGGCTCCAGATGATCTTCGGATGACCTCATCCTGGCACCCCGGCCGAGCGTGGTGTAAAGTCACGAACTAACAAAAAGCCGCATCCAGATCGCCTTACGCGTATTGGGCGTTTTGTTAGGTCGAGATCACTGCGTGGGAATCCAGGCTAGGGCAGCACGGTCAGCGGCGGTCATGACTCTCATTGCCTGGAGAATCGGGAAGAACCGTGCCCATTCAGCTTTGGCGGCCTCATCCAGATATACTCGGCGCGGCCGGGTCTGGCACGAATTGTAGGCGGCAGTGTGTGGGTGTAAACTGCTGACGGGGAGCAACCTGGGTACAACATCAGTGTGGACCCGTCATGCGGATCATCACCTTCACGGCGGACGACCGGAACGCCCTGGCCCACGACCGTTACCACCACCCCGACCCCCGCGTCCAGCGCAAGATGGAGGTCCTCTGGCTCAAGAGCCACGGCCTGACTCACGACCAGATCGCCGCCTACGCCGACGTCTCCCGGCGCACCGTCCAGCGCTACCTCGACCAGTATTATGAGGGCGGCCTGCCGCACCTGCGCCGCTGCCGGTGGCATCACCCCCACACGCGCCCTGGCCAAGCACCAGGACTCGCTGGAGGAGTACTTTCTGAAGCACCCGGTCCGCTCGGCCAAGCAGGCGCGGGCCATCATTGAGCAGCAGACCGGCGTCCGCAGGGGCCTCAGCCAGGTCCGCCACTTCCTCAAGGGCCGACTGGGGCTGCGCTGCGCAAGACCGGGGCCATCCCCGTGCCGCCCCAGAAGACGGTCGAGGAGCACGCCCGGGAACAGGCCACCTTCGTGCAAGAGAAGTTAGGGCCGCGCCTGGAGCAGGCCCGCCGAGGCCGGAGGCAGGTCTACTTCGTGGACGCGGCCCACTTCGTCTTCGCGCCGTTCCTGGGTTGCCTGTGGTGCGCGGCGCGGCTGTTCGTGCGGGCGGCCTCGGGTCGCAAGCGGTACAACGTCCTGGGGGCGCTCGACGCGGTGACACACCGGCTGGTCCGGGTGACCAATCACGACTACATCAACGCCGAGTCGGTGTGCGCGCTGTTGCGCGCGGTGGCGGCTGCCAGTGTGGGGGTGCCGATCACGCTGGTGCTGGACAACGCGCGGTACCAGAAATGCGCCCTGGTGCAGGCGCTGGCGTCGTCGTTGGGGATCGAACTGTTGTACCTGCCCGGTTACTCGCCCAACCTGAATCTGATCGAGAGACTGTGGCGGTTCGTGCGCAAGCAGTCGCTGGACTCCATCTACTACGAAGATTTGCGCGATTCACGGCTGCGATCGATCAGTGCCTGGGCGATCTGCCCACAGTCCACAAGGGCGAGATGGCAACTCTAATGACTCCCAAGTTCCAGACGTTTGGAGATGTGCCACTATTGGCCGCGTAGAGTATAATCTGGTGGGACTTCATCGGCAGGAGGTGGGACCGGCTCCTTATCGTTGATACGGTCGGAGCGTTCGCCTCCGAGCTTTTTCAGTGCCGTTGGTTTTAGGAATGGGCTGGCCATACGGTAGTTTTGCGCGACCATTAACCCCCGAGAGACTGGTCAACTGGCGCGACACACTGGCTAACGATGGGAGAACAAGCCTCGCGAAGCCTCGAAGATGCCCTAGATTATCATAGTGATGTGTTTGTTCATCACTAATGTGACGGCCGGCTTCTTCCCGGGGTACGGTTCCTCAGCGCCAAGCTCGCGGTCGTCGCGGTGGGGCTCCAGGCCCAGCCAGCGCAGGGTCTCGGCCACCGTGGCGGCGCCGGACCAGCAGGCCGACAGCGTGACCCACTTCAGACGAAGCCGCGCGGGCTTCAGGAGCTCGATCAAGGCGGGCACATCGACCGTGTCCTGGGTCCCGTCGGCCTTCTCCAGCACGAGCTGCGACGCCAGCCCGTGGCCCGAGAAGTGGACCAGGTCCCACCCCTCACCCTCCTTGAGGATCGTCTTGAGGGCGTCGCGCGTCACGCCATACTGGAGCACCCGCAGGTCGATGGCCCGGCCCGCGGTGCGGGCAATCGAGCGGATCGTCTCCTTGAGCGTATACCGCTCTTGCCGCAGGTTCAGGGCCCCCGCGCCTGTGGGAAGGCTGAAGACGGCCAGCATCCGCAGCCGCTTGACCGTGGGGTCCTTGTCGCGCGGCGTGGCCCCGGCCGGGCGGACCTCGACGACGAGGCTCACGTCCTGCAGCGCCAGGGGCTTGCCGCCCACGTGGGCCAGCTCCAGCGGCAGATACTGGAGGCCCTCGGCCAGTTTCTGGTCGGCCGGCAGCTCGACCCGGACGGTGATCGGGGTGCCCTGCTTGACGATCGCCGGCCCGACCTTCCCCAGCACGTGCTCCCCGGCCCACGCCCCGACCTGCCCGAGCAGCTCGGTCGTCGACTGCGTCCAGCGGCCCGGGTCGGCATTCTGCCTGACATAGCGGTACAGGTCGGTGAACGCCTGGGCCCGCCAGTCGGCCGGGTCAAGGGCGACCTCGTGGTGGGCGAGCAGGGTGCCCCGGTCGTCCTTCAGCCGCCAGAACCAGTGCCAGGGGTCCTTGACCTCGTCGGCGACGAGCACGAGGGGCGGCATGGGGGCTCCCTATTATGGCGACGACCGCGCGAGGCCGGCCTGATCCGGCCCGAGACCGATCGAGTTGAGCCATCATTATACGGCGCGTCAGCCGTGGGAAACAAGGGTGAGCCCGTGGATGGGAAGATCGATGGGCTGCGATCACGGGATCTGGGAGTAGACCCAGCAGTGATACCGGTGGGTGTAACCCACCAGACGCAAGGCCATGCTAATAGGTGAGTTACACCCACCCTACGGGGAAAGACCGACCTGCTGTGGGACGATCCCGCACGAACCCATTTCGAAAACCGAGCTCAAGACCTTGCTCTGATGAGAGTTGCGTCCTATAGGTTTGTTTGGACGACGACGAGAGAAGCCAGATTCGCCCCACACCGGCCGGGCGGTAGGGACCGGTGCTGGCCGGTTCGGTCGCTGGGGTGCAGCTTGCCTGGGATTTTCACGAACTCGGCCCGATTCTCGGTTCTATGGTCAGGATCGAGGTGTCACGCTATCCTAGAGAAAACCGTGTTCAAGGCGGGTTGGAGCGGCCGGAGGCTGCGGCGGGCGCAGCCTGGGCTGGCCGTGATCGGGAGGCTGTCGCGGCGATCCTACGGATCATGATGGCTTCGCGGGTGCTGGTCTGGGGCGGGTTTGCGGCCAATTGAGCCAAGAGTCAGGCGGTCACGATCCACGCGATCGGAGACCGGTGGTCCGGGGTGGAACAAGCGGCATGGGGGTCCTCAAGTTTCTTCTGCCGTCGAACGACCTGGCCCGTCGGCTCGCAGGTTTTCGCAAGGCCTACATCACGGGACTCGACCGGACCCCCGGACGTCTGAGCGTCGAGTTTCGCAACGGGCTGATGTCGTGCTTTCGCGAGACCAGCGAGAGCGGCCGGGTGTTCGTCCCCTGGCCGATCGCCGGTTACGGCTCGCCGATCGTCGGCACGGCCACCCTGGCGGAGCGGCCCTTGCCCTACATGCTTGCCCTCGAGCTGGCGCGAGGGAAGCTCAACGACGTCCGCAACCAGATGGCCGACTGGGTGCAGATGGGGCTGTGCGTTCCGCCCGAGCTGGATCGGTCGATGGCCGAGGCGCGAAGTGCGTTCATCCGGGCGGCGACGTCGAGTGACGATCCCGAGGGCTGCGTGGCTGCCGCGCAGGCCAGCCTGGTAGCCTGCAGCCGAGCGGGCGATCTTCTGACCGAGGCCTACCTCTCCCAGATCCTTCAGAACCGCCTGGCGGCGACCGGCAAGCTGAGCACCCACCTGGGCTGCATGCTCACCCATGAATCCGATAAGGTGCCCGGCTCCGAGCAGTGGCCCTCGGCGTTCAATGCCTGCCAGGTCGGAGTTTCCTGGAAGCAGATCGTACCCTCGGAGGGGAAATACCGTTGGGACCTGCTCGATGCCCAGCTCGCCTGGTGCCGCCGCCAGCGGCTGGAGATCGAGGCTGGTCCCCTGATCGAATTTCGCCCCTCCGCGCTGCCCGACTGGATCTGGCTCTGGGAGGGAGACCAGGAGACTATCAGCGGGTTCGTGACCGAGTTCGTTCGTCAGGCCGTCCAGCGCGTACCGGGGCAGGATTCCGCTCTGGCACGTGGTGCACCGGCCGGCCTCCCAGGAGATTCTCGGCCTCTCGGAAGAGGAGCAGATCCGGATCACGGCACGGGCGATCCAGGCGGCCCGCCAGGCCGACCCCGCGGCCCAGCTCAGCATCGGTATCGACCGGCCCTGGGCCGAGTGGATGAGCTCGAGCCACTTCCAGCTCGGTCCGCTCCACCTGTGCGACTACCTGCTCCGGTCGGACCTGGGCATCTCCAGCGTTGCCATCGAGGTCGCGCCGGGATACACGAACCCGGGGAGCCACCTCCGCGATCTGTTCGAGTTTTCCCGCCTGCTGGATCTCTATTCCCTGCTCAACGTGCCCCTCCACCTGCTGGTGGCCATCCCGTCGGCCACCGGGCCAGACCCGAACAGCGACCCCGCGGTCCAGATTGATGGATCGCAGTGGCCGTCGGCTCCCGACGAGGCCATGCAATCCACCTGGGGGGCTCGCTGGCTGGCCCTGGGGCTGGCCAAGCCGTACGTGCGTTCGGTGACCTGGATGCAGGCCAGCGATTCGCTGCCCCATCTCTATCCCCACGCCGGGCTGTTCCGGGCCGACGGCAGCCCCAAGCCCATCTTCCCGTGGCTACAGTCGCAGAGGCGGGATGTCATTGCATGAGGACGCGTTGCCTTCAGGGGGGCCGCTCGTTATAGTTGTTGGTTCGCTATCCCAGGTGAACCGGGCGTGATTTGCCATGTTTGACGATCTTCAAAAACGGCTTTCGACCGCCTTCCGGCGCTTCAAGGTCAGCGGCGTTCTGACCGAAGCGAACATGAAGGAGGGACTGCGCGAGGTCCGCACCGCGCTGCTGGAGGCCGATGTCAATCTGAAGGTCGTCCAGGAGTTCATGGAGAAGATCACCGCCCAGGCGGCGGGGACTCAGCTCATCAAGGCCGTGCGGCCGGAGCAGCAGATCGTCAAGCTCGTCCATGACGAGCTGGTCGATCTGATGGGGCCGATCGATCCCACGATCCGGTTCGAGAAGACCGGCGCCACAGTGCTGATGCTTTGCGGACTGCAGGGCTCGGGCAAGACGACCACCTGCGGCAAGCTCGCGCGGCTTCTGGCCGCGCAGGGGCGAAGGCCCATGCTGGTGGCCGCCGACCTCCAGCGTCCGGCGGCCGTCGAGCAGCTCCGGGTGATCGGCGGCCAGCTCGGCCTGCCCGTCTTCAGCGAGCAGGATTCCAGCCCGGTGAAGGTGTGTCAGAACGCTCTCGTCGAGGCCAACCGGCAGGGCTGCGATACCCTGATCCTGGACACGGCGGGCCGCCTGCACGTCGATGACGAGCTGATGGGTGAGCTGGTCCAGATCGAAAAGAAGGTCAAGCCGCACCAGGTCTTCTTCGTCTGCGACGCGATGACCGGACAGGATGCCGTGGCCTCGGCCGAGGCGTTCAACGCGGCGCTCGAGCTTGACGGAGTGATCCTGACCAAGCTCGACGGCGATGCCCGCGGCGGCGCCGCCCTGTCCGTTCGACGGGTGACTGGCGTCCCGGTTAAGTTCGTGGGTAAGGGCGAGAAGCTCGACAAGCTCGAGGCCTTCGAGCCTGAACGGCTGGTCGGCCAGATGCTCGGCATGGGCGACATCGTCGACCTCGTCAGGACGGCCCAGGAGGCCGTCGACGAGGACGAGGCTCGCCGCCAGCAGGAGCGTCTGTCCAAGGGAAAGTTCGACCTCAACGACTTCCGCCAGCAGATCGTCCAGATGAAGCGGATGGGATCGGTCCGCGACCTGATGAGCAAGATCCCCGGCCTGAGCCAGATGTCCGAGGACATGGGGGGCATCGACGCCGACAGTGAGATCAAGCGGATCCAGGGGATCATCGACAGCATGACCCCGACCGAGCGGAGCCGCCCCGACCTGATCGACATGTCCCGCCGCCGGCGGATCGCCGTGGGGGCGGGGGTGGAGCCCTCGGACGTCTCCGGGCTGGTCAAGCAGTTCGATGCCATGGCCGCGTTCGTCCGGTCGATGTCGCAGATGAGCATGCTCGACAAGATCAAGGCGCTCACCGGCCTGGGGCGGGCTGCGGCCATCAACCCCGGAGCCCGGCTCTTCGCCCCCAAGGTCGGCACCGGGAAGCGGCTGTCGCCCAAGGAAAAAGAGAAGCTGCGCAAGCAACGGGAAAAAGACGAACGCCGGCGCCGCCGCGAGGAGCGAAACCGACCCACCCCGTGAGGCGGCCGGCACCGCGACCCCCGGCTCCGGCGTCGTCCTGTCGCGGATCCGCCGGGGAGGGCCTCCCGCAAAGGCAACCAGTTAACACGGATTCATGAGATTGCCCCCACCCGGAACGGCTGCTCGAGGGCCCGGCGCCGGTGTTCGGGGTTGATGTTCAGGGTGACTTCCCCCGACCTTGCCGGGTCCGGCCCAGAGTGGCCTTTCTGTCAAGTGAAACGTGAGAGGAGAACGAGAGTGGTTCGTATTCGCATGAAGTCGATGGGACGGCGTCACAGACCGTTCTTCCGGATCTGCGCGATGGACTCCCGCACGCCTCGCGACGGCCGGTCCATCGAGGAGCTCGGTCACTACGATCCGATGTCCGCCAATGCTCAGACCCAGACGGTGCTGAACGTGGACAGGATCCGTTACTGGCTCGGGGTTGGTGCCCAGCCCTCCGAGAAGGTGCAGGCGCTTCTGAACAAGCACGGGGTGAAGAAGCCGGCGCCCGGCGAGCCCTGGGAGCTGCCCAAGCCGACGGCTGCCCCTGCGGCCCCAGCCCCGGCTGACGCGCCCCAGCCCTCCTGAGCGGAACCTGGACCGCCATGTCCCCGCCGCCCTTGCGGATCGATGTCCTGACCTTGTTTCCAGCCCTCCTTGACGGCTTCCTGAGTCAGAGCATCGTCCGCCGAGCGATCGACAAGCGCCTGGTGGAAATCGAGCGCTGGGACCTCCGCGACTGGGCCGAAGGCAAGCACAAGCAAGTGGACGACCGGCCGTTCGGGGGAGGGCCGGGCATGGTCTTGATGGCTCCCCCGATCGTGGCCGCGGCCGAGACCGTGCGGGCCCGAGCCGAGCCCCAGGGGACCCTGATCGCTCTCTCGCCGCAAGGCCCAAGGCTCGATCAGCGCCGGGTCTCCGAGCTCGCTGCCCAGCCCCGCCTGATCCTGCTTTGCGGCCGGTACGAGGGCTTCGACGAACGGATCATCGAGGTCCTCCAGCCGGAGCTGCTCTCGATCGGCGACTTCATCCTCTCGGGCGGAGAGGTCGCAGCCATGGTGGTGATCGATGCCGTCGTCCGCCTTGTTCCCGGCGTGCTGGGAGATGCCGAAAGCGCCATCGATGAGTCGTTCGGGCCTGAGGGAGGCCTGGAATATCCCCAGTACACGCGTCCGCGAGTCTTTCGGGAAAGGGCTGTGCCCGATGTGCTCATAAGCGGCGACCACGCCGCGATCGCCCGCTGGCGGCGGCAACATCGGCGCTTACCGCACCCGGATGCCCCCTTGACCGAGTCTTCTTGATCCAGTGTCACTGCACGCCGTGGAGAACCGACGGCCCAGGAAAGGAACTCAGAATGCAGAACCGTTTACTCAGCGTCGTCGAACAGTCCAGTATGAAATCGTCGGTGCCCAAGTTCGACATCGGTGACACGGTCGATGTCCACGTGCGGATCCTCGAAGGCGACAAGGAACGCATCCAGATCTACAACGGCGTTGTGATCGCCCGATCGGGCAGCGGCACACGCGAGATGTTCGTGGTGCGGCGAATCGTCCAGGGCGAGGGCGTCGAGCGGAAGTTCCCCATCCACTCGCCGCGGATCGCCGATATCGTGGTCAAGCGCTCCGGCAAAGTCCGTCGGGCCAAGCTCTATTTCCTCCGCGACCGGTCAGGCAAGTCGGTTCGCCTCAAGGAGCGGTTCTCCAGGGGCGCCGCGGCCACCGAGGCCAAGGCCGCCAAGGCCGAGCGCAAGGCCGCGAAGGTCGCCACCAAGAAAGCCAAGGCCGATGCTTCCGCCGCGGCCAAGTCCAAGGCCAAGTGAGCCAGCAACAGCAACCGGCATCGCCTCCCGGAGCCGAGACGCACGCCCTGGTCTCCGAGCGAGATGGCGCCGCACTCGGGCCTTTTGAGCGTCCCTGATGAACGCTTCTCCTCCACAGAGAGCTTGCCCATGGACGACGAGATCATCATCGTTTCCGGATTGCCCAGGTCGGGTACCTCGCTCATGATGCAGATGCTCGCCAGGGGCGGCGTCGAGGTCCTCACCGACAATATCCGGACCGCCGACACCGACAACCCCTGCGGCTACTACGAGTTCGAGCGGGTGAAGAAGCTCAAGGACGACGCGTCCTGGGTGCCCGAGACGCGTGGCAAGGCCGTCAAGATGGTCTCCCAGCTCCTCCTCGCCCTTCCCCGGAGCGAATCGTACCTGGTGATCTTCATGGAGCGAGACCTCGACGAGATGCTCGCCTCGCAGGAGAAGATGCTCGAGCGGCTGAACCGCGAGGCGGCCCCTCGCGAGGACATCAAGCGGGCCTTCGTCAAGCACCTCGAGCGCCTTCGCGACTGGCTGGGCGAGCAGCCCCACATCAAGGTCCTGTACGTCAAGTACAGCGACCTCGTCGAACACCCCGAGGAGCAATCGCGGCGAGTCAGCCAGTTCCTGGGGGGCAAGCCCGATCCCAAGTCAATGGCGGGCGCGGTCGATTCCTCGCTGTACAGGAACCGGAAGCCGGAAGGCGATCGCTCCTGAATCACGCCCTGCGAACCTCTCCGATTAGCGTCAAGAGGGCGAGCGTGGCAGCCAGCCTGGGGCTGGCTGTTCGCGTCACGATCGGGCCGAGCTGACACACCACGGCCCAGTTTCACTGAAGCAGTAATTCCAGATTCCTGTGTGCGCCGTGAAAAGGCGCGGATCTTCAGCGGGTGCAAGTCCCGCCCGGCAACTTTGGTCGCTCCAGCCGGTAGCAATCGGAGCGGCGGTGGAGGTAACGAAACCGCCGGAGCCTTCGATGTAAAGGGTCGCCTTGGCGACTCCGCGAGCAGGCAGGCCGTAACGCGAGTGAACGCTGAGCAGGCCCCGAAAGGCTTAACGTGGGAGCCGACCCGCCGTAGAAACGTGGAAGGCCGCCGTCACTGGGAAACTGGGGGTCACACCCCGCGAAGCGACTCGAACCAGTGGTCCCACCGGGGTATTGGCGATGGCATGTCTGCAGAGGAGATCCGACGCAACACGGGAAGCCCCGAGCGGTGGAGGCGCGTGGCCTCCAACCGGACTCCCGCGAGGGAAAGGCCGGGCTGGCCGGGGTGACGGACAGGCTCGCAGTACCGTTGACGCCGGGTAATTCCGGTCGAGGGAAGGGGCCTGAGTTCAAGACCAGCGTGACAAAGAGCACGAGAGCCGGGAGATTGGCGTGAGCCTCGTACCTCCACCAAAGGTTCAGAAACTCCAGACGACGCTGCATACCAAAGCGAAGGAATCGCCCAGTTATCGATTCTACCGACTCTACGACAAGGTGTACCGACGAGACATCCTGGAGTTCGCCTACCTGCGTTGCCGTTCCAACGACGGCGCGCCGGGGGTGGACGGCCAGACCTTCGCGGACATCGAGGCGTACGGCCGCGACCGTTGGCTGGACGAACTGACGACCGAACTGAGAGAACGAACGTATCAACCGCATCCTGTGCGTCGTGTGTTCATCCCGAAAGGCGATGGCAAACAGCGTCCGTTGGGCATCGGTTCGATCCGGGACCGCGTGGTGCAGATGGCGGTGGTGCTGGTCTTGGAGCCGATCTTCGAGGCCGACCTTCAGCCGGAACAACACGCCTACCGTCCAGACCACAGCGCCCTGGACGCCATCCGGCAAGTTCATGGGCATGTGAGCACGGGGCATACCGAGGTGGTGGACGCCGATTTGTCCGGCTATTTCGACAGTATTCCGCACGCCGAACTCGTCAAATCGCTGTCCCGGCGCATCAGCGATCGGCACCTTCTGGGGATGATCAAGATGTGGCTGGTGGCACCGGTGGAAGAGACCGACGAACGGGGTCGGACGCGCCGGACGACGCGGAACAAAGACGAAGGACGGGGGAGCCCACAAGGCTCTCCTCTTTCTCCGTTGTTGGCCAACGTGTATATGCGTCGGTTCATCGTGGGCTGGAAGACTCTGGGACACGAACGGCGGTTAGACGCTCACATCGTCAACTATGCGGATGATTTTGTGATCTGCTGTCGAGGCACCGCCGACGAGGCGATGGCCACGATGCGGATGATGATGTCGAAGCTTCGCTTGACGGTGAACGAGACGAAGACGCGGCTGTGCCATGTTCCCGAAGAGACGTTCGACTTTCTGGGCTACACGATCGGGCGGTGCTACTCGCCGCAGACGGGCCGCGCCTTCATCGGGACGCGACCGTCTGCGAAGAAGATCGCGAACCTTCGGGACGAGATCCGCGAGTTGACCGACCGCCGCTGGCTCTGGACGGAGATCGAGGACCGAGTGGCGCGACTGAACCGGCTTCTGCTGGGATGGTCGAACTACTTCTGCCTCGGCCCCGTGAGCCGGGCGTACCGCGCCATCGATCGGCACGGCCGCCACCGGCTTCGCCAGTGGCTCTGCGCCAAGCATAAGGTGAAGTCCCGGGGGACGTCACGGTTCCCCGATCAGTACCTGAACGACAAGTTGGGACTGCTTCGCCTGAGCGCAAGGACGAAGAGCTTTCCGTGGGCGAAAGTATGAGTTCTTGTCCGAGAGCCCGGTGCGGGAAAACCGCCCGTCGGGTTCGATGAGCGGGGAGTAGAAACGGAGCACGGCGGGGCTATTGAGGCACCGGCAAACGAAAGGGCCGGCTACAGATAGGCCAAGCCTAAACCACCGCGCTACTCCTCGACTCTACAATTCCAGATTCCAGGGATTCCAGATTCCAGAAAGGAAAGACAAGACTCCCCGGGTCTCTACGTTGTGATCCCGTGCCTCAATCTGGAATCTGAAATTTGCCGTCTGGAATCTTCGATCTGAAATCTGGAGGGGCAGTCGCCGCCCCTCCCGCCGCATTGGGGATCAGGGCGTCTCATCCACGCCCGGATCTTGCTCGGCACCCGCCCCAGCCCCACGCCGGGCCCTTTGCTTCGACTGCGGCCGAGCAGCCCGGTTGGTCCTTGCATTGCGAGGCCCATTGCCGGGGCCCGGGCCGGAACGGAGTGACGCGAGGTCAAACGGCTTACCTTCCATCTTGGTGAACGCGGTCTTCTGCTCGGGCGTCAAGACCTCCTTGAGCTGCGTTGTCGCCGTCGTTCGGATCTTGTCCATTTGCTTGCGCATCTCGTCGAACCGAGCACGGAACTCTTCGTTGTCGAGACCTGGGGGGCCACCTTCCGCTTGTTGTCCGCCGGGGAGTCCGCCCTCACCCGGAGGTCCACCACCGGGGAAACTCCGCCCGTCACCGCGGAGGTCCGCCGCCAGGGAAACCGCCTTCGCCCGGAGGTCCGCCAAAACCTCGCCCGGAGGTCCGCCGTCCGGGCCCGCGGGAATCCTTCCGGAGGCGGGGGCATGGCCTCCCGTTCGGCCTTGCGCATCTCTTCGACGATCGACTTGACCTTTGCCGTCTGGTCGGAAGTCAGCTTGAGCTTCTTCGCGACGTCCGGTCTGGCAACCGCGAAGATCCCTTCACGCTGGAGCTCGATCTCGGCCAGCCTTTCTTTCTGTTTCTTGTCGAGAATCTTCGCGATCCCCTCCTCCTGCTCGCGCCGGAGCTTGTCCATTGCGGACTGCATCTTCTCGGGATCGAACTCTCCCTGGCCCCTCCTTGAGAAGGACTGTCTGCGCTTCTGGACCATGCCGGCATCAAGCTTCTTGAGCTTGCTCTTCTGGCTCTCGGAGAGTGCCAGCTCCTTCTGAACCGCGACGGCCATGACCAGCGGCGGTCCCGGTGGTCCGCCCGGTCCGCCGGGACCCGCCGGCCCACCCGGCGGGCCCTGGGCCAGGGCAACAGAAGACAGCAAGGCCAGCGCGAGGCTTGCGGCCGGCACCGCGGCTTTTCTTGGAAACATCAATGGCCTCCTGATCGGGGTTCTGAGCGTTCGCCGATCACGAGGACCGGCAAGATGCACCTCCAGGATTGTACTCGCAGGCCTGACGGCCGTCCGTAAATCTTTGTAAAGGCCCTCGATCTCCAGGGATTCAAAATTCCTTCACCAGCCGATTGACAGGCACCCCCCGGCGCGTTAACTATGACCCAGAGGATGTGCTCACGGCGGGCAACTTCTCTCGGCCATGACAGCCCCTTCCGCGACGCTCGCGGAGAGGGGCTTTGTTTTTTGGGCGGTGCCGGGAGCGGCCATCTACCGGTCGAGGGGTCGCCGTGGAAGGGGTCTTGCGGGGGCCGTGCGAGCTTGAGAGATCCGCCCGTGATGTCCGCCACGAGGTCCGTGGATCGACTTCGTGCTCATCAGGCAATCGTCCCAGCCACTCCCAGGTCGAGTCGAACAGCTTGCTGGTCTTGTTGCATCGTGACTTCACTTCCGCGCGGAGGGCCATGGCCATGGAGCAGGATCTTTTGTTGACTCTTCGCAATATTCAGTTCCTGCATGATTTTCCGGACGAGTACCTCGAGCCGATCAGTTCGGTCGCGCACACGAAAGACTACAAGGCCGGCACGGTGATCTTTCGCGAGGGTCAGAAAGAGTCGGAGATCTACTTGATATTCAAAGGCGCCGTGTCCCTGGAGATGTGCGCTCCGGGTCAAGGTTGCCAGCAACTCCAAACCGTCGGCGCCGGCGAACTCCTGGGATGGTCGCCGTTGCTAGGATTCGACCGGGTCACGGCGACAGCTCGAGTGCTGGAGCCGACGAAAGTCATCGTCATCGACGCCAGGCAGCTCCTGGCACTTTGCGACTATAATCCCCGGTTTGGCTATGAGTTCATGCGCAGAACTGCGCTGGCGTTGACGAACCGGCTCCTCGCGGCTCGCCTACACTTGCTCGACGTCTACAAGGCCGAAATCCCCGTCCTTCCCGACGAGGAGGAGAAATAGCATGAGCAAGACGGGCTTATTACCGATCGGCTGTTCCGTGCGGATCGAAAGGCCGGACCTCCAGGCTGTGATCGACCGGCTTGTGGATCTGGGCTACCGGGTGATCGGTCCGAAGGTCGCGGAAGCGGCGATTGTCTACGACGAAATCAGCTCGATTCACGAGCTGCCGATTGGTTACACCGATGACCTGGAGGCCGGCCGGTATCGGTTGGTGAACAATGGGAGCGGCTCGTACTTCGATTACGTTGTCGGTCCGCATTCGCTCAAGGACTTCATGTTCCCGCCGCAAACGACGGTGCTGGAATGTCGGTACGAGAACGGCGAGCTGCAGATGATCGTTCCCGACGTACCGGTCCAACCGATCGCCGTGATCGGGGCCCGGTCGTGCGACCTCCACGCCCTGCAGGCACAGGACCGTATTTTCCTGGGTGATCGCTACGTGAATCCGGCCTACATGGCGCGTCGGCAGAATCTCTTCATCGTGGCGGTCAACTGCGGCCGGGCCGCGGCGACCTGCTTCTGCACCTCGATGCAGACCGGGCCAGCGGTGACCGGGGGCTTCGACCTGGCCCTCACCGAGATGCCGAACCATTTCCTCGTCGAGGTCGGTACGGAACGAGGCGGCGACGTGATCGCAGTCGCCCCCTGGCGACCCTGCAGCACACGCGAGGTGATTGAGGCCCAGCAGGTGCCGCGCCGGGCCGAGCAGCAAATGGAACAGAGGCGGTACCCCCGCCCCGGTGAGCCGAGAGAACGTTACCTCGAGACGACCGGCCTGCACGACCTGCTCTTGAACAACCTGGAACACGAAGAATGGGACAAGGTCGCCGAGCGATGCCTGGCCTGCGGTAACTGCACGATGGTCTGTCCCACGTGCTTCTGTAGCAAGGTCGAGGAAGTCAACGATCTGATCAACAACTCGGTTCGTCGCGACCAGGTCTGGGACTCGTGCTTCAACTCCGAGCATTCGTACTTGGCCACCGGGACCGTCCGCAAGTCGACGAGGGCCCGCTACCGTCAGTGGCTGACGCACAAGCTGGCTACCTGGCACGACCAGTTCGGTTCCTCAGGCTGTGTTGGTTGCGGCCGATGCATCACCTGGTGCCCTGTCGGAATCGACCTGACGGAGGAAGTGGCCGCCATCCGAGGAGGTAACCCGTGACTGCGGTTTTGAAAGTGCCCCGCGCGACCAGCCCCTGGCTGCCGCATCCGGTCATAATCGAGGACATCCACCAGGAAGTGCCGGGGATCGCAACCTACAAGCTCGGATTTGTCGATCCCGAGGTCGCCCGGACCTACCGGTTTCTTCCCGGCCAGTTCAACATGCTCTATCTGCCGGGCGTGGGCGAATCAGCCATCTCGATCAGTTCCGACCCGGAACAGGTGGGAGTCGTGCTCCACACCGTTCGCAGCGTGGGGAACGTGACCAGGTTCCTGGCCCGCAGGAAGGTGGGCGACCAGTTGGGGCTGCGCGGCCCGTTCGGTTCGAGCTGGCCGATGGAAGCGTGCAAAGGCCGGGACGTGGTCATCTCCACCGGCGGAGCGGGCCTATCCCCCTTGAGATCGGCGATTTACCACATCATCAACCACCGCGCCGACTATGGCCACGTTTTCCTGCTCTACGGAGCGCGCACTCCAGGCGACATGCTCTACCCCGACGAGTACGACGCCTGGCGTGAGGCCGGCATCGAGGTCCAAGTGACCGTCGACATAGGCGACCAGAATTGGCGAGGAAACATGGGGGTCGTCCCCGTCCTGTTCTACCGTCTGCGCCTCAACCCGTCCAAGACCAGCATCCTGACGTGCGGACCTGAAATCATGATCCGGTTCGTGATCTTCGAGGCCCTGGCCAGGAGAATCCCCTCTGATCGCATCTACTTGTCGATGGAACGCAATATGAACTGTGCGATGGGTCATTGCGGACATTGCCAGCTCGGCCCCGCGTTCATCTGCAAGGACGGACCTATCTTCACCTATCGTCAGATGGAACGATACATGCATGTGGAGGACTTGTAACCGTGCCCAAGCCCAAACTGGCCGTCTTCAAGTTTGCTTCTTGCGACGGCTGCCAGCTCTCCCTGCTCGACGCCGAGGACGAGCTGCTGGCCGTGGCCGACGCCGTCGAGATCGCCTACTTCCTGGAGGCCCGGACGCGCGAGATCCCGGGACCGTACGACATCGGCCTGGTCGAGGGATCGGTCACGACCGCCCACGACGCCGAGCGGATCCGCCAGATCCGCAAGCAGTGCACCACCCTGGTCACCATCGGGGCGTGCGCCACGGCGGGAGGTATCCAGGCGCTGCGGAACTGGGCCAAGGTCGACGATTTCATCGCGGCGGTTTACGCCTCGCCGGAATACATCACCACGCTCGCCACCAGCACTCCGATCTCCGAGCACGTGATGGTCGACTTTGAGTTGCGCGGCTGCCCGATCAACAAGCGGCAGCTCATTGAGCTGGTCACCTCGCTCCTGCAGGGAGTGCGACCCAGACTGCCCCGTTACAGCGTGTGCATGGAGTGCAAGCGTCGCAGGACGGTGTGCGTGGCCGTGGCTCAGGGGATCGCCTGTCTCGGGCCCGTCACTCAGGCCGGTTGCGGCGCCATCTGCCCTTCCTTCAACCGGGAGTGTTTCGGCTGTTACGGGCCCAAGGAGCAACCCAACCTGGTGAGCTTGACCGGCTACTACGCCCGGACCAGCGGCGACCCTCGCCATCTCCTCCGCCTGACCCGCAACTTCAACGGCTACTCCCCTGACTTTCGCGAGGCTAGTAATGCCCTGGAGCAGCAGGCCGCCACGTGAGGCTGCCTGACTTGGCGTTGATCCCAAACCATCCTGGACGAGGTGACCCACGATGCCAGCCAATCGCACGTTTGAAGTCAAGGCCCTGTCGCGGGTCGAGGGAGAAGGGGCTCTTTACGTGAAGCTTGACGGCGACCAAGTCGAGCATGTCGAGCTCAATATCTTCGAACCGCCCCGCTTCTTCGAGGCCTTCCTCAAGGGCCGCGAGATCCGCGAGGTTCCCGACATCACCGCCCGGATCTGCGGCATCTGCCCGGTGGCCTATCAGATGAGCTCCTGCCACGCCCTCGAGAAGGCACTCGGGATGGCCATCCCGCTCGAGATCCGCAAGCTCAGACGGCTCCTTTACTGCGCCGAATGGATCGAGAGCCACGCGCTGCACATCTACCTGCTGCACGCCCCCGATTTCCTGGGCTACGAGAGCGGCATCAGCCTGGCCGCCGATCATCGAGACGTAGTCGAGAAGGGCCTGCGGATAAAGAAGATCGGCAACGAGCTGCTCGAGGTGCTCGGAGGCAGGGCGATCCACCCGATCAACGTGGCCGTGGGTGGCTTCCACCGCTCGCCCAGGAAAGACGCGCTTCAGAAGCTTCTCCCCGATCTCGAGTGGGGGCTCCAGGCCGCCATCGACACGCTCCGCCTGGTCTCCGGCTTCGATTTCCCGGATCTCGAGATCGACTACGACTTTGTCTGCATCAAGCATCCCTACGAGTTCCCCATGAACGAAGGCCGCGTCGTGTCCAGTGGTGGTCTGGACATTCCCATGGAGGACTACGAGAAGTATTTCGAGGAGCGCCATGTCAAGCAGAGCACCGCGCTGCACAGCGTGATCCTGCCGGGCAAGAAATCGTACCTGGTCGGTCCCCTGGCGCGGGTCAACCTCTGCTTCGACCAGCTCCTGCCCACGGCCAAGCGCGAAGCTGAGGCGTGCAAGGTCGAATGGCCCTGCCGGAACAACTTCAAGAGCATCGTGGCCCGGGCGATCGAGCTGATCCACGCGTTCGAGGAGGCGATCGCGATCGTCAAGGACTACCAGCGCGAGCCGACCCACAGCCGCGTTCCCTACAAGCCGGCCCCCGGCACCGGCTGCCACGCCACGGAAGCCCCGCGCGGGTTGCTCTACCACCGCTACCGGATCGGCGACGACGGCCTCATCGCCGAGGCCAAGATCGTCCCGCCCACGTCCCAGAACCAGGGACGGATCGAAGAGGACCTGCGGGCCTACATCCCCAGGGTGGTCGGATACGACGACGCCGAAGCCACCCGGCGGTGCGAGCACATGATCCGCAACTACGACCCCTGCATCAGTTGTTCGACCCATTTCCTCAAGCTGAAGATCGAGCGGTGAAGGCAGGAGCACCCGCGACCCCCGCCGCTGGAAGCTCGAATTCAACGTCCGCGAACCGGCCTAGGATTGACAGTCGAGCCAGCGAGGCTCGCGCTTGCGCCGTCGCCGAGATCGGGAGAATTGGCTTTGATCGTCGGCGACACGCGCCCGTGATCCGCATTTAACTCTCTGTGACCAATTATCTTACGTCAATCCACTTTGGCTTCGTTCGTCGCAACTTCATCATCTCGTTTCTGTTCCCTCAGTCCCTCTCCCCGTGACCCCGCCGCCGATCCTGCTCCTGAACCTTGAACTCACGGGGTGGGGTTGCTCCCTCGGGAGCGTTTCTCCGGATTCTGCGTCTCCCTCCGCGCGTTCCGTGTGTTCCGTGGTTCCTTCATGATCTCACCGAATTGTCAAAGAACCAGACAGCGCACCCCACCATACTGATTATGCACCATGCCTGCCGGCCTGCTTCGAATCCCGCGAAAAAAGTCCGCGGGTGCTTGCTGAGCCGTGACACGAGCGGTGGGGCCACGAGGTCCAATGTGGGTGTGCCTGCGACGGCCCTCCATGCTCTCCCTTCGTGCGAGCATGGCGCTCGGAGACGGTCTCCGTAAGTATTCATTGGAAGATAAGGGAAATTACGCATTTCATCGGATAGACGACCATCGAAAAGCGCTATGTCCCCCTATCGGCAGGCCCGCCAAAGTAGCCTCGCGATCTAAGGGCATTGTTATCATGTTAATTATGTGATGTTCATGTAATGTTTAAAGAATTTCATTGAATCCTGGGTTGGCAATGCCGATGATAGGGGTGCAACCAAGCGGCCGTGGACGTCCGAACGCGCCTCGAAAAACATCGACGAAGAGAGGAGTTTTACCGTGCCCGAGCCAGCGAAAGTGCCCCCCGGGTATGTCTACACGACCCCATACGCGCTCGAGGTCGGAAAGATTCTCGTTTTTGACTTGGGCGCGATGCAGGTAGACATCGATGGGCATGCCTGGATCGACCCATTCGCGATCAATGTAGATCCCGCTATCACGAAGAATGCCGTGCTGTTGGAGAAATTGGAGGACGGCACCATCAAGGTAAACCTCAGCCGGTGTCATGGCCATAGCTGGAGACGAGGTCCCAAGCCCGAGAAAAAGCATGGGCTTGATTGGATCATGGTCTCCGAATTCGTGGGCCAAGTGCCGCCGGGGACAGTCTTGCCTGCAAGGTGATCGCCAGGGACTATGCCCGGACCGATCAATCGGACGCGGCCGGGGGTAACAGAGGGATAGTGGTTGGGACTGACGATGCGTGTCACACTCACATCGAGGATCTTCTCGCAACAACCTGGTCGCTGGTGTGTGAGATTCGCACACCGACCCAGGCTTGCCAGGATCGCCCGCATCAGGAAGGGCACCCAGGCCGATGGATTCCCGGCCGTCCTGGCTCACCATCGTGCCGTAGCGGCGATGCTGGCCCTCTCCGTGGAGGGGTTATTGCCTATGCCTTACACCGTGTGGGGACACGCCCGTTTGGGCGAGGGAGGACTGCGATGCTCATCCGCGATGTTCTTAATGAGAAGGGCCGACGGGTGATCTCAATCGGCCCCGAAGCGTCGGTCAAGCAGGCGCTGGCTCTCTTCGTCGAGCACAACATCGGCTCGCTGCCCGTTGTCGAGGCTTCAGGGCAAGTGATCGGGATCTTCTCCGAACGCGACGTGCTGTTCGGGGACCATCACGATTTCGAGCGCTTTCACCACCGGCGCATCGAGGAGGTCATGACCTCCAATCCGATCACCTGTGACCCGAAGGATACCTTGGCCGAAGCCATGGGCAAGATGGCCCGGCACCACGTCGGCCAATTGCCCGTGATCGATGGCAGCGAATTGGTGGGGGTGGTTTCCATCGGTGACATCGTCAAGTCGCTGAACGAGCAGGTCGAGGCTGAGAACCGGCATCTGATGGATTATCTCCACGGGCGGTCTTAGGGGTCACCTCACGAAACGGATTAGGGGCGTGAGTAGCATTGGACCAGAAAACTGGAATAAGCCTTATACGCTGAGTTTTTCTGGGGCTACGGGGCCGAAATCGAGCCGATTTGCCCCGAATTCCACAGGAACTGGGCGCATAATCGGGCTTATACACTCAGTTATTATATGCTCGCAATAGCAATCGATAGCGATGGAAAACCGCTGTTTTTCCAGTGGTTTTCGCCCTATTCCAGTTTTCTGGTCCAATGCTACTCACGCCCCGCAGGCGGATTTAGGCATGGAGTGATGTCCTTGTCCCAGATCAGTACCGTATGCTCTCCCACCCTGGAGATCTCCGCGGGTGGCCCGAAGGTGCGGGTGGCCATTTGCATTCTAATGGTTTTGTCAATATGGTCATCATTGACAGAGTTCCGGGGACACCATACTGATCTCCGGGACATGAGAGTTCCGGGGACACCATACTGATCTCCGCTTTCAGGAGTTCAGAAGCTCCCAGAAGCTCCGAGGACACCATACCCGCAGTTCCGAGGACGCCATGCCGATCTCCGCCTCACACTTCCTTGCACGGGAAATGCTCCGAGCTCGTGAGTAGGAACAGGAGGATTGCAAAGTCGTCATTTGATCGCCCCGATCAACTTCAGCGCCTTTCGCAACCTTCGTCCCAAGTGATCAGCACGGGCTCGAATGGGGAGATCGTCGGGCAGTCCTGGGATCAGGCGCAGAACTGTTAACGCGGCGTTCCGAAGCGAGGCGAGTCGTTCGGCCAAGCCCGGCCGTATGCTCCACTGGCGGTCCTCGTCCCACCACCGGTCCTTGATGAAGTGCAGGCCGTTCTCGACACACCAATGGCCCCGGACCAAGCGCATCAGTTGCTCAGGACTGACCTCATCGGCCGAGAGACTGGCGATGAAATAACGGGTCTCATGGCGGGTGACGGTCCCCCGGAGACGGACCTCGGAATCGACCCGCAGGATCAGTTCAATGCCGGGGAATGAGGTTGCCTCGCGGATGTAGTCGACGCATTCGCCCTCACGGATCCAGAGCTTGCGGGTGTGGATCTCGCCCCCTTTTTCTCCCGAGTTTCCACGTCGGGGCATGGGGCGGCGGCGAAGCTGGCCCGGACGGCTTCGACCAGATCAGGCTGGTTGTCTTTCACCGCAAACAAGAAATCGCGGTCAGCTTCAAGGATCACCTGGGCCCAGGGGCGTTGCGTGAACAGGGCATCGGCCGTGAAGAGGCGGAGCAATGGGTAATGCTCCAGCAACTCCGCCAGGCCGGCTTTCAACGCCTGAGGTTCCGTCGGTTTGCCGTCGGTCACGGGGAACTGAGCCAAACTCAGACCGAGTGGGTGCGCGACAACGTGGAGCATGTGGACGGGATCGCCCTGGGCATCGTGCCCTTGCTTGCTGGTCTTGCCGTCGGCGGACGCCGTGACGGCCAACGCGGTCTGCGGCAGAGTGACCAGCCAGCGAGCGAAGACATCGCGGAACTGCTCCAGAGAGAATCGCGCCATGGCGCGGCTGATGGTCGTGGCATGAGGCGGCTTTTTGCGGGTAAAGCCCAAGGGGCCCTTGAGGACCCGCCAATGATCGTTGGCCCAACGCTGCAGCGAGGCAAAATCGGTCTGGCGACAGAGTAAGCCTAGGAACGTCAGCGCCAGCATCGAGGTGAAGGGGTGGCGGACCCGCGCGGCTTACGGGGGTCGGCGATTTGATCAAAGGCATCAAGCAGCGAAGCGATGGGTGCGGCCATCCGTGACCTAGCCTCAAAGGGTGTCCTTCCAATGGATAGAGGCAGAATGATAACTCAGGGACCGATCACTTTGCAATCCTCCTGTGAGTAGGAAGTGGTCTTTTGCAAAGCGGGCCCAACTTGCGTAAAATCTGGCGTGCGGTGGAGCATCGGAAGGGGACCACCCCGGTCAATGCCGGACAAGGACTCGGACAACCAATCGACATAGGACGACCATCCGAAACGTGGATATTCTGCCGAACCCTTTGTTTGGCGGCATTTCCCGAGGGACCGGCACTCAGTCGTAGTTACCACTACATCATGCCATGATCCACTAGCCCTGGATGCCCACAGGTTGCGCCGGGCATTTGGGTCGCCAAGATGAGCGATCTGGGGTTCTGTTCGCAGTAATGTCATCATATTTGCAAAACTTCAGGTATATCTTTTCTGTGGCCCGGAGTAGGCATCGAGAATGCTGGAGCCCGACCTCTTGGCCCTTACATGTTCGGGATCTTCTTCACATCGATAACGTCGAACACCGCCCTACCGCCGAACCATTTCCGCCTGAGAAGGCATGGAAGCAATGCCCGTCATTGGTCGCGCGAACGTTCGAGGGACCAGACTTGTTAGACACCGGGCTTCTTGAACACGGATTGAAGGTCCGGCTTCGCGGACTACAATCAATCATAATATTATATATTTTAGATGGATGGCAAGTAATTCTTGTCTTGATTGTTTTCACAGACGAGTGTTTGATCCTTGGCAGAGCAACACGCCCCAGATAGCTTTCGTCGTCCCCACGCCATGCCCAAGGATCAGCCGCTCGCGAATGAATCTGAAATCGGAAAGTTATTGCCGGCCCGTTCCTAAGCTCTCTCACCCATCCCGCGCAAGCCGGGTCTCCCCTTGCCCCCCGGGTCCGCCATCGGGCCAGCAAAGAGAGACACTGCACACATTGCCAGGGGACCGTATGATAGGAGGTAGGTGCAAGTCCGCAAGGTCGTGAACGGCGGTCCGGGCGACCGCTTCCCGTCCTGCGCGATCCGCTCTCAGGATGGGTGCATCCCGGCCGAGGCGAGACTCCATGGAACATCCGGTCCCCATCTCGAGCCAGCTCAGGATCTTGACGGTCCTGGTCGCGATTGTTGTCATTCTGGGTATCGTGGCCGTGCTGGCGTTCCGCACCACGACCCGGATGATCCGGGATCGTGAATGGGTCGCCCACACCCAGGGCGTGCTCGCGGAGCTTCAGGAGACGCGGGCCCTCATCGACGATGCGGAGGACCAACAGCGCGGGTTCCTGATCACGGGGGACGAGAGCTTTCTCGGTCCCTTCGAGGACAACCTCAACCGGTTCTTCACGAAGCTGCAGTCGCTTCGCCATCTGACGGCCGATCATCCGGACCAGCTCAAGCGGGTCGATCGGCTGGCGATTGCCGCCGAGGCCAAGTTCGCGTCCCTGAGGGCGGTGATCGATACCAGGCGCCTGCTGGGCCCGCACCAGGCCCGAGTCCAGGTGACCTCTGAGATGCGCAGGAACCCGACCGACGAGCCCCGCGCGATCCTTCATGAGCTCCTCGACGTCGAGCGCGGGTTGCTTCAGAACCGGCTCGAGAAGTCGCGTCGGAGCGACCTCTGGGCGATCGTCCTGCTCGTGCTGCTCTTGATCTCGTTTCTGGCCTGCTTGACCGCATTTTTCTGGATGATCTGGACGAGCCTCAGGAAGCAGAACGAGTCCGCCCTCCAGCTCCGCAAGAGCCGCGAGCAATTCGAGCTCGCGGTGCGCGGCTCGAACGACGGGATCTGGGACTGGGACATCGAGTCGGACACCATCTTCTTCTCGCCGCGATGGAAATCGCAGCTCGGCTATGAGGACCACGAGATCAGCCATCAGTTCAGCGAGTTCGAGTCACGCCTTCACCCCGAAGACCGCGAGCGAGTGATGAACACGGTCAAGGTTTACCTGGCAGGGCGTCTCCGCACCTATTCCGTCGAGTTTCGCATGCGGTGCAAGGATGGTAGCTACCGGTGGTTCCTGAACCGGGGCGTGGTGCTCCGCGACCGTCAGGGCAATCCCTTCCGGATGGCCGGATCGCACACCGACATCACCGAGCGCAAGGAATTCGAGAGCAAGCTCGCCGATCAGAACCAGCTTCTCGAACGGTCCATGAAGGCTGAACGCGACACCAACGTGGCCCTGAAACGAGCCCAGGCGCTCATGGTCCAGAACGAGAAGATGGCCGGGCTCGGCCAGATGGTGGCCGGCGTGGCCCATGAGATCAACAATCCCCTGGCGTTCATCACCAGCAACGTCGCGCTGCTTCAGCGTGATTTTGACGAGGTCCTCCAGCTCGTGCGGCTCTACGAGTCAGCCGGGGGGGCCGTTTCGCGGGAAGCTCCCGAGGTGGCCGGGCGGATCGCATCACTTCGCCGGGACCTGGAGATGGAGCATACTCTGGCGAGCCTTCCCGTCCTGCTGGGGCGGACGGCCGAGGGGCTGAAACGCATTCGCCGGATCGTGGGCGACCTCCGCCTCTTCGCGCGGCTCGACGAAGGCGAGACCCACGAAGCCGACCTGAACGCGGGAATCCAGAGCACCGCGACGATCATCCAGGGACATGCGAGGACCAACGATGTCGAGCTCAAGCTCGACCTCGCCCCGCTTCCCCGCGTGACCTGCCACGCAGCCCGCATCAACCAGGTGGTCATGAACCTGCTGTCCAACGCGATCGACGCGTGCGCGCCAGGCGGGACGGTGACCGTGAAGACCGGCGCCTTGGATGGCCAGGTTCAGATCGACGTGATCGACAACGGCCATGGCATCAACCCGAAGATCCGGGAGCGGATCTTCGATCCATTCTTCACCACCAAGCCGATCGGCAAGGGGACCGGCCTGGGGCTCTCGATCAGCTACGGCATCGTTCAGGACCATGGCGGCACGATCGATGTCGATTCCACACCCGGCAGCGGATCGCGGTTCACCGTACGTCTACCGATCCGGCCGCCGGGGATATGCGGAGAGCAAACTACCTGAGACCCGCACCAGGGCCGTGTCAGGCCAGCCCCCTTGGTCGCCCCCTTCGGATCTCGGGATCCTTTCTGGCCGGGTCGGGATTACTGAGGCCGACGCTGCCCGGCTATGAACGGACGCCCCTTACGGGGCTGGAGAAGGCCAGTCATCGAAGGGGGTCGGGTCGAGACGTGGCGGTTTTGCTGCGGCAGCTTCCAGGGTCACCAGCAAGGTCCAACGTGAACCGAGTCCTCGTGACTCTGGTCAACGATAAGCTGAAGGGGGACCTGGGCCCTACTGATCAGATCGCTTCGTCGCTCTATCAGATGGCTCTCGCCAACGAGATCGAGGACTTGCACTTGAAGCAGATCGCCTGGTGGGCGTCGGATGCCCTCGACCTCGCGGATGTGGGGCATATTGAGCTATCCCGAGAGCAGATCCTCAGTCCGATGGCGGTTGCGCTTGATCGGGCCGCCACCGAAGCAGCAATCACGTGGTCGGCCGGTGTTCGGGCGCAAGGAGTCGTCTGAGCTCGCGCTGCGGCGGGCCCGGCCCGTCGCGGCGCTCTTTGGTCAGATCAAGGTCAAAGTCCGATGGGGCATGCCTCTTTCTTAACTCAAACGAAGTTCTGGCACGATCCCGTCTGGATGGAGCGGTTGAGGCCTGGTCGGTCTCGGCGACGCAGGTGGCTGTCACCTACGACACGCTGGCCATATTGTGGCGAGGTCTCTCGATCTCGCCACGGGGGCGGCCTATGGTCCTCGGTTCAGCGGTTTGAGCAGAGAGACCTGCGGTCGGCCCGCAGCGGCGGGGTCGGAGACCCGGGCCGAACGGGGCAGTGGTTCCCTGTCGATTTCACCTCTCCTGGGGCCCCCCTGTCATGCACGTGCTGGTCCATACCCACTCCCGCTTCGCTAACACATCTCCCCTGGTATCTGTGCGCCGCCAAGGTCACT
>CAWFJM010000003.1:0-93645 GCA_963816015.1 uncultured Planctomycetaceae bacterium | reverse complement strand
ACTGTGGCAGGGACGATGCCTTGGCGGCGATCACCGCGCTGCGGCGCGAGCTCAGCCCGCGGGGCAACGTGGTCAGTCCGGAGGGACGAGCCCGGACCATCGCGGCCTTCGGCGAGCCGCTGACCCCCGAACAGGTGGTCGAGAAGATCTGCGCCGACGTCGCCGCGAGAGGGCTTGCTGCCGTGCTCGACCTGACGCGCCGGCTCGATGGGGTTGTGCTCGAGCCGGGGGCAGTCCGCGTCTCCGCGAGCGAGCTGGAGACTGCGTACCGGGACGCCGATGCCGGCTACTTGAGGACGCTGGAGGAGGTCCGCGCCAGTATCCTCGCGTACCAGCGGGCGATCCTCAGCCGCGACACGAGGATCGAGCCCGCTTCGGGAATCGCTCTGGGCCTGCGTTATCTCCCGCTCCGCCGGGTCGGCGTGTGCATTCCGGGAGGGGCCGCGGCGTATCCCTCGACGCTGCTGATGACGGTCGTCCCGGCGCAGGCTGCGGGAGTCCGGGAGATCGCGGTAGTGGTTCCTCCCACCCGGTTCGGCGGTTACAACCCCGACTTGCTGGCCGCTTGCCGGGCCCTGGGGGTGACCGAGGTCCACCGGATCGGAGGGGCCCAGGCCGTGGCCGCACTGGCGTACGGCGTCGAGGGGATCGCGGCCGTGGACAAGATCGTCGGCCCGGGCAACCTGTTCGTCGCCCTGGCCAAGAAGCACGTGTATGGCGAGGTGGATATCGACAGCATCGCGGGACCGAGCGAGGTCGTCCTGATCGCCGACGGCACGGCCTGCCCCGAGTACATTGCCGCCGACCTGATCAGCCAGGCCGAGCACTCGCCGGGAGCGAGCATCCTCCTGACCTGGGAGCCCTCGCTGATCGACCGGGTGGGACGGGCCCTCGAGGAGCAGCTCGCGCGGCTGGGCCGGGGCGACCTGGCGCGCGACAGCCTCGAGCGGTTCGGGGCGTTGATTCTCGTGCGTGACGAGGCCGAGGCCGTGAAGCTCTCGAACCTCTTCGCGCCCGAGCACCTGCACGTCTCGACCGCCGATCCCGAGCGGCTGCTGCCGGTGCTGACCGACGCCGGCGCGATCTTCCTGGGGCATCACGCGCCGGTGGCCGTGGGCGACTACGCGGCCGGGCCGTCGCACGTCCTCCCCACCGGAGGGACCGCGCGGTGGGCCTCCGGCCTGTCCGCCAACGACTTCCTGAAGCGCTCGAGCGTGATCGCGGTCACCCGCGACGGCCTGGCACGGCTGGCCCCCGCCGTCCGCCGTCTCGCCGACATCGAGGGTCTCTCCGCGCACCGGTTCAGCGTCGACGTCCGCCTCTCCAATCCCCCCGCCGACGAGAAGTGAGGACGTGATGTCTGGCCTCAACTCTCGGCTACACACCAGCGCGCCGGACGGGCGGGACCTTGCGGATCAGGCGGAGGAAGCCGAGGCACACGCCGCGTACGCCCCCAGGATACATCACCGCCAGATCCTCCACCGGACGCTCGTCACCTTTCTATACGGCGTCACCACGGCGGGGATTCTGACGGGCTCTTCGGACTTCGGCCTGACTGATGCGTGCCTGTTGCCGCTGCTGGGTCTGCCCCGTCTGCGGACGCTCTATCTTGCGGGAAATCGGATCACCGACAGAGGTCTGGAGCAGATTGGCCGGCTCACTGGCCTGGAAGACCTGGACCTTGGTGCCACGGACATCACCGACCTGGGGCTGGTTCACCTGCAGTCGCTCAAGAGGCTCAAGACCCTCAATGTCGCCGCGACGCGGGTGACGCCGGAGGGGGTGAAGACACTGCAGAAGGCCATGCCGGGTCTCGAGATCAGCCTGGAGATCGATCCGGAGCTCGAGCAAAAGGTCAAGAACTGGAGGATGCGCAACCCATGAGCACCGAGCTCTCCGCCGGCGGTGAGCCATTGTCCGTCGCGCAGCCTGCCTTCATGATCCGGCCGGCACGGCCCGAGGATTCCGCGACGATCGCGAACCTCGTCCACGAGCTGGCCGTCTACGAAAAGCTGGAGCAGTTCGCGCGGGCCACGGCCGACGACTTCCGCCGGCACCTCTTCGGCCCCCTCCCGTATGCCGAGGCCATCCTGGCGGAGGTCGGCGGCGAGCCGGTGGGACTGGCCGTGGCGTTCCCGACCTTCTCGACGTTCCGCGGCCAGCCCGGGCTCTACCTCGAAGACATCTACGTGCGGCCCGAGCACCGGGGCCGGGGCATTGGCAAGGCCTTGCTTGCCAGCATGGCCCGGCTGGCGCGGGAGCGAGGATTCGGCCGGCTGGAGTGGGCGGTGCTCGACTGGAACGCGCCTGCGATTGGCTTCTACCGCGCCCTGGGGGCCCGGCCGATGGACGAGTGGACCGTCTACCGTCTCGACGAGGCCCCCCTCGATCGCCTGGCCGCGCTGGCCCCGGACGATGGGTGCGACAACGACCACCGAGGGGAGTGACTGCCTGGGATGATCGCCACGTTTCAACCGCATATCGTCGGGATGGCCGGCTACGTTCCCGGCGAACAGCCCCAGGGCGGCGGGTTCATCAAGCTGAATACCAACGAGAACCCGTACCCGCCCTCGCCGCTCGTTCTCGAGGCACTGTCCCGCGCCCTGACCGACCGCCTGAGGCTCTATCCCGACCCGATGGCCACCGAGTTCCGCCGGGCGGCGGCGGCCCTCCATGGCGTCGATCCCGACATGATCCTGGCCGGCAACGGCTCGGACGATATCCTGACCATCATCACTCGCGCCTTCGTGGGGCCGGGCAGCCTGGCTGCCTATCCCTCGCCCAGCTACCTGCTCTACTCCACGCTGATCCGGCTTCAGAACGGGCGGGAGCACGTGGTTCCGTTTTCCCATCAGTGGGCCCTCGACCCGGCCGCCTTTGTTCAGCCGGACCTGAAACTCGTTTACCTCGCGAACCCCAACAGCCCCTCCGGCACGTCGCTCTCGCGCAAGGAAGTCGCCGGGCTGGCGGACGCTCTGCCCTGCCCGATCGTTGTTGACGAGGCCTACGCCGACTTCGCCCAGGAGCACTGCGTCTCGCTGGTGCGCGACCACCCCAACGTGATCGTGACCCGCTCCTTCAGCAAGGGCTACAGCCTTGCCGGGATTCGCCTGGGATACCTGGTGGCCCAGGCCGAGATCGTTGCGCAGCTCCTGAAGATCAAGGATTCGTACAACTGCGACGCCCTGAGCCTGGCCGCCGGGGTGGCCGCGCTCCACGACCAGGACTATCTGGGCCAGACCCGCTCCAGGATCCTGACCACGCGACGGCGGCTGGCGGACGCCCTCCGGGCGCTCGGCTACTCGGTTCCCGACAGCCAGGCCAACTTCGTGTGGGCAACCGGCCATGCCCCGACGGCCGAGACCTTCGCGCGTCTCAAGGCCCAGCGCATCCTGGTTCGACTCATGAGCTACCCGGGCCACCCCGCGGGACTTCGCATCAGCATCGGTACCGACGATGAGATCGATCAGCTCCTCGAGATCCTCCGCGGCCTGGGCTGAGCAAACCGTGCGGCCCTGGTGTAAGATCTGTCATCGTCCCGTTCCAGGCCGGAGCCAGAAGGACTGCCTCCCTTGAACGACTCTCATCGCATCGCCGAGATCGTCCGCAAGACGCGCGAGACCGACATCCGCCTGCTTCTGGACCTCGACGGCCAGGGGCGAGCCCAGATCGCCACCGGTGTCGGCTTCCTCGATCACATGCTCGAGCTGTTCACCCGGCACGCCCTCGTGGACCTGACGGTCTCCTGCACCGGAGACCTCCACGTCGACGACCACCACACCACCGAGGACGTGGGGATCTGCCTGGGCCAGGCGATCGACCGCGCCCTGGGCGATCGCGCGGGCATCCGGAGGTACGGTCATGCGGTGCTGCCCATGGACGAGGCCCTGGTCACCTGCGCCGTGGACCTGGGTGGCAGGCCGTTCTGGGTCTGGAACGCCCCCCTGCCCGCGCCCAAGATCGGCACCTTCGACAGCGAGCTCGTGGCCGATTTCTGGCAGGCCGTCACCACACAGGGCCGGATGAACCTTCACGTGCTTCTCCTCCACGGCCGCAACGCCCACCACATCAGCGAGGCGATCTTCAAAGGCCTGGCACGGGCTATCCGCGCCGCCGCCGAGTCCGACCCCCGGTCCGCCGAGGTTCCCTCCACCAAGGGCGTGCTCTGAGCCCGCCGCGACCGCGCATCCCGAAGGCGAGACGAATCCATGACTGAAAACCATACCGTCCCGGCCAGGGCAAGGCGATCCGGGCTTGGCTCGGCCGTGAACCTCGTGCTGGTGGCGCTCGCGTTCGGGCTTCTCGGCCTGGTGCTGTGGCAGAACCGTGCGAAGCTGCACGAGGTCTTTGCCCACCCTCTGGACCTCCGCCTGCTCGGGCTCGGCGTGCTGGTCTTCCAGTGCAGCCTGATCCTCACCTACATGCGCTGGTATCTCCTGGTCCGCGTGATCGAGCCGCGTTTCACGCTCCGGTCAACGATGCTCCTGGGCTTCATCGGCTACGTGTTCAACCTCGTGATCCCCGGCGCCGTGGGAGGAGACTTCATCAAGGCGGCCTATCTGGTGCGGATGCAGATCAGGAAGACCCAGGCAATCGCCTCGATGCTGATCGACCGGATCCTCGGCCTGCTCGGTCTGTTCGTGCTCGCAGCGCTGGCGGGTACCACGGCCTGGAGCGTGGCCACGCCCGAGGTCCAGAAGCTGATTCTGGCGGCCTGGATCGCGACCGGTCTGGGCTTCCTGGTCCTGACGGTGATCTTCACCCAGGCGGTCACCCGCCTCTTCCCCGGCCTGGGCGGCTCCGGCCATGGCCGGCTCGCGGGGATCATGACCGAGCTGAAGACGATGTCGGCGACCTACCGGCGGCGGCTCGACGTGGTCTTCGCGGGACTGGTTCTCTCGGTCATCGGGCATGGGCTCAACGTCTACGCGTTCTACCTCATGAGCAGGATGCTCTTCCCGACGGGGATGACAACCACGCTGGGCCAGCATTTCCTGATGGTGCCTCTCACGCTCTTCACGATGGTCGTCCCGATTCCGTTCGGAGCGCTCGGGGTGAGCGAGGAGGTTGGCAATCAGCTCGGTAAGCTCGTTGGCCATCCCGGCGGCGCGCTGGCGATGCTGGGCTTCCGCGTTCTGATGTATACCTGCGGGCTCATCAGCGCCTGTGTCTACCTGGCCAACCTTCGCGAGGTCCGCAGCCTCACGGCCGAGGCCCACCACCTGGAGGAGGAGATGCAAGAAGGAGATCTCGAGGAGGGTGAGCGACCCTCCGGCGCGGCGCCTTCATGAGCCCTCTCGCTCCCCGCGGACGTCGTCCGGCTCCTTCTTGCCGGGGGCTTGCCGGCTGACCCGGAACTTGCCTTGCTCGCGGGTGACGACGAACCGGTCTCCCCGCCCGGGCTGGAACGTCTCGGGCTTGCCCTCGGCCTCCTTCCAGGCGAACTTCAGCGCGGCCGGAATGCACACCTCGTGGGTTCGCGTGTACCGCGGTTCGAGCGTGAGGGCCTCGTCTCCAAGCTGGTACTCGATCGTCAAGCCCGACTCGTTGACAATCTCGAACGAGAAGGCCACGGATCTGGGCCGGGCGAACACTTGAACGGCGTAATACCTGTCCGACTGCTCGCTGTGGGCAACCGCCATGCCAACCTCCATGACCTCGGGATCGAGCATGTTCTTGCGATGTCCCGGCGACTTTTTCCACCCATCCAGAAAGCCCCTGGCCAGCTCGTCGGTGGTGAAACCTTCCGAGCTGAACTCGTAGGCGATGTTCTCGGCGACGACGCAGTACTCGTAGCCGTGCTTCTTCACGCGTTCCGCCGGCTGGCTGCCGTCCGCCTCGTGACCGTACTTGTCGGTGCGCGCCATGAATGCGGCAAAGTCCCGCGCGGTCTTGGCGAGCCGGGAGCTCTCCTTCAGCTCGGGCTGGTGCTCTTGCTTGCGGAACGAATTGGTTCCCTCGACGAGGAGCCTCGTCGTCTCGTCCAGATCCGGCGTCTTGTCCCCCAGGAAGCGCAAGGGCGAGCCCAGGGGGCTATTCGGCCCGGCGCGCCAGGCGCAAAGAGGCAGCGGCGCCAGCAAGAGCGCCACGCATAGAGTGAGGTTTGTCCGTAACGGCATGAGCGGGTCACTCCTCGTCAACGATGAGTTGATCACATTCTGTATGCAAAAGTGATGCCGCTTCAGATCTTGATGAAGAACTTCTGGCGATAGAGCCAGTAGCAGATCAGCCAGAAGACGAGGACAACGGCCATGGCCTCACGGAGCGGGCCCCAGGGTCCGGAGAAGAGGGTGGGGCCGAGGTGGATCGCGAGCGAGCGGCGGACAAATGGCTTGACAAGCTGGGCCATGAGGTACATGGCGAGCACGTGGAGAACCGGCGGACAGCCGATTGTATGCAAAGCCGCTTGCTCGCGAAATGGAGCCCCTGAAACTTCCCGGGTGGACGGACCAGCCTGCGCGGGAATCCCGACGGGTTCGCCGATGCCTTTACCTTGCCGGCCGGAATGTCGTAGTGTGACTGCTTCCTCGCGGGGGGCCCAGGGGAAACGACGCATCGAATCTGGCTCCCGGGGAGGGAACGCCTCCCGCACGGACATCGAGCGCTCGCGGTGAGGATCAGCACAGGATTTACGGGATGCAATGGTTCTCTTCACCCTGGTTCCAGAGAAAGCCAGTCTCGCACCTGATCGACGAGATGAACTCGGGCGAGCGGCTGCATCGCAGGCTGGGACCGCTTGCGCTGATGTCCCTGGGCATCGGCGCCACCATCGGCACCGGGCTCTACGTGTCGACGGGCATCGTGGCCCGTGACATCGCCGGCCCCTCGATCATGGTCTCCTTCCTGCTGGCGGCCGTGGGGTGCGGGTTCGCCGCCCTCTGCTACTCCGAGCTCGCCAGCATGGTCCCCGTCGCCGGCAGCGCCTATACCTACGCCTATGCGACGCTCGGCGAGCTCATCGCCTGGATCATCGGCTGGGACCTGATCCTCGAGTACGCCATCGGCTCGTGCTTCGTGGCCAACGGCTGGTCCAGCTACTTCGATTCCATGCTGCAAAACGTGTTCAATATTCACCTCGACTCGAGGCTCCTCTCGCCCCCGTGGTATTACGATTTCAAGCAGGAAGATTTCGTCCTCCAGCTCGTGACCCTGGCCGACGGCTCGCGGGCCGTGGCCTGGTTCAACCTCCCCGCCGTGCTGATCACCCTGGTCATCACGGCGATCCTGGTCATCGGCATCAAGGAAAGCGCCGGGTTCAACGCCGCGATGGTGCTCGTCAACCTGGGCGTGGTCCTCACGGTCATCGGCGTGGGGGTAGCCTATGTGGATCCGGCGAACTGGCATCCCTTCCTGCACGAGGAGAAGCAGTATCGCGGCATACCCCTGGGGGCGGCGCGCATCTTCATCGCCTACATCGGATTCGACTCGATCTCGACCCACGCGGAAGAGGCCCGCCAGCCCCAGCGCGACCTGGCGATGGGCATCATGGGAGCCCTGGCGGTCTGCACGTTGCTCTACGTGGCAGTGGCGGCCGTGCTCACCGGCATGATCCCCTACCGGCAGATCAATGAGGCCGCACCCCTGGCCGCGGCGCTGCAGGCCAAGGGGCTGACGTTCGCCGGGGGCCTGATCACCCTGGGCATCCTGGCCGGGATGACCAGCTCGCTCCTGGTCGGCAACCTGAGCCAGCCGCGCATCCTTCTGGCCATGGCACGCGACGGCTTGCTGCCGATCTCCTTCTTCGGTGCCGTGCATTCGCGGTACAAGACGCCCTGGAAAGCGACGATTCTCGTCGGGCTGGTGGTCGCCGCGGGAGGGGCGCTGGCGCCCCTGGGCTTCCTGGCCGACCTGGTCAGCATCGGCACCCTCTTCGCCTTCGTCATCGTCTCGGCAGCGGTCTGGATTCTCCGGATCACCGACCCCTCGGTCCCCAGGCCGTTCCGGACCCCCTTCGTCCCCTTCGTCTCGATCATGGGCGTATTGGTCAACGGCGGCCTGATGTTCTCGCTGGGGCGCGACAACTGGATCCGGCTTTTCGTATGGCTGGTCGTCGGACTGTTCATCTACGTGGGCTATAGCCGGCACCACTCGGTGCTCAGTCGGGGAGCGGCTCGCGATCCGCTCGGGGAGGTCCGCGGCGACACGGCCGCTCAGCCCGTCCCTTCCGAGTGAGTGACCTGAAGTGCCAGCGAAGTATGGGAGTCGTAACAATTCATTGTGAAACGGACCACTGAGAGAGACGAGAGGGTGAAGACCGTGACCGTAGGTCCTCAGCCGGCGCGGGGGAGCCGGAGGCGGCAGCCATGTCCTCGGGGGCAGGCGAGACTGTCCTGGCTCCGTGCGCTCGGCACCCTGGCCTTTCTCTGCGCGATGCAAGGCATCCTCTCGGCCGGCGCTCTCGGGCCGTCTCTGACCCGGGTCGTCAAGCTCCGCGACACGGGAACCCGCTGCACCGCCTGCCATCCTTCCAGCTTCTTGACCGAGGCCAACCTGGCTGCCCACCGCTACGGCTACCCGATCCGGTCCAGGGCGAGCTTCCAGTACGTGATGGACCGGATTGCAAACTCCATCACCCCGCTCTACGGAACCGACGACCTCTGCTGGCAGCGGTTGCTACGCCTGTGCCCGCTGCCACGCCAGCCACACGGTTCTGCGGATCGCCGAGGCCGATCCGGCCCGTGGATTCACGGACGGACAGATCAAGATCAATTACACCTCGGCGCTGCGAGTCGTGAACCTAGACGAGCCGGAATCCAGCCTGATCCTCCGCAAGCCCCGAAGTCCTCAAGGCCAGGGGGGCGCTGATCCCTCGAGCCCCACCCGGCTGACCCACGTCGGCGGCCCGCGGTGGGACGGCACCGACAGCCCGGCCTACCAGGCGATCCTCGCCTGGATTCGCGAAGCCTCGCCCGGGGCTCGCCCTGTCGAGAGAGCCGCGGGCAAGGCCCAGCACGGGAAGTGAGCCGTTCCGCGCCCGGCGCCGGCACACGATCAGGCTTGCGGGTTGACCACCCTGCCCAGGAAGAGGATGCTGCGGGTGCGGCTGTCGAGGATCAGGAACAGGAAGGGATGATCGGCGCGGAAGACAGCAGGCTCCGTGGGAGCCAGGGCCGCTCGGGTAGCGACGACCACGGCGGTGGCGGCGGCCGCTTCGGTGCCCTTCTCGTTCACGTCCACGAAGGCCTTGTGCAGCACCGCCGAGATGTAAAGCTTCTCCTCCGTGCTCATCCCCGAGAAGTCCGCCCGGTCCTGGTCAAACGCCAGTGGCATCCCCATGGCTTCCAGCGCGGGACAGCGAGAACGAGGAGGTCAGCTTGTAACGAGGGAGGAAGACGTCCACCTTCCGCCTTCGCACCGAGGCGAGCCAGCGGGTCAAGTTCTCGGTGCTCAGCCGGGCTTCCAGGGCGGGGAGCCCGTCGATCTCGTCGGGCAAGATCACGGCCGCCGAGAAGTCGCCGTTACCATAGGAGAGCTCCAGCACCTTCAGGCCGTCGCCCGCGAAGAGGCGGAAGTCGTCGTTCTTGTGCATCAGCGGCACGCGGGTGGTCTTGTCACTGGTGACGTGGAAGCTTTCCTCTTTCGTCAGCGCCTCGGCGAAGGGTTTGGTCCAGCTCCCGTGGAAGTAGATGGCGTTGGTCAGCACCAGGCGGGTCAGCGGTGTGAGCACGCCCGCCGGAACGAGGTCCTGGATCTTCTGCTGGGTCTGCTCCTCGACCCACTGGTTGATCCGCGCCGAGCTTGCTCCGCGTTGCCGGCGAAGTCCATCTGGGCGAGCTCGGCGTGGTAGTGGTCGCGGGTGATCGCCAGGAAATCGGGAAGGAAGTGATAGCCCTGCTGGCCCCACAGCCGATTGGCCAGGTTGAGGCGGCAGCCCGGCCGCTGGGCCTGCTGCCGGAGCGTCTCTTGCATGGCGGCGAACGCCTCGTGAAGGGCGTCCTGGGAAGCGGGGAAGTGGAGCACGCGGGCCATCTGCTCGGCCGTCTCGCCCCGGGCCCCGGCGTAGGTCATCGCCAGCGCGGTGGAGATGCTGCTGGGTGAGAAGAAGAGGTTGCCCGGCTGGCCCTTGAGCTTGCCGTAAAGATCCAGAGCGAACCGGTTGCCGCCCTCGACGATGCTGGCCATCTTCGCCTCCTCACCGGGCGCCACGGCTTGAAGCGTGGTGGTCATCAAGAGGAACAGGAGAGGTGCAGTGACGTGTCTCATCGAGTGATCTCCCGGCGGACCTCGCACGACGATCGAACATGCTCAGAGGATAAGGTATGATGCAGTCCGCTGACAACCGGCACCTCCCGTTGCAATGACGAGAAACCGAGGAGCCGTGCTCATGGCCGTACACTGGAGAGGGGTGTTTCCCCGCAGCGACGACGCCTTCACGACGGCGTGGCCCCCTACCTGCGGGAGCCCGAGTGCGAGCCGATCGAGGAAACCTGGTACGGCTGGCGGCCCATGACCTGGGACAGCCTGCCGATCATCGACCGCAGCCCGGCCCTGCACAACGTCATCATCGCCGCCGGCCACAACATGCTCGGCCTCTCCATGGGCCCCGCCACCGGCAAGCTCGTCGCCGAGCTGCTCGGCGGCGAGACGCCGTTCCTCGATCCCAAGCCCTACCGCGTCAGCCGGTTTTGAAGTCATCCAGGCTCACGACCCACGGCTCGCGGGGCAAGAACCGGGGATCGAATCGCGCGATCCAGTCGGCGGGCCGCGACGGCACCACAGCCTGCGACCAGCCGCACGATCGGACCAGGGCACCGACGAGATGCCGTGGATCGACGCCCTGCTCCCTCAGGGTCGCCAGCTTGATCGAGCCGTCGCGCTTGGCGAGGCGGCGGCCGTCCGGGGTGACGGCGAGCGGAACGTGGCCGAAGCTGCGGAGGCGGCCATCCGAGGGCGTGATAGAGCAGGATCTGCCGCGGCGTGCTGGGGACGAGATCATTGCCCCGGATGACCTGGCTCACCTCCATCAGGGCGTCGTCCACCACCACGGCGAGCTGGTAGGACGGCCCCTGCCCGGCCCGTCCGACGATGAAGTCGCCCCCGAGGCGAGCGGGATCCAGCGCGACGTGGCCCAGGAACAGGTCTTCCCAGGAGACGATCCCCTCCGGCACCCGGAACCGCCAGGCGAACGGGCGGCCGGACAGGGCCGAGGCCTCCGCTGCCCGGCGATGAGAGCAGGTGCCTGGATACGTCGGCCCTTCGTCCTCCGCGTGCGGAGCGCTCGCGGCGCGGTCGATCTCGGCCCGCGTGCACGTGCACGGGTAGACGAGCTCGGCGGCCTTGAGCCGGCTCAGGGCCTGGTCGTACAAGCCCCCACGCTCGCTCTGGACGTACGGCCCGGCGTCCCAGTCGAGCCCGAGCCACTCGAGGTCGAGGAGCGCCGTGGCGGCCGCCTCGGCGCGAACCCGGGTGGCGTCGAGGTCCTCGATACGAAGGATGACCTTGCCCCCCGCGTGCCGCGCCGCCAGCCAGGCGATCAGGAACGTCCGCGCATGACCCAGGTGCAGCCCGCCGGTGGGCGAGGGTGCCAGACGGCCGACAACAATCTGTGAGTGATGGTGAAGACTCATGCTCTTGAAGGCTGACGAGCGAACCGCTCGCAGTCGAGAAGTCATGCTGCAGCACGAATGGCCTGGTTCAATGTCGTCCGATCGGGTTTAATCAGAAGACAGACTGTCCGCACAGCGGACCTACCTTACCTGAGGAGCTTTTCGCCGTGGATGCCGATCTGAAACGAACGGCCAAGGGTGTGATCGACCGGATCCTCCATTTACGAGACTCTCTTTGACTTCGGCGAAAAGCAAGCACGCCGCGACGGTCTGGAGCGGGAGATGGAGAGCCCGACCTTCTGGAACGACCAGGAGAAGGCCAAGGGGATCATCGCCGAGCTGAAGACGCTCAACTCGGTGCTCAAGCCGTTTGAAGAACTGGTCAAGCAGGCCGACGACCTGGCGGCCTCGATCGAGCTGGCCGAGGAGGCCGGGACGGACGAGTTCGACGACGAGATCCGCGACGCGGTCAAGCGGGCCGAGGCCGATTTCGAGGCGTTCGAGCTGCGCTCGATGCTCGGCGGACCGAACGACCACTGCAACGCGTTCGTGACGATCCACGCCGGCGCCGGGGGCACCGAGGCCTGCGACTGGGCCGAGATGCTGCTTCGCATGTACATGATGTGGGCCGAGGCCAAGCGGTTCAGCGTCCAGATCACCGACCGCGAGGACGGCGGCGCCGCGGGCATCGCCGAGGCCACCATCCACATCAAGGGAGACTACGCCTACGGCAACCTCCGCGGCGAGACCGGCGTCCACCGGCTGGTCCGGATCAGCCCGTATGACTCGGCCGCCCGGCGGCACACGTCGTTCGCGTCGGTGGACGTCCTGCCCGAGATCGACGAGACGATCGACATCGTGCTCAAGGACGACGACCTGAAGCGCGACGTCTTCCGCTCGGGCGGGCCGGGCGGCCAGCACCAGAACAAGACCGAGTCCGGCGTCCGCTACACCCACCTGCCCACCGGGGTTGCCGCCGAGTCTCGGAGCGAACGCTCACAGCACAAGAACGACGCCAACGCAATGGCCCTGCTCAAGGCCAAGCTCATCCGCATGGAGGAAGAGAAGCGCGAGGCCGAGTACGCCAAGAAGTACGACGAGAAGGGCGACGTGAGCTTCGGCAACCAGATCCGCTCCTACGTGCTGCAGCCCTACCAGCTCGTCAAGGACCTGCGCACCGGATTCGAGGTCGGCAACCCCCGCGCGGTGCTCGATGGCGGCATCGACGGCTTCATCGAGTCGTACCTCCGGATGAAGCTGGCCAAGGGATCCGGCGACCTGGCCAGGACCTGAGCGACCGAGCGTGGGCGAAAGATCGAGGCCATGCCCGATTCGAGATTCACCTGGGAGGAGGAAACCCACGACCGCCGGGTGATCCGCGGTGCCGGCGGGCGGCTCACGTTCGCCCGGCAGGGCGATCGCTGGACGCATCACCTGGCCTGCGGCGAGCGTTCCCCGGAGGCCGGGAGCCAGGTCCTGCCTGACCTGATCTCGGCCGTCGAGACTGACACGGACCGCGACGACCCCGCCCGCGTGGTGAGCCCGGTGTACCAGGAAATCCACCGCCACGAGCTTGCCGGCGACCCGGTCGGCGGCCTGTGCGTGCTGCTGACCGGCCACCTGTTCCAGCACCATTTCTCCGCGGCCGTCCGCCTCTTCCACGACCAGGACAACCCATCCTACGCGGTCCTCGATATCGACGTCGCCGATCGCTGCCGGGCGCCGGTGTCGTCGCTGGCGGCCACCTACCTCGTTCGACTTGGCTCGGGGGCCCTCGCCGACGCGAACCCCCAAGCGATCACCTGGCGTGGATCTCCGGAGCCCGAGCTGGAGCTGGACTTCCGCTGCGATCCTCCGGGCACCCTCGGTATCGCAGAGGCCGGGCGGACCGGAACCCGCGTCCAGGCTGTCGCGGCCATTGATCCCGGGGTCTTCACTCATCGGCTCCGCTACCGCTGGCGGTGGCGATGGCATTCACGCTAGGGATCGTGCCAGGTGCTGCCCCGGCGAAATTTGGACTGGAATTCGAGTCTATAGCAAGGATACCAGGCGGAATTGGCGAACAAATCGCCATCGCCGTGCGTAATTCCCGGGCTTCGCGGGGTCAGACCGTGACCCCAATCGCCCCAGTCCCCAAACGCCCGCAAGCGCCCCTCGCTGTCTGCAACTCATTGTTAAACCGCGCTAGGTATCGGAAGCGAGAGTCACCCGGGCTTCGACCGCAGCGACTCCCAGCGCACATACCCACCGCCATCGAGCCCCGCGGCAGAGGCCGTGTGAACGCGTTGCCCCGCAATACCCCGATCCATGGGCCCCGCAGCGCCCAGATCCTGCGCCTCGCTTATCGAGAAAGTTCACTACTCAGGCAGATTTTTGTTTACTGAAGCGGGACTGCCTGGTAAGTGTGTTTGAGGCCGAACGTTTTCGGCCTCACATCTCTTCACTCTCACGTCAGGGGGTTTCAATGGACGACGTCACTCGAAGACGGGCTGTCAAGCTGACGGCGGCGGGTGCGGCGGCGGTGGCATTGACGGGCGGCAGTGCACGGGCGCAGGACGATGACAAGAAAGACAAGGAGTACAAGGAGTACTCGGGCAGCTCGAGGAAAGGCGACATCCAGGAGGCGCTCGCCAACGCCATCGAGGAAGCCCGCAAGGCCGCCTCAGGGGCCGATCGTCAGGTCCGGTGGACGATCAAGAAGGTCTCCGGCGTCAACGGCGGGATCGACCCGCTCAACATCACCACGGTTGAGATCGAAGTGACGGTCGACTGAGCCTCGACGGGCAGGGGGCCGGCCACCGCCCCCCCTGCCCTGTGCCGTCTCCACTGTCGCCTGGTCTCCCGCTGCTATTTCGAGCCGTGGACGGTCAGCCCGAAGGTGCCCTTACAATTCCAGGGACATACAGTCCGGGGACATACACTCGGGACACTATACTTAATTATTATTTTTCGGAGTTAGGTATGGTGTCCCCGGAACTACCGCCCTCGTCGACGCGAACCCCCAAGCGATCACCTGGCGTGGATGTCCGGAGCCTGAGCTGGAGTTGGACTTCCGCTGCGATCCTCCGGGCACCCTCGGTATCGCAGAGGCCGGGCGGATCGGAACACGCGTCCAGGCTGTCGCGGCCATTGATCCCGGGGTCTTCACTCATCGGCTCCGCTACCGCTGGCGGTGGCGATGGCATTCACGCTAAACTACGAAAAGCCGGTCTAGCCGGGGCGAAGATAGGTATGGTGTCCCCGGAACTAGTCGACTTAGCATTGGGCGTGGGGTGAATCACATGGCATGGCGAGTCTTCTATTCCTACTCACACAAGGATGCCGAACTACGTGAGCGGCTCGGCACGTATCCTTGCGCGACGTAAGGCATCAACAGAAGATCATCGAATGGCATGACCGCAAAATCGAGCCGGGTGCCAATTGGGATACTGAAATCAGCGGTGAAGCTCGATTCCGCCGACCTAATCCTGCTTTTGGTTAAGCGCGGAGTTCCTGGCTTCCGAATACTGCTTTGGGGTTGAGGTAGAAAAAGCATGACCCGATTGAAGCGTGGTGAAGTAAAGGTTGTACCCGTTCTGCTTAAGCCGTGCCTGTGGGAAGAGTCGCGATTTAGTGAACTTCAGATTATTCCTAGGGACGCTAAGGCAATCACTTCTTGGGCGTCTGCTGATGAAGCTCTCAAGGATGTTGCGAATGAGGTTTCGAAAACTCATTTCTGATCCTCCACCGTCGGCATCGAAAACAGATGCTGAATCTTTGGAACCCCATCGATTCGACTCGTCCCTCGAGCTAGTACGCGGCCAAGTTCGCTCCTATGCGCACTTGTACGAAAGAACGCGACAACGCATGCGCCCGTCAAGTGAGCGGACGCATCGCATGGAGCAGATCATCGAAAAAATGCGCAACTTGGCCACTGCCTCGTATCCACTTCTCGATGAACTCGCTAACAGTCCCTCTCCCGGCGAGCGGTTGGCCGCGGTTGCAATCCTGGAAGTTTTTGCCGCCGAACAATTTCTTTCGTTCCTTGTAAAGTTAGTCGGTTCAGAGAAGCCCTTCGTTGGATATCACGCGACGAAAGCCCTTCACTTCGCCGTGGGGGCTCTCGACCCGCACGTGTATCCGCAGTTATTGGACGAGATAAAAAAGTGCAGGCCGCATTGACGTCGGCCAGTGTGGGCTTTGATACCGACCGTCAGACTGTGCTTCGCGAAGCCGAGCAGGACCTTCAGAATACCATTCAGGCGCTGGCTGCCCCCACTGACAAGTACGACTGACCATGGCAATAGATCAGAGCCCATGATAACCATGCCTAACCGGCCATGCCACCGAACGCGTGGAACAGCGTCGTCTTGCTTGGAGTTCCGGGGACACAGGAGTTCGGGGACACCTACGTAATTATCGCAGACCCTGGACTCAGATCGAGTTTCAACTCGATCTGGGCCCGCGAAGCCCTGAGTACCGCTTCGGCGAGGCGGCCTTGACCATCGCGGGCGCCGGGGTCAGACCGAGTTCCAGGTCCTTTTCTCGATTCGACAAGAAGATAAAGGTTTCGAACCTAGCGATCGGCGATTCTGTGGGGCTCGCTTCGCCTCGGCCCACCCTCCAATCAATGCCCCTGAGAGAGCAGCTCGGGCCGGACGCGGTAAACCGCATAGCGGCCCTCGGCATGAAGGAGCTCCAGGGGGCTGTCCGCCCGCCGGGTGGCGCGCGGATCCATTGCGGGATTCTCGGGTGCGGAGGCGATCACGTGATCGGCGCCTTGGCGGAAGGCCAGGGCGGCCTTCTGCTCGGGGCTCAGCCCGTCGTAGCGGGCCTCCAGGCGATGACGGCCCGCCACGTACTCGCGGACGAACGTCGCCGGGGCGACGTGGACATCGACGTGATCCTGAAAGCGGGCGAACCAGTCGGCGAGCCCGGCCGCGTGGTAGGGGCTCCCCGCGCGGTTGAACGCCAGGCTGCGGCGAGACCAGAGCCGGAAGGTCTTCGGCCCCGGCGGGCCGATGAACCGGGCCGAGACCGGCGTGTGCCGGCGGCACCAGAGGGCCAGCCGCTCGATGTCATCGATCGGCACCGGGGCAAAACGGCACCGCGCCACCAGCCCTTGAACCAGCGACGTCCGGGCGGCCCAGTGATCGGCCGGAATCGCGCCGGCCAGCAGCGCCAGCGCCGGCACGGTCCAGGCAAGGGCCATCAGCCCATCGCAACGGAACACGCTCGACGTTCCAGTGCGAGTGCCCGGGGCATCCGGGAGAGCCACGCCCGGAAGCCTGCCCATGCCGCTCCGCCCAGCAGCACGAGCAGAACCGGCCAGTGGCCCGACTCGGTGTCATGCCGGGACAGGAAGTACAGGCCCCAGGCCGTGAGCAAGGAGAAGACGAGAATCGCCCCGCGTCTGGTGGCAGCCTCGGCCACGGTGGTCCCAGCCTCGGCGAGCGTCACGACCACGAGCAGCCAGTCGCCGATCAGGGCAACGGCGATCAGCACCGACCGGACCCGGGCCAGCCACGTCCCGCGATCCCAGAGGTCCACCAGCCGGCCTGCCACCAGCACCAGGGCCAGCCCGCGCGCCAGGGTGGCCATCCGGAACGGCTGAAAGACCGTGATCCGCACGTGGTGGAGACCCTCGATCGCCCCCCACGCCGCACCCAGCCCGAGCAGCACCACCATCAGCATGATCAGGAGCCGAACCCGGGCCTCGCACGGCTCTCGGTCCGGAGGCTCCCGCGGCCGGGTCCTGGTCCGCGTGGCGGACCGCGCGAGAGAACGCTCCCGCCCCGGGCACGCCCAGGGCCAGGAGGGCGAGGACGAGGTAACACCCCCAGGCCAGCCACTGGGGCATGCGCCAGAGGTGAGGGAGCATGTGCTGTGGGCTCTGGAGCTCGACCGCGAGCGTCCAGAAATCCGCCGGCGGCAGACCCTGTTGCAACGAGCCCCCGGGCGCCAGGTTCAGGACCAGCCCCGGCACCACCGCCAGCCCCGCCGCGACGATCCCCCGCGCCGTCATCAACCAAGAGACTCCGGTCCGCCGGCCGAACACCGCCCAGGCGAGCCAGCTTCCCGCAATCACGATGGCAAGCTGGAGCCCCAGCGAGGGATGAATCACAGCGGCCAGGCACAGGCCAACCCCTGCGCGCCACCAGCCCCGATCGGGCTCACCCACGACGGCCGCCACCGCAAGCCATCCCGCCGCCAGGGCCATCAACCGGTCCAGGACCATGGCCTCGAAGAGGTGATTGGTCCCGATATTGCCCGCCTTGGCGGTCAGCACCAGGACGATCGCCACCCAGCCCACGCGGTTGCTTGATCCCGGCCAGACCGCCCGGGCCAGCCGGTCAACGCCCAGACAGGTTGCCAGGAAGGTCAGGACGAACAGGAGCAAGAGCCCGGCGGACAGTCCGATCCGACCGGTGACGAGGCCGATCGCGTGCAGGGCGCCTCGGTGGGGGTTGAAGGCGTCGAAGGCGCGGACGAACGGGTCGCCCGCATAGAGAGCGGGATCTTGCTGGTGCAGCAGCAGAGGAAGGCGATAGGCCTGGTCTCCGTCAAGGCTGTGATATCCGCGCAAGGTGAGATACAGCCCCAGGATCAGGCAATATCCCAACCACCGGGGCGGTCCCGGCACGGCCTCCGGTGGGCCACTCCGGTCCGGCGCGTCGCGTTCGGCATCTCGCATTCGCGGGAGTTTGCCGCGGCCCCGGCATCCGGTCAACGCCAGTCATGGGCCGATCAGGGGCGATGGCTCCGGGACTGAAGCTCGGACTTGTAGCCCTCGAGCTCCTTGATGACCTCGGGATCGAGGTCGAGAGCCTGGGATCCGCTTTCCGGCAGAGGCTGTTCGGCACGCGGGACAGCCAGTCGCGGGGAGGGGCTCGGCTCCTCGACCTCGACCGAGGTTCGTTCCGCAACCTGTTTTCCGGTTTCCATTTCGATCGAATTCTTCAGGCCGTTGCGCTGGATGTGCTCGACGAACCGGCGCACCGGCGGCACGGCCCAGATCCGGGGCACGGGCTGGTAGCGATCGGTCCATTGCAGGGCGTAGGAGCCCTGGGTCCGGCGCTCGGCCCAGGGCAGGCTGCGTGCGAGGTCGGCGCCGTATTTCTGAACGCCCGCGGCCAGGAAGGCGACGAGAAGCAGGCCCTTGGCCGCACCGAGAAAGAGCCCGCCAAACCGGTCGTCACGCCGCGACCGGGGAGCTCCGGGCTCGGGCGGCGAGCGCATCAACTGGATGGCCAGGGTGCTGAAGCCCACCAGGACGATGTACGAGACGACCGCGCAGGTCCACCAGAGGATCCGGTCCAGCAAGGCTGGATCGATCGTCGGCAGCTTGGCCAGAACGTAGGGCCGGGCCTGCTCACGCACGGGATCCGCCAGGTAGAAGCAGGCGATGAAGCTGCCGATTCGCACGGCCTGGCTGGTGAATCCCTTGAACCAGCCGCGGATGGCGGCGATCAGGATGATCAGGCCCAGGACCAAGTCCAAACCCATGGTCAGCACCTCTCGCCTCGTCCTCTCCGGTCCACCCCAGGTTCATTCGTTGGCCGTGCGGAATTCTTGGAATCACGAGGAGAACTGTATGGCGTATCGATGAATTCGGCAAGAGATCAGCCGGAACTCCATCGCATTCGCCAGAACGGGAGAGCACGACGGATCAGCTTTTGCGCCAAGAGAACTGGAAGGGTTGCCTGCCCCGTTCGTACATTGGGATCAATCCCGAGAATGCCCAGAGGAACGACCATCTTTCCTGGTCATCGTGCCAATCTTCAAATCGAGCGGGGCCAGAGCCTGGAGGATGTTGGGAGATGTTCAGCATCCTGTCCTCGGAGAGCCAGACCCGCATCCCCATCACGGCTGCAATCGTCCTTGCATCGTTGCTACTGGCTTTCATCCTGAGTATCACGGCCGTGATTCAGGTTCTCGACGAGTACCGGATGCTGGGAGACTGGCTGGCCCGGCCGGGCGGCGTGGCGATCTCGGAGATTCAGGCGTTGCGGCGGGACATCGGGGCACGGATCATCGTCCGGTCGCTGGCCTCGGTCGTGCTCTTGCTCTGCACCCTGGCGACGCTCTGGCTGCAGCAGCGCCAGCTCGCCATCCGGCGGACGTTGCACCAGGTGAAGCTGCTGGCCCACAATATTCTCTCGAGCTTGAATGACGGGGTCATCACCACCGATCAGCGGGGGATCATCACGAGCATCAATTCGGCCGCGATCGACCTGATCGGCGTCGACGTCGATTCCATCGGCCAGCCGATCGCCAGCATCTCCACGGCCGAGGTGCCGCTCGAGGAACTGTGCCGGCCGGTCACGGAGCGGAGGGGAGCCGCCGGCGATCGCGAGCTGGTTCTGGATCGAGCCGGCCGGGTCCGCCGCCTGGTGGCCAGCGCGCTGGAGCTGAAGGACATGCGCAGCGCGACCATCGGCTGCGTCATCCATCTCCGCGACGTCACCGAGCGCATGCTGATGAAGGAACAGATGTGGCGGATGGAGCAATTCGCCAGTCTCAGCACCCTGGCCTCCGGCCTCCTGCACGAGATCAAGAACCCCATGACGGCCCTGAGCATCCACGTCCAGTTGCTCGAGGAGCGGCTCCGAGGCGACTCGGCCGATCGACAGGCCGCCGAGCTGATCGGAGTCTTGAAGACCGAAGTCCGCCGGCTCAACAATACGCTCTCGAGCTTCCAGGACTTCGCCAGCCTGGATCGACTCCGATTGAAGCTGACCGACGTGCAGGAAGTTCTCGCGGACGTCGCCCGGCTGATCTCTCCCACAGGCCGCCGGTCAGGGGGTCCGCCTCGAGCTTCTCCGCGCCGAGCAGGCTCTGCCTCGTGTCGAGCTCGACCCGGAAAAGATCGAGCAGGCCGTGCTCAACCTGGTGCTCAACGCTCTGGAGGCCATGCCCGAAGGGGGTGACCTGACGCTTGGGGGCCCGGGTCGATGGAGGCAAGCTCCGCGTGGTGGTGCGCGACAGCGGACCGGGCATCCCGCCCGAGATCCAGGACCACATCTTTCGCCCCTACTTTTCCACCAAGGGGAGCGGGACCGGCATGGGCCTGGCGCTGGCGGAGAAGCTGGTTCGCCAGCACCGAGGGCAGCTCGATTTCCGGACCAATTCCCAGGGAACGACCTTCTCGATCACCCTTCCGATGAACGGGCGCAACGGGAGCGCCGCCCTGCCATGAACACCGAGACCTTCCCCATCCTGATCGTGGACGACGAGCCCAACATCCGGACCGGCCTGGCCCGCGCACTCGAGTGCGAATCGTACGCGATCTCCACGGCAAAGGACGCCGAGGAGGCAATGCAGTTGTTCCGCGAGATCGGCCATCTCCTGGTGCTCACCGACCTGAAAATGCCGGGGAGCAACTCCGGGATCGACCTGATTCGCACCATCAAGGACGAACGGCCGGAAACGCTGATCATCGTCATCACGGCCCACGGCACGATCGAGACGGCCGTCGAGGCAATGCGGCTCGGCGCCCACGACTACCTGAGCAAGCCGATCGACCTGGGCACACTGCGGCTGCAGGTGCGTAACGCGTTCGAGCACTATCGTCTCAAGCAGGAAAACCGCCGGTTGCGGGAACGGCTGGCCGTGGCGGGGGAGATCCCCGAGATGATCGGCCAGTCGGCGGCCATCCGCGACGTCTTCGCGCGAATCCGCCAGGTCGCCGAAACCGATGTCACCATCCTGATCCAGGGGGAAAGCGGCACCGGCAAGGAACTCGTCGCGAAAGCCATCCACAACCTCAGCCCGCGCCGGGAAGGACCGTTCGTCGCCGCCAATTTCGGGGCCCTTCCCGAAGGACTGATCGAGAGCGAGCTGTTCGGGTACGAGAAGGGAGCCTTCACGGGCGCCCAGCGGCAGAAGGCCGGCTGGTTCGAGATGGCCCGAGGAGGGACGCTCCTGCTGGACGAGGTCGGCGAGATGATGAGCAAGACGCAGATCGACCTCCTCAGGGTCCTCGAGACCCGAGAAGTCCGGAGGCTCGGCGGCGGCGTCATGGTGCCTCTGGACGTCCGGCTCGTGGTGGCCACGCATCAGGATGTCGACGGGCTGGTCGCCAGCGGCAAGATGCGCGAGGACCTGTACTATCGACTCAACGTGATCCCCCTGCGGGTGCCTCCCCTCCGCGAGCGGCGAGACGACATCCCGCTGCTTGCCCAGCACTTCATCCGGTGGGCCCAGTCGCGCCACGGCCGCGAGCCGAAACAGGTCGCCGGCGCCGCCATGCGAGCCCTCTGCGACTACTCCTGGCCGGGAAACGTCCGCCAGTTGAAAAACTGCATGGAGCGACTGGTCGTTACCGTGGAGGGCCCCACCATCCACCTTGACGACCTGCCCAAGGAGATGCATCCCACGAGGCAGAACCCGGTCAACATCACCTGGCCAGCCGCAACCCACGAGCCCCCCAAACCCGAGGTGATGACGCTCGAGGCCGCTGTCGCTGATGTCGAGAAGGCCACGATTCTCGCCGCCCTGGAGCAGTGCAATCACCATCGCGAACGGACCGCTCAACTCCTCGGCATCAGCGTGCGGACCCTGCACTACAAGATGAACCGCTACACTCTTCAGTAGCTCGATCCCGCCCCGCAACCAGGGTGATCGACGCTCTTGCCGACGCCCCGGGGCCCTGAGACGCTTTCCTCATTCCTCCGCCACTCCATCTCCGCCGCTCGCGGATGTACCTGCAAGAATTTTCCGGACCGCAATTTCTTGCAGACCAAATGGGGGACTGCGGGCCCTCTCCTGCAAGTCTTTGCAGACCGCTGGGGTCAGCCAGGAAGGCGGAGCCGCTCCGGCTGATCCAGTCGCCGAAATCAATGCTTTGCGCACCAAGGAGTTACGTGGGATCTTCCGACCGGGCATTCAGGTCACGGCACGCGATGTGCCTTCTATAAGTGATGCGAGTCATTCCGACTCACTCGTGCGTTAGATAAGCCTGATGAAGCGTGATCGTGTCCAATGACGACGAGGCGTTCCTCGTGCGCAGGCAAAGAACCGCCTCGTCGGCATCCAAACCTCGAGAATCTCATGCACCTCTCCTTCTCGCTTCCCAATCCCCTTTCGCGCCTGACCGGGCTGCTGGATGCGGTGGAACGAGCCCGTTCCGCCGCGGCCGCCAAGCAAAAGGTCAACGGCAAGACTCCAGGAACAGGCGGACGTGCTCCCCGCAGCACCTCCAGCCGACCGCAATGAAGACCTCGAGAGCCTGAGCCTCAGTCGGTGTGGGGACTCACTCGATCCGGCGTCTCACGATCTCGAGGCCATGTCCTTGAGCCGTGTCGAGAGAGATGGCAGAGGCCGCGGCAACGGTTAGGACGATGCCAGTCGGGAGTGGAGGCCCCCCGCGGCCAGGGGGTCTGAACTCTCAAACCCATAGTCTTTCTTCCCGTAAGCAGTCGCGTCATGCCCCTGCCGACGTTGATCTTGTTGTTTCTGGCGTCGCTGCCCGCCGCGCTTCCGCGCGATCGGGCGCCTCTCGAGCGGCTCTGCGCGACATCCGTCGCGTGGGCCGCGCGATCACACTCCTTCGTCGGCCTACCGTGCCAACCCGATGCGCTTGCACCCGGTCCCCAGGAAGGGAACGACCAAGGTTCTTTCGACCGCGCCGAGGCGGCGGATAACGAGACAGAGGAAGAGGGGCTCGAGGATTGGGTCGGGTGCCTGTCCGGCCCTGGCTGAAGAGCGCGACGTCGGCTCGCTGGTCTTGCGATCAAGCTCATTTCTCCCCCCACATCATTCCTTGTCGATGGGTCGATGCCGATCACCCCGGAGCCCACCCCAAGAGAGTTGACTGCTCATGACTGGCCGCGTCTGACCCTGGCGCCGGCCCTCGGCTGATGGTCTACTCTTACGCACCGCTCCTTCTCAGGGGCGATCGCCTCCGAGCCGTGCGATCTCTTGCCCTTCTTTCTTGCCCTCACGTTCCATCGACTTTCGGGAGAGTGATGACCTATGGAAGACAAAGCGACTCGCGGCGCACGAGACGCCGCGGAATGGTCTGGCTGGACTGAAGCACTGGCGCCACGACATGCTCGCCGGGCTCGTCGTTTCCATGGTTTCCGTACCGTTTTCCCTGGGGATCGCCGTCGCCTCCGGCGCGCCCCCGATCTGCGGGCTCATCTCGGCGATCATCGCCGGACTCGTCTTGCCGTTCCTGGGCGGTTCCTACGTGACCATCAGCGGACCGGCGGCCGGCCTGGCGCCGGCGTTGCTCGGGGGAATGCTGCTCCTGGGCAAAGGAGACCTGGCGGTCGGCTATCCGCTCTTGCTCGTCGCCATCTGCCTGACGGGGCTGGTGCAGCTTGCCCTGGCGTACTTCAAGGCCGCCAAGTTCAGTGCGGTCTTTCCTTCCTCCGTCGTCGAGGGGATGCTCGCCTCGATCGGCCTCTTGATCATCGCCAAGCAGCTTCCCCTCATGCTGGGACATTCCTTCCACGCTCACGAATTCTGGGGGATCGTGGCCGAGACCCCCTCGGAACTCCTGAACATGGAGCCGAAGGTGTTCATCCTGGGAATCACCTCCCTGGCTCTCATTTTCATCCTCGCTTCCTTGAAGGTCGAAGTGGCTGAAGGTCGTGCCGCCGCAGGTCTTCGCGGCCGTCTTCGGCCTGATCATGGGTCAGATCATGGGGCTGGATTCCAAGTACCTGATCGACCTCCCTGCCCACCCGTTCAAGCACGGCATCGTGCCTCCCCATTTCTGCGGGCGTTCTGGCCGACCGATCGCTCTGGTGGGGCGTCTTCACCGTGGTGCTGACGCTCACGCTCATCGACGGGGTGGAGTCGCTGGCCACGATCGCCGCGATCGACAAGATCGATCCCTTCCGCCGCAAGTCGGACCCGAACCGCACGCTCTTTGCGATGGGCGTCTCGAACATGTGCTCCAGCATGGTCGGCGGATTGACGATCATTCCCGGCGGCGTCAAGAGCACCACCTCGATCGTCGCCGGGGGACGAACGCAGTGGGCCAACTTCTACAACGCCATGTTCCTGATCCTGTACATCGTGATCGGCCGGAACGTGATCAACATGATGCCCCTGAGCGTCCTCGGCGCCATCGTGCTCTACACCGGTTACAAGCTGTGCGCTCCCCGCGTGTGGAAACACATCGCCCACATCGGCAGCGAGCAGCTCTTCGTGTTCACGGCCACGGTCCTGGTCACGGTCTCGACCGACCTGCTCTGGGGCATTGCCGCGGGAATCGTGACGAAACTGGTACTCGAAGCCGCCATCCAGGCCAAGGTTGTCCGTGGTCGTTCCGATGGACACGAGCCCTTCGGCCTGGCCGCCCGGAGATGGCTGGTGCAGACTGGCGAGCTGTTCCGCAATCCGGTCGTGCAACGCGGCGCGGTGGGTGAAACGTACCATCTCGTCTTCGGCCGTCCCCTGGTTTGCTTCAACGCTCTTCACCTCGAAGACGAGCTGGGGCGGGTCCCCAGCGGCGTCTCTTCCGTCTGCCTGCACATCACCGACCTGGTGACCTTGATCGACCACACCACGGCGGCCACGCTGCTGGATTTCGTCGAGGACTTCAAGCGCACCGGCCGGGGGATCGCCCGGATCGTGGGCCTGGACCGCCTGAAGGGGCACTCGCATGCCGCCTCGTGCCTCCGCATGAACGCGCCGGTCCTGGCACAAGAGCTCACCGAGGCCCGGGCCGCGCTGGCCCGCGTCAGCCTCACGGAAACCACCACCGAGGTGCCCGACCCGGTCGAGCACCTGGAGAGACTCAGCCTCACTCACCTCGGCCCGATCGACGGGCAGGATGACAACCTCGTCACCGCCTTCTTCGTCCGGACGGCCAACGGGCTGGTCAAGGGCGCAGGCACGGCTCTGGACCTCGTTCGTTCCGTCATGGATCGCGACGATCGCGAAGACTACCAGACGGTTCGCGACCTGGTCTGGCTCGGCCTCAACCCCGTGGACCACGGCCACCTGCAGCGTTCGGCCAACTGGTTCAGCATCTCCGGGGACGATCCTGAGGTGAAACACGCCCGGCATCGCGATCTCGTGACCGCGGAGGAACCTCGCTACATGTGAGGCTGATCATCCTGCTCGGCAGCCCCGCCCGGCCTGATCTGTTCCGGGTTCGGGCCGGGTGCTGATTCGCCGGTGGGCATCTACCCGATCCGGCTGGTGTATTCGAGAGCCAAGAGAGAGCTCGAAATCAGGGAACCGGACCCTGGGCTGGACAGGAAGGGCACGGTTGCTCAGGCATCGAAGAAGCCGCAGGAAGCCAGGTGTTTCACGCTCCGGGCGATCCGCTCTTGCCGTAGTTCCAGCCCGGGCTCGGGCTCGCCGCCTATGCCCTCGATCTCGATCGTGTACGGGCCCTGGAAGCCGACGCCGTCGAGGATCTCGCGAACCCGGACGAAGTTGACGCTGCCTTCGTCGCCCACGGCCGGGAAGTACCAGTCCTCAAAGCCTCCGCGATTGTCCTTGAGATGAACGTTGTGAACCAGGTGCTTGACCTGCTCGAGCTCGGCGCACGGGTCGGCGCCGCGGTTGTAATACGCGATGTTGCCGGTATCGAAGTTGAGCCGGACGTTGGGATGCTCGACCTCGGTCAAGAGCGCGAGCATCGACGCGGCGTTCTGGGTGGGTCCCTTGTGGGTCTCGATGGCCAGGGTCGAAGCCTGCGGCGGCCGCCGGCGATCGCCCAGCCGCATGCTTGTGCAGGTGGTCGACGAACGATCGGGCGGTGTCATCGTCGGCCCGCTCGGTGATCACCGCGGACTCGGGGATGACCAGGCCGCCAAAGTTATGCCCGCGAAGGGCCAGCTCCAGATGGCTGATGCCCGTTTCCCGGATCCGCTCGACGGCCGTCCAGACGCCCGAGGCGCCGTAGCTGTTGGTGAAGCACGAGATTGTTCTTGGCATCGCCTCAGGTTTCCTGCGACACGCTGGCCCCGCCGGCCCGGGCCGGCTCGACGGCGACCGGGAACTCGCTGCCCGGATCGACCACCCGGAAGGTCCTCCGGCCCTCGAGGACCTCGAGCAGCAAGGCGCCGCAGAGCTCGCCCCTCCAGCCTTCCAGGAGCCCCGGGCGATCGTGTTCGGGCCGGCCCTCCAGGTACCAGCGGATCAGATGCCTTAGGTCCGAGACGTTGGCCAGGAGCGAGCCGGCAATCTTGTTCTGCGTGCAGTGCTGAGCGAGAGCGGCGGAAAGGAGATTGGCGACCGTCGAGGCGCCGGGGCTGTCGTCCGGGCGCTGGGGCGGCAGCGGAAGCAGCTCGTCGGGCACCGCGCGGGCCTCGTCGAGTACGGCCAGGATGGCATGGCTCTTGCTGAGCAGGCCGGGCCGGTTGAAGTCGCGCAGGGCCTCGAGGTCGCGGCGGCTGGAGGGCTGCCGCCTGGCGATGGCTATCAGCACGTCGTCCCGCATGACCTGGCGGAGGGGCCGGTTCAGCCGGCTGGCCTCGTCCTCGCGCCAGGCGGAAAGCCGCCGCGCCATCTCCAGCCCGCGCCGGCTGAGCTGGTGCAGGCCCGGCAGCCGCCGCCATCGCTCTGCGTCGGCCCGGTTTTCAACGGCGGCAAGGAAACCGGCGAACTCCGCCTCGGCCCAGTCCGTGCGTCCCATCTGCCTCAGCTCGGCTTCGAGGTGGTCGGCCAGGGGGAGAAGGTATCGCACATCATCCATCGCGTAGCGAAGCTGCCCTGCGCTCAGGGGCCTGCGCCGCCAGTCGGTACGCGTCTCGCTGCCGGGGAGCGAAAACCGGAGAACCTGAAAGACCAGATTCACCAGCGAGAGCGGGTAACTGTAACCCACCAGTCCCGCCGCGATCTGGACGTCGAAGATGCGTCGCGGGACCGCGCCGGTGCGGAGCAAGCAGATCCTCATGTCTTCACCGGCCGCGTGCATCACCACCTCGAGCGATGGGTCGTGCACCAGGTCCCAGAACGGGTCCAGGTCACGCACCGCCTGCGGGTCGATCACCGCCAGCCGATCGCGTGTCGCCACCTGGATGAGGCAGAGCACGGGCTCGAAGGTGTCCTCGGAGACGAACTCGGTGTCGAAGCCAAACCGGCCCGCGGTGCGGATGTGGCTGACCAGCTCCAGGAGCTGGGCGGGGGTGGTGATCAGGCTTTCTTCCGCGGCTGCGCACATGGCACGTTCCAGGCAAGACCGGCGGGGCGGCGAGTCACGCCCCCGGGCCGAGCGATCGATCGCACGAGGATCAGGCCGTTCCGCCTCGCTCTCGCGGTGCGGCGGGCTCAGGTCCTTCAGGAACCGGAGGATCGCCTCGTTGGCGGCGGACGGGTTTTCATAGGGAGACAGGTGTGCCGCCGCGGGAATCACCACCAGCCGGGCGTGGGGGATGGCGGCGGCGATCTCGCGGGCCTCGGGGACCGGAGAGATCACGTCGTCCTCGCCAACCATCACGAGTGTGGGAACCGCGATCTGTGCCAGGTCGCCCCTCCGGTCCGGACGGACCGCCATGCCCCGCAGGGCTCCCGCCACTCCCTGGGGCGAGGTCCGCTGCATGACCGCCAGCAAGGGCTCCACGCGCTGAGGATGCTTCTCCAGGATCGTCTTGCTGAAGAGACGCGGCACCATCGCCTCGAGGATCGATTGGTTGCTTCTCTCCCGAAGCACCGTTCGCGCCGTCTCCTCGCGCACCCGGGCCGCCTCGGGCGTGTCGGCCGCGGCACGGGTGTCGATCAGGATCAGGCCACGGACCCTCTCGGCATGACGCACGACCAGCGAGAGAGCCACGTATCCCCCCATCGACAGGCCGCCGATCACGACCGGTTCTCTCACCTCCAGCCGATCGAGCAGCTCCACCACGTCATCGGCCATCTCGTCCATCGTGTAGGCGCCGTCGGGACACTCCGTCTCGCCGTGTCCCCGCAGGTCCGGAGCGATGATGCGATACGTGGAGCCGATCGCCTTGAACTGCTCCACCCACATCTCACGGCTGAGCGGAAACCCATGAATCAGTACCACAACCGGTGGGCTTCCCGTGTCAGCATATGCCAGCCGCATCGGCCTTCTCCACTCGAGGATGTCCCGTGCCACAGTACGATTCGTACACTGTACGCGATCCCGCCCAGAAAGGCGAGAGAGCCGTGATCTCGAGGTGGCCGGACGCCTGCGGAACCATCGACTGATGCTGCGCCCACGAACAGTTTCTGCGGTGTCGGCTGACAGCCCCTGCCTTCTCGTACGGTCGTCTGCCGCCGGAAGTTCGAACTGCAGGCCAGAAACGCATGCTACCGCTGGCGGCGCCGGGGCCCCTGCCCTACAATTGGGACTGTGACCACGGGGAGCTGCCTGCACACGCACCCAGGACCGACAGGAAGAGCGCTCATGCCGACCGCCAATGAACTGTACGATGCCGCCGTCAACCTTCGCGATTCCGGCGACAAGCCCGGGGCTGTCGCCAAGCTCGAGGAGGCGGTGGGTCTCGATCCCGCCTTCGCCATCGGCCACGGGATGCTGGCCAAGCTGTTCGCCGACCTTGCCGAGAGCGACAAGGCCATTGCGCATGCCAAGAGGGTCGTCGAGCTGGAGCCTGACGACGCCTTCAGCTACACCGCTCTCTCCGTGATCTACCAGAGATGCGGGCGCATTCCCGAGGCCGAGCATGCCAAGGCCATGGCCTGGCAGAAACAGACGGGATACGAGTGATCCGGAGCCAGGCGCAAACCGGCCGGGCCGGAACCGCCGGCCCATGCACGTTGGAGACCTGATTCATGGCTCGCGCGCTTGCCATCCTGCTGCTCCCGCTCGCCCTTGTTTTGTCGCACTCGAACGCCCGATCGGAACAGCCGCCGGCCCCCGCGGGAGCGAACGATGCCTGGCTCGCCGCCCAGCGCGATGACCTGGTAGGACTGTATACCCGCCTGCATGCCCATCCCGAGCTGTCTTACCAGGAGGTGGAGACGGCCTCGACGATGGCCGAGGCTCTGAAGAAGGCGGGCGCGAAGGTCGCCACCGGCGTGGGCAAGCTCGGGGTCGTGGGGGTCATCGAGAACGGGCCCGGCCCGGTCCTGCTGGTCCGCACCGACATGGACGCGCTCCCGGTGATCGAGCAAACGGGCCTGCCCTACGCCAGCAAGATTCAGGCGCGAGACTACCTCGGCCGGGATGTCGGCGTGATGCACGCCTGCGGACACGATGTGCACATGACCTGCTTCGCCGGCACGGCGCGGTGGCTGGGGGAGCACAGGGATCGATGGAGCGGCACGGTGGTGATGGTTGCCCAGCCCGCCGAGGAAGCCGCTGGCGGGGCCCGCAACATGCTGAGGGATGGTCTCTATTCGCGGTTCCCCAAGCCCGATTTCGCCCTGGCCCTGCACTGCCACGCCAGCTGAGCTGATCGGCGACGTCTGCTTCCGCCCTGGGCCCGCTGCTGGCCAGCTCGACCTCGCTGAAGGTGACGATCCGGGGCAAGGGAGGCCATGGCGCCTGGCCGCACCGGACGGTGGACCCGATCGTGCTCGCGGCGCTGGCCATTCTCGACTTCCAGACGATCGTCAGCCGCGAGGTCGAGCCGATCCAGCCGGCCGTGGTGACCGTGGGCTCGATTCACGGAGGAACCAAGCACAACATCATCTCCGACGAGGTCAAGCTCCAGCTCACCCTGCGGGCCTTCTCCGAGAAGGTCCGGCTCCAGCTCATCGAGGGCATCGAACGCAGGGTCAAGGCCCTGGCCGAGGCCCACAAGGCCCCTGCCCCGACCGTCGAGGTCGAGGAGTACACCCCGGCGACCATCAACCGCCCCGAGCTGGTCGAGCGCGTGGTGCCTTTCCTGACCAAGGCCCTGGGGGCCGAGCATGTGAAACCGACCGACCCGGTCATGGGGGCCGAGGACTTCGCCCTCTACGCCGAGGGGAACGTGCCGATCATGATGTTCTGGCTGGGGACCATCTCCCCCGAGCGGATCGCCGAGGCCAAGGCCAAGGGAACCGACCTCCCGGTCCTGCACTCGGCCCTGTACCATCCCGAGCCCGCCCCCAGCATCGCCACCGGCATCAAGGCCATGACCGCGGCGGTGGTCGGTTTGCTGCCGCCCAAAACAAGATGACCGCAGTTCCCGGGCGCCTTCGGGCTCCCGCTCGACGGCCTGGTGCGGCTCTCTTGCGGGCCAGGAGGTCGCTTGATCCATGAAGACCACCACGGTCGCGCCGGCCTGGAGCTCTCGCCGCGAGTTCCTCCTCCAGATGGCTCTCGCCACGAGCCTGTCGGCCAGCACAGGCTCTGCGGCCTGCGCAGAGGGAAGTACCGGAGACAGCGAAGTGTTGCGGATCTTCCGCGCCGGATCGTACTCGAGGCGCGGCCAGACAATGATCATCTTGTGCCTTCGCGCAGCTCGCGCACCCGGTTCAGCGTGGCACCGTCGCTGGGCTCGGGGTGATGATACGGGTCGGCCAGCGCGAGCTGGGCATAGATCTCGGTGAACGCCGTGAGGTCCGCCCCCATCCGCGCCGCGCGCTCGAGGTAGAGCTCCGCCTCCTTCATCAGCCGCTCGGTCCCCTCGGCCGTATCAGCGCCGGCGGAGGGTCGCGGTGAGATGGTGGCCACGTGAACGGGGCGGCGGCGCAGAGCCATGGCGGCTCCCTCCTCAGTGATCGGACGGTCGAAGTTCCTCCTGGCGTGAGGCAGCAACCTGACCTAATCTATGGTATCTAAAACTCCACGCCTCTTTACGAAAAGGACGCCGAATGGAGTCAACCCTGACACCGAACAAGACGGCTTCAGCCATCTGGAGCCGGATCGCAAAACCGGAACAAGGCAACCTCTCGCCCGAGGTTGATCGGGCGATCCTGAAGTTCGACTTTGATGCCACCGACCGGGGGACAGTCGACATGCTTTCGGCCAAAGCCGCGGAGGGAACCCTGTCCCCCGATGAGCGAGCAGTGCTTGAGGAGTATATCCGAGTCAACGACGAGCTCATGATCCTCCAGTCCAAAGCCTGCCTCTCGCTCAAAGAGTCTGGCCTTAAGGTCCGCTAATGACGGACGCCGAGCGGCAAACACGGCGGCGTGCTCGTTATCGCTGCGAATATACTGCCTCCTCCCTCAATCCGCTTCCAGGCTTCGGACCATGTCGACCACATCGTCGCCAGGCAGCACGGCGGGAGCGATTAGCTCTCGAACCTCGCCCTGAGCTGTGTCCACTGCACACATGCCAGGCCTTTTCTCTCTCGAAGGTCGCTCCTTCGCTATGCATTCTGCCCAGGTCCTTGCGCCGTCGCCGTAAGGACCTCTTCGCGTCGTCATCGATCTTACCCTCCTCCCCTTTTACTTCTATTATTTTCTCTACTACCATCATATCTATCTCTTTCATGCCAATCTTTTTACCTACTCATTCTTCTCCTTTTCCACCGCCTATCTTTTCTTCCTTTTCGATCCTTTCACCCTTTCTGTATCCCCTGTCACACCTTCTGTTTACTCAAAGAGTCGCTCCTATAGTTAGGGCTCTCTTGATCTATTCTTTTCTCTTTCTCTGTTTTCTCTCTTTTTTCTTTTTTTTTACGTTAGTCTCCGCTTCTCGCACCGCCCGCGGCTTGGCGGTCCTTTTTCCTTTTTTCTTTCTTTTTCTCTTTTTCTTTCTTTCTTTTTTTTTTTTCTTTGTTCTTCTTCTTATTTTTTTTTTATATCTTTTTTTTTTTTTTCTCTCTTCTTTTCTTTTATAAAAGGCCAACTCATTGAGACCGTTGGCTCCTTGCCCGGAGATCACCATGGATCCGACGTATGCCCTGAACAACCCCGCCGAGCTGCTCAGCCCCTCGCTCCTGGTCTATCGTGACCTGGTCCGCCGGAACCTCGAGGGCATGATTGCCATGGCCCGAGGTACCGACCGGCTCAGGCCGCACGTCAAGACGCACAAGATGGCCGAGGTCGTTCGGTTGAGCGGCGAGCTGGGCGTTCACAAGTACAAGTGCGCCACGATCGCCGAGGCCGAGATGGTGGCCGCGGCAGGCGGAACCGACGTGCTGGTGGCCTATCCGCTGGTGGGACCGAACCTGGCGCGGTTTGCCGCGCCTGGTCCGCGGCTATCGCAGCACCGTGTTCCGGGCCCTGGTCGATCATCCCGACTCGGCCCGGGCCCTCTCCCAGGCGACGGCCTCCCTGGATCGCTCGGTTCCGGTGCTGGTCGATCTCGAGGTCGGCATGGGCCGGACGGGCATCGATCCCGGCGAGCCGGCCGCGGACCTTTACGCGCTGATCGCCCGGCTGCCCAACCTCGCACCCGACGGTTTGCACGCCTACGACGGCCACATCAATGACACGGACATCCAGGCCCGGACGAGCTCCGTGCGGGCTTGCCAGGAGAAGACGCTTGCGCTTCGCGACCGGCTCCTTCGCCAGGGGCTCGCCGTACCGCGCCTGGTGCTCGGAGGCACGCCGAGCTTCCCGATCCATGCCAGTCTCGACGTCCCCGGCCTGGAGTGCTCGCCTGGCACGATCGTCTTCCATGATCACGGCTACGCAAGCCGCTTCCCCGACCTGCCGTTCACACCTGCCGCCCTCCTGTTCACCCGGGTGGTGAGCCAGCCGCGCCCCGGCCGGATCTGCCTCGATCTTGGCCACCAGGCCGTCGCCGCCGACCCGGCCGGTCCGCGCGTGCACCTGATCGACGTCCCGCGGCCGGAGTTCGTGGGCCACAGCGAGGAGCACCTGGTCGTCGAGACCCCCGCGGCCGATCGCTATCCGGTGGGCACATGGGTTCTGGCCATCCCCACTCACATCTGCCCCACCACCGCGCTCCACCGACGCGCCTACGTCATTGCCGGAGGGCGGGTTGAGGGTGAGTGGACCGTCACCGCTCGCGATCGGGTCATCGCGATCTGATTAAAGCGCGAAGGCGGACTCGCTCGGGCTCGCCTTCCTCGTCAACCGGAACCATGAGAGGCTCCATCTTTCCCAAGGTGACGAAATTGGCTCACACATCCCTTTCCACTTTTGATATAAGGCAGTCAATCGCTTTTTGAAATTCTCTTCACGATCGTGCCCTCCTTCTGGTGTGATCGATTTTGTCCAAGTATCTTCGAAGTTCACTCGAGATTGCCGCGGCCCGACGATGGGAAGCGCGATTACTGCCGGAGCATCCATTCATGAACGAGGAGCTGCCCAGCGAGAACAGGCCATTGGTCGAGACGGGGGTGGCGGGGCTGGATGAGATCCTCCTTGGAGGGCTCACGGCGGATCGACTCTACCTCGTGGAAGGGAACCCCGGCGCCGGCAAGACCACGCTTGCGCTCCGGTATCTCCTCACGGGAGTGCAGAAGGGTGAGCGGTGCCTGTGTGTCACTCTCTCCGAGACGAAGCAAGAGCTTCTCGCTGTGGCCCGGTCGCACGGCTGGTCGCTCGAAGGTATCGAGGTCGTGGAGCTGGTGGCCTCCGAAGCCGAGCTCGAGCTGGACAACCAGTACACGATGTTCAAGCCCTACGAGATGGAGCTTGGTGCCACCACCAAGGCGATCCTGGCCGAGATCGAGCGCGTGCGGCCGTCGCGGGTGGTGATCGATTCCCTTTCGGAGATGCGGCTCCTTGCCCAGGGATCGCTGCGATATCGCCGGCAGGTCCTCGCCCTGAAGCAGTACTTCACCGGCCGGCACTGCACCGTGCTTTTCCTGGACGACTTCACCTCCGGGGTCGCCGATCTTCAACTCGAGAGCATTGCCCACGGTGTCATCCGTCTCGAGCAGCTCTCTCTCGAGTACGGCGCGGAGCGGCGGAGACTCCGGGTGGTGAAGATACGCGGCCGCTCGTATCGGGGGGGCTTCCATGATTTCATCATCGGCCGGGGCGGCCTGCAGGTCTTTCCCAGGCTTGTCGCGGCCGACCACGCGACAGCCCAGCCGCTCCACGGTCGGCTGAACTGTGGAATTCAGGGTCTGGACGAGCTGCTGGGGGGTGGAATCGATCACGGGACGAGCACACTGCTGCTGGGGCCGGCGGGCGTCGGCAAGTCGTCGCTGGCCATGCACTTCGCCTTGATGGCCGCGGCGGGTGGCGAGCGGGCTGCCATCTTCGCCTTCGACGAGCGGCTGGACACGATCCTCAAGCGCGCAGCCGGAATGGGGATGCCCCTGCAAGAGCACGTCGATGCGGGCACCATCGTCATCCAGCCCGTGGACCCGGGAGAGCTGTCGCCCGGTGAGTTTGCGTCCACCGTGCGCCGCGCCGCCGAGAACCGGCAGGACAACAAGCCAACCCGCGTCATCGTGATCGACAGCATCAATTCCTACATGAACGCAATGCCCGAGGAGCGATTCCTCGAGATCCAGCTCCACGAGCTCTTGACCTACCTGGGGCACAAGGGAATCGTGACCTTCCTGATCGCCGCTCAACATGGGTTCCTCGGCGAGATGAAAACCGCGATCGACGCCTCTTACCTTGCCGACCTCGTGATCCTGCTCCGCTACTTCGAGGCGGCCGGCAGCGTGCGGCAGGCGATCTCGGTCCTGAAGAAGCGAAGCGGTCCCCACGAACGGGGAATCCGCGAGCTCTGGATGGACGGCTCGGGCCTTCACGTCGGCAACCCCCTCCGTGAGTTCCAGGGCGTGCTCACCGGCAACCCCAGTTTTCTCGGCTCCCCAGAACCGTTCATGAGACCGCGCGATGAGTGATCACGAACCGCGGGAACTGCAAGACCGGGTGCTTCTCCTTCTTCCCACCCGTAAGGACTGCACTCTGAGCCGTGAGATCCTGCTCCAGGCCGGAATCTTCACTCATCCCTGCACGAGCATCGACGAGGTCTGTGATGAGGCAGTGCGGGGGGCGGGGGCGGCGATTCTCACGGAGGAGGCGATCCTAGGCAGTGGCGGTGACCGTCTCGGCTCGGTGCTCCGTGCCCAGCCTACGTGGTCTGACCTGCCGCTCATCGTCCTCACCGCCGCCGGGGAGGAGTCGGCCGAACGAACTCGCGCGATGCTTTCTCTCGGCCACATGACGCTCATGAAGCGGCCCGTCGAGGTGTCCACGCTGGTCACCGCCGTTCAGGCCGCCTTGCGTGACCGGCGCCGGCAGTACCAGATCCGCGATCACATCGACCAGATCGCCCGGCAGGCCGAGGCGCTCCGGGCCAGCGAGAACAGGTACCGCGCACTTGCCGACAACGTTCAGCAGCTTTTCTGGACGTGCACCGCCGATGGTCGCTGCGATTACCTGAGCCGTCAGTGGGTCGACTACACCGGAATTCCTGAAGCAGAGCAGCTCGGTTTGGCCTGGCTCCAGCTCGTCATTCATCCGGACGACCGCGAGCGAACCCGGTCCCAGTGGGCGGCGGCCGTCCAGGATCGGGCCGCTTACGATGTGGAGTATCGCATCAGGGCTGCAAATGGATCGTACCGCTGGTTCAAGACGCGTGGGACGCCGATCCGGGATCACGAGGGCAAGATCGTGAGGTGGTTCGGCACATGCACCGATATCGAGGACCGGAAGCAGGCCGAAGTCGTGCTGCAAGAGGCCGACCGGAGAAAGAACGAGTTCCTGGCAATGCTCGCCCATGAGCTGAGAAATCCCCTTGCCTCGGTGGGCAACGCCGTTCAGCTCCTCGAGTTCCCGGATGCTCGGTCCGAGATCCCCTGGGTGCATGAGGTGATCACCCGCCAGATCAAGCAGTTCGGGCAGCTGATCGACGACCTCCTGGACGTCTCCCGGATCACTCGAGGAACGATCGAGCTGCGCATGGAGAATCTCGACGCTTCGCGAGTGCTCGATCGGGCGATCGAATCCGTCCGTCCGCTCATCGAGGAGCGAGGCCACCAGCTCACCGTCTCATTCGCGCCGGAACCCCTGTGGATAAAAGCCGACCCCACGCGCCTGGAACAGATCGTTGTCAATCTTCTGACCAACGCCGCCAAGTACACCCCTCCCGGCGGACGGATCTGGCTCACCGCCCGGCACGAGGAGGAATCCATCGTCATCCGGGTGCGGGACAACGGCATCGGCATACCGCCTGAGAAGCTCCCGGACATGTTCGAGCTCTTCACCCAGGGCGACCGTTCACTGGCCCGGTCGGAAGGGGGCCTAGGCATCGGCCTCACCCTGGTGAAAAGCCTTGCCGAGCTTCACGGCGGCAGCGTGGCGGCGAAGAGCTCCGGCCAGGGCCAGGGAACCGAGTTCACCCTCAGGTTTCCCGCCACGGAGCCCCCGCCGCGACCCACGCCCGGCCGCGAATCCGCCACATCTCCCGGGCACGAATCGGCTACCAGAATTCTGGTCGTCGATGACAACCAGGACGCGGCCTGGTCGCTCGCCAAGCTGCTCTCGCTTCTCGGCCACGACGTGCGCACCGCCCACGACGGCCCGTCGGCGATCACCCAGGCGCGCGAGCATGAGCCCCGCTACATCGTCCTGGACATCGGGCTGCCGGGTAAGGATGGCTACCAGGTTGCTTCGGAGCTCCGCAAGGAGAGCTTCGGCAGGAATGCGATCCTGATCGCGGTCTCCGGCTACGGCCAGATAACCGACCGCCGACGAGCCCGTGAGGCCGGTTTCGATCACTACCTGGTCAAGCCGATCAACCACGATGAGCTGCTGAACCTGCTTGCCGGGACGTGATCGCCAGTATCTTCTCAATAAGTCCGGGCAATTCCGCGACGGCATGAGGTCTTATCCCTGGAATTCCCGAGCAAGTTGGCCTGGAACGGCCACCTTCCTCAGCCCTCCGCCCGGACTTATTGAGAAGTTACTGGCGCGGTCCTTAGAATCGAGAAACGGCCTATGTGTTCGCGGGCGCGGAAGCCATGGTCTTGTGATCCGGTTGGATCAGAAGTTCATACGAAACAAGGCTTTGGAACCTGTCTCAGGCGATGATCTCGACTCTCATCGGCAATCCGGCCCCCCCGTTCGACCTGCCCTGCACGCGGTTTCCCGATCCCTCGCGAACGCGAGTGACGCTGGAAAGCTACCGGGGCCGCTGGCTGCTGCTCTTGTTCTATCCCCGGGATTTTTCCTTGATCTGTCCCACCGAGCTGATCGGGCTTTCCCAGCGGTTCGAGGAGTTCGAGCGGCACGAGTGCGACATCCTGGGGATCAGTTGCGACCCGGTGGACCTGCACGAGCGGTGGATCGCGACTCCGGTGGCGCGGGGAGGGCTGGGCGGCCTGAACTTCCCGCTGGCCAGCGACCTGGACGGCTCGGTGTCGCAGGCGTACCGGGTTTACCAGGAGCGGCAGCAAGTCGCGATGCGGGGCCTGTTCATCATCGATCCCGAGGGGCTTGTTCAGTATCAGGTCGTGCACGGCCTGAGCGTCGGTCGGCGGAGCCAGGAAGTCCTGCGGGTGCTTTCCGCCCTCAAGTCGGGCGGGCTCTGCCGCGAGGACTGGATGCCCGACCAGTCGAGCATCGACCCATTCGCGGCGCTGCGGCCGGGGCATTTCTTCTCGCACTACCTGGTGGAAAGCGAGATCGGCTCGGGGACGTTTGCCCGCGTCTACCTGGCCCGCGACCTTCAGCTTGACCGGCCGGTGGCCCTCAAGGTGTTCAAGCCCGACTGCCCGGTCACGCCCAGTACCGCCCTGGCCGAGGCCCGCTCGGCCGCCGCACTGAACCATCCCAATGTCTGCACGATCTACGCGGTGGACGACACGGCGGGGGTGCCGATCATCGCCATGGAGTATGTGCCCGGTCAGCCGCTGACGAACCTGACGCGAGGCCAGCCGCTGCCGCTGGACGATCTGCTCTCGATCAGCCGCCAGCTCGCCGCCGGCATGGCCGCCGCCCACGAGGCCGGCATCGTGCACGGCGACCTCAAGCCTGAGAACGTGATGGTCAGCGATGAGAAGATCGTGAAGATCCTCGATTTCGGCCTGGCCCGCAGGCTTCGCCGCCTCCGCCCGCTCCGGCCCGACGACACCGACGAGCTCGGCATGGCCGAGATGGGCGAGGGCATGTTCGGCACGCCTCGCTATCTGGCTCCCGAGCAGACGCGCGGCGAGCCGGCCACGTTCGCCAGCGACGTCTTCGCGCTGGGCGTTGTCCTCTACGAGCTGATCACCGGCAAGATGGCATTCGCGGCCCCCCACGTGCTCCAGGTCATGGAGCAGATTCGCTCGGTCGATCCCCACGGCATGGCAGCGGAGGCCCCGCCCCTCTTCCGCTCGTTGATTCTTCCCATGCTCGAGCCCGATCCCCGGAACCGGATGATCAGCATGCGGCAGATCGTCGAGGAGATCAACGCGGTCTGCGAGTCGGTGTAGACGCGCGGCCGGACCTCCCTGCCTTGCGGCTTCCCGCCTGTTCTCACGAGAGGATGACCTCGTGCCCACGACGCGATGCGGCGTCTCTGGCGATCTTCGATCACGATGGCGTGCTGGTCGATACCCTGGCGCTGCACCAGGCCGCCTGGCTCGAGCACAGCCGGCGCAGTGGCCTGGGCATCACCGCCGAGTTCGTCCACCGAGACCTTTGGCATGACCAACCCGAGCATCCTCCGGCTGGCTGCTGGGCGAGGCGATCACCGACTCCGAGATCGCCCGCCACTCCGACTCTCAAGGAGGAGTGCTACCGCGACATCGCCCGCGGGCAGATCGCGCTCATGGAGGGCATTCGCGAGACGCTCGACGCTCTCACGGCCTCGGGCGTGCGGCTGGCGATCGGGTCGAGCGGGGTGCGGGCGAACCTCGACTTGACCGTTCGCGAGTGCGGTCTCGACGGCCGGTTCGCGGCCATCGCGGCGCTCGAGGACATCACCCACGGCAAGCCCGACCCCGAGGTCTTCCTCGTCGCGGCGGCCCGTTCGGGTGTCGATCCCGCCCGCTGTGTGGTCTTCGAGGATGCTGCCTTCGGCATCCAGGCCGCCAAGGCCGCGGGCATGTACGCCGTCGGCCTGACGACCTCTCACCCTGCCGACGTGCTCTGGGAGGCGGGCGCCGATGAAGTGGTCGAGAACCTGGTCGGCTATGATGTGCCGGCCCTGGTCGCGCAACTCAGAGCTCGCCGCCCATGACCGGGAACTCGCCGGTGAGCCCGGTCTTGCCGGGCTCGATTCCCGAGAGCTTGAGCACCACCCGCCGGATCAGCTTGGCCAGCATGGGCGTGGCCTTCTTGCCCGCCTCGAGAACCTCCTTGTGGCTGATCGGCGTGCCCACGACGCCGGCCGCGGCGTTGGTCACCAGGGCGAAGGCCAGCACGTCCATGCCGCCGTGGCGTGCCACGATCGCCTCGGGAACGGTGGACATCCCCACGACGTCGGCCCCGAGTGTCTGGAGCATCCGGATCTCGGCCGGCGTCTCGTAGCTCGGGCCGGGCAGACAAGCATAAACACCCGAAATCACGTTGATCCGTAGCCGCTTTCCCTCGTCGCGGGCGAGGTTCCTCAGCCGCCTGGAATAGACCTCGGTCATGTCCGGGAACCTCTGCCCGAGCCGGTCGTCGGGCAGGCCCCGGAGCGGGTTCGCCCCGATCAGGTTCAGGTGATCGGAAAGGCACACGAGGTTCCCCGGCCGGAGGTCCGCGCGGACCCCGCCGGTGGCGGCGGTCAGGATGAGGGTGCGGACCCCCAGGAACTGAAGCACCCTGATGGGAAACGTCACCACTTCGAGGGGATGCCCCTCGTAATAGTGGAACCGGCCCTGGAGCACGATCAACCCGGCGCCGTCGAGCTTGCCCACCACCACGTTGCCCAGGTGACCGGCCACGGTGGGGGCAGGGAAGTGAGGGACGCGGTCGTAGGGGATCGCGACCGTGTCGGTCAGCCCCTCGGCCAGCGAGTTCAGGCCGGAGCCGAGCACCAGGGCGATCCGTGGCACCGCCGGGACCGCGTCCCGGATGAATGCGGCGGCTTCCATCGCCCGCAACCCGATCTCGGAGGAAGAGACGCTCATAGGAGAATTCCCGCGATCGAGGCCGAGAGGTAGTTGGCCAGAGTTCCGGCCAGGAGAGCACGCAATCCCAGCCGGGCAAGGTCGTGGCGCCGCTCCGGGGCCAGGGCCCCGATGCCGCCGAGCTGGATACCGATCGAGCTGATGTTGGCGAACCCGCAAAGCGCGAAGCTGGCGATCACGAAGGACCGGCTGATCAGGTGCTCTTTCAGATGGCCAAGGTCCTGATATGCGATCAGCTCGTTGAGCACCGTGCGCGTGCCCAGCAGCCCGCCCACGGCGCGGCAGTCTTCCCAGGCCACCCCCATCATGTAGGCGACCGGCGCCAGCATCCAGCCGAAGATCAACTGGAGCGACGTGCCGAGCTTCCCCAGGCCGAGATTGATCAGGGCGATCAGGCCAAGGAATGCGATCAGCATCGCCGCGATGTTGAGCGCCAGGTGAAGTCCGTCTCGCGTCCCGCGGGCCGCGGCGTCCAGCACGTTGGCATCCGGGCGGTCGCCGGCCGGTCGAACGTGGCCCAGGGTCTCAGGGGTCTCGGTCTCCGGCACCAGCAGCTTGGAAAGGAGGATCGCGCCGGGGGCCGTCATGACCACGGCGGTGATGATGTGTCGTGGCTCGACGCCGTAGCTGAAGTAAACGGCCATGATCCCTCCCGAGACGTGGGCCATGCCCGCGGTCATCACCGTTAGCAGTTCCGATCTCGTCAGAGAAGGAAGATAAGGCCGGATGGTCAGAGGAGCCTCCGTCTGGCCCAGGAACACCGAGGCGGCCACGTCCAGCGACTCGGCGCCGCTGGTGCCCATCAGCCATGCCATCACCACCGCAAACCCCCGGACGATCCACTGCATCACACCCAGGTGGTAAAGCACCGCGAAGAGGGCCGCAACGAAGATGATCGTGGGCAGAAGCCGGCAGGCGAAGACGAAGCCGGCGGGGCCCTTCTCATCGGTCAGTGCCTTGCCGAAGACGAACTCGGCGCCGGCCAGGGCGCACGCCAGGACGGCTTCCACGGCATCTCCGGCGGTTCGCATGGCCCGGATGCCGGCGGGAACCCTCAGCACCAGGATCGCGAAACCCCATTGCAGGAGCAGGCCCCAGACCACCACCCGGCCCGAGATGGCGCGGCGGTTCTCGGACAGAAACACCGCGACTCCCAGGATGGCCACAACCCCCACCATCCCTCGGGCTCGATCGGCCAGGTCGAACAGGTCGATCGATTCCGGAACCGATACCGTGGTCGACCATGGGCCCAGCGAGATCCGGTATTCGCGGCGAACCTCCACGGGCTTGAGCCTGACCGCGGCATGGCCTTGATCGCTCTTCTTGAGCGCAGGCTCTACGGTCTTTTCGGGCTCGCCGGCGGCGTCGCTCCGCGTGGATTTCTCCTGGGCCGCTGTCCCGGCAGCCGCGAACACTTCCACCCAGGCGATCAGTCCCAGAGCCAGCAACACCACGAACACGAACCTGTGCATTCAACCTGCCTTTCAGCCCAGCCGCGGCGTGGGTGGGGGAAGGCCCACTGTCAGCCGCTCAACCGGTCGAGGATCAAAGAGGGGACGGAGACCGGCTCATCGGTGATGCCGTACGCGTCCTTGATCAGCGCCAGGATCTCGCTCAGTCGCGACTCGTCGTTCACCAGAAGCGTGCACAGCGGCTCCCCCTCGTCCACCGGATCGCCGGTCTTCTTGTGCAGGAGCACACCGACTGCCGGGTCGATCGACGAGTCAACCCGGGCCCGTCCGGCACCGAGCAGCATCGTGGCGTGGCCGATCGGCCGCGCGGCCAGGCGCTCGACGATCCCGCTCCGCGGCGCAGGAACCTCGACCCGCCGACCCGCGGCCGGCAACAGCGAGCTGTCGTCCACAACCCGCGGATCGCCCCCCTGGCATTCGATCATCTCCCGGAACCGCTCCAGCGCGCGGCCGTCGGCGATCACCTGCCGGCAGAGCTCGCGCGCCTCGCCGAGGGTCCGCGTGCGCTCACCCAGAACCACCATCTCGGCGGCCAGCTCGATCGAGAGCCGCATGAGGTCGTCCGGACCCCGGCCCCGCAGGCATTCCACGCTCTCGACGACCTCGACGGCGTTGCCCGCGGCGCGGCCCAGAGGCTGGTCCATCCGGGTGATCAAGGCAATCACCTGCTTGCCCATGTTCCGGCCGATCGAGCACATCGTCTTCGCAAGCGTCCGGGAATCGTCGAGCTCCGTCATGAAGGCGCCGTTGCCGGTCTTCACGTCGAGCACGAGTCCGTCGATCCCTTCGGCCAGCTTCTTGGACATGATCGAGGCCGCGATCAGGGGGATGGACTCGACGGTGGCCGTCGCGTCGCGCAGGGCGTAAAGGAACTTGTCGGCTGGCGCGATCTCCGCGGTCTGGCCGATCATCACGAGACCACATCGCTGTAACACCGTCCTGTAGGCTGTCAGGTCAAGGTCCGTCCGGAAACCGGGAATCGACTCCAGCTTGTCGAGCGTTCCCCCAGTATGCCCGAGGCCCCGGCCCGAGACCATCGGAACTGGCACGCCTGCCGCCGCGGCGATCGGGGCGAGGATCAGCGAGGTCTTGTCGCCGACGCCGCCGGTGCTGTGCTTGTCGATCTTGCGTCCGCGAATCGGTGAGAGGTCGACGATTGACCCGGAGCGCATCATGGCGTCGCAGAGCGCGGCCGTCTCGGCCGCCGTCATTCCTCTCCAGAGGATGGCCATCAGGAGGGCCGACCACTGATAGTCGGCGACATCGCCGCGAGCGATCCCCGCCACCATCCAGGCGATCTCGTCCCGGCTCAGCTCTTCCCCGTCACGCTTCTGGCGGATGATGTCGACGGCTCGCATCATGGTCGGTCAGCCGCTCCCGGGCCCTTCGATCGGGTCACTCGCCGCGCGTTCAGTCTCCGGCCGGGCCGGCCGCGGTGGCAAACTGGCGGTCGCCTGCATCGCCCAGCCCAGGGTAGATGAAGCCGACCTCGTTCAGCCGCTCGTCAATCGCGCCCACGTGGATGGCCACGTCGGGCATCGCCTGGTTCATCCGGGCGATCCCCTCCGGCGCGGCGATCAGCGAGAGGAGCTTGAGCCGGGGAACGCCCGCCGCCTTGAGGATCTCGCAGGCCCGAACCGCCGAGCCCCCGGTCGCGAGCATCGGATCCACGACCAGGGCCACGGTGATCCTGGGCCGTTGCGGGAGCTTGTTATAGTACTCCGTGGGGCGAAGCGTCGCCTCGTCGCGAAACAGCCCGATGTGCCAGACCTCGGCGTCCGGAACCAGCTCGAGGATCCCCTCCGCCATACCCAGCCCGGCGCGGAGCACCGGCACGATCCCGACGATATCCCGGAGCACCCGCGCCGGCGCCGGTCCAAGCGGCGTTGTCACCCGGTCCTCTCGCGTGGTCAGGTCGGCTGTGGCCTCGTGCGCGAGCAGGGTCGCCAGGCTACGCACCAGTTGACGGAATTCCGGGGGCCTGTGTGCGGACGTCGCGCAGCGCCGCCAGCTTGTGATGGACCACCGGATGCGAAGAGCAGTACACCGACCGCACGCGTCCCTCCCTGTCCTCAACGGCTTCGGCGACCGGATCCGCCCTGGACCGATCGAACCTCCGGCTTCCGAAGTTCTCTCATGGTACACCAGCAGGTCTGCCTGGGGTTGATCCATCTCCCCATTTTCTGGTGAGCGACTCCGCGGAGCCTCGCCACCGCGAATCGCCCGGTTCTCTCAGCCGGCGAGCTCTTCCAGGACGTGCCACCGCTCGTAGGCGGCGGCCAGGTCGCGCTCCAGGTCTTCCAGTCGGCTCCTCGCCTGGGCGATCTGGTCCCGATCCTTGCGGTAGAAGGCCGGGTCGGCCATCGCCGCGTGCAAGTCGTTCACGGCCTTCTCGAGCGCCTCGATCCGCGCCGGCAGGGCCTCCAGCTCCTGGCGCTCCTTGAAGCTCAGCTTCCGCGCCTGCTCGCGCGACGCGTCCCGCGATTTCTTGCGGGACGATTCCGAGGCTGGTCGCGGTTCGGCTGCCGGCTCGGCGGGGCGCTGGCGAAGGTAGTCGTCGTAACCCCCTTCATACTCCTTCACGCAGCCGTCGCTCTCGATGACCAGGGTGCTGGTGACCACATCGTTGAGGAAGGCCCGGTCGTGGCTGACGAGCAGCACGGTTCCCTGGTAGTCCACCAGGAGCGACTCGAGCAATTCCAGCGTCTCGATATCGAGGTCGTTGGTCGGCTCGTCCATCACCAGCACGTTCGAGGGCCGCGTGAACAGCTTGGCCAGCAGCAGGCGGCTTCGCTCGCCCCCCGAGAGGTACTTGACCAGGCTGCGTGAACGCTCGGGGGCGAAGAGGAAATCCTGGAGATAGCCCAGGACGTGGCGCTCTCGACCGTTGATCGAGATCGTCTCGTACTCGCTCACGTTTTTCTGGACGGTCTTCTCCTCGTCGAGGTTTGCCTTCATCTGCTCGAAGTACGAGACACGGAGATTGCTGCCGTGGCGGATTGTCCCTTCCTCGGGGGAGACCTCACCGAGCAAGAGCCGCAGCACGGTGGTCTTGCCCGACCCGTTGGGCCCGATGATGCCGACCTTGTCGCCCCGGATGATGGTCGTCGTCAGGTCGCGGATGACGGGACGATCGGAATACCCGAACTGGACCCCTTCGGCCTCGATGACCAGGGTGCCCGATCGCTCGGCCTCCTGAGCCTGCATCTGGGCGGTTCCCTGCCGCTCCCTTCTCTGCTGGTGCGCCCGGCGCATCGCCTCGAGAGCGCGGACCCGCCCCTCGTTGCGGGTTCGGCGGGCCTCGACGCCCTTGCGAATCCACGTCTCCTCCTGGGCCAGCTTCTTGTCAAAGAGCTCCCGCTGGCGGGCCTCGGCCGCGAGCTGCTCGTCGCGCCGCTTGAGGAAGGTGGAATAGTCGCACGCCCAGTCGGACAGCCGGCCGCGATCGAGCTCGACGATCCGCGTGGCCAGCCGTTCCAGGAAGACCCGGTCATGGGTGACGAAGACGATCGAGCCGCCGTACCGCAACAGGAACGATTCCAGCCAGCCGATCGACTCGATGTCGAGGTGGTTCGTCGGCTCGTCCAGGAGCAGGATGTCCGGGTCGTTGACGATGGCCCGGGCGAGCAGGACCCGGCGCTTCATTCCCGAGGACAGCTCCGCGAACCGAGCGTCCGGGTCGAGCCCGACCCGGGAGATGACCGCCTGCACCCGATGGTCGGCCCCGCCAAGGTGATGGTCGTGGTCTTCAGCGTCCAGCCCGCTGGCCACCTCGTCCGCGACGGCCCCGCCATGGCCCTCGGGCACATCCTGAGGCAACCGCGCGATCCTCAGCCCCTGTTGCCGGAGGATCGTCCCCTCGTCGGGCTCGAGCTCGCCGCAGATCAGGCGGAGCAGCGTGCTCTTCCCCTCGCCGTTGCGTCCCAGCAAGCAGAGGCGCTCCCCGGCCTCGATCTGGAGATCGACCTGATCGAGAACCCGGGGGCCGCCAAAGGACAGGCTCACCCCGCGCAAGCTCAGCAATGCCATGACGTCACTCGAACCTCGAACCCCGTCCCGGGAGGCCCTGGCCTGGTTCAACCAGGATCCGCTGACCTCGAACGAGCCCACCGTAGCAAATCTTCGTGCTCGAGAGCGAGGGAGCCCCGGCACCCTCCGGATGGCTCCGATCCTCCGCTGTTCCTGCACGCGCGCCGTTCGATGGGCCGGCCACAAATGGCTTCGTTCGCGCTCGCGCCCCGGCGGTCTGCCGCAAGTAAGTCCTTGTTGGCCATCGGCTTGCGACGCGAGCAATTGAAGCTATGAGAGGGAGGTGAAGGTCGACGCGACGGTTTGCAGAACCCCTGAGCCTGGGGAAAACTTGAGGAATTATCCCAGTTTCCCCGTTTACCCAGACCAGGAGCCCTGCAATGAACTACATCGGCGTCGACCTTCACAAGAAGATTATCACCGTCTGCGTAATGGACCAGAACCGTACCGTGCTCGCACGCAAGACCCTTTACTGCAACCAGCCTGACCAGATCGTTGAGTTCTTCCGGAAATTCCAGCCCTTCAAGGTCGTCGTGGAGGCGACGGCCAACTACCACTGGCTCGTCGATCGGCTCGAACCCCTGGCCGAGAAGGTCGTCCTGGCCAATCCCAAGAAGCTGAGGGTAATCGCCGAATCCACCAAGAAGACCGACCGCCTCGACGCCCAGATCCTGGCGGAGTTCCTGGCCCGGGATATGATCCCCGAAGCCTACATGCCCACACCCAGGCAACGGCAGCACCGGATTCTGGTCCGCCATCGACAGTATCTCAGAGAGTGCCTGACCTCCGTGCGGTGCAAGATCCGCCACATCCTGGCCGACCACAACGCCGACCGCAAGGACCTCTTCTCGACCCAGTGCGGCAAGGCTTACCTCAAGCAGGTGCCCCTCAGCGACGCCGAGCGGTTCGTCATCAGGCAGCTGTGGTCGGAGTTCGAGGACTCTCAAGCCCAGCTGTTGGCCCTGGCCAAGAAGATCAAGGCCTTCGCGGCCAAGGCATCGAAGCGGGAAGCCGAGGCCCGGACGATCCTCAAGACGGCGCCCGGCGTGGGGACGGTGACCGCCGAGGTGATCCTCAGCGAGCTGGGCGATGTGAGCCGATTCCGCAACGCCAAGGCGGTCTGTGCCTACGCGGGGCTGGCACCCGTCGTCAAGCAGAGCGGGGGCAAGAGATCCAAAGATCTTGCAATCAGCAAACAAGGATCGGGACTGTTGCGGTGGGCCCTGGTGGAGTCGGCCTGGCGGCTGGTGAACACGAGCCCGAAATGGATGGCCGTGTTCTCCCGGTTGAGGAAGCGCAGCGGCACCAAGCGAGCCATCGTGGCGGTGGCCAGGAAGCTCTTGTGCGTGCTCTACGCCATGCTCAGGACGTCGACTCCCTACAAGGTGATGGCTGCCTAGCGGGCCCACCAACCCCCAGAAAGGAGGGGAGGCCAAGACCGAATCGAACACAATCTCTGTGAGAGCGAGCCACCTGTCGAGCGAAGGCCGGTGGACGTGACGACCAGGAGGACGACCCCGCAACGAACCCCGACAGCGACCCCATCACCAACTGTCGTGAAATTGAATGGTGGCGTCCCTTGGATTCCGGCTGAGTGGCGACATCGGAGCGATCCGGTGATCCCGAATAGATGGTTGAGCGAATCACGTCACGTCGGCTAACGCTTCGTACACTGCCGGCACTGAGGGGGAGCAATCTCCCTCGGCCTCAGGCTCAAAGGATGTGTTGCGGGGTGCACAACCAATTCGTCCGCGGACAGGTCTGAGATGGGCCAGATCGACCGAAGCCGACGGCGAAGGGGATGTGCGGGAGCCCTCCGACACAAAATCTGCACCGCCTCGCTTGACAACGCCCCTCTCATAGACGCTCGAGATGGAGGGAGGTTGGCCAGGCCCCGAACCCGTCACATTCTCGCCCTCCTCGTGGAGGGAGGAGCTTGCGGCCGAGCCCGTCTTGATCGAAACCCCATGAATCCCCTAAACTTGGAGTCAACCCGGAAGGATCGAACAGGAGGCGGATGGGCGGGATCAAGGTGGAACCTGAGATGACATTCCAATTCGCCGTGCTGGGAAGCGGGTCGCGGGGCAACTCCAGCTTGATTCGCCACGAGGGGGGCGTGGGGTTGCTGATCGACATCGGACTGGGGCCGAGAGTCATGGACCAGCGGCTGGAGAGCGTGGGCGCCGACTGGTCGAGGATCACCGCGGTCCTGTTGACCCATACGCACGGCGACCATGTCGATTCGGCGACCTTGCAGATGATGGTGCGGCGGGGAATCGTGCTCTACTGCCATGAGGCTCATCGCATCGAGCTGGAGGCCGACGCCGGGTTCCAGGAGCTCGACCGGCTCGGGCTGGTCCGCCATTACGACGGCCGGCCCTTCCTGGCCCCCAGCGGGTTCCGGGTCGAGCCCATTGCCCTGCTGCACGACGGCGCCACCTTCGGGTTCCGGATCGAGTCGGTCGCCCGGCGCAGGACCCGGGCGATCGGAGTGGGTTACCTGGCCGACACGGGAAGCTGGTCGGACGACATGGCCGACAGCCTGGCCGACGTGGACATCCTGGGTGTCGAGTTCAACCACGACGTGAACATGCAGCAGACCTCGGGCCGATCTCGGGCCCTGATCGCCCGCAACCTCGGCGACCGGGGCCATCTCTCGAACAAGCAAGGCGCCGAGCTGGTTCGATCCGTCCTCAAGCGGTCCAGTCGCGACCGCGTGGCGCACCTGGTGCTGCTTCACCTCAGCGAGCAGTGCAACCGCCCCGAGCTGGCCATCCACGAGGCGCGCGAGGCCGTCGAAACCACCGGCCGGAAGATCCTGATCCACGCCGCCCGCCAGGCGCCGGCGCATCCGAACCTGCAGATCGGCCCCCACCGTCCGGCAGCCTGGAATTCCCAGGGGGGCGCACGGTCCCGGGCCGCCGGGCGATCACGCGCTCCGGCCGCGGCCGCGGCGATGCTGCCCGGTCTCGATCTGGATCAGGATCTTGGTCTTCCCTGACCTCACCCGAAGCCGAGCTGAGGACACCCTGAACGTGACCTGCTACCTCGCCAGCGACGTGCACCTGCGACTGGACCACCCCGAGCGGGGCTGGAGGTTTGCGCGGTGGGTGAAGCAGCTCGACGGGGGAGACACGCTTCTGATCGTCGGCGACCTCTGCGACTTCTGGATGGGCGCCCGCCTTCGCGAATCCGAGCTGATGCAGTGCGAGGGCCTTCGCGCCCTGGCCGACTTCCGCGGTCGCGGAGGCACGCTGGAGATCCTTCCCGGCAACCACGATCTCTGGCTCTGCCCGTTCTACCAGCGGGCGCTGGAGGCGACCCTCCGGGACGAGCCGCATGACGTCACGGTCCACGGCCTCCGCCTCCACCTGGTCCACGGGCACCTGCTGGGGGCCGGCAAGAAATGGAAGTCCTGGATGGAAGGCCGGCAGTTCTTCCGGGCCTTCGGGAAAATCCCCTCGCCCGCGGCCAGGGTGCTCGATCAGCTCCTGGAATGGAAGAACCAGAGCGGACTGGAGGAGGACGAGCGCCGGCACATCGCGGTCTTCCGTGACTATGCGGCCAGCCGCCACGGACTGGCCGATCTCGTGGTCATCGGCCATGTCCACCGCGCCCTGGACGATGCTTGCTCCGACCCGCGGATGATCGTCCTGGGGGGCTGGCAGGAACGCTCGAGCTACTTGATGATCGACTCCACGGGGGCCTCCTTCCACGTGGTCGCCGACGAGCAGGCGGAGAGCCTCCGCCCGGCGATCGTCTCCCGAGTGGTCCGTTTCACAATCAATCCGACATGGCCGCTCCAGAACCCTACAGCCAATTGTGAAATAGGGCCACCAAGCTCACCTCCCTCCGAACCGAGATAGATGCCCGATTCCATGAAATTCGACCACCACCTGCATACCGCGAAGCATTCTCCGGACAGCAACATCGACCCCGAGGAGCTGATCGTGCATGCACGCCGGATCGGCCTGGACGGGGTCGTGATCACCGAGCACGACTACCAGTGGGAACCCGGCGAGCTGAGCGAGCTCGCGGCCCGGGCCGCGCCCCTGCGGGTCTTCTCCGGCGTCGAGGTCTCGGCCCAGGAGGGACACTTCCTGGTCTACGGGCTCCCCTCGCTCGACGAGGTTTTTCCCGGCATCACGCTGGGCGAGCTGCTGCCGATCGTCGGCCGCCACGAGGCGGCCATCGTCGCCGCCCACCCGTTCCGCTGGGACCAGCCGTTCGATGAGATCATTGCCGCCCACGGCCCCGTGTTCGATGCCCTGGAGATGGTCAGCAACAACGTGACCAGGGAGACCCGGGCGCGCACCGAGGCCGTTCTCCGCAGCCATCCCATGGGCGCCACCGGCTCGAGCGATGCCCACGAGATTTCCACCCTGGGCTGCTACTTCACCGAGTTCGACCGGACCATCGACACCCTCGCCGACTTTGTCGCCGCGCTCCACGCGCGAGCCTTTCGCCCGCGTCATCGCCCCGGGGCGCGGCTCACCAGCGGTCCGGTGGAGTAGTCGTCTTCCGACGAAGCCGATCCGCGGCCCGGCGCCAGCGGGCACGACAAAACGCCCCACGGACGGACCGGGCCATGGTGAACCGCTCGTCGGGCGGACATAATACCGGTCATGCCTCGAAGATCCTTCAGGTCGTCTCTTCACGAGAGGCCGGATCCACTTTGCCAGGGACCTATCACCTCCAGGAGAATGACATGAGCCTCTCTCATCGTCGTCAGTTCCTCGCGGACGTTGGACGCGGAATGCTGGTGGCCGGCGTGGGATCGACCCTGGCTCAAGACCTGGGCCTGGCGACATCCTCCTTTGCGAAGGAGGACGATGGCCGGAGACTGACCTTCGGATCGCTGGAGCCGCTGGCCACCCTGATGGAGCAGACACCCGCCGATAAACGCCGATTTTCGCGACCGCACAACTTTCCTATTTCGCACCCAACTTTTTCCCTAGATCCTTCGGAATTCCCTGGTTTTTTCGCCCTCTGAAGCACGGGACTTGAGTGTCCTTTAGGCAAGCCCCGCCGCAATTTCTGCCCCCTCGGCGCCACTTCCCCTCACCTTCAATTCGAATAGACTCTGCCGAAACCCCTCCTTTTCTGAGACTGTAGCAAGGAAACCGGGTCATCGCATCATGCCGCTCTCGCCTTGTGCAAGGCCTTGGTCGTCGCGACCCGGCCGCGCCCGGCTTCTCTCGCAGCAGGTCCAGCGCCAAGCGGCCCTCGATTGCCCGTTGGGTCCGCACCTGGTAGACCGTCTTCTGCATTTTCCGGTACCGACGGTTGCCTCGCTCCACCGCGTTGGACGTCGTCACCAGCAGCCAGCCGCTCGTCCAGGAACACCAGCGCCTTCTCCAGACCTGGCGCCAGCCGCTTCGTCAACACCGCCCGGAGCCGGCCGAACCGCCGCAACCGTGTCCGCAGCTTTTCCAGCTTGGCCAACGCCGTGTCCCTCCGGCACCGCCGGTCGAACAGGCGATCGACCTCCTCCATCAGTCCGCGCAGGCTGCAAAGTTGCGGCAGACCGCGGCTGATCGGCCGCAGCGTCGACCGTTGGGAGAGGCTCAGCCGGTGCGTGACGCAGAGATGGCGGTGCTCGACGAGGTCGCCGACCTTCGGCTCGATCTGCTTCTTGCTGGGCGGCCTTCGAGGCGGGGCGGCCCCGCGGCAACTTGGGGACGCCCCCCGCCAGGCTCTTGCCACCTTGGCCACGGCGGAGAGGACCGCCTTGATCAGCGCGTGCAGGACGTGGAACGTGCAGACCTGGTGCGGTCCTGCACCGCAGACCGCGGCGATCGGCTTGGGGTCCAACGACGAGCCGTCGGTCGTGATCCCTGGGGGGACCAAGCCACGTGCCTTAAGGGCCTTGTGGAAGCGGCCGAAGAACGCCTCGAGGTGCAAATTCGTATTGTAGGAATTGGATGTTTTGACAATGGTTGCTGCATGCAGGACGCAACAGCAATCGAACGGATACGACAGAAATACCTGGCTCTGTCTCCTGTGATGGACGAGCGTATGCGTAGACAGTGGGCTGCTGCCGAAGCATCCGCACTCGGTTGGAGCGGCGTCACGACTGTCTCGGCCGCTACAGGGCTTGCCCGGAATACCATTACGACCGGCATCCGTGAGCTGGAGCATCGCCAGGAGCACCCGGGTGAGGCCGGCGGTGCGCGTCTTCGCAGTGTTGGTGGTGGGCGAAAACTTCTGACGGAAACGGACCCGGGTTTGCAGCGAGCTTTGGAGGCCTTGGTTGATCCGGCTACTCGTGGCCATCCCGAATCAGCTTTGCGCTGGACGTGCAAGAGCACAGCGAAACTAGCTGAGAACTGCAACGTCAGAATCACCCAGTAAGCGAACGCACGGTGGCGGCGCTTTTGAAAGAGGCCGGTTACAGTTTGCAGGCCAACCGTAAAACGATGGAAGGCTCCTCGCATCCGGATCGCAATGCCCAATTTGATCATATTAGCCAGCAAGTCGCCGCGCTCCAAAAACACGTCAACCCGTGGTGTCCGTGGACACAAAAAAGAAGGAATTGGTGGGGGAATTCAAGAATGCGGGCCAGGAATGGCAACCTGCAGGAGAACCGGAGGAAGTCCAGGTGTATGACTTCCTGAATAAAGAACTGGGCAAAGCGATTCCTTATGGCGTCTATGACTTGGCCAGCAACGAGGGTTGGGTGAGCGTCGGGATCGACCACGACACGGCCTGCTTCGCCACGGCGAGCATTCAGCGGTGGTGGGAAGAGATGGGGGCTAAACGCTTTCCGCGCGCCAGCAAATTGATGATCACGGCTGACGGCGGGGGCAGCAATGGCAGTCGCAATCGTCTTTGGAAGGTGGCTCTGCAGCAACTGGCCAACGACTTAAGCTTGCGCCTGGAGGTCTGTCATTTTCCACCTGGGACTAGCAAATGGAACAAGATCGAACATCGTCTATTCTGTTTCATCAGCAAGAACTGGCGAGGTCGTCCACTGACCACCTACAAGGTCATTGTTAACCTAATTGCTAACACAACGACCAAGGCCGGTCTGACGGTGCGCGCTGCAATCGATAGGAGTCATTACGAGACTGGGATTGTAGTCAGCGATGACGAACTTAGCGTGTCAACATACCGTTCAGCCAAATTTCATGGCGAATGGAACTATGCAATCCTACCTCAGAGGTAATTGCTCGTCGCGGCTGAGGACCTGGTAGCCAAGCCGCTGGAACGTCCGGTGGTCGACGATCGAGAGGACGCAGAACGGGCCATCATCCAGCTCGGCGGCGGCGATGGAGCCCGAGAAGTCGGATAACGCCCCGTCGAGGTAGTCGGTCGGGATCCGTCGCGCCGCCTTCCCCGGCCTCGACCCAGTTCGGGATCGTGGCGTAGGGGACAAACACGCGGTGATCACGCCAGAGGCTCCAACTGGCGGCACGATCCGGTAGGCCGTCCTCGATCACCCAGCGGACGGCCCCGTCGATGACGCGTCTTGTAGAGTGACTGCCCGGCTCAGCCAAGTCGGTCATGGCGGCGTTGAAGTACTTACGGCAGCCGGTGCAATCGTGCTGGGAGTAGATCAGGATGAGGTTGCAGGGCCGTCCGGTCAGGGGATTGCCCAGGTCGTGGAGTGTGCGTCGCACCTGACGATCGCGGTCGGCGCTGTGGCCACAGCGTGGGCAGGGCCGCCGCCGGTAATTTCGGCTCGGGCAGCGGATCTTGGGCTTGGGCAAGTCCTCGCCGTGGGTGATGCCCTTAGTGGGGTCGGGTCGGTATTCGGGCATGGTTCAAAAGGGGTGCAAGCTATGGTTCGCTTTCTTGATTGACTACGCCGCTTGCCTAACTTCCCTGGCTTTGTAGGTGCGAAACGGGCCACAGGGTCGGGTCTTGAGGTGCCGCTCCAGGCGATCATCCTGCGAGAGATATGCCGCCCTGAGTTGGAGGATTCTCTCCGCACCGGTCTTGCCCCAGAACTTCTCCGAGCCTTTCACACGCCGGTTGAAGAGCTTCACCGTGGACTCCCCATGGCTGCTCGTCCAAGGCAACCCTAGCCGGCGATAGAGCGGGTAATCCATACGCTCCCGGTTGTGCTCCAAAGAGCCGATCTCCTGGAGCAGGATCTGACGTGGGTCATCATCGGAACGACGTTTCGTCTCTCCCTCCGGCAGGGGCCCCAGGTTGTTTCGCAGACCATGGAGCTGTTCGATCACTTGACCGACTTGGCCCTTCCAACAGGCCTCGGCCCATTCCTGGAAGAGCGTCCCACTCTCCTCGGCCGCTGACGCTGTGGCCTTGGCCGCCGTGAACAAGTGGGTCAAGACATGCAAGAAATCGACGATCGCCTGGAAGGTGGGGAAATACTGTTGCTTCAGTTTCCAGATCCAGGCCCCACCATCCCCCAAGAACGCCCTCTGGGCGGCGTGGGCGAAGTTGCGCCGCTGAGCCTCCGCGGCGACCATCGGGCCAAAGTCCTGGCTGGGGCAGGTCCTGGCCACGTCGGTCCGCACCAAGAGTTCCGGTCGCTTCCGAGAATCGTTGTGCGGCTCAGAGGCCGGGGCTGGAGAGTCGGAGAGGCTTTGGGCCTGGAGATCGGCTTGGCTCATCGAGCTCGATCCACCCATCCCACGAACCAATTCCTCCGCATAACTTCGGTCGCGGAAGCAGGCCGGCAAGTCCGGCTCGGGATCCGACTCAGAAACGGTGATTGCCGCCGTGGCTAGCACCGCGATCTTAGAAGGTCTGACAAAACCTGTTGGCATGCCATTTGCGCCATGGCGATGTAGTCCACCACTACCACGAGGGGAGCCTACAGCATGGCCGCTTCCCACATGCCCGAGGAATTCTTCGAGACGGTCGCCCACCATCTGCCTCCCGAGCAGCCCGTCGGCCCCCAGGGCGGCCGGCCCCGGGTCGGCCACCGGGTCGTCGTCCGGGTGATCTGGTTCGTCCTGACCACCGGGGCCCGCTGGGAGGACGTCCCGGCGGAACTCGGCTGCTCCGGGAGGACCGCCCACCGCCGGCTCCGGGCGTGGGAGGAGGCCGGGATCTGGGACCGCCTCCACGCCGAGTTGCTCCGGCTGCTCCGCAAGGCGGGCAAGCTGGACCCCGACACGGTGATCATCGACGGCGTGACCGTCCGGGCGTTCGGGGGTGGCGAGGCGACCGGCCCCAGCCCGGTCGACCGCAAGACGAAGGGCACGAAGCACACGCTCATGGTCGACCGCCACGGGGTCCCACTGGCGATTCGCACCGCCGGGGCCAACGCCAGCGACCATCGACAGATCCTCCCCTTGGTGCTCCACTTCCCCGAGGTCGGGGGCAAGCCGGGACGGCCGAAGGAGCTGCCCGACGAGGCGTACGCCGATCGGGGGTATGACAGCGAGGCGACCCGGGAGTTCCTGCGATGGCTCGGCATCGAGCCGCACATCGCCAAGCGGCGGACGCCGCACGGCAGCGGATTGGGCAAGATCCGTTGGGTGGTCGAGCGGACGATCAGCTGGATGAAGGGGCTGCGCCGGCTGCGGGTCAGGTACGACCGACTGGGCGTGATCATGGACGCCTGGGCGAGTGTCGCAGCCAGCGTGATTTGCTTCCGCATCCTTCATCATGACTGTATATAGTTACTCCAGGTTTTGTCAGGGCCTCGCCTCCGCGGCGACCATCGGGCCAAAGTCCTGGCTGGGGCAGGTACTGGCCACGTCGGTCCGCACCAAGAGTTCCGGTCGCTTCCGAGAATCGTTCTGCGGCTCAGAGGCCGGGGCTGGAGAGTCGGCGAGGCTTTGGGCCTGGGGATCGGCTTGGCTCATGGGGCCCGACCCACTTATTCCGCCGACCAGTTTCTCCACGTATTCTCGATCGCGGTACCAGGCCGGCAAGTCCGGCTCGGGATCCGACTCAGAAACGGTGATCGCCGCCGTGGCTGGCACCGCAATCTTATCCTCACGCCACGCGGAGTCATGGGCTCCGGGACCATCTCCCTCACCTCGGATCTGAAGTCGGCCACCGTCAACCTCGATCACTGCCAGCGCCGACCGGGTTTCCACCCGGGGTTTGAGTTCCCGGGTCCGGAGTTGTTCCACCCGATCATCTCGGTCGTCCTGCAAGTGCTGGCCCACCTCATGGGCCATGCCGTTGACCTGTCGGCTACCAATGGTGAGATCCGCCCATTGATCGAGGGCCTCGGCCGCCCCCTGAAAAGTGGGTTCCCTGGCGGCAGCCCGGAGGATCGTGCCCAGGATCGAGGGGCTGGATTGATGCGGCGTGAGGCGTAAACCCGGGCGTTGAGGGAAAAAAATCCCGACGACAAGTCGGGCAGTGACACTTGGGTTCTGAGGAGGCGACCTCGCCTCCCCAGAAGTGGATCTTCCGCGGCTCGTGTCCCACCGGACAGAGCCGCTTCCAAACTGGACAAGGCTGATCGGCCCCCAGCAGGGCGGCTTTCTTTCTCAAAAGTTCTTCGATGGCTCCCTTGGCCAGGGCACAGGCCGCAGTCGCGGCCATGCGCTCGATCTCATCGGCGTCGAGATCCGGGTCGGGGCCAACCTCCTCATGGACCCGCCGCGCCACGATTTTCCCCCAATCCTGAGCCATCCCTGCGACCCCGATCGAATCGATCAACGGCGACTTACGGAACGGCATGAGATGTCCCTCCTCGGACTTCGGTAAATGCACGAACTGGGAAACCTGGCTTGACATCCTAACGACTGGACTCGACCTTGCGAACCGCAGCTTGCACCCGCGACCCATCGCCGCGTGAAACCTCCCTTCCCGCAATAGGGGCCCTTCGGTACCATTCTGCAGCCTGGACCGGGCTGGAACTGGCCGGTCCTTATCCGCGTGCAGGGCGAGGGGCATGCACGCTCCTTTCAGGAGGGTCAGGGATGACGATTTACGATGCAGCAATGGCGATCGTGGTCGTGCTCGGCATGGTTCGAGGCGCGTGGAGAGGCTTCACCTGGCAGATGGCGAGCATCACCTCGCTGGTCCTCGGCTACACGGTGGCACACTCGATGTCAGGCAGGGTGGCTTCGTATCTTCCGGGTGAGCCGGAAGTCCAGCGAATGCTGGCGATGGCCGTCATCTATGTTGCCGTTTCGGGCGGCGTCTTCGGGATCGCCTGGATGATCCGCGGAACGCTTCGCAAGCTCAAGTTCGAGGCCTACGACCGTCACCTGGGAACCCTGCTGGGCGGCCTGGAAGCCGTGGGTGTGGGGATGCTTGCGACGATGTTCGTGGTCAGCGTGGCACCGACGACCCGACAGCCGATCTTCTCCAGCCCCACCGGACGCCTGGTCGGCACCGTGATGAACAACCTGGGACCTGTGCTTCCCGTCGAGATCCGGAAGGCACTCGCTCCGCACTGGGATGGGAATTCTTCGACGGGCGAAGCGGTGGCCGAGCACGACGCGGGAGCGAGCCAGCCCGGGGCCAGCGGCCTGGCCGCCGCGACGGCTGACCTGATGGCGTCCACCCTCCCCGCGCCGCATGAGGCCCCATCGGGCACGGAATCTGACCTTCCCGCCTTGCCTGCCCTCGAGGCTGTGCCGGGCGCCGAGCCGGTCCGGCGGACCCGCGCATCGGCCGATTCCAGCGTGCTTCCCGCCCTTGACGGACCGAGAGACGCATCCGCCGCGCCTTCCTCGACACTCGGCGGCGTTCTCAACCAGGGACGGCAAGAGATCGAGCAGGCTGTCGCCGAGACGCCTGGACACCGATCCCAACCAGAAGGCCACGAGCCTTCGCCAGCTCGTCAACAAGGACAAGCAGCGAATCAAGGGGGCCGTCCAGGACCTCAGGAACAGCAAACAGAAGGTCGGGAGCCAGGCCAAAGACCGGGTGAGCAAGGGACAGCAAGACGTCGAGCAGGCAATCTCCGACTCGATCACCCGGAGTCAGCAACAGGTCGAAAAGGCGATCAACGACTCGATCGACCAGCAACTTCAACGCCTGGGAGGACTCGAGGCCGCTCCACCGAAGGGTCAAAAATGAGCAAGCCGCCGAGCGTCCGCCTGGAGGTGGGGAACCGTCCGATCAACCTCACCCAGGTGCTGAAGCTTTCGGGATGCGTCCTGACCGGCGGTGAGGCGAAAAGCCTCATCGCCGAAGGGCGCATCCGCGTCAATGGCGAGGTCGAGCTACGCAAGCGCAGGCAGATGGCCCTGGGCGATCTCGTGATCGTCGAGGACGGAGCGATGATCGAGCTGGTCTGATCGGCTCTCGTCCCGTCTCGGCATGGTCTACGCAAGATCCACGTTATATCGCGGGCGGTCACGGGTGAGACATTCACACAGCGGGCGGAACGCCCGCGCTCCCTGGCAACTGGCTCACCGTTGCCCGTGCTTTACCCTCTTTGACTTGTTCCCCAGTCGTCTACAATCTCCTAGCGGCACGGACTGGCCCTCCCAGACACCAATGATGGCAATCACCCAAGACGATACTCCCTCGGAGGTGCCTCTTGTCGGCCAAGATCCGCTCCGCGCTCGCGTCGCCCACAGTCTCTCATCCCTGGCGGCCGAAGATCGTGCATCTGCTGGAGCCGCAGGACAGCGAGCAGCATGTCGCTGCCTTTGCCAGGGCGGTCTGTTCGGGACTGGCCGGCGAGCCCAAAACCTTGCCGTGGGGCTACTTTTACGACGAGGCTGGATCGCGGCTCTTTGACGCAATCTGTGAGCTTCCCGAGTACTACCTGACGTGCACGGAAGACGCCATTCTCTGCCGCCACGCCAGCGACATGATCGACGGTCTGGCCAGCGCTGGCGAGCGTGAGAGTCGCATCGAGCCGACGATCATCGAGCTGGGCAGTGGAAGTGCCCTGAAGACCCAGCGATTGATCGCCGCGGCCCTGAAGCGCCAGGGCCGGCTGCACTATGTGCCGATCGACGTGTCTGCGTCCGCGCTCGAGGACTCGGCCCGGCGGCTGACGCGACAGTTCCCTTTGCTCAAGGTCACAGGCTTCGTGGCCGACTACCGGAGCGGTCTGGAACGGATCATGTCCCGGGCCAGGGGACCGCGCCTGATCGTCTTCCTCGGCTCGAGCCTGGGCAACTACGAGCCGGAGGCGGCGGTCGAGCTGCTGAGCATGATCCGCCAGACGATGCGGCCCGATGATTCCTTGCTGCTGGGTACCGACCTGGCGAAAGAGCGATCGGTGCTGGAGGCGGCTTACAACGACTCTCGAGGTGTGACCGCGGCCTTTAACCTGAACCTGCTGCGGCGCATCAACCGCGAGCTCGGGGCCGATTTCCCGGTCGATGCCTTCGAGCACCGGGCGATTTACGACGCCGATCGGGGCCGGGTCGAGATGCATCTGGTGAGCACCCGAGAGCAGACCGTCACGATCGCGGCCTCCCGGTCGGCCTTCAGTTTCGCCGCTGGTGAATCGATCCACACGGAGAGCTCCCACAAATACACGCCCGAGATGCTCTCACATCTGAGAACCGCGGCCGGTTTCGTGGAGGACGCTGCATGGGTCGATAATCGCGGGTGGTTCCGGCTTCAGCTCTGGCGGCCAGGCGGGGCGGCACGCGGCTGATCGCAGGCTCCATGAGCAGCACCAACCCGTCCCGGATCAATGGCATCAATCGAGCCTGGCATCGCCGGACCTGACGCATTCAAGGTCCGCCAGGGCCGCACAGCCGGCGGGGAGCTCGGCATCCTCGATCAGCATGTTGGGGATCTCGTCCTTGATGGCGAACCGCGGGCCGCATCGGGTGCAAATTAGCACATCGCCTTCCCGGCGCAAGGGGGCCTTGCCCATGGGACAAACCAGTAACGACAGAAACTCCTCTCTGTCCATCGACACATCCTCACAAGGGGTCTCTCGCTCCGGCTGACCGCCCCTGGACGATCGCGCCGGGACCCGCCTCACGCCCAGCGTGCTCTCGGCGGGCGAACGGTGGCCATTATGGCTTGACAATCTCGCCGATTGAAGCCGAATCGCCGGGCCCCGGCTGCGCGACGGTGAGCCGCCGGCTCAGGCCTCTTTCCGGAACTGCGACTGCTCGTCATAATTCACTGTGGGCCGGCCAGAACCCTTCCAGCCTCTCTCCGCGGGACGCCAGACGGCATCCCGGCCCCCCGGCCCAGGCGTGATCTCCATAGGTTCCAATGGCTTACGTCGTTCGTTATGGTCGGATGCGGTTTCTCGGCGAGTACGCCGGGCTCACCGGCGAGGACCATCGTCGAGGCCAGCGGGTCGTGATTCGAAGCGATCGGGGAACCGAGATCGGTGAGGTTCTCTGCCCGGCAACGGATCGTACCGCGACGTTCCTGGAACATCCCGTTCGGGGAGACATTCTCCGACCGGCAACCGGGGCAGACCTGGAGCACGAAGCATCGCTGGCAGGCGCCCAGAAGGATGCCTTCTCCACGTGTCAGGAGTTGATATCCCGAAGACGCCTCCAGATGGAACTGGTCGACGTCGAGATCCTCTTCGGCCGGGAGCGCATCGTCTTTTACTACCTCGCCGAGAAGCGAGTCGACTTCCGCGAGCTAGTCAAGGATCTGGCACGCGCCTTCCGCACCCGGATCGAGATGCGCCAGATCGGTGTCCGCGACGAGGCCAAGCTCATGGCCGACTACGGAGATTGCGGCAAACCGGTCTGCTGCAACACGCACCTCACGGCGATGCCTCCGGTCTCCATGAAGATGGCCAAGCTGCAAAAGACCACGCTCGATCCAGCCAAGATCTCGGGCCGGTGCGGTCGGCTCAAGTGCTGTCTGAGATACGAGTTCGACACCTACCGCTCGCTGGAGCGGCAGCTTCCGCCGGTCGGCTCGATGGTGACCACTACCAAGGGGCAAGGACGAGTTGTGGCTCAGGAGATCCTGTCCCAGAAGCTCGTTGTGGAATATGAGGATCGACGGCGGATCATCGTTGGCTGCGATGAGATCCAGAGCGCCGAGCCGCCCCGAAGCCGCTCATCGTCCACCGAACGCTCCGGCAGGGGTCGCGAAGCCCTGTACGGACAGGCGGAGTCCCATCCGGCGACGGACAGCTCGGCCGACCTTGACGTCTGGCCAGCGATCGGGTCAATCCGCGGTGCCGAGCCGGCTGATACCGCGGACGACGACGAACCGACACCCGATGCCCGAGTATCTCCGGGAGGATGACACGTTCATGAACCTTGGTGACCAGCTCGCACGGGTGATCGCCCGTGACTCCCGGTACTCCATCGAAGCCTATGTCTTCGTGCTCGAATCGCTCAAGCTCGCACGCCATCGAAAGCTGAGAGAGCGGCAGAAGCGGTCCGACCGAGCGACGGCGTCTCGATCCCGCAAGAAGACCGCAGCCGGACAGGCCAGGGAAGCCACCGCCGATGATCCAGGCCATGTCACCGGACGCGAGCTCTGCCGGTCCGCCGGAAAGCTGGCTCTCCGCTCCTACGGGATGATGGCTCTCACCGTGCTCGATCTCTGGGGCATCCGCTCGACCTCGGACATCGGCGAGATCGTCTACAACCTGATCGATTCGGGCGTCCTGGACAAGACGCCCCGCGACAAGCGATCGGATTTCGATGACGTCTTCGACTTCGCCACGGCGCTGCGGCCGAAGTCGTTCCTCGAGAACATTGGCCCCTCATAACCGCCGGAGATTCCTCGATCGAGAGCCCGACCTGACCGGGATGGATCTTCAAGGAGGCGAGCCAGAGTGCTCGGTCCTCAGCTTTACAAGGAACTCGTCGATGGGCTGGAGCCAGGAACGGAAACGATTTGTCGGGGCGATGGCCGTCTTTCTCGGCTGGGTTGCGACGCTGACGGCCCTCGCGGTGGTCTCGTCCCAGCGGCCTGCCAATCGAATCACCCTTCCCGCAGAGCCGCCCTCGTCGGCTCATCCGGCTCCGGAAGCCGCCGGGAAGTAGATCCCGCGCCCGAGCATCGTCTCGGAAAGCGTGTGAAGGCGCGATCACGACGGTGCCGGATCCGCCTCCGCTCACCCCAGACGGATGTCGAGCCGCGTCACCGAGGCCGGCGGCAGCGTGCAACGGAGCTCCGACCCGCGAAGCTCCTTTGGAATGGATCGGGGCACTACCGTTCCGGGCTGCTCGAAGGTGTTGTGAGCATTCAGCTCCCCGTGGGCGAGCACCGTCTGCCGGACCGCCGTGGCTGCTCCCCCTCGCAGACGCAGGGCCACCTCGGCCGGCTCGCCAGCGTGCGAGTGCACGAGCGTTACGGTGAGGTCGCGCGAACCAGCCCGTGAGGCGGATCCGGCGATCCGGAAGATCCGCTTCGGCGAAGTGCCGGGCCCGAATGTCACCTCGGGTGCTCGGACGTCGATTCGCACGGCTTTCGCCCCGTGATGAGGCCTGTACATCTCGAAGACGTAGAAACTGGGCGTGGCCACGAACCTGTCCCCGTCGGCAAGGAACAGGGAGTGGAGGTTGTTGACGAGCTGCGCCACGTTCGCCATGTCGACTTTCTCGGCATGCCGGTTGAAGGTGTCGAGCGTCAGGGCCGCCACGAGTGCGTCGCGCAGCGTGCCCATCTGCTCGAACAGGTGGGCGGGGTTGATCTCGGTCCCCGCCGGATGCCAGCAACCCCACTCATCGACCACCAGCTTGATCCGGTGCTCGGGGTCAAAAAGCCCGAGGACCATCCACTGGTCGCGGATCAGTCTCTCGATCTGGTTGGCCTTGAAGAGCTGCTCGTACCACTGGTCGGTGGTGAACTTCAGTGCATGCCCGGTTGTCCCGCAGTAATAATGCGGAGCCCAGCCCTGGATCGGCGCCTTGGTTCCGTCTGCCCACTTGGTGAAGAACCTCCTGGTCCAGTCAATGTCATTGCTGTTCGGCCCCGCGGCAATCAGGTAGATCTTGACGCCGTATTCCGGGACCCACTCGGTGAACCTGCGGTACTCGCGGCAGTAGTCCTCGGGCGTGAACTTTCCCCCGCAGCCCCAGCTCTCGTTGCCCACTCCCCAGTAGCGGATCCCCAGTGGCTCGCGATCGCCGTTGGCCGCGCGTTCGTCGGCCAGCGTGGTTGAACCGGGCGGGGCATTGCAGTATTCGACCCACTGCTGAAACTCCTCCGGCGAGCCTGTCCCGACATTCGCCGCGAAGTACGGCTCGACCTCGCAAAGCCGGCAGAACCGGACGAACTCTTGGGTGCCGAACGTGTTCGGCTCCGTCACCTCGCGCCACCGCCCGAACCGCCGGGGGCGAGCCCCCACCGGCCCGATCCCGTCGCGCCAGTGGTAGCGATCGGCGAAGCACCCCCCCGGCCAGCGGACCACGACCTTGCCCAGCCGCTTGACGTGCTCGACGAGCGCCTTGCGGATCCCGCCGATGTTCGGCACCTTCGAATCCGTTCCCACCCAGATGCCGTCGTAGATCACCCCACCGATGTGCTCGGCAAACTGGCCGTAGACCGCCGGCCGGATCGTGCCGATCGGCTCGTCGAGCAGAACCGTGACCGACGCCTCGGGAGCCATCGACCCGGCGCCCGAGACGCACTCGATCGCGGGGCGCGCACCACCCGCAGCCGCCAGGCCCGCCAGACCCTGCAACACGACTCGCCGATTCATGAGTCCATCGCTCCTCGCTGCGCGCCCCGCCTGGGATGGATTGGCATCATGTGCGCAAGTGGCCGATTCGTGAGCTCCGAGCGGACCCAGGTGCGGAGGCGGCGGGTCCAGGAGGATCCGTCAGAGGCGTCTTCCTGGGTGAGCCAGCGGACGACCTCGTCGGGGCGGATCGGGAGCCAGTCGCTCGATTCGAGGGGAGAGTAACCGCCGTCGGGATTCAGCCGCTCAATGGTCAGAAGCTCGCCGTCGAACCGCCAGACTTCGGTCACGCCCAGGGCGGCGTAAATGGCCGGGCGGTCGATCAGGGAGGGGGAGATGTCGATCTCGATCGTCAGGTCCGGGCTGGGATAATCGGCCACGTCGTTGGAGCCGCGGGACCTGGCGGCTGCGGCAGCGGCGAGCTTCTCGGGTCGCAAATAGTAGCACTGGTCGGCCTCGAGGCCTCGGGACACCTCGGGACGCTTCCAGGTTGTCTCGCCCAGACACTTGTGGGGAATTTCCAGTTCCACGCAAACCTCGCTCACGAACCGGCCCAGGAGGTCTCGAAAATCCTCGTGCTTCGGCCCCTTGGTCATGATCTCGAGATCCTTGCCATCGTAGGCCATGCGGATGCCGCTTCTTGGCGGTAGCGAGTTGACCCAGAGCTCGTAAACGCTCCAGGAAACGCCTCGGACGGCGATCCGGGTTTCACCCTGGGGAACGTGCGCCCGATGGCCGGTCGACAAGGTGGGGGCCATCGTACTCATCGCGGGAGATCCTCCTTTCCAACGACCGACGGCTTCAAGCCGTAGCATGAGGAAGAGGTGAGCCGTTCCGGTCGAAGTGCGGGATGAGGAGAGCCACCTCAGGGACTCGAACCCTGGACTTCAGCTTTACGAAAGCTGCGCTCTACCGACTGAGCTAAGGTGGCAGCTAAGGGACGAATCGACCGGGTCCGGGCGAAACCCCTTGCAGGTCAGCAACTTGATGGTAATCAACTCGCAGGGCCAGTTCAACGGGAGAACGGCCCGAAGCCGCGTCGCGCCGCCTCATTGTTTCCCCGGTCCTCGACCGTCCCACCGGCGCGGCGCCGGGCCGGCCTTAACCCAGCCGATTGACAATATCCAACGCTAAGACCGGAATCCCGTCTCAACGTCCGGCAAATCGAGCCCAATCGCCCTTCGACGAGCAGAACGAGACAACCGAGGAACCGTCCGAAACCCAGAGCGTCTGATCGGTGTCGCCTTACCGTTGTTGTCTTCCGTCCCTCTGCTGCGGGACTGCCCAACCTCCGCGTCAACGTGGGCCGAGTGCGATCGCCCGCTGGTAGACGTCGAGGTAGCGGTCGATGTTGCGATCCATGGCGAAATACTCGCGGGCCACGGGGGCGGAGGCGGCGGCGAGGGAGGCGGCCAGGGCGGGGTCGTTCAGGACTCGCAGGATCCCGTCGGCGAGCGGGCCCGCGGCGACGGGGGTGAGAAGCCCCGCGCCCGATTCGCCGAGGAGCTGCTGGTAATCGCCGAAGTCGGTGGCCACGATCGGCCGGCCGGCGGCGAGGTAGACGGCGAGCTTGCTCTGGACCGAGTAGTTCTCGCGGCAGGCAAGCCGGGGATGGACCAGGACATCCGCGCGGCGGGTGAGCGCGACGACCTGTTCCGGGGTTTGACCGGTCAGGACGACGAGCCGGTGGCCGTGCTCGCCGAGCTGGGCGCGATAGCGCTCGCCGGCCTCGGCCGGACCGCCGACCAGCACGCAGCGTGCATCGGGACGGGACTCGAAGATTCTGGGCAGAGCCTCGATCAGGATCGGCACGCCCTGGTTGGGGTGGACGATGCTGCCGACATACATGACGACCTTGTGCTCGGGCCCGATGCTGGGGATCGCTGCCGGCTGGCCGGCCCTGTCGTACTCGGCAAGGTCGATGCCCGGGTAAATCACGCTCACCCTCTCGGCCGGAACCCCCTTCTCCGCCACGACCACCTGCTTCACGGGCTCTCCCAGCGCGATGATCTGGGCGGCGTGCTGATAGACCTTGCGCTCGACCGCGAGGTAGGAGCGGAAGACCAGTCCCCGGCCGAGCCTGTCACGCTCAACCTCGTCACCCAGGAGCGAGTGGATCTCGTAGACCATCGGCCAGCCATTGCGGCGGCAGGCGGCGTAGGCGCGGGTCGCCCCACCGTAATGCTGGGCGTGCACCACGTCGAACGGAGTCTCCCTGGCGATCCGCTTCAAGCCGGCCCCACCGAGCCAGCCCACCAGAGGAACGGTGTAAACGGGGGTTCCCTCGAAATCCTCGCACGTACTGGCCAGGCCCGCTGCAGGCCTCAGCCGCAAGTAGGCCACGACCACGTCGACCCCTCGGGGCTTGAGTGCCCGAAGGATCTTGATCGGCAGCATCGCCGTGCCATCGTACTCGCCCGGGATCGGGAACGAGGTGACCATCAAGACACGCATCGTCGCTGGCTCCATCCCTTCGATGATCGTGAAAGGGCGCCAGGCGTCGTGGCTTGGCGGCCCGGGCGCGCGCTCATGCCCCGTTCCCACGCGGCGTTGGGTAGACCACGCGAACCGGCTCGCGGCGATGGCGCTGGCCGTGGCAGAGGATGCCCCCCATGCGGCGGTCGAGCGCTTCGACGGCGGCGTCAAGAATGCCACGGGCGGTATCGAGGTGGCGGGGACGGAGAGCATACGGGTCGCGAGGAAGGCCGGTCCGGGGAAAGGTGAGCGTCTCGGTCCGGAGCACGCGCCTCAGGGGCGCCGGAACATGATGCGGCTCCATCGGCTCGTACCCCCCGTCCTTCCGCGACGAGCAGTAGTACGCCCGACGGCTCGAGCCGGGGCCCGGATAGACCCACGAGGCTTCGAGCATCAGCAACTCGGCAAACTGGGGCCAGGGGGGAGACTCCGGGTCGAACGAGCGGGTTGGCACGCCGGGCTCGGCAACGATCGCGGGCAGCAGCCGCCAGGCCTCGGCCAGGGGCAACGGGCGGCTGGGATCGGCGAGCAAGCCCCTCAACTCGGGCCGGCCCAGCTCGACGGCCGCCTGGCGAACCAGTGCCTCGGCGCTGCAGATGTAAAGCAGCAGAGCAGCCCGTGCGAGACGAGCCGCTTCACCCTCCGACTGTGCCAGGCGGCTCTGAGTGTGGAAGTGAAGTGCGTCCTGGTAGAGGCAATGGAAGGGGCTGACAACCGTCTCGATCACCCAGCCCTGCTCGGTTCCTTCCGCGGGATCCTCGTCCCCCGGCGTCGATCGCTCCGGGCTGGCCTGGACCGCCTGGCCGGTCGGGACCGTGGCTCGATCAGGAAGTGCCCCGCCTCGGTCGGTTGTTGTGGGCGGGATCGAGGGCCTCACGGCCCGTGATAGCTCATCCGGCATGGGTGAAGGTCCCCGGGACTGTCACCACCACAGATTCCGACGAGAGTCAGGGGCAGAGCTGCTTCTTCCAGAGAAAGGCGAAAACCATCGAACGCGGACCGAGTCGCCCGGCCGGAGGATCGAGAGGAAGAAACCCCAGTACTCCCCATGAGCGTAGCACACCCGCACCGGTTCCCATAGCCCAAGCCCTTGCAAAGCGTGGAATTCCGGCAAAATCCGGGCAATTTTCCAGCCAGCCGCCGGCCCCGCTCTCCGGGTTTTGCTGCAACACCAGGCAAGCCGCGGGTAACTCGCTCCCTGACCCTCACCGCGAGGCCGGTTCGTTGGGTGCGGGGGGTAGGGGATCGGGCGGCGCCGCCATGGGATCCTGCCAGACCAGTTCGCGTGCCCGCAGCAGATTTCCATGATGCTGCATGGTCGGATCGATCTGGGTGTAGTGAGCGATGGCCCGGCGCCTGTCGCCCTTGGCCTCGTAGATCCGGCCCAGGTTGGCGTGCGCACCCCAGCGAAACATGTTGAGAGTCGGCCGGCTGGGGCCGGGCTCGGGAAGAAGATCCAGGAGCATCAAGAACATGCTCTCGGCCTGATCCAGGTTGTTCTGCTCCAGTTGGGCCAGCGCGAGGTAAAGGGTGGCGTAGACATTCAGGCCGTCCTGGACTTGCTTGGGGATCGTCTTCTTCTTGTCGATGACATTCGGAACGTTCTCGGCCAGACGGAACGAGACGTACTCCTGAATGGCGCCGGGGAGATCGCCGCGCAACTGCTTGATCCGGGCATAGACCAGCGGGAACTCGGGACCGAAGAGGACCAGTGTTTGCTTGGTGGACTCGACGAACTCGGGCCTGGTGAAGAGCTGGAGCTCAACCTGGACCGGTACACTCCACAGCTTGACGTCGCCCAGCCGGTCGCCCAGCACCTGGGCGAAGTGATCGCGCTGCTCCGCCGGGTCGCGGTAAAGGACCGTTCGGTTCTTGCCGGCCAGCTCGCGCTGGAGCAGCTTCATCTTGGGTGAGAAGAAGCCCTGGCTCGAATCGATCAGGATGCTGATCTTTGAGGGGCTGGCCAGCAGGGACGCTCGGCTGGTTCCATAGGGCAACTGGCCGGGGAGATCCATCCGCTCGAGGATCGCCGCGTCGGCGAGGGCCTGGTCCAGCGTCGCCACGCTTTTCCCATCGGGGCCCGGGACGGGCAGTCCGACGCGAGCATCGAAGAGGTAGGCTTTGCCGTTGATCAGCGCCGCGCAGATCCACGGGATGGGCGCCCGAGACGGCCTGGACGGTCCGAGCAGACCCGTGCCCGCACCCCGTCCCTGCAGGTCCGCCCTGGTGATCAGCGGCTCGACCGCATTCCCCTTGGTGTAGGTGACCAGGCCGACGTCGATGCCGAGCTGCCGGCAGAGCGCCATGAACAGCCAGCCGCGTTCCGCCCAGAATCCCTCAGCCTCGGTGGCCATGCCCCGCAGGAGCAGGTCGTAAGGGCGTGCGATCACCTGGGGGAGCTGCCTCGACCCGAGGCTGCCGGCAGGAACTAGCTGGATCTGCTTGACGATCCAGTCGAAGACCCGGTTCACGCGCGTGAGATCGTCGCCCGTTCCGGCCACCCGGCCGGCGATGGCGGTGTAAAGCATGCAGTCCTCGAGATGGCGGGCGTCGGTTCGAGGACTCCAGGCCGGCTTCTCCAGCTCCTGGAGCAGCTCCGCCGGCAGTTGTTCAGCCAGGAACGCACGCGCCGCGGAATCGATCCTGTACTCCGAGCTCGGGGTGCCCTCGAAAAACGTGTTAAGCTGCTTGGTCGCCATCCCGAAGTTGTCGCCGCCTGGGTGAAGGGCCGCTCCCTGGATCAGCTCGATCGAGCTCGCGAGAATCGTCGCCTTGTCGGCCGAGTCGCGAACCACCGCCGCGGGTCTTGGCGCCGGCGAGGACCCGGGCAGCACCACCGCTCCAGGCCGGTAGCTCCCTGGCGGCAGCTCGTCGGTTCGCTCTCGCGAGTAATCACAGCCCACGGTCAGCACGGCGATGAGAAGCAGACCGGATGGCGTAAGCATGCGGCGATTCAACGTTGAACACTCCTGGCACGATCGTACGATCGCCGCCCCCGAGTCCCGCGCGACCTGCCAGCAGGAAACGGACCTGTCATTGCCCTCACTCAGTCAGCAACCGGACCAAGAATTCTCGATCGGCCTCGAGGACCGCGGGGCTGGCATCACTTCAGAGGTAGCAGCTCTTCTCATCGGGTCAGAACAGAAGCGAACGGGTGAACGCTCGCAAGCGCGGGGCGAGTAATCTCACCAGACCGGCGGAACTTCTATTGTGTAAACTTGCCCTGCGCGCAGCGGGAGCTTTCTGCGCCGCGACCACGTTTTGCTATTACGAGCCATCCCGACGAAGGGTTCGGACCAGGCCTGCCCAAGCCGACCAGGACGGCCTCAAGGAACAATACCGGCGGTGGGCGAGATCACGGGTATGACGGCGTCACGGATCTTGAGGCAGATCCTCAGAAGCGGCTCCAGGTCGTTCAGTCGCAGAGAGTTGGGGCCATCGGAGAGAGCCCGGTCCGGGTCCGGATGCACTTCCACGAAGAGGGCGTCACAGCCGGCGGCGACCGCCGCGCGGGCCAGGGTGGGGATCATCTCGCGCTGGCCAGAGGTCGTGGTTCCCCCAGCTCCGCCGCCGGGAAGCTGCACCGAGTGGGTCGCGTCGAAGACCACCGGGGCACCGGTTTCCTGCATCTGCGGGATCGCCCGCAAGTCGTTGACTAGCCGGCCGTAGCCGAAGGTGGTTCCACGCTCGGTCAGGAGGGCCCCCGAGGCACCGAAGGAGATGAGCTTGGTCACCACGTTGCCCATGTCCCAGGGAGCCATGAACTGGCCTTTCTTCACGTTGACGGGACGGCCGGTCGCCGCGGCGGCCTCCAGAAGGTCGGTCTGGCGGGCAAGGAAGGCGGGGACCTGGAGCAGGTCGACGACCTCGGCGACGGGTCCGGCCTGGTGCGTCTCGTGGACGTCGGTGGTCACTGGGAGCCCCGTCTCGGCCTTGATCCGGGCGAAGGTCTTCAGCCCCTCGCGCATGCCAGGCCCGCGATAGCTGGTGACCGAGGTCCGGTTCGCCTTGTCATACGAGGCCTTGAAGACCAGCGGGACCCCCAGCGAATCACAGATCTCGGCCAGCCGTCGAGCAATCCGCTCGGTGAGGTCGCCCGGCTCCATCACGCAGGGTCCCGCGATCAGCGCCAGACCCTGGCCCTTGCCGATCCTGATCCGGCCGATGGTGACGGGGTTTGGGATGGAAGTGGCCACGCCGGGCTCCTTTCCTGCGTCGAGGTTGCACGCCCCGCGGGGGATGCTCCGGTCGCTCCTTGAAGGAGGAACATCCCGAGGCGGTTCGCGGAACGACGGGATTCTAACGCGGGACGCGTGTTCTGACGAGCGGAACCGACGAAGTGTGAGGGGGCTGTACCGCTGGTACCAGCACGTCCACCGCTCCGGGAATCACCTCGATGACCCAGCCGGCGCCATGCTCTTGCATGGTCCCTTCCCTGCCTGAGCATACCTTCGCGGCGGCAGGGAGAAATCCCGCCGGATCGCCGTCGAGCTGGGCCGGAACCGCCTCGTGCGAGGTCACTCTCACCCGCCTGACCCGGCGATGGAAAACCCCCGGGTGGTCGAGATGCGTCCCTCGCAGCACTCGCCACAGGTAGTAAAGAGCCTGAAACGGTCCCGGGTCGCGGAAGACGACCAGATCGAGCAGTCCGTCATCCTGGCGCGCCTGAGGTGCGAACGGTAGACCCAGGGCGTACCGAGGCAGGTTGAACACAAACACCGTGGTTCCGTTCAGCACCTCTTCCGCGCCCGTGTCGGCGACCGCCACGCTGATCGGAGGGAACCGGTAAAACAAACTGGCACGGAGGATCGGCTCGACGTAAGCCGCTCGATGCGTGGGCTTGACCTTGCCGGATCGAGTCATCCGAGAGCGGTGGTGCCGGGTCACCACATCGCCGTCGAAGCCGAAGCCGGTCATGAGCATGAATCGCCGGCCCGCCGCGCAACCCACATCCATGCGAGTCACCTGGCCGGCGGAGATCGTCCGGGCCAGCAAGGCCGGGTTTTGCCCCAATCGAAGGTGCTGTGCAGCCAGGTTTTCCGTCCCCGCAGGCAGCACGGTAATCGGCACCTTGGGGCTGCTCGTTGATGAGCGCCGAGACGGTGCCATCCCCACCGACGGCAACCAGACAGCGACAGCCGGTGCTGCAGCCCGCCTCGGTCACAAGGGCATGCCGATCCGCCGGCGTCCATGCAATCTCGGACCGGAGCCCCACCCTCCCGAGCTCGCGGACAAGCCGTCGGACCAGATGCTGGCTGGCGCCGCTTCCCGAGCTGCGGTTGGCCACGATCCCGACCCAGCTTGCTTGCTCGGCGGCGGAAAAACGCTCGCTTGCGGGGTTCCGATGCCCATTCGGCCCCGCGGAGGACACTCCCCCGAAGAAACCGGCCGTGTTTCTTGCCGATGCTGATGGATCCATCTGATCCCTGCCCCCTGCAGGTCCTGGTTGCCGGCGTCCGGTCTGTGCACTGAAGAAGAAGCGAGGTAGCTACGACGAACGTCTCGCGAAGAATGCATGCTATGAGAAAGAGCGCCGTTCGTCAACCATCGCTCAACCAGATCCTGAGCCGCTGGGAGGCTTTCGGCCAGCTTGCAGGGTTCCTCTCGAGCTCGAATCACAGGACGCCTGATGAGCCGTTCCGGCATCGCTCCAGGAAACGCGATGAGCCGGCGATCCCCGTGGGCGGGAACGGTCCGGCTCGATGGTGAACCGCATCGAGGAGAGCCGACGGACGCTACGGGTCTCGTGGCGCAGAACTTACTTGACGGCCTTGCCGACGAGGTCGAGGTTCGTGTTGCGCGTGGTCGTGAACTGGCTGCGAAGGTTGCCCAGACGCTCCGTCAGCTCGCGATCCTTGGCCTTGAGCGAGACCACCTCTTCCCTGGCTGCGGCGAGCGCCTTCTGCTCGGCGGCTTTTTCCTCCGCTCGCTGTGTGCTGGCCTGCTCTGCGTTCTGGACAGTCTGCTGAACCGTGGCCAACTCGTACTGGACCCGGGAGAGAATCTCGCGGACGTTGGAGGTGACTCGCTGGACATCGTTCTGGCGGGCATGGATGACCCCGAGTTCACGATCCATCTGCTCTTGCAGCACCGTGGTCTGATTCTTGACGCCGACGATCTCATCCTGGGTGGTCTTCACATCCTCCTGGAGCTTGGCCACCTTCTTGGTCAGCTCGATCAAAGCCTGGTTGCCGTTGCGGTTGAGCTGGGTGACTCCCGCCGTCAGGATCATCCAGACAAGCGACGCCAGCATGATCAGAACGACAAGAACCTTCCCCGCGGTGGACATCGGTCCTCTCTTGCCAGAAATTCAGTGGGAGAAGCGCCGGCGGTCTCGGGTCATGCCTGGCGCGAAGGCTCTGAAGGTTATCGACCCGTGGAGGATCCAGACGAAGACAGAATGGCGTGGCCGATTGCGATTCCGGCCTCCCGATTAAACTGATCCTAATATACCCTCTGTTCCGGAATCCTGCCAATCGGCCGATGGAATCCGTGCGGCAAGCCACGGGCCCGCCTCGTCACCCGGACCATGCACTCTTGCTCAGGAAACGTCGGACTCCGGGCGGATGCGGCCATCCGGACGCGTCACCAGCTCTTCCAAGTACACGATCCAAAAGGCGACCGAAGGCCTCTTCGAGCGCGTATCACCGAGGTGGCCTGTCAGTTCCCCGAGGCGGGACACACCACCGAGCTGTTCGACGCCCTGCTCGGCAAGGTGATCATGACCCCGGAGCGATTCCAGATCGTTCTCGTGCTCAACGAATATGGCGATTTCCTCTCGGACATGGCTTGCGGCCTGGCGGGATCGCTCGGTATCGGAGCCAGTCCAAACCTGGGCTTCGACGCGGCCGCGGTCGTTCGAGTTGCGCTCTTCGACGCCGCCCACGGCACAGCACCCGATATCGCGGGCAAGTACCTGGCCAACCCCACCGCGATCTTTCTCACCCTCTCGCTGCTTCTCTATCAGGTGGGGGAGATCACCCTGGGCCACACCCTCAAGTGCACGACTCTCGACCTCCTGCGCGAGGGCGTTCGAACGCGAGACCTGGGCAGTCGCGAATCGAAGGAGAGCTTCACCGAGGCCGTGGCCGCGGAGGTCGTGCGGCGGCTGGATCCGGGAGATCTCGGCCGGTTGAAGTCCCCGGGCAGCGGCGTCGATCTACGATCGGCGGTCTGAGCAGGAAGCCAATGATCCCCTTCCATCCTCTTGACGCTGGGGCGGCAACGCCGTGTAATCAGTCACTTATTCCGAGCGGCGAGTGTCCGCCTTCTCTCTCGGATGGGTCTGGCTCGATGATCCAGCGGCCCCATCGTCCGGCGGTCAGCTCGCCGTGACCGCACCATCCCCTTGGGACCTCCACCGCCATGTCCTCCGGCGACAGCGCTTCCGAGCGACCACGACGACGTGGTCCGACCACCAGCCAGGTGCTGATCGTCACCAGCGTGATGTTCACCTTCATCTCGTTCTGGCGCACGGCCGCCATCGTGCTCTGCGACCTGGCGAGCACGGCGTACTATATCGGCGGCATCGTCGAGTCTCAGGTGGGAGCGGCCGCGCCCTGGTTCATCCTCGCGGTCATGCTCTTCAGCTACGCGGTCCGGAGCGTGTACATCGAGAGCTCGCGCGATGTTCGTCCGGGGCGGTGTTTACCGGGTCGTCAAGGAGGCCATGGGGGGAACGCTGGCCAAGCTTTCCGTCTCGGCCCTCCTCTTCGACTACATTCTCACCGGGCCGACCAGCGGTGTCTCGGCCGGTCAGTACGTGATCGGCTGGTGGGTCGATTTCTTCCACCTCGGCCCGGATAGCTTCCTCTCCTCCAACCAGAACCTGCTGGCCGCGGGCATTGCCGTCGCGATCACCGTGTATTTCTGGAGGGTCAATCTCAAGGGGATTCACGAATCGAGCGACCAGGCGTTGCGTATCATGGGCGCCACGACGGTCATGGGGATCATCATGATTCTCTGGTGCGGGGCCACGCTCGTGGCCCAACCCGAGAAGCTGAAGGCGCCGCCGATCACCCCCAACTTTGACCGCAAGATCGACCCGGTCACCCACGAGCCGATGCTCGACCCCCAGGGCAAGCAGGTCGATCCTCTCGGCTTCCTGGGCCACACGGCCATCGGCGAATCGCTTCGGTCGGACCACATGAAGGGGAACTGGTTCAGCCTGCTGGGTGTCGTCGGCCTGTTGATCGCCTTCGGCCACTCGATCCTGGCAATGAGCGGCGAGGAAACGCTGGCCCAGGTCTACCGCGAGGTGGAGAGCCCGAAACTCAAAAACTTCAAACGCGCGGCGTTCGTGGTCTTCGTCTACAGCATGCTTTTCACCTCGCTGATCAGCTTCTTCGCGGTGATGATCATTCCCGATGACTTGCGCGTGACGAAGTACAGCGGCAACCTCATCGGCGGCCTGGCCATGAACGTGATCGGGCCGCGCTGGGCGCTGCTCGGGCTCAACGCGGTGGTCGTCTTCGTCGGCTTCCTCATTCTCTCCGGAGCCGTCAACACGGCGATCGTCGGCTCCAACGGCGTGCTCAACCGGATCTCCGAGGACGGCGTCCTTCCCGACTGGTTCCTCAAGCCCCACCTCAAGTTCGGAACCACCTACAGGTTGATCAACACGGTTGCAGGCCTGCAGATCTTCACGATCATCGCCAGCCGGGGCAACGTGCTGACGCTGGGCGAAGCTTATGCCTTCGGAGTGGTCTGGAGTTTCGTGTTCAAGGCTCTCTCCATGCTGGTGCTCCGGTTCAAGCAGCCCGGCCACCGCGAGTACGAGGTGCCCTTCAACTTCCGGGCAGGCAAGTTCGACGTGCCGCTGGGGATCTCGTTGATCTTCCTGGTCCTCGCCGGCGTGGCAGTCGTCAACTTCATGACCAAGGAGGTTGCGACGATCACCGGGTCGTTGTTCACCGGCATCCTGTTCTCCATCTTCTTTTACAGCGAGCGGGCCCACCAAAAGAGACGGGGATCGGTCGAGCATCACGAGCACCTCGAGCAATTCAACGAGGCGTTCTCGGAGCGGATCACGCCCCAGGGCCTGAGCCTGACCAAGCCCTACCGCAAGCTGGTGGCGATCCGCTCTCCCTACAACCTGGGCATGCTCGAGAAGTGCCTGAACGAGACCGACCCGGAGACGACCGAGGTCGTGGTCATGACGGCCACGGTCCTTCCACCGGCGAGCGCCGACTATGAGCCCACGATCAGCGACATGGACCGGCACCTGCTGACGGCCGTCGTGACCCTCGCCGAGCACGCGGGGAAGCCAGTGCGGCCGCTGATCGTGCCGACCAACCAGCCATTTTACGCCCTGGCGCAGACGGCCAAGACGATCGGCGCTCAAGAGCTGATCATGGGCCCCTCGAATAAGTTCCGGCCCGAGGATCAGCTCGACGCGGTGGCGCTCTACTGGTTCAACGTCTGCGGCGCCGCGCCTGACCCCCTGTCGATCCGCGTCCTGGGCAAGGACCGCGACATGCGGCTGGACATCGCCGGTGGAAGCCAGATCCCCAAGCCCGGGGCGGCCGCCGCCGAGTCGGCCCGGCTCCTGGCCGACCTCCGCAAGAGCTGGCACGGCGTCGAGAAGCTCCTCCTGGCCTATGACGGCAGCCCGCTCTCGGCCGACTTTCTCGACACGGTGATGAGCTTCCTCGATCCGGCCATCGCGGTGACCCTGATCGACGTCGCCGAGGCAGACCCCGATGCCGAGGGGCCGGCCGACCCGGTCGCGGAAGCCAATGACGTGATCATGCGCGGCGTGGAGCGAGCCCGCGAGCTGGGCCGCAACGTGACCTACACGCTCGCCCGAGGCCAGGCCGGACAGGAAATCGTCCGCGCAGCCATTGATGGTCAGTTCGACGCCATCTTCATGAGCCTTCGCGGCGTCTACCGCCGGGGCGACACCACGGCCTTCGCCTCCAACACTCGCTACGTACTGGAGAACGCTCCCTGCCGCGTCATCCTCGGCTTCGCTCCCAAGTCGATCCCGGCGCCGGGCACCGGCAACGGGAATGCGCGAACCGTCTGAGACCCTCGCCGCCTAGAGCCATATCGGCATGGGCGAGCCGTCTGAGTGACAGCCCCTCGCCCTACATCGACATGGCAGGCGCCGAGGTGGCTGGCCCGAGCAAGCTGGGTGGGATCCGGAACGGGTAACCGCCCACCGGCGGACGTCCCATCCCTCCCATCGACCCGCCGGAAGGCAGGCGTCGAATCAGACCTCCGGACATCCCCCCCTGCCCCATGCCGCCCCGGCCCATGATCCCGATCGGGGCCAGGGGCGTGAGAGTCCCCCGGATCAGACCAAGGCTGGAACGCTGGCCCAGCATTTCCATGCTCGATGGCGGCATGTTGCTGCCTGCAAAGCCCGGCCGAGGCATCACGCCCAGGCCCTGTCCGGGCCCTGGCGTGTAAGGTACGAACCCGCCCATGCTTCCGTAGGGAAGGTAGTAACTGGGACTGGTCCCGGAAAGCCAGCTCTCCGTCCCGAATCGGGGAACGAAGGGTAGACCCTCCCCTCGCATCGATCCACCGGGGACCGGGCCCTGGGCATTTGCCAGTCCCGAGCCGAAGGCGAGGAGAAGCACCTGTCCCAGCAGCATGCGACGCGAGCCCAGTGGCGATCCTGGTCTCATGGCCGCCCCTCCGATCGGAATGGACTGCTCGCCCCCGACGGGGGCGGAGAAGCCGACTTCTCGCGGGGAGGCTCGCCCGCGGTCGCGGGAGATTTCGCCGTCTCGTCGTTCTTCACCCCGGTCGGCTCCGGATCGGGCGGATGCTCGTTGAGCTGAACTCCCACGGCCCGCTCGAGCGAGGCCAGCGTCTTGCCCAGCTCCGACTCCACCTGAGCAATCTGGAGCTCGACCTGCAGCAACTCGCGCCAGGCGGAGACCACGCTCAAGAAGTCCACGCCGGAGACGCTCGCCCGATACTCGCTGGAGGTCAGGCGAAGCACCTGTCGGGCGGCGGGGAGGTTATTCTTCTTTAGCAGGTTGATGACATTCTGCTGGACCCGAGCCTGGACGAACAGTCCCTTGATGTCCCGATTTGACTGGTTACGCTCGGCCTCGTAGAGTCGCTCGGTCGGCGGCGGCGCGGGCCTGGGCCTCGCATACTCCGGCAGCCAGCTTCTTGTGGTACACAGGCAGGTTCATTCCCACAAAGAGACCAACATTTGGCATCCCGCCCGCGGTCTTGGGCGTCTGCGCATTGGTCTTCTCCATGTCCTGATAGACCACGCCGACACTGATGTTCGGATAATACCGTTTTCGAGCCAGCTCGACGGCCGCCTGGTCGCGCTCGATGGCCGCCAGCCGGCCCTGGAGATCGGGGCGGCTGGCCAGCGCGAGCTGGCGGAGACGATCCAGCTCGGTCGGAACCGAATCCACCGGCAGGTCGGACACGGTCCGAATCTCGCTTTCGGGGTCAAGGTTCATCAGCCGGGCAAGCTCCGCGCGGGCGTCGTTGAGCGCGGCGACGTTGTTTTCAATCTCGCGGTCGATGTCGCTCACGGCGACCTCGGCCCTGAGCACATCGGGTTGGGTGGCCGTCGAGGTGGGATAGCGAACACGCGCGATCTTGAGGAACTCCTCGGCAAGCTTACGGTTCTGCCTGAGCAAAGCCTCGGCCCGTTCGCTGAAGTGAAGATCGAAGTAAGCGCGCTTGACGCTGGCAACGGCATCCAGCTCCGTGGCGGCAAGCTCAAAGAGGGCGATCCGGACATCTTGCTCCGCCGCATGGCCTCGGAGCCTGAGCGTGCCGCACCAGGGAAACTGCTGGGCCAGCAGCGCACCATAGGGCATGTAGCCCATCAGCTCGTACTGAGGAGCCACCGAGGGGATCGGGAAGATCGTGTTCGACAGGATCGGGTCGTCGAGCGCGGTAACCTGGGGAATGCGCTGCCTGATCGCCTCGACGTTGAACCGTGCGGCTCGGACGGACGCGTTCGTCTCGAGGACTCGACGGATGCAGGCCTCGAGAGGGAGAATCCCCGAAAGGACTTCGAGTTCGGGGCCGGCGGCTGGAGCGAGGTGCAGTCCATAGGACGTCGGATGCGAATGAAGGTCCTCTTCAACCACAACATGGCTCGCCGGATGCACGGCGCGGTCGTCGGGCTGGGAAATGCTGTCTCGCCGGGAGGCAGGCCGCTCGCCCCAGCGAATCCGTCCCGGCTGGGTGCACCCGGTCAGGGCGACCCCCAGCATCAATCCTCCGATGATGCACGCAAGCCACCGTCGATCCATGGTGGGCCTCGTCCTTTGAAGCGGCCAGTCACGCCGGACGAGGCGCACTCCTTGCGCAGCCGGCATCGCCGATCGTCTGAGCCCGACGAGAGTATCGGCTGAACGCTGGAAGGAACTTTGAGCGGCCTTGCCGCGAGCACTGATCGGCGGGGGTCGAGGGGCTTTGAACGCACTACCGACGAAAGGGATGACCCACCAATCGGTGGATGTGGTCGTAGCCGTATAAGGGAGAATCCACTCGACCTCTCTTCTGGCCGTGAATCGATTTTCTGTATTGTTTCCTCCCAATGCTGCCGTATACTTAAATGGAAGATTTTGCCGGTACTCGGGGATTTCGAGCAAGGTCATGCGTAACCAGGCCCGCTACCTCAGGCTCCCATTGGTCGCCCTGGCGGCGATCGTCGGGATGCTCTGGGGTGCGGCCGACGCTTCGGCCTCCACCACCCACGGGGTCCTCGAAGTCCTGCTGCTGCTCCACCCCCGATGGGCCTGTCTCTTCCGCGTGCTGCACGATGACGGGGCATGGGCCGGACGGGGCGATCCCATCGCCTGACCGGATCCCCGGGACGATCTTCACCGGGATTCGTCCTCCCTGCGGAACCTGCGTGTGCAGCCCGACCTCCCCGGCGAACCAGGGCGAGCGTCGCGAGACACGGACGAGCGAGGAGAGCTCCTCCGAAGCTTCCCAGGTCTCTTCCACAATCAGCGATTTGAGCCGTCCTTCGTTTGCACCCAGCCCGGCCACACAAACTGGGCCCTGCCCTTCTCACACGCCCCTCTATCTGCGCGTCGAGCGCCTGATCATCTGAACCGCTCCCACTCCCGGGATCACCTGATCCCGGCATCGCCCGGCGTCGGTGCGCCCGGACCGCAAAGCGGTCGACCGCCCCGAGGCTGACACGGCCATCCCTGCCCCTATTCCCTTGTCGCGATGCCCTTTCACGGTGCCATCTCCAGGCCGGAGCTGGCCCGGGAGCGAACGAACATGTCTGCCGAAGGATCCCCCATCCCGAACGGGACCGATCCGGCATCGGTACCGGCGACCTCCCCACCACGAGCTGACGCGCTGGCAGAAGTTTCGCCTGGTCGTCAAGGTGGTCGAGCTGCGACTGCGATTCATCGCCCTGATGGCGGCGACCGGCCTGGTCTTCGCCTACTGGGACACGCTCTGGAACTACTACGAGAAGTACACCCGGCCGCAGGGCGAACACATAGCGGCTTCCTCGGAATTCGAGTTCTTCTGCCCCATGCATCCGAGCGTGGTGCAGGAACATCCGGGCAACTGCCCGATTTGCGGCATGCCGCTTTCGAAGCGCAAGAAAGGCGAGAAGACGTCGCTGCCCGAGGGGGTTGCCTCCCGCGTGCAACTCGCTCCTTACCGCATCGCCCAGGCCGGAATCCGCACTGCCGAGGCCTCCTACGTCCCGCTCTCCGAGAGCCTGACGACCGTCGGCTCGGTGACCTTCGATGAGCGGCGACTCGCCCGCATCTCCTCGAAGCTCAAGGGGATGTCTCGAGTCGAGAAGCTCGCTGTCAACTTCACCGGCACGCTGGTCGAGGCAGGCGATGTCCTGGCGGAGGTCTACAACCCCGAGCTCTACCAGGCTGTCCGCGAGTTGCTCCTGGCCCAGGAGAGGGCACGCGAGGCGCCTGCGGCGAGCAGCTCACTGGCTCGGTCGCTCCTCGGAGGGGGAGAGGACCTGGTCCGCATGGCGACCGAGAAACTCAGGCTCTGGGGCATCACCCAGGAACAGATCGACGAGATCCTCCGCACCGGCAAGGCCGAGTCCCGGATGCCGATCGTCGCCCCGCTCTGCGGCGTGGTGGTGCGGAAGAATGTGGTCGAAGGCCAGTATGTCGCCGAGGGCGATCCCCTTTTCGAGATCGCCGACCTCTCGCACGTCTGGATCATCGCCCAGATCTATGAGGACCAGATCGCGCTGGTACGGGTCGGACAGGCCGTCGAGGCAACCGTGGAAGCGTACCCCGGCGTGGTCTTCAAGGGCAAGGTCGCGTTTCTCGACCCCGCGCTCAACCCGGCGACCCGGACGTTGAACGTCCGTTATGACCTGGAGAACTCGGACGGCAGGCTCCAGCCCGGGATGTTTGCCACCGTGACACTCAGGACGCCCCTGGCCGAGACGCCTCAGTTTCGCACTCGGCTTGCCTCGGCTCAAGGCTCCAGAGAACCACGCAAACCACGCCGGCTCGATGACGGTCGACGCAGCAGAAGGTCTGCCCGGTCACCAAGGCGAAGCTCGGGTCGATGGGCGAGCCGATCCGGGTGCAACTGGCCAGCCGAAAGGTCTGGGTCTGCTGTCCGAGCTGCCCCGACAAGCTCAAGGCTGAGCCCGCCAAGTACCTGGCACGATTGGAGCCCCAGCCGGGGGATGAGATCCTGTCCGTCCCCGAGTCGGCGGTGATCGACACCGGGGACCGCAAGTTCGTCTACGTCGAGGCCCAGCCGGGCGTCTTCGAGGGCCGGCAGGTCGTGCTCGGCGCTCGCATCGGCGATCGCTTCCCGGTGCTCGAAGGGCTGTCAGCCGGCGACAAGGTGGCCGCCGCCGGCGCGTTCCTGATCGACGCCGAGACCCGACTGAACCAGGGTGCGGTGGCGACTTCCGAGCCCGCGTCCCCGACCCCCGACACATCGACCCGCTCCGCCGCGCCAGGTGGCGAGGTCCACCGGCATTGAGCCGAGAGGAGCCCCTGCCGTGATCGAGAAAATCATCGAATGGTCGATCCGCAACCGCTACCTCGTCATCATCGCGGCGCTGGCGCTGGGCCTGCTCGGCGGCCGCGCGATGATGACCATGCCGGTCGACGCGATCCCCGATCTCTCCGAGAACCAGGTCATCGTCTTCACCGACTGGATGGGCCGAAGCCCCCAGGAAATCGAGGACCAGGTCACCTATCCTTTGTCGGTCAACCTCCAGGGGCTGGCCGGTGTCAAGGTGGTCCGATCGTCGAGCGAGTTCAACTTCTCGATGATCACGATCATCTTCGATGAGGCGACCGATTACTACTTCGCCCGCCAGCGGGTGCTCGAGCGGCTGTCGATCGCCTCGACCTTCCTGCCGCCGGGCGTCATCCCCTACCTCGCCCCCGACGCCACCGCCGTCGGCCAGATCTTCTGGTACACCGTCGAGGGAGATGGCCGCGACCTTTCCGAGCTGCGCTCGATCCAGGACTGGTTCGTCCGCTACCAGTTGAATTCCGTCCCCGGAGTGGCCGAGGTGGCCTCCGTCGGCGGCGCCCCGCGCGAGTATCAGATCGACCTCGACCCGAACAAGCTCCGAGCCTATGACATCAGTCTGGGCGAGGTCTACTCGGCCGTGGCCCGGTCGAATTCCTCCGTCGGCGGCCGGGTCGTCCACCAGGGAAACGCCGAGTACCTGATCCGCTCGGTGGGCTGGATCGAGAACATCGACGACATCCGCGACACGGTCGTCGCCCGGCGCGAGAACGGAACGCCGATTTACGTCCGGCAACTGGGCAGTGTCCAGGTCGGGCCGGCGTTCCGCCGCAGCGCGCTGGAGAAAGACGGCAAAGAGGTTGTGGGCGGTGTGGTGCTGATGCGCTACGGCGGCAATCCCCTGGAAGTCACTCGCAAGATCAAAGAGAAGATCACGGCACTCCAGGCCGGGCTGCCCGAAGGCGTGCGAATCGTCCCCTTCTATGACCGCACCCCGCTCATCCACCGCGCCATCGAGACCGTGAGCGGCACGGTACGCGAGGAGCTCATCATCTGCTCACTGGCCATCCTCGTGGTGATGGGACACCTGGGCGGAGCTTTCGTCGTCTCGCTCACCCTGCCCATGGCGATCCTCTTCAGCTTCCTCATGATGCGAGTCGTGGGGGTCTCATCGAACATCATGAGCCTGGCGGGAATCGCCATCAGCGTCGGCATCCTCATCGACCAGGCCGTGGTCATGGCCGAGAACGCGGCGCACCACCTCTCGCGGCGATTCGGCCGCGAGAAAGTGCGGGGCGACACGACCGAGATTGTCATCGCTGCTTGCCGCACGGTGGGCAGGCCCATCTTCTTCTCGGTGCTCATCACCATCCTTTCGTTCTTGCCCGTCTTTGCTCTCTCGGGCCGCGAAGGGAAGCTCTTCCACCCCCTTGCCTACACGAAGACGTTCGCCCTGATCGGAGTCGCCCTGCTCTCGATCACGCTCGTGCCGGCGCTCATCCCGATCTTCCTCAAGGGCCGGATCCGGTCGGAGGACGAGAACTGGCTGGTGCGGACGATGATCGAGATCTTCAAGCCGATGCTCTCGTGGCTCATGGACCGGCCGATGCTCGTGAGCTGGATGTTCGCCGTGATCGTCGGCCTGGGTTAGGTCGCCTCAACCCATCTGGGAAACGAGTTCATGCCCGCGCTCGACGAGGGGTCCATCCTCGACATGCCGATGACCGTGCCCCGGGCATCGATTGACCCAGGCGGCCGACGATTTGAAGGCACGCGACGCGATCCTCCGCACATTCCCCGAGGTCTGGCAGGTCGTCGGCAAGGTGGGCCGAGCCGACACTGCGACCGACCCCTCGGGGCTCGACATGGTCGAGACGATCATCAACCTCCGCAACCGCGCCGTCTGGCCGAAGCGGAAGCTCAAGAACGAGGACGCGACGGCCCAGGCCGGCGGTCGTCCTGGCGGCGCTCGAGTCGCGAGGCATGCTGCTAACCCCCGTGCCGGCCGGCCAACGCAAGAGCCTCATGCGACGAGGTGGCCATGGCCGTCGTGACCCGGGTGGACGCGGCGCTGCGGGACCTGGCGATGCTGCGGTTGACGGAGTTCCGCCCTGACTTCGGACGCGCCCTCGTCGGGGACGCCGTCGACGAACTGCTCCGGCGGGTCGATCCGCGGGCCGTCCGCCGCTCCCTCTCGTCGTCGGAACGATCCGCGCTGGTCGAGGAGCTGGCCCCGGCTACGCCGACCGGCTCGCCACCGAGCCCCTGTTCGATGATGTCTCGGCCCTGCTCAAGGACGCCTCAAGCCGCCTGATCGCCCGGGGCGTCCTCGCCGTCGGCCCGACCTCCTCAGCCCGGCCCCGTGGCCGCTCGAGCGAGCCTACGGAGGCCGTGGGCCAGATCCTCGGCGAGCTCCCGTCCGACCTCTTCACCCGCATGACGGATCGGGTCGTCGCAGGCGCACGAGCGACAGGCTCAAGGAGCGAACGCGGCAGTTCAACTGGGAGCTTTTCGACCGGGCCGTCAGCGCCACCAACTGGGCGGCCATCGAGGAGCTGGATGCGGCTTGGCACGCGAGCGGAAGTTGCTGGCTCGAGAGGCGACGGCCGAGGAGCTCCAGGCCGTGCGGGCGGAGCTGGAGAAGCCCTTCGCCGACCGGCTGATGCTCTGGCAGAAGACCAAGAACGACCTGGTCGCCGAGATGGACTCGACCATCCAGGTCCCGGGATGGGGCAATATCTTCACCCAGCCCATCATCAACCGCATCGAGATGCTGTCGACCGGCGTCCGTTCGCAGATCGGTGTGAAGATCTTCGGCGACGACCTGGGCAAGATTCAGACGCTGAGCCAGGAGGTCGCCGAGGTGCTCCGCACGGTCCCCGGCGCAGCCAACGTCGTTCCCGACCAGATCGTGGGCAAGGGCTACGTCGAGATCAAGATCGACCGCAAGAAAGCCGCGCGCTACGGGGTCTCCGTGGGCGACATCCAGGACGTGGTCGAGGTGGCGATGGGGGGCAAGCCGCTGACCATGACCGTCGAGAAGCGCGAGCGTTACCCGGTGCGGGTTCGGTATGCACGGGCCTTTCGCGACGACGTCGAGGCGCTGAAGCGGATCCTCGTCTCGGCTGGTGCTCCCATGGCGGACAAGGCGGGAGGAGGCGCAGGCGGCATGGGCGGATCGGCCACGGCCCCCGCGACGGCCGCCCCCGCCGCGCCGCTTCAGGTGCCGCTTGCCGCCGTGGCCGACATCAAGGTGGTCGAGGGACCCTCGATGATCAAGAGCGAGAACGGCCGGCTGCGAGCCTACGTTCAGCTCACCGTCCGCAACCGCGACGAGATCGGATTCGTCGAGGAGGCCAAGCGGGTGGTGGACCAGAAGATCAAGCTTCCGCCAGGCATGTACATCGAGTGGTCCGGCCAGTTCGAGCACCAGTTGCGAGCGCGGCAGACGCTGCGACTCGTCTTCCCGGCCGTCATCGCCGTGATCGTGCTGATCCTCTACCTGACCTACCACAGTGTGGTCGACACCGTGCTGATGATGACCAGCGTCCTCGGCGCGCTGGCGGGCGGGGCGATCTTCCAGTGGCTCTTCGGCTTCAACTTCAGCGTGGCCGTCTGGGTCGGCTACATCGCCTGCTTCGGCATGGCGGTGGAAACCTCGGTCGTGATGCTCGTCTACCTCCGCGAGGCGATCGACGAGCGCGGCGGCCTCACCCGGATCGGCTCGATTGCCGAGCTCAGGCAAGCCATCCTCGAAGGCGCCGTGCACCGGCTCCGGCCCAAGCTCCTGACCGAGGGCGCGGCGATCATCTCGATCGCCCCGATGCTCTGGGCCACCGGAGTCGGGGCCGAGGTCATCCGGCCCATGGCGGCGCCCGTCCTGGGCGGCCTGCTCATCGCCGACGAGGTCATCGACGTCTTCCTGCCGGTCCTCTACTTCGCCGTGCAGAAGTGGCGGTGGAGGAAGATGCACGGCGATCGCCTGTCGGGAGGAAATGGAACATCTCGTCGAGTCCAGCCAGGAGGCACCGTCGCTCGCGGCCCCGGTCGCGGCGTCGTGAAATGATCGACGATCACCGAGCCTTTGTGGTAGAGGGACTCTTGTGACATCCCTCGATGGGAAATCAGAGCATGGTTCACAAAGGGCCCATTTTCGGGTGGCTCTTCCCGTGTTTCGGGGGGTTGAATGGCCCGGTTTCACCCTAACCCCGGTGTGGCAGGCAGTTGTGGCGGGGAACCGGCGTCTCTAGCCTCCTCGGATAAGTGTTCGTCGAGAAAGAACTTACGGCGAAATCCTGCTTGTAACCCCCTGAAACGCAGGAAGAGCCAAAATAGATAAAAAGATAACATCAACGATAGGGCGAAACCATGGGTCTATTGCACTGACTCAGCTAACGTCCAATGGGTTCGTTGGTGTGCCGACGAACGAACCCACCGATGACGGGGCGGCGTCAAGCGAGGCGGCGCGCGTCTTGTGTCGAAGGCCTCGCCCTGGCTCATTGAAAGACCTTGTGGGGGTGGATCGTCCGCTGGAGGGGATCGCCCCGGGCCAGGGCGACCAGGAGGCCGTCGGGGCCCAGCAGGGCGATGTCTCCGGAAGGGATGGAGTCAAGAGCCAGACTTGCCGCGACGAGCGACCGGCCCTGGACGACTTCCGCCACCTGGCTCTCGTTCAGGGTGATCGCCGGGAGATCGGCAACCGCGTCGCGGAGAGGACGAAGGTGCCGGGAGAGCGACTCATGGCTCAGGTTTTCCCCATCGAGCGATTCCTCGAGGGTGAACGGACCGATACGCGTCCGCACCAGGGTCTCGATCAGACCGCCGCAGCCCACTGCCTCCCCCACGTCACGCGCGATCGATCGGATATAAGTTCCTGCCCCGCACTCGACTTCCAGCTCGAGATGAGGCCAGCTATAGGACAGCAGGTCGGCCCGGTCAATCCGCACGATCCGGAGCTCGAGATCGACGGCCCGGCCAGCCCGCGCCAGATCGTAGGCCCGCTGGCCCTTGACCTTGAGTGCGGAATATTGGGGAGGAAGCTGGCGAATCTCGCCAACCTGTCCGCTAAGTGCCAGTCGAAGCAGGTCCTCGGTCGGGACGGGAGGATCCTCTACCTCCACGATCTGGCCGTCGGCATCGAGCGTGTCGCTCCGAGCCCCGAGGCGGACGACCGCGCGATAGATCTTGGGCAGGCGCTGAAGCGTCTCGATCAACCGGGTCGCCGGGCCCACGCAAACGAGGAGAACCCCGGAAGCCAGCGGGTCAAGCGTCCCCGCATGGCCAACCTTGGTCCGGGGGCAGAGTCGCACCACTCGGTCCACCAGGGCCCTCGAGGTGATCCCGGGCGGCTTGTTGAGATTCACGACTCCTCTCATGGCTGCATCGATCCCTCCACGCCGTGCTCAATGGTGCCGGATCTTCTCGTTGAATCCTGCCGCAGCACTCTGGAAAAACCAGGGCCGTGCTCTAAAATGCCAGACTCGAGATGCCGCCGTGAGACCGGAGTTCATTCGGTCAGAGATTCTCCGGAATGAGCGACGACGCACATGCCGATTCTACCTGCCGAGCCCGATTTCTATCCGTCCGATCTGTGGGAGGATCCCAAGGCGATTCCCCACGCCCAGGAGGAGGCGGTGTGGTGGTGCCTTCATGCCAAGCCGCGCCAGGAAAAGGCCACGGGCCGTGAGCTTCGCAAGCTGGGGATCACCTTCTACCTGCCTCAGGTTCTCAAGGAAGACCGCACACCACAAGGGCGAAAGATTCGCTCCGTGATCCCCCTCTTCCCAAGCTACCTCTTCCTTCACGGCGACTATAATGACCGGCTCGCCGCTCTCCGCGGCAACCGCCTCGTCGCCGTGCTGGAAGTCAGCGATCAGCCATCACTGGAGCGCGATCTCCGGCAGATCCACACGATGCTCAGCTCGGGACTTCCGGTCGAGCCGGAACCGACCGTTCCCGTGGGCTCCAGGGTGAGAATCATCACGGGACCGCTCATGGGAATCGAGGGGACCGTGATCCGGCGCGGAAAACGCAGTCAGTTCGTGGCCCTTGTCCGGTTCCTCGGGCGGGGGGCCACGGTTGATCTCGAGGACTGGCAGGTCGAGCAGATCCACGAACCGTGACCGGCACCACGGCTCTCTCCGTTGCCACGCGGCAGCACGCTCACCGGACCGGCGCAAGGCGGACCGGACCGACATCAACCTGGAAGCCAAGCCAGGGCAAGCCCACCTCATGGGGCGCAACACCGCCACGGAGCTTCCTGGCCGCCTCGGCGAACTGGCGAGACTTGCTCAGGCGCTCCTCCGGATCGTAGCGGTAGCCCGAGACCCGCTGGTAATGGACGCTGGTTCGCTCGCAGGCCGTGGCCAGCCAGGCCGAATCCATCTGAAGGTCGTCCCAGCAGCCGGCCAGATCCAGTGGAAAAGGGAAAGCCTCAGGTCCTCTCCAAAGGTCTTTCGTCGCTCAAGCTCCCTGAGTACGGCCCCGGCCAGGGCCACGTACCCTTTCATGTTCGGGTGGTGAGTGTCCTCGATCACCTCGTCGTCGAGCAGCCCGGTCGGGCTTGCGCTCATCAGCTCCGCTCGTCCATCGATCAGGACGCATCGGGGATGACGAGCCGCAACCTGGCGATGGGCCACCCGGAAGGGAGCCGTGCAGCGGATTGGCAACCCGTCGTTCTCGAGCGCTTCGCTGTAGTGACGGCGTGCCTCATCGATCCTGTTCTCGCGCTGGAGCAGGCGGGCGAGCCGGAAAATGGGCCTCGGCAAACGACGGATGCCGATCAAGGATCTGCCGGTAGAGCGACAGTCCCAGGTCGGGGCGAGCGGCCTCGGCCCTTCGCGCCTCTTCAAACTGCCGGACCAGCCGGTCCCGCTCCACCTGCGTGGCCGTGGCCAGGACGGCGGAGCGGCTCGGCTCGAAGCCTCCCTCGTTGGCCGGCGGGATGATCAGGATCGGCAAGATGCCCATTCGCTCGCAGTAGCCGGCCAGGGTCTCGAGCCAGGCCGCGAAGTCCGCCAGCACCTCGGCCGACTCGGAGGGGCTGCACAGGGGAGGGTCGATGAGCTGGTGCCGGCCGTTCAGGAGCGGGGGACTGTCCAGCCGATTCTTGCTGGCGAGCTCGTAAACAAGGCGGCAGAACGGCGAGCGAAGACTGGCGCGGTAGGCTCCCTGGAGCAGTCTGAGCCGGGGCTCCTCCGCAAGCGTGCTCGCCCGATTCTCCTCGAACCGGGCCGTGAACTCGTTATGCCCCGAGTAGATGATCATCGCGTCCGGCCGGTGCGCGATCGCGCTCAGCTTCTGGTGTTGCTGTTCCAGAGAATGTCCGAGGTAGGCGAGGGTTTCCTGGGTAAACCACCGCGATGGGATTGCCTCTTGCAGCTTCCGGGTCACGATCTGGCCCACCGAGAGCGTGGGCCGGTAGGGCTCACCCAGGGCGCTGGACCCTCCCAGCACGAGGATCCGATACTCTTCGGGATCGGCGGGGGGAAACACTGTGGGCAGGGCCGGGAACCGGTGCATCCAGCCCCGGCAGGCCGCCGAGCCGATCTCCAGTGCGATCCATGAGAACAGGCAGGAGACGCAGATCAGGAAGAGCCGATCGACAGCAGGGCGGCGTGCTCTCCTGCGCCACGACCGGACCATCAGCCACGCCGAGTCAGGGCCACCGACGAGCCCCGCGAGGGCCAGCGAGCAGTACGCAAGGAGGACGCCCCGCAGCAGGTACTCCGTCATCACGCGGCGGAACGACCTCGGCAAGAGGGAATCCAGCCCGACAGAACCATGGCTGCCACCAGAACGGCGGAGATCAGCACCGCGACCGCCAGGACTCGCAGCCATCGCCCGGCCTGGCCTGAACGGCTTGCCGCAGCCCTCCCGTGTGCTCCAGCGTCTTGCGTGCTCGCGCTCACGCCCTCTGCCCCGCCTCCGCGTGCTCGAATTCGTCGAGGCTCATTCTTCGCCCGTGGTCGGCGGGACCGAGGACGGCGAGAGTCTTGCGGCTCATGGCTGGCTCTCCTGGGAGCGAGGCGGACCGAGACTCATTCCACTTCCAGGGGGATCGCCAGGCTCGCAGGAGCCAGGCAGACCTTGTCGTCGCAGGCTTGATAGTTCAGCTTGAGCGTCAGCGTGATCTTCCCGCCCCGGGGCCTGGGATCCAGGCTGACGTGGATGGGGATCTCGACCTTGCCTTCGTAGAGTGCGACCTTCTCCTGACCCAGCGAGCCCAGGACCTTAACCTGGCCGGCGGGATAGTCGACATGCAGATCCCTGGCGCCCTGCCCCGCTTCGAGAACGACGGTCGTGGGTTTCAGGATCTCGACGGCGGTGGGATTGGCATAGACGTGCCAGCCTTCTTTGATGGCCAGGCTGACGATCGCCTCGCGCTCGCGACCGGAAGCCGGTTGCTCCGGGTTTCGCACCCGGGCGGTCGCGGTGACGACCTGGGGCGGAGGAGCCACGGTCGGGGCCCCGTCTCCCGCCAGCCCGGGACCGGCGGGTTCGGGTTGGGCGTCCAGCAGTTCCTGGACCGCGACCAGCATCAGCGGCATGGCAGCCGGATTCTGGGCCAGCGGCGTGCGGAACGATTCGAGCGTCTTCCGCGCCGCGTCGAGGTACCGCGCCTCGCCGGTGGCGCGATGCAGCGCCAGGAGATCGAGGGTCGCCATGCTGTTGGCGCCGGGCAGTGCGCCGTCGTACGGGGCCTTGCGGCGATTGCTCGAGCTGCCCAGCTTCCGCCGGACGATCTCCGTCAGCCCGTCGGCGGCCCGCTCGATCTCCGCCCGCTGCTCGCGCCAGGCCTTGTCAACCCCGCGGAGCAAGGTCAGGAAGCCCGAAAAACCGTCGCGGTCGCGAGGCGGGAGATAGGTTGCCCCGAAGAATGGCCGGCCGTCGGGCATGAGGAACATCGACATCGGCCACCCCCCCGTGCTGAACGCCTGGAGTGCGGCCATGTAGACCTGATCGACGTCGGGACGCTCCTCGCGATCGACCTTGATGCTCACGAAGTGCTCGTTGAGGAACCGGGCGATCTCGGGGTCGATGAAGCTCTCGCGTTCCATCACGTGGCACCAGTAGCACGAGCTGTAGCCGATCGACAGGAAGATCGGCTTCTTCTCGGCCCTGGCCCTGGCAAACGCCTCGGGCCCCCACGGGTACCAGTCCACCGGGTTGTGGGCGTGGAGCAGCAGGTACGGGCTGGTCTCCTTCGCCAGCCGATTGGCCGGTTGGGTCTTCCCCTCCGCCGTTTCCTGGCCATCCGCCGGCGCGACATTCGAGGCCAGCAACCCGGCGGCCGCGATCAGAAGCCAGCCGGATGCCGCCGGCGGTGCCGGGAAGACCGGACGGGTGTCTCGTGATGCATCTCCTGGTCCTGCGCAAAGATCGACACCGTCAGGGAACGAGCCCGGGATGAACACCGGGCCAGACTCCGTTCCCTCTGGTCCCCCGATCACTCGTTCGATTGTACGGGGAAACCGCCGCCGAACCAACCTTGGCTGCGCCAGGCCCGACGAGATTGGCCGATCTTCGGGCTCAAACGGTACAACAGCGGCTCCAGCAAGGCGAGTGTTCGGTACTTGCTTGCCGGCATGGGGCTCATGCCTTCGGGCATTGTCAGTCCATCTCCACTCACGGGCTGGTGCTGGCCGCGCGGCGGGATTCGGTGACCTTGACGCCGGCCATGTCCTCGAGCGGCTCGGTCAGGTCGTCGTGGAGCAGGAAGATCCGGCAGGTCCCGATCTTGGGCTGGGGCTTGGTGACCTTCACCTTGATGGCCAGCGTCATCTCCTTGCCCGGCCCCAGTCGCTCGATGATCGGGAATTTCACCTCTCCATCCTTGGCGTAGGCGTCCCCCTCGGGGCCCCCGGCGGTCGAATCGACCACCAGGTTGTCGGAGAGCTTCGCCGAGACCTGCAACTTGGTGGCTTCCTTGGTGCCATAGTTGCGCAGGCGAATCTGGAACGTGGTGGTGCCGTCCACATCGACCACGCGCCGCCGCTCGCGGACGACCAGGTCCACGTCCGCCATGCCCTGCACGTCGGTGATCCGGCGATCCTTCACGTTCAGCGCATTGTCGCCCCGCGCCTCGACGTTGATCTCGTAGGCGCTGATGCCCCCCATCCGGACCTCGAAGGGGAGCGTCTTGCCCTTCTCGTTGGGGTCGATCTGGGGGATGGTCCACTGGAGGCGGCGGGAGGCCGAATCGTACTTGGCCCCGGGCGGCACGGCCACCAGCCGGCCGCTGACCCCCAGCGTCGCCATGACCTTGACGTTCTTGGCCGGCGCGGTGCCCGGGTTCTCCAGCGTGATGGCGTACGGGGCGACCGTGTCGGTATAGCGCTTGTCGGGGCCCGTCAGCGTCATCTTGAGCTTGGGCTCGACGACCTCGAGTTTCCGTTCGACCTGGGCCGACTCCTTCTCGAAATCGACGTCGGTGCTGGTGGCCGTGATCCGACACCACTGTTCGCCCCCTTGAATGGCGTCGACGGTCAGGGGGTCGAGATCCTCGCGCTGGCCCGGGCCAAGCTCCTGGATCGGCAGCTCGAAGCTGTTCTCCTCGTTCCGCTCACCGGTCTCGTGGCGCAGGCCGGGGCTGAGCTTGGCCTGGACGGTCACGTTCCGCGCGGTCCGTCGCCGGTGTTGGTGACGGCGATCCGGAACTCGGCCGTCTTGTTCTTCAGGACCTTGCCCTCGGCCGGCGTCTGAACGACCTCGAGCTTGAGCCGGGGCCGGAGGACCCGGCTGGTGGCCTTGCTTCCCGCCTGGAAGGTCACGGTCGCCGCGTGATCGAGGGCTCCGCCCGCCTTGGTCGGCTTGGCCTTGAGCAGGATGATCCGCTCGGAGCCCGCCGGCAGTGTGCTGATCCGCCAGCTCAGCAGCGAGTCGCCCATTCGCTGGGCCTCGGGCTGGGCGCTGACGTAGCTCAGGCCCGCGGGCAATTCGTCGCGGACCACGACGCCCAGAGCGTCGGTCGAGCCGCTGTTCCTGACGATGATCTTGACCGTCGCGTCGCGATTGAAGATGAGGTTCGCGGGCGCCTGGACCTCCACGCTCAGCATGACCTCCTGCTTCCCGAGCGGCAGCCGGTCCGGCGGAAGCACGAACCCCTGGCCATCGGGGTTCCCCTCGGCGGGTGCGGGGTCGGCTGCGTGAGGCACGGCCCCCTGAACCGGCGGCGTCGCGGCGCGCCGCGGCCGATGCGGAAGCAGGAGCGGGAGCGGGTGCTCCGTTGTCGCCGGCTCCCTGAACCTGCTTCAGGTCGCCGTCGCGCGGTGGGGAAACCAGACGCCCGCTTCCTGGCGACGGGTGCGCGAGGCGGGTCCTTCACCTCCGTGCCGGCGACATCCGCCGCCGCAGGCTCCGGGGCGGGCAGCTCGCCGGCCGGTGGAATGGCCAGAGCGGGAGCCGCTTCCCTGGCCTTGGGGTCTGCACCTTCGGCCGGTTCCGCGGGAGTGACAGGCGGCAAAGGGGCCACCGTGGTATCTCGCGTCGGAGTGCCTTCCGGTTTTCGGATCCTGACCGCGCGCAAGCGGGCAGGCCAGGATCAGCACCAGTCCCATCAGGATCGAGAGTCGCCGGCCCATGGCAACGGTCCCCTCCTTGGGAACGGCCCCGGTCGACGCCACGCGGTGAGTTGACAGTGTGCTCGCCAGATCTGCGTCAAGACAGGGAGAAGGAATGCAACTCGACCCGGTTCGCGCAATTGCGGCGCAGGCCGGAGTTCGGCTCGCCCGTTGGACCGCTTGATAACAGATCGCACCGATCGGTGGAAGGGCAAGTTAGCAATTTCCCGGCCCTGATCGACTCGCCTCGATCTCCTCCGCCAGGCGATCGGCGATGTCCTCAGGATCCTCGCCGGCAGACAGCGGCCAGGCTCGAACCTCCTCCAGGCCGCGAAACCAGGTGGCCTGGCGCTTGGCGAACTGCCGCGAGCGCGCCTGAACGCGCTCGATCGTCTCGGGCAGGCCCACCCTGCCGGCCAGCAGCTCGATGCACCTCGAGATATCCCACCCCCTGCGCGGCCACGTGACTCAGAGGCCGGGCCAGGGACTGCAAGCCGCGAACCTCCTCAACCAGCCCCGCATCGAACATCGCCGTGACCCGGCGATTGATCCGGTCGTGAAGCTCGGGACGGGGCCGCTCGAGGGCGAAGACCAGGGTCCCCTCGGGCGCGGGGCGATCGTGCTCGACCTGGAGCTGGCTCAGCGGCTGGCCGGACAGCTCGATCACCTCGAGTGCCCGGACGATCCGCCGCCGGTCGTGAGGATGAACCCGCAGAGCGGTCCGGGGATCGACCGCCCTCAGCCGCTCGATGCAGGACCTCCACGCCCTGCGCATCGGCCTCCTCCTCCAGCCGGCCGCGAATGGCCGGATCCGCCCCCGGCCCCTCGAAGAGCCCGCGCAGCAGGGTCTTCAGATACAGGGCCGTGCCGCCCACGAAGAGAACGCGCTTGCCTCGCCCTTCGATGCTCTCCATCGCCTCCATGGCCCACTGCCGGTACCGGGCCACGCTCGCCGACTCCCAGGGGTCGAGCACGTCGATCAGGTGATGCGGCATCCCCCCGCGCTCCTCCATCGTCGGCTTGGCCGTGCCGATGTCCATGCCCCGATAGAGCGTCATCGAGTCCAGCGCGATGATCTCCGCATCCAGCCGGCGGGCCAGCAGTACGCCGACGGCCGTCTTCCCCGAGGCCGTCGGGCCCGTCAGATAAATCGCGCGATGCAATCGCTCGGGAACCACAGACCACCCCCGTCACGCACCGCCTCGGAACGGCCCGGAAACTCGTGAGGATTTCAGCCTGTATCATAGTGTACGTAATTACATTTCGAGCGTATAATTCGCCTGCCGGAGGCGAATTCAGAGAATGGGGATGCAGGGAGGTCCATCCCGAAGGATCGAGAGCCAACCAGGAGCCGATATG
>CAWFJM010000002.1:0-66527 GCA_963816015.1 uncultured Planctomycetaceae bacterium | reverse complement strand
CCGAAAGCCAGCTTGATCGCTTCATGATCCGGCTCCGCATGGGCTACCCGATCCGGTCCGAGGAGCGAAAGGTTCTGGCCAGCCACCGCGAGGGGGAACCCGTCGGCTCGCTGACTGCGGTGCTCACGGCCGACGACGTGCTGTGGCTCCAGCAAGGTGTTCGTCAGATCCGCGTCGATGACTCGATCACCGAGTACTTGCTCGACATCGTCCACATGACCAGGCGGAGTGAGGATCTGCACGTCGGCGTTAGCACGGCGGGCGCTGACCCTCTACCGTGCCGCGCAGAGCCTGGCGCTGGTGTCCGGTCGCGATTTCGTGGTTCCGGACGACATCAAGACGCTGGCCGTTCCTGTCCTGGCCCACCGTGTGCTGGGCAAGTCGTTCCTTCAGGCTGGAGAGTTCGGGGCGGCCGAGGCCATCATTCGCGACATCATCGACCGTGCTCGCGTGCCAAGCTGATGCCCACCCGTCTCCTCTTCCGGTCGGGATCGGCTGGCCGTGCACCCCGGGGAATGGATAGCGATGAGCGTTGACGAGAAATCCCGTGCGCCGGAGTCGCGCGGCCTGGTCGGGCGCCTGGCCCGGGGGCTGGCCCACGCTTTGGTGCCCACCGAGCGAACCATCGTGACCCGCGAGGGCTGGTTCTACTTCGGGGTGATGGTGGTGCTTCTGATCACGGGCCTCTACCAGCAGGTCAACCTGGTTCTTCTGGTCTCGACCCTGGCCGCGGGCCCGTTTCTGACTTCGTGGATCGGCAGCCGGGCATTTCTGCGGCGCTTGAGCGTGGTCCGCCGGGCGCCCCCTTACGTGTTCTCGGGCGATCCCCTGGTGGTCGATTACACGCTGGAAAACGGCCGGCGGTGGACCGCCGCGCTGGCCCTGTTCATGGAGGATTCACTGGTCCCGATCGACCGCATGGCGGCGGGCTCGGCCATCTTGCCGCGCATCTTCTTTCCCAGGGTTCCCGGCAACGGCCGCGCCCGGACGCGCTGGCAGGGCGCCAGTCCCAGGCGGGGAACGTATCGGTTTCGCGACCTGACGCTGGGAACGCGGGCCCCGTTCGGCCTCATCGAGCGGCGGGTCACGATCCCTCTGGACGATGAGATCGTGGTCTATCCCCGGATCGGTCAGCTCACCCGGCGGTGGTTTCAGCTCCAGCGCCAGGCCTGTGAGAACCGGATGGGCAAGCGCCACGATCGCTCGTCGCAGCAGGAAGAATACCACGGGCTTCGCGACTACCGCTCGGGGGATAGCCCCCGGTGGATCCACTGGCGCACCTCGGCCCGCCGGGGCGAGCTGATGGTCAAGGAATTCGAACAGCAGAACGAGCAGGAGCTCGCGTTGCTGATCGATCCCTGGCTGCCGCGAACCAAGGTTGCCCCCGAGCTGCGCGAGGCCATGGAGCAGGCCATCTCGTTTGCGGCGACGGTGTGCCTGGAGAGTTGCCGACGGCCAGGCCGGCGGTTGGTGCTGGGCTGGACCGGCGCGACGCCCGGGATCTGCCATGGCCAGGCCTCGGTGAAGCTGCTGCACGAACTGCTCGAGTTGCTTGCCGTGCTCCGCCCGGCGACCGAGGGAACGCTTGCCGAGCTGATCGACGCCCTGCCGGCCACCGCGCTTCGAGACTCGCTCCTGATCATCGTCTCCACCCGGCCGCTTCAGCTTGCCGAGGAAGCCGAGCGATCGAAGCGACTGGCGGGCACCTCGGCGCGGACGCTGCTGGCACGGGCCATCGTCCTCAATGCCGCCCAGGGAGAGCTGTCAGAGCTCATTCAGGATGCCGGATCGAGCTCGCGCAACCTGCTCGAACAGCGGGTCTCCAGCGCCGATCAGGAGCGGCTCACCAGTCAGGAGCAGCGCCGCGGCGGACTTACCTCGGCCGATGATGGAAGGGGCTCGACGTGAAAAGCAACCTCATCTATCGAGCCAGCTTCTACATCATGCTCACGGTGGCCACGATGATCCTCTGCGGTGAGGCCACCGATTCCCGCCTGAACTGGTTCCTTCCGCTGACAACCGCAGCGGCAGGCATCGTGGCATTCCTCACGGTCGACCAGAATCGCCGGTGGGGCCTTCCCCGCGACGTGGCGAACTTCCTGGCCCTGGGCACCCTCGGCATCCTCTACATCGAGTACAGTGCCGATCCAACCCAGATCATCGCGTGCCTCGGGCACTGGGTCATTTACCTGCAGCTCATCAAGTACTTCCTTCCCAAGACCGCCGAGGACGACTGGTTTCTCTTCCTCCTCGGGCTGACAGAGGTCTTGATCGGATCCGTGACCAACCAGGGCGACATGGTCGGCGCCTGGCTTCTCTTCTGGGCGATGCTGGCCGTCTGGGTCCTGGGCCTGTTCTTCCTCCAGCGCGAGGCCCGCCGATTTCAGAGCGAGGCCGTGCCGTTGCCCTTTCCTCCCGGACGGCGGAGGAGGATCCCTATCACGGTCTGTTCGATGTGCCCTACCTCGCAGCCAGCCTCCGCGTGCTGTCGCTCACCTTGCTGCTGGGAGGGTTCTTCTTCTTGCTTCTTCCCCGGCAGCCGGGCGCAACCCGCACGCGGTCGTCAAACACGATGAGTAAGCATCTCACCGGGTTCGATGAGGAGGTTGCGCTCGGTCAGCTTGGCGAGATTCTCGAAAACGACAGCGTGGTCATGAGCGTCGAGTTCGCCGACGAGGATCGCCAGGCCACCCGTCCGATCGGGGAACCCCTCTGGCGGGGCGTGACCCTGATCCATTACGAGAACGGCCGGTGGCGGCGGATGCACCATTTCTCGCTCCAGACGATCGTCAGCATGCCGTTCTATAACAACAAGGGCCCGAATCACCGGCAGGTGATCCGCCAGCTCATCAAGCTGGAACCCAACGATTCGACAACCCTGTTCGGCATCCGGCCGGTGCTCGAGAGCTTGGCGACGACGCGCCTCAATCCGTTCCTGAACCCGGTTGACGGCACGATCTTTCGTCCCGAGTCCCGGGGCGGCTATGACTACGAGGTTCTCTCCGATGTCAATCCCGACGCTCCCCAGGACGGTGAGATGGTGCCGTCGGAAGTGGCAATCCGGTCACTCCGGGACATGCCCGAGGCTCTCCGCGCACGGTTCCGGGAAATCGCGATCCCCCTGGTCAAGAACCTGACCGGTGAGGGAATCGAGGCGATCACCGCCCGGGCCCGGGCGGTGGAAAGCTACCTCCGCGATTCCCGCGAATTTTCCTATACCCTGGAGATGGGCGTGGTCAATCGCCGTCTCGACCCCGTGGAGGACTTCCTGGTCAACCGCAAGAAAGGCCATTGCGAGTACTTCGCCAGCGGGTTGGCCCTTCTGCTGCGTTCCATCAACATCCCCGCGCGCCTGGTCAACGGCTTCAAGGGGGGCGACTGGAATGATCTCACCCAGTCCATGAACGTCCGCCAGAAGCATGCCCATAGCTGGGTCGAGGCCTACGTCGGACTGGATGAGCAAAACAAGCCGCGCTGGGTCACTCTCGACCCGACTCCCGGCGCGGAACGCGATGAATCCGTCGCCCACGTTGGGGGCATCGCAGGCAACGTCCGTTCGATCACCGACATCATTCGCTATGTCTGGGTGTTCTACATCCTCGGCTATGACTCGAACCGACAGAACCGGCTCCTTTACACGCCGCTCAAGATGACGATCCGGAAGGTGCGCGAGGGCTACGCCACCATCTGGGAATTGTCGAAGAAAGGGTTTGCCCGTCTCTTCGATTTCAAGAGTCTTGCCTCGTTCATCAGCTTCAGGGGCTTCATTGTTTCGTTCATCGTGCTGTCACTCCTGGTGCTCCTGGTGAAGCTCGCCGCCTGGCTGGGTCAGCAAGTTCTTCACTGGTGGCGTGGTCCGATCGACGACTCGACGGGGCTGACCGCGGGGATCCTCTTCTATCGTCGGCTGGTTCAGCTCCTTGCCCCGTACGACCTCGAGCGCACGACCGCGGAGACCCAGAACGAGTTCGCCCTTCGTGCGTCACGGTTCCTCACCGGGCAGGGAGCACAAACGCAGCTTGTGGCCGAGGTCCCTCAAAAGATCGTCGACGCGTATTATCGGGTGCGGTTCGGACATCGGGAGCTCGATCCGGAGTCACTCAGGGAGCTCGAGGAGAGTCTCGACCTGCTCGAGAACCGCCTGAGCCATCCTCCTCCGGGGAACTGAGACGCACGACCGGCTGACGGCCGGACGTGAAGAGGGAGGCCGATCGGCGTCGCAGGCGCGGGAAGTCTGGCCTGGACGATCACCGGCACTCATCCTTGTGACCGCGTTCGCATAGGTTTCCGTTTCTGGATTTCAAAGGAACTTCGTGGCATGCGTGTGGGACTCGTCGGATTCGCTGGCAGTGGCAAGAGCACGCTCTTTCAGCTCCTTACCGGAACGGCCTCCGATCCGGGCAGGGTGCACTCGGGTCAGGTGGGGGTCGCCGTCTTGAATGATCCCCGGCTCGATTTCCTGGCTTCGCTGCACAACCCCAAGAAGGTCACTCCGGCCACGGTCGAGTTCCTCGACACCCCGGGACTGATCCCCGGCACTCACGGCGACAACCCCCAGCGGCTGGCCGTGATCCGCGAGGGAGATGCGCTCCTGATCGTGCTCAACGGATTCACCGGCGGTGATCCGGCGGCCGAGCTGAACGCCTTCCATGAGGAGATGCTGTTCGCCGACCTCAGCGTGGTCACCAACCGCGTCGAGCGGCTCGAAGCCAGCGTCAAGAAGCACCGGCCCGACTGGGAGCAGCAAGAGAAAGAACTGGCCATCGTCAAGCGAATCCTGACGACGCTGGAAGACGGCAAGTTCGTGTCCACTCTCGGCCTCTCGGCCGACGAGAAGAAGCCGCTCCGGTCGTTCGGCCTGCTCACCGACAAGCCGGAAGTGATCGTGCTGAATGCGGTCCAGGGCCAGGACATCCCCGCCTCGTTGCGCGCTCTGGCCCCGGACGTCCTGGGGCTCGACGCCAAGCTCGAGCTGGAGCTGGTGCAACTCGAGCCGGACGAGCGCGAGGCCTTCATGACCGACCTGGGCGTCACCGAGCTGGGTCGGGCCCGGATCATCCGCGCCGCCTATGACGCTGTCGGCATCATCACCTTCTTCACGGCCGGGGAGCCTGAGGTCCGCGGCTGGAACCTGGAACGCGGAGCCAACGCCGTCGAGGCCGCCGGCAAGATCCACACCGACCTGGCCAAGGGCTTCATCCGTGCCGAGGTCACAGCGTACGACGACATGCACGCCGCCGGCACACTCAAGGAAGCCAAGGCCAAGCACCTTGTGCGGCTTGAAGGGAAGGACTACATCGTCAAGGACGGCGACATCATTTACTTCCGCATGCGCTCTAACCGGCGCGGGATGTCCGGTGATCGGAAGCCGAACGGGATCGGCGCGGCGATCGACCGGGGCCGACACGACCGCGTGCGCTCGCTCATTCCTCCGGTGTGCGGAGGACGGCCCCGGCGCTCAGCGGCGAATTCCTGTGAGGCAAGAGATCACGGTTGGCTCGCCAGAGCGTCTCGACCTGGTCCGAGGAGCCGTAGATGCGGATGGACACGTCCTCCAGCGTCTCTCCCTGGTTCACCGTCGTGAACGCCGATCGAGGGCCGGTCGGGGCCGGCGATGACGTTGGCGGGGCCGGCGGGGGAGGCTTCGGGGGGGTGGCCGGTTCGGTCGCAGCGAGCGCATCGGTCGCAGCGGTCTTCGGAGACGAGGCAGGGAGCCGGATCGCCGACCCCGTGGTGGAGGGCGCCGGGTTTGCAGGGGGAGATTCCGCTTTCTCGACAGGCGCGGGAGAAGCGTTTGGGGCAGGCTCGCCGCGGCGCGTCGATCCTTGCTCTGGAGATCTTGCAGGCTCCAGCGTTGCCGGTCGCAGCTCCTCCCGCACGACAGGAGGCGGGCTTGCCGCCTTCGGAACGCCCGGCCCGTCGGACGCCGAGGCAGGAGCAGGGGCAGTGGTCGGGGGAGGCGTTGCGACGCCTTGCCGTTTCGACTCGGCTTGAGCTTTCCCCGAGGTGAAGCCGGGTTTCTCGCTCTCGTAGAGCAGGACCGAGAAGAAACAGACGATCAGCACGCTCAAGATTATGCTCGGGATGACCTGACGGTTCATGATGCGAGACTCGGAAGGGAGATTCCGAAGCGATGCTAGATCGATCCTTAATCTCTTCATCGGATCGACCGATCGGGATCTTGAGCCGATCCGGCGGCCTGATGAGAGAATCCGGTCCGATGGTCAACGGTCGGTTCGCTCGCGGAGCTGGCTGTGCTGGGCAGGAAGGGCGCGGGCGAAGAGTGAACCTGACGCCACGACCACGAGTCCAAGGCCAGAACAGCCAGCACAATCTCCTGAATCCAGCCGGCGGACTTACCTGATCCGCCGGAGCGTCATGAGCTTGCCAGTGTTGTCGGCGGTCACCATGGCGTCGTCGCCGATGGACTGGAGCCGCCCGGCGAAGCTGTAGCCCAGGATATTCCGATCGGTCGTGCCGGTGACCCGGGCCGAAAGGATGCCCCGGCCATAGGACCATGATCCGTTGGACGTGTTCGAATCCGGCTCGAAGAGCTTTTTCCTGGCGAGGGTCCGGGTGGCCGTGAATGACCCATCGGGACGGAACACGGTGACGAGCTGACCTTTCTTGTCGGTGAGGCTCCACGAGCCGACCAGCAGCTCGCGAATCTGAAGCTCGCGGCGGCGTGCCAGCTCCTCGGCCGACGGCTGGGGCGGCGGCTGCGGGGTCTGGACCTTCACCGGCGCTTGTGCAGCCGCGGGAGCCGGTGCGTCCTTCACCATCTTCAACCGGTAGAGAATCCGGTCCGAGCCGCCGGACGCCTCGAAGGCGGTGGGCCTGGGATCGTCTTCCTGCTTGGCCACGCAGACGAGGAGCCGGTCTCCCTCGAACGTGTAGATGCCCTTCAGGACCGTATCGAACTGGGTGGTGAGGTCAATTTGCTTGGGCGACTGGGCTGGATCGATCCGGTAGGCCCAGAGCCGCTTCTGATCGTCGCGGGGAGAGGTTACGGACACGCCGCGGACGCCGATCCGGACCCGCCCGTCCTCGGCGATCTTGGCCCGAATCAGGTCGGCCGAGAGGCTCTCGCCGTCATCGTTGATCGCCTGGATTTCCCAGTTTCCCCCCAGGAGGTCGCGATCGCGATTGAGCTCGGCCTGAGTGGCCTTTCGCTCGTTGTAGGTCTTGACCGGACCGGTCAGCGAGGCGGTCCGCGTTCTCGTCGCCGGGACCGTCTCCGGCTTGTCGGAGCTTCGGGGCGGCCACGTCAGCCTTCGGCACGATCGTCGGCGCACTGCCCCCGACTTTCAAACGCATCAGCGTCCGGAACGAGCCGCTGGTGGACTCGAACTCGGCAGGGCGGTCCTTCCCCTCGCGGGTCGACCAGCAGACCACCAGATCGTCACCATCGAACTTGTAGATCCCCGGCAGGATTCGCTCTTCGGGGGTGATCAGGTCGATCGTCCGCGGGGATCTGGTCGGATTGATGATGTAACCGGTGGTCCGGGCCTCGCCAGTCTCGGGGTTCACGTGGGTGATGATCCGGTTGGCGATGCTGATCTTGCCATTCTGGGCGATCTTTTGACGGAACAGCTCCGGACCGATCGAATCCCCGTTGTCCGTGACCGAGATGATCTGCCAGACTCCCGAAAGCATCTGGTGGGCATTCCGCAGCTCGCTCTCGGTCGGTTTCCGCTCTCCGTCCTGGACAAGCCCCATTCCCATGAGCACGATAAGTGACAGCATGCTCGCAAGATCCTCCCTGCCGTCGTCTTCGAGGTGACCGATCCACGCAGATCGGGTCCATCCACGATCCATTGGCCGAACCTTATTCCAGATCGGGGATGAAATGGCAAGAGCAACCTGTACAGGGACTGAGGGATGCGAGGTGCGGCATGGTGCAAGCCGCTGGCCTCGGGGCAGCCCTGGTCTTTGGTTTGGCTGCGCTGGACCTCCCCTCGCGCAGGGACAGTCGAACCCGACGGCTCAGCCAACGCCCTGGCATCGCGGTGCCCTGGTCGGTATGGAGGTAGGTCCCACTGGGGCCCAGTCGCGCAGCCGATCCCAAGGACCTGGGATACGCCGCGAGGTTCGACGGCCGGGCCGTCGTCCAGCAATGCGTCCAGGCGGGATGCGAGTACGTGGTCATATGGGCCCGGGATGGGGAATACGCCTACTACGATATTACCAGCAAACGGGTTAGATGCAAGGAGCCCGAGCGGATCTTCCCGGCACAGGGGGCGGGCGTTCACTACGTGCTTTGGTAGCGTCGCTCCTGACAAGGTCGTACGCCGCTTGACCGAGAGCAGGAAGAGGTCGGTTGAGTGGTCCAACACGTGCTGGCTGTGCAGGTCAACTGACCCAGGGCAGACCACGGAGTTAGGCATGATGTCCCCGGAACTGTTCTGCCCTCAGCCCTCTGACGTTATGGGAAAACGCCCTAACCGCCATGAAAGTAATAGTTCGGACGTGTTGGCGAAGAACTCTGGGGAGGTCAGATTCATCGAGGCTAAGGGATGCCAACGAACTACACCGCTGTCTGGTCCGCTGTCGCAGCTTCCTTCTCAGCACTTTCTGCGTTCCTGGTGATGCTGATTCAGCGGCGAAACCTTGTGGAAACTGTGCGTCCTGAATTGATACCGCTCGACTGGACCCGTTCCGAGGAGGGGCAGGGCAGGGCTAGCGCACTACGTTTTCCCTGGTTTTTTTGGGGTTTTCTTCACTATGCAGTATATGGTCATGTGACATAGATTAACTTAATGAACATGGAGTGATCACAAAACAATCGAAACATTGCGAGTGCACAGTCCAAAATCTTCGCTTTTTCCATAAGTCGAGGCATTTCATCCGGTCCATGTTCGCTTTTGGTGTGCGTGGCCCTGAGGGGCAGGGGGAAAGCAGGCACGAAATTATCGCTTTCCGAAAACTCCGCAACGTGGGGCGTGGTGCGGCTTTCAACGTGTCAATCAGCATGAAGCAGACCATCAACGCAGGAGATTTTCCGACTGTTTTAATCCCAGGTTTCAGGACCGCCGCCATTGCTCCCAACGAGTCCATCGATGTTGATAGGCGTGTAGTGGTGTGGTGGAAGAACATCAATGCCACAGGAGAGGGACACCCTCTTAAACACGCTTTCATTACGATGACGATAGCTTTTACTGACGCAAGAGACGTAGGCACTTCACCGAATACAGCGTTTTTGCGGTGCTCCCGGCGGAAGCAATGGATGGAGACCTCGCTCCTGGTTTGTCCTGGCAATCAAGGCATACTAAGAGAAAACCCATCTGGCGACTGAAGATCGTGGAAAGAATCAGGCAGGGAGGCAACGCATTCAGGAATAGCCTGCGACTCTGGCGACTGAAGATCGTGGATATAATCAGGCAGAGAGGTAACGCATTCATGAATCGCCTGCGACGCAAACCACCGAGCCGCAGCTAGTGGAGCCCCACAACGTCCTGACATCCATACTTCCGGTGTCATCGGGGGCGATGGATTTCGCATTTGCTCTTCATGACCCGCAATCGGGCGAGTCTCGGGGATGCAGAGGGGCTTCCAGAGAGCTTTCAGGGTGTGATGATTTCGGGGACGGCTCATTGTGCGAAATCTTCGACCCCCTCGGCGTTGTCACGTGTCGCTCAAACATAACACATGCGCCGATTCTGCCCATGGGCGAGTTCCGGGGACACCATGCGTAATTCTTGGCCGGCCATCCTGGTGCTCGTAGTGTTCCATCATGGTCCGACTTGCACGTGTCGTTGAATCTGGTTTGCCACACCACGTCACTCAGCGGGGAAACCGCCGACAGCAGGCAATCTTCTGCGACGAGCATTACGGCCGGGGTCCCCACAATCCCCGCTTGCTCTGCCTCGCCTCCTGTTCCGCCGCCCTGAACTCGATCATCCTCTCTGCGTCGAACGGAGACTTGATATAGGCTTGCCCGTAGCCCCGCCTGGTGATCTCCTTGTTGCTAGCCTGGGAAACGTTCAACTAGTCCGTTCGTTTTCGCTGAACAATGAGGGCTTCCTGCCTCAGAATGAAACGAGGTCCCGGTGACGCTCCCGGGAGGACGAGGGATCCTGACCGGATCCAGGCCCGGATTCCTTGAAGCGATTGCCCTGGCAGCAGTTAGCGGGTATCCGACCGGGATGCCGGGCGGTGTCTTTGCAGGAATTCGGAAAATTGGAGAATCGTGAGTGCCGTCGTTAAGAAGATAAAGGAGTATCCCGGCGCGAATGGCCGGCGATCGGGACGTCTCCTTACGTGTTCCTGCCCCAAACCATTCGGTGGACGGCCTTGTCCAACAACCGTTTCAGGGCTAAGATAAGGACAATGGACTGCCCTATCCCTTTCGACCCCGGCACTTCAATTCAGGAACCGAATCTTATGCCCCGGCTTGCATTACGTCCGTTGACCCTGATCGCCATCCTGGCCCTTATGGCGGTCGTTGTGGGTGCTCAGGCGCCCGTCCCGACCAACGAAGACCAGGAGACGGCGAAAACCGTGGTTGATCTGCTCGAGCGGGGGCACATGGCTCGGCCGGTGATCGACGACGAGATCGCCGTCAAGTGGTGCAACAACTTCCTCAAGGACCTGGATCCCCAGAAGTTCTATTTCCTCAAGGGCGACGTCGAGGACTTCAAGAAGGAAGCCAAGAACCTCGACGACCAGATCCGTGATGGGAACATCGACTTCGCCCGTCGCGTCTTCGAGCGATTTCTGCAGCGGAACGACGAGCGGTACGCGACCGTGCAGGAGCTGCTCAAGCAGAAGACGGATTTCACGGTCGATGAGTACCTCAACGACGATCCGGACAAGATCGATTACCCGGTGGACAAGAAGGAAGCCGACGATCGGTGGCGAAAGAAGATCAAGCTCGACCTGCTCCAGCTCCGGGCCGACAAGACGGACGAGGCGGAGGCGATCCGCAAGCTCTCGGTGCGGTACAAGGATCGCAACCGCATGTTCCACCAGTTCGATTCCAACGAGCTCCTGGAAGTCTATCTTTCCAGCCTGACGCGGACCTTCGACCCGCACTCGTCGTACCTCGGCCCCAAGAACCTGGAAGACATGCTCAACCAGCAGCTCACCCTCTCGCTGGAAGGCATCGGTGCCTCGCTACGCTCCGAGGACGGTTACGCGGTTGTCTCGGACATCGTTCCCGGAATGGCGGCTGACAAGGACGGGCGGATCCAGCCCGAGGACAAGATCGTCGGCATCCAGAAGGAGAACGGCGAGGAGATCGACCTGGTCGAGAAGAAGCTGAGCGACGTGGTTCGCTTCATCCGCGGGCCTCGAGGCACCAAGGTCCGGCTCATCATTCAGCCGTCAGGAACCAAGGAGCGGAAGATCTACGAGCTGACCCGCGAGCGCATCGAGCTCAAGGAGCAGCACGCCAAGGGCAAGATCCTTGAGTCCAAGGCCAACGGCAAGGAGCTCAAGCTCGGCATCATCAACCTGCCGACCTTCTATGGCGACACGATGGCCATCCTCCGCGGTGATCCCAACGCCGTCAGCGCGACCTCCGACTGCCGCAAACTGCTCACCGACTTCAAGGCAGCGGGGGTAGACGCGGTCGTCGTGGATCTGCGGGACAACGGAGGAGGTCTGCTGGAGGAGGCCAAGACCCTCTCGGGCCTGTTCATCAACACCGGCCCGGTGGTGCAGGTCAAGGAGGTCTTCGGAGTCAAGCACCTTGATGACGACGACGAAGGCACGGCGTGGGACGGCCCTCTGGTTGTGCTGATCAACAAGCTCAGCGCCAGCGCCTCGGAGATCTTCGCCGGGGTGATCAAGGATTATGACCGGGGACTGATCATCGGCGACACGAGCACCTTCGGCAAGGGCACGGTTCAGAGTATCGTCCAGATCCGCGACCACACCCGCCGCAACGACCACAAGAACCGCGGCGCGCTCAAGCTCACCATCCAGCAGTTCTACAGGGCCAACGGCGATAGCACCCAGATCAACGGAGTCTCCCCCCACGTCCATCTCCCGTCGCTGCGCGACTACATGGACTTCGGCGAGAGCAAGATGGATAACGCCCTCAAGTTCGAGAAGGTGCCCGAACTGCCCCACGACGACTACAAGAAAATCTCTCCGGATCTTGTGACCCTCCTCAACGAGCGGTCGGCTCAGCGCCGCAAGGACGATCCCAAGTTCCAGAAGCAGCAGGAGCGGATCAACCAGTTCCTTGACCGCAAGGCCCGTCACTCGATTGCGCTGAACGAGGCCAAGTTCAAGTCCGAATACGCTCCCGACGAGGACGACAAGGATCGCGCCGAGGAGGAGAGACTCAAGAAGGAAAAGAAGAAGAAGCACACCGAGCGGGAGGTCTGGTCGTCCGACTTTTACAACGACGAGGTCGTGATGATCGTCGGCGACTACCTGACACTCGGCTCGAAGGTCCTGGCGGCCAACCCCGTGAAGGCCGCCGATGCCAATCAGTGACAGTCTGACAGGCCAATCGCTGACTCACGGTTTACTTCGACCCAGAAGGCCGGACTTCCGTCCGGCCTTCTTCATTTCTCGACCCTCCCCACGCACATCTCCCGCCCCGCGTTGCCGGCCCTGAGCCGGCCCCGCGACTCACCGCGTTCCGGTTGCCCGCCTGCGCCACGGGCCGAATCCATGTCGGAATCGCCACCGATTCTCGTCCATCGCTTGGGAGTGGACGAGACGTCGATGGCCCGCAGTTTCACGCCTTTTGCGGCGGAGCTCCGGGCCTCCGGGAACCAGGGAGTGCGCCGTCTGATGAACGATCGAGACCTGCTAGAACGGTTTGTCATCGAGAAGGACCCGGAAGCATTCCGCGAGCTCATCGAGCGACACGGCGCGATGGTCCTTGCCGTATGCCGCAGCGTTCTTCATGAACCTCACGACGCTGAGGACTCCTTTCAGAACGTCTTCCTGATCCTGGCCAGGCGTGCGAACACGATCAAGCACCTCGACACCATTGCACCCTGGCTTCATCGCGTGGCCCTGCGAGTCGCCCGGAGAGCTCGAGCCAAGACCTTCCAGCGCCGAGCCCGGGAAATGGCCCGCCCGGATTCGAGGACCGAGCATCCCGCGGAGTCGTCTGACCCGACGGTCATCCCGCTTCTTCGCGAAGAGATCAGCCAGTTGCCCGACAGATACCGGCTGCCGCTGGTTCTTTGCTACCTGGAAGGGAAGACCAACCAGGAGGCCGCCCGGCAACTGCAGTGGCCGGTCGGAACCGTCAAGGGACGGCTTTCGAGGGCGAGGCAAACGCTCCGTGACCGGCTCAGCCGCCGCGGCCTGAACCCGGCCACGGATCGCTCGCCCGGATCTGCGCGACCTCTTGCGACGTCAGCTCCCCGACGATAGGCTTTGGAGTGGATCCACCTCAATGCCAAGGTCTCATGAGTCCGAGACAGAGATCCGCGTTCCTGGAAAATCATACCGGCTCAGCAGATTTCCTGTCGGGTTTGCGGGGGAATTTCGTCCCAGCCTTAAGGATCAGTCGAGTGATGTCTGCAGTGTAGCCGGTCGCCTCCTGTGCAGACGGGGTAATGATGGGATCTCGAGGCGGTCATACTCTTGTCGGGAGTTCGAACCGGGGCCTCGCCCGGAGGGTGAGAACCCCTCCCCGCGCGTTTCTCCGTCTCGAAATGCTCGAGACGCGCTGCTTGCTGTCGGGCTGGTTTCAGAACGTCGGCCCCGACCCCGATCGGGTTCGTGCGATAGAGCGACCGGCGAGTGATGTCGCCTCCGGACGCACCCAGCGACGGCCCAACTCAACTCACCACTCCGCAAGTCAGGATCCCGATACAAATTACGCCGAAGGGTCCACGGTAAGACCCGATGTCACGCCCGGCCTCGCGGGTTTGCCGCAAGTCGACTATGTCATCGTTCCCGAGATCTCCACGCCGCATGACACCCTCCCTTCCGCACAGTCCTTCCCCGATCTTCCGTACTTCGGGGTGATCGGCACGCTCGACGTCGGGGATGGCGTTGACCTCTATCGGCTCACGCTCGACCGTATTTCCGATCGAATCGATTTCGGTCTGGTGATGCGGGGATCGGACGCAAACGTCCCCGCGACGTTTCAGCTTCTGGATGGATCCGGGCAGGTTCTGGCTTCATGGAAGCTCGGTAGCCTTGGCAGCTCAACCATCCAGGTCGATCTGGATAATCGGAGCCCAGGATCCTCCGTTTACCTGGCCTTCTCTGCGGGCAATTCGAGTACGGCCAGTGGAGCCTTCGGTGCCGTTGACTATCAGCTCTGGGTGGCTCACCAGCCGGCCCTCCAACCGACCTCCTCAGCGACCGGCAGTTCGGCTCAGCCCGCCCTGGCCGTACCCGTGTTGCCTCCGCTGCTGATTCCCCTGGCCGCTGGGGGACTGCCATCGCCGCAAGTCGATGCCGCGGCAGCCCTGACCGCTCCGCGGAGCGCAGTTTCTACCGTGACCGTGACCGTCGGCTCGCTAGCGATTCGCTCGGCCGGGGCTTCCCTGGGGCTGCTGACAAACGACGAACTCGCTCCGCTCGCTGCGCAGGGAGCCGGCATCTCGTCTCCCCAAGAAGTTGCTGCAGAGTCCATGGCCAGGACCGGGTCCGAATCTGGAGGCGAGCCCCGGCCCAGCGAACTGGCGGTTCCAGGGCGGGATCCCGAAGCCAGGGTCGTCGTCGTCGGTACCGGCGGCTTCCCACTCATGGGCGCGACCGCTGTCGGCTATTGGAGAGAACGAGGGCCTGCCCCCGAAGCTTTCCCTGGGATGACGGCTCCCGCCCTAGAAGAAAGATCCGAAGGCGTGGAGTCGACCGACGACCACGACCTTCAGGCCAGACCGGCCGTGTCGCTGGCCGAGGGGGAAGTCATCGCCAGTGATCAGGCGTCCCGGCTGAGGACCTGGAGAGGCTTCCCGGTGTCGGTCTTCTCCGGCCTCGGGGTGGCAACCGTCTTGACCCTCAACGCTGTGCTCTCGCAACCGATCGCCGGCTATGATTACCTGACTGCGAAGCTCTATCGCAGCGGCATCCGAGCCTTTTCACGCCGTACGCCGAGCAAGTCGCTCGCCGCGCCCCATGGACGCCGTCGGGGAGCCGAGCCCCCGACTCAATTGGAGCGGAACGGCTGAGCGGTTGCGACCCACGCCGACCATGCGCGTCGCGCCAGAGCCAACACACGCGGAAGCCGCTGCGGGGATGAGCCGAGGCAGGTGGCGTAGGTCGCGGCGATCCTGGCCAGAAGCGCGGGACGGTTCGCGGCCCCGTCCGCCGACTGCTCCAGATCGACCAGAGCTAGATCGCGGCGTCCCCGTCGGAGCAAGGCCATCGCGCGGCCGAGATAAGCCTGGGGATCTTCCGGGTCGTTCTCCACGGCGAGCGACCATTCCTGCACAGCAGCCTCGTCCTGGCCCAGGGCCATGAGGGTTAAAGCCCGCGGGATCCGAACGGTTCCGCGAGCCCCACGCATCACCGCATGATCAAGGTCGATCAGGGCCGCTGAGGGGCTTCCTGTCTCGGTCTTCAAGAGCCCGCTGAGCTCCAGCAGGCGAGGATCGCCGGGAATCAGGGCCAGACCCGCCTCGATATCCCGAAGGGCGTCATTCCGGCGCCCGAGCGACGGCGTATTCGGGCGCGCACCAGGTAAGCCTCGGCCCACTCCGGCGCCAGGGCGATCGAACGGCTGGCCTCGGCATCGGCGGATGGGTTCCCCAGCGCGCTCTGGAGCACAGCGATGGTTCGGTGGATCCGCGCCGAGGCCATGGCCGGGCGATGGTTGGGGGCCGTGGCCTCGAGCCGCTCCACCGCCGCGCGGAGGTCGGCTTCGAGCGATCGGCCCCCCGCCGAGATCGGGGGAAGGTCATCCGGCTGATCGAGCCAGGACAGGTCCTCGACCCGTCCCAGCGCCAGAAGTGTACGCACCCAGAGACGTTCTCGGCTGGGAGTCGGCTTGCGGCGGAATGCCCCCGCCGCATCGGCCTCGGCGCCCTCGAGGCGACCGATCGCGAGCCTGGCCACGGCCCGACGTGCGAGGATCTCGTCGGCGCGCTCCGGGAAGTCGCGGAGCACGATCGAGAGGTCAGATTCGGCCTGAGCGGGCTGACCGGACCGGAGCGCAAGCACGGCGCGGCTCAATCGTGCCGGCGCGTCGCGAGGATCTTCAGCCAGCAGCGCATCATATTCGGATCGCCCGCGATCGACGGCCCCCGCATCGATGTCGAGCTTGGCGCGGTTCAGCCGACCAGCCCGGGCCAGAGGTCCCCCCTTGTCCTGGGAGATCACGCTCTCGTAGGCCGCCCGTGCCCCGGAGTCGTCGCCGAGAACCTGTTTCACAAATCCGAGGTCGAATCGGGCCTTCAGCAGCCGGCTCCCCTGAGGCGACTCCAGGACGCGATTGAGGTCGTCGAGCGCCAGAGTCCAGTCGCCCCGAGCCTGATAGAGAAGCGCTCGATTCATCCGTGCCCAGGGGGAATCGGGACGCAGGGCCACCGCCGCCTGGTAGTGCTCCAGGGCCCGGCCTTTCTGACCTTCACGCCCCAGGTAATAGCCCAGGTAGAACTGCGACCAGTAATCCTCAGGCTTGAGCACGGTCGCCCGCTCCAGCCAGGCAACGGCGTCCTGGGTCAGCCCGTCCAGGTCGCAGACGAGTGCCCACTGGAAGCATGCACGAGCCGAGGTCTCCTCCGCGGGCGAGGCGTGCGGCGATGCGGGGGGATTGCCTCCGAGGACCGTCTCGCATCTCTGGCGAAGCGCCTTCCACGGTTCGATTGGCGAGGCGAAGGCGAGCGCGGCGTTGCAGATGGCGGCCGCGCGGCGAACCTCGGCGGGGTCGAAGGACTGGTCCCGGCCCAGAGCCGCAACCACCCAGAGAAAAAGCAGCTCGTTGGCTTCGCTGATCAGAGCCTGGCGCCGCGCGGCGTCGAGCAGCGAGAGCTCCGGCCGTCGGATCCAGTCGGGATCATCAGGGATGGAAAACTCGGCAAGCACCGCCGCAACGGACTGGCCAATGCCCCTGGGGTCGGCACTGAAGTGGAGCAAGGAGAATCGCAGACGCTCACCGACCTCGAAGAGCCGGTCTACGCTGTCCCGGATCTCCTTGGTCCGGCGCGCGCGCCGGACTTCTTCAGCGATCACGCGGTGCAGCGATCGGAGCCTCCAGTCATCCTGGGCGAGCCGCGCCGCCGTATCCAGCTGGCTGACGGCAAGCTCGAGCTGGCCCTCCTGGACCGAGCGCCGACCCTCGTCGACCCAGCGCCTGACCTCGGACTCGAGGAGAAGGGCATCGAGCCGGTTCTTGATCAGACCGTACGAAAAGGCCCCCAGCACCAGGAGCAGGAGCACGGCCAGGGCCAGCCGCCGGCGGTGTCGGCGAAGCCAGCCGATCATCCGGCCGGGCATTGGCTCGCGCGCGAACCGGAGCGGTGCGTCATCGGCGACCGCCTGAAGATCCGCCGCCAGCTCCGACGCCGATGCGTACCTGTCGGAGGGTTCCGGCGCCAGGCACCGGCGGACGACCGCCTCGAGCGCCGGAGGCACGTCCGGATGACCGGCCCGCAGGCCAGGCGGTCCGGTACGGCGAACCTCCGCCGCTCGAAGCAATGCCGCGCTCATCGAGATTGACCGTGAAGGCAGGGCAAACGTCGTTGTGCCTCTGACCAGGCAATCGAACAGAACCACACCCAGGGCGTAAAGGTCGGAACGCTCGTCGACTCTCTCGGACGAGCCGCGTGCGAGCGCTTCCAGATGCTCGGGTGCCATGTAAGCAAGGGTGCCGCCCACACCCGCGGGGAGTTCCTCCGCGCCGCCGACCTGGGGTTCCTGCGCCAGGTTGAAGTCGAGCAACATCGGCAAGCCGTCTCCGGTCACCAGCACGTTCGAGGGCTTGACGTCGCGATGCAGCACCCCGCGGTCATGGGCGTGTTGCAGGGCCTCCGCCATCCGTGCACCCCACCAGGCGATCGCCTGGGCATAGGTCCGCCCCTCGAGTGCAAGCCGGCTTGCCGCCTGCTCGATCCTCACGCTCTCAGGCGGCTGCAAGCGGTCCAGGAGATCCAGCAGGTCGGCCCCGGAGCGAAGGGACTGGATCTCGGGTCGGTTGAGTACCTGGAGAAGCGTGATCCGGCCGAGGTACGGCATGCAAAGCAGATGGAGGCCGGTGGCCGGGTCGGTCCTGTAGGAATAAACGGGAACGATGTGGGTGTGCTGCAGCCGCGCCAAAGTTTGCGGCTCGCGCGAGCCGGTCCGCGTCACCTTGAGGGCAACGGGCCGATCGGCCAGATACTGCTCCTCGGCCAGGTAAACCCGCGCGAATGCCCCTCGTCCCAGCTCCTCGACCAGGCGGAAACCCGCGATCGTCTGGCCGGCCTCGGGAAGCCAGGCACCGCCCTGGCGAGCCCCTCGCGACCAGGGCGAAGAAGCCCGTCCGACCAGATCGTGAATCGCCATGACTTCCTGAAAGGAGCCTGCGAGCCTGGGGAACCGGACCTCGTATTCCGCCGCCTCCGGCGCCTCGCCGGCTTCCTCGCGGAGGCAGAATTCCTCATAGAGCAATGCCACCAGCAGCTCATCGTCGAGCTCCGGGAAACGGACGCGGTACGATTCGATCGGGCTCGGCTCCCCCGTTCCCCGGCGAAGGATCAGGTCGGCCCGCAGCAGCGCAACCAGACCAGCCCGGCGCTGGCTGGGATCTTCGGGAAGATAGTTCCTCGGGTCCGGCCGGAACTCCGGCGACGATCTCCAGTCCGCCTGGTACCGCACCACGAGGGCCTCGATGCTTGGCGATGTGGTGTCATCCCAGATGCCGCTGGAGTAGGTCAGGCTCATGGCATCAGCCCTCGATCCGCGCACGGTTCTTCAGCTCTTCCAGGATCCGCTGCACCGTCCTCTCGCTTAGGCCCAGCTTGCCGCCGATCTCGCTGCAGGAGTAACCGGCCGCCTTCAGCTCCAGGATCACCCGCCGGTCCTCCGGCAGCAAACGGCTGAGCCGGTCGAAGGTCTCGTGGGCCTGAGCCAGCTGGCTCGGGGTGTCTCCCGATGCCAGTGCCGTTTCTCGGTCGCGCTGGTTCTCGATCGATTGCTCCCGGTGAATGTTCTGCTTCCGGGTGGCGGCACGGCGGTATTCATCGATGACCTTGTTCCGCGCGGCCCAGGCCAGAAACGCAATCAGGTTCTCCTCCTCGTTCAGGTCGTTCGGCCCCGTCTGGATCCTGTGAAAGAAGCTCCCCCAGACGCTCTGGAGGAAGTCGATGGAGTCGAACCGCGACCTGAGAAGGCGGGGGAGCTGGCGGCGGACGACCAGGCGGACCTTCGACTCGTAACGGCTGAGAAGCTCCCGCGCAGCCTCCTCGTCTCCGTTCTTGATCCGGGCCAGGAGCTCGCGGATGTCGCCCGGGCCCTGGCCATGCAGTTCTTCACCCGTCGTCATGGCAGCCTCCCAAGGTCCTCGCGGCCAGGTTGTCCTGCGGCTTTGGCCTGTTCAGACTATGTGCCCGCGCCGCTCGGATGGTTACGGAAAAACGACAACTTACGAAGCAAGACAGACGCTGTTGCCGACCGGGAACGTCCTCAGGCGATCATCGTTCGTGCGGAGCACGCGCCGTGATCCGCACGGCAACGTCCTCAGCATAGTCGGGAGAGCGGATGACCACGCGCGTGGTGTTGCTGGTCCTGAGGCTCTCCGGGCCATCGTGATCTGCTCTCGGAGAGCGCCCCTGATCTCCTTGCGCAGCCCGTCCGGCACGGTGGTGGCGACAAGCACATTGTTCCCCGACGCGTTCACAAGGTCAAACCACCCGAGGAAGTCCTTCAAGAGCCCGAGTTGCCTGCGGAGCTCCCGGCCGCCCCCTCCGGGCGTGGGATCTTCCACCCCGGCAGACCCGTCCTCGTGCTCGGGAGTGAACGAGTAGTCGAGGTTGCTGAAGACAGCCCCTCCCGCCATGAGAAACTCCCAGGCCTGGCGGCGATACACCCGGTCTCCCGTACCCTGGAAGCCCATCTCGTCAAACCCGACCGGCTTCCGCAAAATTCCTGTTCATGCTCACCGCGTCGGGGGGGGCGAGGCATAGTGGAAGTTGAAGAGCGACACGGCCGTGTGCGGGTTCCTGATCTCGGCCTTTCCATTGGCGATATTCTGCGCGATCACGTGCCGGTTCGGCAGGTCCTTCTCCGCGGCGACGATCGTATCGGCCACGTTGTACTGCCAGTCCAGGGTCAGACCAGCCGAAATAGGGCTCGTTGCAGATCTCGAAATACACGTTGGCGAACGGGTTGAGCTCGGTCACGGCCTTGCGCACGAAGGCGAGCTGTCGTTCGAGCAAGTCGGCGTGCTTGAGCGTGAAGACCTCGGTCCGGGGGACCTGGCCGACGCCGTTGACGTTGTTCCTTGCGTTCATCGGGCTGACATACCAGAGCTCGTCCTCATAGAGCAGAAGCGTGCCGTCGGGCGTTGGCGAAGTTGACGGGGCGAAACCAGTTGTCGGCCGAGGCCAGGAACTCGACGTTCTGATCGGACCGCGAGGCCAGGTAGGTCGCGCCATGCAGAGACAGGGTCTTGCGGTGCACGAGGTTGCCGCCCACGTCGCCCACTAGCGCGTTGCCGCGATACTCCGCGGGATAGGCGGATCCCCGGTAGATCTTGATGCCCGTCGCGGAGGTGAAGAACCCGGCCGCGACCAGTTCGGTGGGAGGCAGCCGCTTGCTCATCTCCGGATCTGCGGGCGCTGGCGAGTGCGCACCACGCGCCAGGGCTCGGGACGACTGATCCGGAAGACCGAGACCGCCGGACCTTCGGCCGGGATATCCAGGACCACGCCCGGGGGGATCAGCGTCGGGTTCCGCTCCAGATCGTGGGCCGGAAGCACGATCTGCCGGATGTGATTGCTGTTGCTGCAGGTGAACCGGTGCCCCCAGTCGTCGAACGAGTGGCCAAACTGGCCCGTCCCGGAGATCACCTCGAAGGCCGAGCCGTCGGGTTTGAAGCGAAAGTCCCTCCCTCGGACCGAAACAGGCTTCTCATCAGGCCGCGACATGTTCTTGATCTCGCCGCCGTTGGTGCTGGCCACGCCGTAGATCCAGCCGTCCAGGCCCCAGGGCAAACCATTGAACAACCCCTGGACGTTTTCCGTGACGAAACATGTGAACTTCACTTTCTTGAGGTCGGCGATGCCGTGGCCGGTCGTATCCTTCGCACACAGTACCTCGGGCGCCACCGCGATGAAGACCCCGTCGTCGTACGGCACGACACCGGTCGGCCGCGAGAGTCCATCCACGAAGACAGTTCGCATATCGAAGCGTCCATCGCCGTCACGGTCTTCGAGCCGGGCCACGTCGCCTGTGGGTGTCTTCTCGGGATAGGGATACCCGCGCAGCTCGATGACGTAGAGCCGCCCGTCGGCATCGAAGCAGGCGCTCACGGGGTCGGTGACCAGGGGCTCGACGGCCACCGGCTTTAGGTGAAACCTGGGATGGATCCGGAATGACTTCAGTGCCGCGGCGGGCTCGAGGGGCTTGATCCGGGGGAGCTCTCGAGACAGGTCGTCCTGTGCGTTGCCAGGCGGGGTGAAAATCAGAGTCAGCACGAACACACACCGCGAGAGATCGAACTTCATCACTCTCCCTCCGGCAGCCGGCGACGAAGGGCCTCGTTCTCGCGGCGCAGTCGTTCAATTTCAGCTTCCGCCTCACGCCGGGCCAGTTCCGCCTCACGCCGGGCCAGTTCCGCCTCACGCCGGGCGACATCTCGGATCTCGACCTCCCTGTCCAGCTCGTGCACGGCGGGAAGAAGCTTGCCGGTCTCGGGGTTGTAGAACCGCAGCTCCACGTCATCCCGCTGGAGCTCCAGTCCGAGAACCTCGCTCGGCATCCCGCCCTTGATCATGGGGATCGGCTCGTAGCTCCCGGCAATCAGATGGTATCCCTGCAACGATGGGTCGAGATACTCCTCGAAGGGGTCGAAGAGGAAGTACTCTCGAACCCGCAGGACATCCCGGTCGATCTCGAACTTCTTCGTCAGATCCTGCTTGCGAGTCTTCCTCGAGGTCACTTCGAAGACCACGTCGGGCGCCTTTCCCTCCTTCCAGACCTTGCAGGACCGTCGGTCGGGCTCATTCGGCACATTCCTGGCCACGAGCGCATTGGGACAGACGTAGAACATTCCCGCCAGCTCGGGATCGACGGCCGAGAACTCGAGCACGTCCGACCCCTGGGCGAACTCGACGTAGACGTCGTCGTTGAAGTACATCGCCCGCGGGGTTTCCGGCGCGATCCGGGTGCGCTGGACGCTCGTCTTCGAGAACACCAGCACCTGCGACGAGACGGGCACGTTCAGGAGCTCGAGCACCGAGCGAAGATAGCCCTGCCGGTCCTCGTGGCGAAGCTCCACGCTCCGGGCCTGGAGTTTCTCCTGCAACCGGGCCGCCGGGTCATGCACCGGCGCGGTGAGATAATTGATCGGCTTGCGCTTGAAGGGGATCTCGCCGCGAGCTGCAAGGGAAAGAACCGCCAGGCTGGCCGCACCGACCACGACCGGCACGACCCTACCGAGGCGCTGTGCGCAACCAGCCTGGGGATGTTTCGGGTGAGAACCACGGAAGCCAGTCTTCATGGGGTCCTGCCGCTTGATACGCCCGTGGAAGCGAGACCCGGGATCCGTCAGGATCACCCAGCCTGAAAGAAACCCGAGCGCTGCGAGGCAATACCAGGAATGTACCAGACGAAATTATGGATATCAAGATCCAGAACTGGCTTGATCGGTCTTTCCCGGCCCTTGCTGCGAGACGCGCACGGGTGACCTGCAACCTGGGTCTTCGGACGTCGGTCGAGCGGCTTTGTCTGTGGGTGTAAGCTTAACGGCATCAAGGCGCCGCGTCAAACGAGGGGAAGACTCTGACGCGTGGGGTCAGGTCGCGGGGTTGGGCACGGCCAGGTCACGAAGGAAGCGCCAGCGATCGGGAACCTCGATCAGGCAGGGCCCGCCCTGCTGGAGCGCCCGGGAGACGGCCGCGCGGAGCTCGCCGGGGGTTCGTGCTCGATGGCCGGGGACACCAAAGGCGGCGGCGAGGGAAAGGAAATCGGGGTTGTTCAGATCGACATCGAGATAGCGGCCCTGGAAGGCCCGCTGCTGGATATTCTTGATGGCCCCGTAAGCTCCGTCGTTGTGAACCACGGCGATCACCGGGAGCTTGGAGCGGACAGCGGTGGCGAGCTCCTGGGCGGTCATCAGGAAGCCGCCGTCACCGCTCATGGAGAGGACGGGTTGGCCCGCCAGCGCCTCAGCCGCTCCCAGGGCCGCGGGGAAGGCCCAGCCCAGGGCGATGTAGTTGGACGGATAGAAGAACTGTCGGGGGCCGTAGGAAGACCAGTCGGCGTGCATACGGTAGCCGATCTCGCAAGCGTCGGTGAAGACGGGGGTGGCCTCGGGAAGCTCCGCGCGGAGCGTCTCGATCAGCCACTCGGGCTGAGGATGCCGTGCGGCACGGGCCTGGTCAAGCAAGTCGCCCCAGCCCCCGGCGGCGGCCTGTCCCTGAAGTTGCTTGCGGATCGCCGCCAGGGACGCACGTGCGTCGGCCACGATGCCGACCATCACCGGGTAGTTCATGCCGATCTGGTGGGGGTCGAGGTCAATCTGAACGAGGGTTCGGGGCACGGGCATGCGCCGCCAGTCGGTGAGTACCTCGGTGAAGCGGCAGCCGACGGCAAGCATGGCGTCTGCGTGGGGCAGGGCGGCGCGAGCCCGCGCCGATCGAGCGTGGCCAAGCGACCAGAGCTCGCGCTCGTCGAGCAGCCCCTTGCCATTGAGCGTGGTGATGACCGGAGAGCGGAGCTGGTGGGCGAGCTGACGGATTTCCTCGCCAGCCCCGCCCCACACCGCCCCTCCGCCGGCCAGGATGATCGGACGTCTGGCAGCGGCGAGCACCGCCGCCGCGCTGGCGATTGCGTCCGCGGGCACGCCGGGCGCGCTCACCCTGGCAAACCCGAGCACTTCCGCAGTCGCTGCGCACGGCTGTCGCATCACGTCCTGGGGCAAGAAGAGCGCAGTGGGCCGGGGCCTGCCGGTGGTCATGGCCTGGAACGCCTGGCCCACCATCGCCGGGATCTCCTCGCCCCGGCGAACGGTCCCGCACCACCGGGTCACGGGCCGAAAGATGGCCTCGAGGTCGATCTCGTGATAGTTGCCGCACTCCCGATCCAGGTCGGCCGCATTGACCTGGCCGGCCAGGAGGAGCAAGGGCACCGAATCGGCCCAGGCCTCCGCCACCCCCGTCAGGGCGTTGGTGGCTCCGGGACCGGCAGTGGTGCAAACCACACCAGGAACACCCGACACCCGCGCGTAGCCGTCGGCCATGAAGGCACCGGCCTGCTCGTTGCGGGCCAGGGTTGTCGAGATCGCACCGCATCGAGCCAACGCGTCATAGATCGCCGTCGAATGAGATCCGGGCATACCGAAGACGTGGCGAACACCATGGCGAAGGAGCCCTTCCACCAGCAGGTCTGCACCCGTTCCGGCCATGATTCCTGATCTCCTGCACCAGCATTGCGTGGTGCCCGAATCCTCAGTCTGCACCTCCGTGGCTGCGAAGCTTGGCTCCTGGGTTCACGGCCCGCCGTTCAACCGTTGACCATCCGCATCTGCTCGGCGTGGTAAGGGTTGCCGGCAACCGCACCGGCGGGAACGGCCGCCGCGATTCGCTTCAGATCCTCGGCGTCGAGCCGAACCTCCCAGAGCGCCCAGGGCCTCGCGTAGCCGCGAGCGGCGGCGGGCGCCCACCAGCGGGATTACATCCTGGCCCTTGGCCAGAACCCAGGCGATGGCGAGTTGGGCTGGCGTGGCGCCGTGCTCGGCGGCGATCGAGGCCAGAACCTCGACCAGTGCGAGGTTCTTCTCGAGGTTCTCACCCTGGAACCGCGGGCTCAGGGCTGCGCGGTAATCTCCCGGGGCGGCGAAGTGGCCGGCCGAGGTGCCGCCGATCAGACCGCGAGACAGAACGCCGTAGGCGACAATCGAGACGCCCAGTTCCCGGACCGCCGGCAACGTCTCCTGCTCGATGTCGCGGGTGATCACGGCATATTCGGTCTCGAGCGTCGCGATGGGAAGGACCGCGTTGGCCCGCCGGACCGTGGACGCCGAGACCTCCGACACGCCCACATGGCGAACATAACCCGATTTCACAAGATCGGCGACCGCGCCCACGGTCTCCTCGATCGGCACGGCCGGATCGACCCGGGCCGGCTGGTAGAGGTCGATGTAGTCGGTCCCCAGCCGCCTCAGGCTGTAGCTGAGGAAGCTCTTGACCGCCGCGGGACGGCCGTCGAATCCCACGAGCTGTCCGTCCGGAGTGCGCAACGCCCCGAACTTGACCGAGATGAAGACGCGATCGCGACGACCATCAAGGGCGCGTCGGATCAGCATCTCGTTATGCCCCTGCCGTAGAAATCTCCCGTGTTGAGCAGGGTGATCCCGTGATCGATCGCCTCGTGGATCGTCGCGATGCTCTCCGTTTCATCGGCCGGTCCGTAGAAGTCGGACATTCCCATGCACCCCAACCCGATCGCCGAGACGATCGGGCCGTCCTTGCCGAGCCGGCGTTCTTGCACTGGACCGCTCCTCTCGAGAGTCTCATCCCGATCCGGCTCGACCGACGAGGCCATCCGCTCGGGAGAGAATGCCAATTCTGTGAGCTCACCGCTCGCGAAATCAAGCCTTTCGACGGAACGAGGGCAGCGGCTCACGCCTGGTGCCGTGGGTCGCCCAGTGAATCAAACCGGCCGTGATCGCCAGCCCCCTGAGTGATAGGAGAAGGCCGAACCGGAACGAGGCGGGGCGGTAGGTGTAGACGAGGGTGTGATTTCCCTCAGACACGAAGGCGCCTCGCATCATCCGGTTGGCCTGCAGGATCGGAGCCAGCGTGCCGTCAGCATGTCCGCAGCTCGATCCACGTCGGCCGCTGGCGAGCCGGCCGCTGGTGCGGGTTCGTGGACGTCTGTGGGCGCCGTGGAGTGTGATGATGTCTCGGGTGCTCCTGGTCAACATGCCGTTCTCCAGCCTGAGATGGCCCGCGCTGGGGATCAGCTTGCTTCAGGCGGCGCTGCACCGCGAGGGGATCGATTGCGATATTGCCTACTTCGGCTTCGACCTGGCGGAGACCATCGGTCTGGAGGCGTATGACTGGGTCAACGACTCGCTCGGGTTCGTGCTGGGGGAGAGCGGCTCTTTGCCAGACAACTGTACGGTTCAGACCTTCCCGATGACGAGAGTTACTACCGCGATGTCCTCGTGGCGACCGACCCCGACTTCTCACTCGAGGACAGGGAGGCGCTCAAGAGCCTTGACGCTCCGGTTGCCGCGTTCCTCGACCGTTGCTCCAGGAGCCTGGACTGGTCGAGCTACTCGGTGGTTGGATCCACAACCACCTTTCAGCAGACCTTGGCGTCCCTGTCACTGGCGTCTCGGATCAAGCAAGCCCACCCTGGGACTATCATCTGCCTGGGCGGAGCGAACTGCGAAGGGGACATGGGCCAGGCGCTCCTTGAGCAGTTCCCGCAGATCGGCCTGGTCTTCTCGGGCGAGGCCGATACCACGTTTCCCCGGGCTGCGAGCGAGCTTCTTGCCGGCCGGCCGATTCGGCCTTGCCCGGGGATTCCGGCGCGAGCAAGCGCGACGACCGTGGTCCCCTCTTGCGAGCCTGAACCAATCGTGGACCTGAACCGCGTTCCTTACCCCGAGTTCGCAGTCTACTTTGCGCGGCTGGCTCGCAGCCCGCTGAGCGACCAGATCGACCCCCTTCTTCTCTTCGAGAGCTCCCGCGGATGCTGGTGGGGCGACAAGAATCAGTGCACCTTCTGCGGCCTGAATGGCGGCTCCATCGCGTTTCGCAGCAAGAGCCCCGAGCGCGTGATCGAGGAGCTGAGATTCCTGAGCCTGACCCATGGCGTGCGTCGTGCCTGCGCCTCCGACAACATCATGGACTTCCCGGTACTTTCGAACGCTCCTTCCGCTTCTGGCCCAGGCCCACCTCGACCTGGAGCTGGATTACGAGCTGAAGACGAACCTGAGCCGCTCTCAGGTCGAGCTACTGAAGGCTGCCGGTGTGCGTGCCGCGCAGCTCGGGATCGAGAGCCTTGCCACTCCGGTCCTCCGTCTCATGAGCAAGGAGGTGTCGGCCGTCCAGAACATCCAGACCCTGAAATGGCTGACTGCGTCTGGAATGGAGATCAAGTGAAATTTTCTCTAGGGTTTTCTGGGCGAGGATTCCGGGTGTTACGGCGGCATTCCAGACCTGATCGAGAGCCTGATTCATTTGGCCCCGCCTCAAGCTGACGGGCCCGTCCGGATTGATCGGTTCAGTCCCTATGAGCAGGGGCCGGCGGATTTCGGCTTGTGCCCACCCGAGCCGATCCTGGCGTATCGTCACGTGTTTCCCTTCCCGAGCTCGGTTCTCCGTCGAATCGCATATTACTTCACCAGCTCGACACTCCCGGGGCCTCGTCCTCCTTCGTACGTGCAACCAACGCTGGCTGCCCTCAAGTCATGGAGAGACCTTGCGGGAACCGTGACCCTGCGAGCGCACGATCGTCCCGACGGCATCCTGGTTCTCTTCGACACCCGCCCCTTCGCTCCTGTTTTCGAGCTACGCCTCCACGGCTGGGAACGCACAGTCTACCTCTTCTGTGATACGGCGCGCTCGTTCCCGCAGATCCTCTCGGTCGTCCACGAGACTGACCCGTCGGTGGACGAGGTCTGTGTGCGTCGGACGCTGGGCCATTGGATTGATGTTTGCATCATGTCCAGCCTCGATCACGTCTATTTGAGTCTCGCACTCGTTGCTTGGATGTAATCGTGCGACAGGAAGCACGAAATGTGTTCACGAAGGGCCGTTAGGGATCAGTTTATTCAGAGCCACCCGTGATCACGATCCGTGGTTTCGGTCGATCAAACGGGCGCTTCCGCTCCCTCCCGCGTCGTGTCAGCACATAGGGTAGGTGCATGAAGGACGGGTTCCAGGCACTTCTGCTCGGTTCCTCTCGATCGGGATGAAGGTCAGGATATGCGACTTGATGACCTTGTTTTAAAAATATTTCATGCAGCTTGGGCTTTGTTTCCCAGAAACAACTTTCCTTACGATCGAAGAGGGCAACCGATACGTTGAACCCTGGATTCGCCCAGGAAATCGATGTTTTGAGAAACAAAGTCGGCAGTTCTTCGAAACTTTTTGTTACCTACTTGACAGGGCAAGCTGGTTTCGCCTTTAATACTAATCGTGCGAGGCCTGTACCTTCACCGCATTCATGGTTCGATGGTCTGGCTGCTCCATCATGGCTTGCATCCAAGGCATGCCTGATGACAAACAACGGCGCGACTTTCCTCAGCGTACTCGGGGATCAGAATAGGACACCACTGATGAGTGCTGCGAGCCACGAGATTCACGGGTGCGAGGTTGGGTTACAGGGCTCGGATCGCTCGGAAGCCGAGCGTTATGAGCCGGTCAAGTACGTCCTCGACACCATCCTCGCGGTCATCCTGCTTGTGGTTCTCTCTCCGGTCATCCTGCTTGCTTTGGTGCTGGTGAGGCTCACGTCCCGGGGGGCCGCAGTGTATTCCCAGCAGCGTCTTGGGCGCCATGGCAAGACCTTCACGATCCTGAAGATTCGCTCCATGTATCTGGAAAGTGAGCTCGACGGTCCGAAGTGGTGCTTACCAGGCGATACGCGCGTCACTCCGATTGGCCGGTTCTTGCGATGGAGTCATCTGGACGAGCTTCCACAACTGATCAATGTCATTCGTGGTGAGATGAGCCTGATCGGTCCCCGCCCGGAGCGCCCCGAGATTGTTGCTCAGATCGAGCGTTCCTTGCCTCACTACCGCCAGCGGCTCACCATCCGGCCGGGATTGACCGGTCTGGCCCAGGTTCTCCAGCCGCCCGATACCGACCTCGGCAGCGTCCGCCGCAAACTGAATTACGATCTTTATTATGTGGATCGGATGAGCCTCTGGCTTGATCTCCGGATCTCGATCGGCACAGCCCTTCTCTTCGCCCTCCCCTCGAGTGCGATCGCCAGCCTCATGGGTTTCCCGGATGAGGCTCTTCATCTCCGGGCCGAAACCGCCTCCTGAGCCTCAGACCCTCGCCTTATGATCCCCGGGCCAGCTCTGAACGACCGACGACTCGCAATTGACGAGGTTCGACCTTGCCGATCGCTTTTCTTCTTAGGCCTTGCTGATCCAGGTTGGTGCGTAGTGACCGGCTCGCGCGAGCCCGGCATGATCGACAGCCTCGATCGGCCGGCTTGGCCCCGGTGAATTGGATCGAGGCCCTTCGGCTCGTTCAGGAAAATCACTTGCGCCATGGATACCATTGTCCCTTGCCCTCAGTGCCAGCGGCGGCTGCGGATCTCAGCGGATCATCTCGGGAAGAAGCTGAAGTGCCCGGCCTGTGGTCAGGTAATTCTGACCGACAAAGCTGAGACAACCTCACATCGATCCGCGCCAGCAACAGGAGGCACGAGCAACCTCAAGGGCATGCGGACCGGGGCCGAGGAGCGCAACAAGTCTCTATCCGGCAGCCGGTCGGCAAAGGGCTTGAAGGCGGGGCCAGCAGACAGCGACGCTGGTGCCGGAGTGGGCCGGAAATCCCAGCCTGTGAAATTCCCGGTGAGGGTCAAACACGACCCCGACCGGATTCTCAAAGGAGGGTACCTTGCGGAGCTGGGACGGTGCAGGCTTATCCTCCATCCTTCTCCTCGGCAACGTGGCAATCTTCCACCAAGAGCGGTGGCCTCTCGCCTGGCGAACCGCGGCCGTGCTGGGCCACAGCACGCTGAGCAACGCGGCGTTCATCACGCTCTTCGTGGTGCTTCTCAGGGCAGTCCCCGGCAGGCCTGCCGTTGCCGGGAGCCGCGAGCCGCAGACCCAGAACGCCGGAAGCCCAACGACACCCACCGCGATCGAGCCGGGGCCGGCCTCGAGTCCTCCCGCGACCATCGCCGAGGCGCCCCGCGCGATCCCTGCCACCACGCCGCAACCTCCTCCACCTGCACCCGGGGCAAGAGCTGAGAGCGTTCCCCCGCAACGGGTGAACCGGAATCCTCTGTCGTTCGCTTCTCCACTCGGCGGTCTCGGAGTTGCCGAAGACCCGGACGCCGATTGCAAGCTCGAGGTGGACGAGACCTCGGCGAGGATCGACGTGCCCGGAACGTTGCACGACTTCTCACTCATCACCAGCCGGCGAACGAACGCCCCGAGAATCATGAAGGAGGTGGAGGGCGATTTCCTTGCCGAGGTGATGGGCACCGTCAGCGGCTCCCCGCCGACCCCCGGCCCCCTTGAGCTCGGTCGCCTTTCACGGCGCCGGGCTGATGCTCTCGATCGACGGCGTGGAGACCATCCGGTTCGAGCGGGCGGCTTTTGTCCAGGGCGGACAGGTCCGGAACTATCTGCTGTTCGAGCGACACCTGCCCGGCAGTCCACCCATCGAGCTCGATGCAAATTGTGCCGAGGGACCGATCTACCTTCGCCTCGAGCGGCAGGGGAAGCAGTTGGCGGCCTCCTTCATTCCCGACGGCGTCAACTGGCAGCGGATCCCTTCTCACCCTTTCGGCCCAAGGAAAGCCACGGTCGGCATTGCTGCCGTGAACACCTCGTCGAAGCCCATGCAGGCGAGCCAATAACCCGACACCGACCTGCATGATGGTCGATCAGAGTGCAAATCTGCTCCCGGTGTCGAACCCCTATTTGCGCGGGCGAACTACCAGTGCAACATGGGGTGGAATGACACGAGCATGCCGGCGACTGTCAATCTCGACGATCCGGTACTGGGCTGTAACGGAGTGATTTACCGAAACAGCAGGGTAAAGTTTGCGGCGATCACGGACGGACTGAGCAACACGGTCTTCGCCGGCGAGAAAACGCCGTTTCTCGCGGACGCCACATGGGTGGGGGGCATTCCCGGCTACCGCCATTTCGCCAACGGAGTGTTCGCCAGCCTAGGCACGGGTGGTTCCGGGGTCGACTATGATTATCCCGGCGCGATCCTCGAGGTCCACAGCGGCCCATCGCTTTACGAGGACCCGGTGGTCATCCATCCTCCCAACCAATAGCCCCCTCGGCCACACCGACGAGATGTACTCGCTGCATCCGGGGGGAGCCAATGTGCTAATGGGCGACGGCTCGGTCAGGTTCATCAGGCAGTCGATCAATCTGCTTACGTGGCAGGCCCTATCCAGTCGTTCCAGCGGGGAGGTGATGGTGACGACTCGGTCAGGTTCATCAGGCAGTCGATCAATCTGCTCACATGGCAGGCGCTATGCAGTCGTTCCAGCGGGGAGGTGATCAGTGCGGACGCCTATTGAAGGACGAGGGATTCACGCAGGACACCGCATGACGTTCTGCGGCCTTCTTGCTCCGGCCTTGCTGCTGGGGCTTGTGATTTCAGGCGCCGGATGTGGGCAACCGTCGGAGCGAGAATACAAGAACCGGCGGGAGTTGGAGGCAGTCCTCACCGCCGTATCGCTCAAGAACCCGAAGGAGCTGGAAAAGGACGCCAGGCGGCTCGAGCATCGACACGACTCCGGCGAGCTCTCCGACGCCTCGCACAGGGAACTCATGAAGATCGTCGACGCCGCATGCGCTGGCGACTGGGCCCGAGCCGAGCGGCTCGCCTACGAATTCCGCGAAAGTAATCCCTTCTTCAAGTGAGCCGCCCTGCCGTTCTCCAGGGCCCAGAGATCGTGATGCCCCGGTCATCGCTGCGGCGTACCCCATTCCTGACCATGACCCGCCACAAGGCCAGGCATCCTGGGAGCTCACAAGCCAGAAGCGCCGGCGAAGCATGGGAGAAGCCCTTCGCTGGCGCTTCAGGCTTGGTGTGAACGCCATTCCCGGCATCGTTTGCATGCTCGACAGCGATCGATCTGGCGCTGTAGAAACAGGAGGCTGCCGACCCCGCCAGCCGGGCCCACGCCCTGAGGGCGGGGAGTCCCCCGCCGCCGACCCATGGGAAACCACGCCTCCCAGATTCCTTGTTCTTCTTTCCGTTTCGGATCGGTTATGATGACCGACGCTCTGTTCCGTACGGGAGGGCCGGCCTCGTGGATATTCTGACGACTCGGAAGCGATGCAGGGGCCTCGCATGAAGTCGAAGAAGCCAGCCAAGCCGCGAGCCACGCGCGGCCAGGATGAAGGTCGTCGGCCGGTTGTCCTGGATTTCGTCCAGAGCCGGATCGAGGCCTTCAACCTCCAGCAAGGAGGTGGTGTCGCCGTACGCAAGGACGCCCGCGGTTACACGCTCTACCGCCAGGATAGCGGCACGCCCGTGGCCCGCTTGCGTCCACGTGAGTCGGGCGATCGGTTCGAGGTGCTCTACTGGAGCCCGCTCCGCGAGAGGTGGCGTTCGGTGGGCCCCTTTGGCGGCATGGTCCTCTCCCTGATCGACGCCTTAGAGTTCATCGCCAACGATCCGATGGACTGCTTCTGGACGTGAAGGATGAGGTGAACGAGTGAGCGATCGCCAGGCCGTCGGGCCACCCCGAGGACATGAGCCTCCGGGGCGATCGGGTCTTCCGCCTCGCCGCCTGGGCTCACTCCCACTCAACGTCTGGGCCGTCACGCTCACCAGCTTCCTGACCGACATCTCAAGCGAGATGCTCGCCTGGCTCATTCCGCTTTTTCTCAATAACATCCTGAGAGCCCCGACTGCGGCCATCGGGCTGATCGAGGGATGTGCGGAGACAACCGCCAGCGTGCTCAAGGTGTTCTCGGGCTGGTTCTCCGATCGGCTTGGCCGGCGAAAATGGCTTGCGGTGGCGGGCTATGGGATCTCGACGCTGGCGAAGCCCTTCTTGCTCATCATCTCAACCTGGACCGGTGTCCTGGCCGTGCGGGTCGCCGACCGGGTGGGAAAGGGGATTCGCACGGCTCCCCGCGACGCTCTGGTGGCCGACAGCATCGACGCCTCTCAGCGCGGGCTGGCGTTTGGCATTCATCGCGCAGGTGACACCGCGGGAGCCGTGCTGGGGGTGCTCATCGCCCTCTTCGTCATCAGACAGGGGCAGGGCCGGTTAGGCACGCTCTCGGCCCCGCTCTTCCGGACCCTCGTCGTCATCTCGGTCGTTCCGGCGGTGCTCGCGGTCGTCGGGCTCGCACTGCTGGCCCGAGAAACGCCGGCGGTTCGAAGCCCTGGACCGCGCCCGAGGTTAAGTCTCAGCCCGTTCGACGGCCGGTTCCGATGGTTCCTCGTCACCATGGTGCTGTTCACGCTGGGCAACTCGTCCGATGCCTTCCTGGTTCTTCGCGCCCAGAATGTGGGGCTTTCGGTCCCGGGAATCCTGGGCATGGTCCTGTCGTTCAACCTCGTCTACAGCCTGCTCTCCGGTCCCGCGGGATCCCTCTCGGATCGCATCGGCAGGCGCAGGGTACTGGTCGCGGGATGGGTCGTCTATGCCTTGATCTATCTCGGCTTCGCCCGGATCACCGCTGGCTGGCAGGCCTGGGCCTTGATGACTGTCTACGGAGTCTATGCAGCCCTCTCCGACGGTGTGGCCAAGGCCTTCGTCGCCGATCTGGTGCCTCCGTCCCTTCGCGGCACGGCCTACGGGATTTTTCACACCGCGATCGGACTGAGCGCATTGCCGGCCAGCCTGCTTGCCGGGATTGTCTGGGAAGGGCTGGGCCAGTGGCCGGGCTGGGGTCCCTCGGCCCCGTTCAACCTGGGGGCAGGGCTGGCTCTCATTGCCTCGTCGCTCCTGGCCTGCTCATCGGGTTCGCCGCGAAAGTAGGGCCGGTCTCATCGGAGGCCGTAAGACCAGAAAAGCCAGGCCGTCAACATTTCTGCCGAGTGCCCTCTTGACCTCATCATTTACTCTGGTAAATCTACTGTCAGTAGACAACCCAGCGACTGGGAGGCCACGACGGATGAGCGAGATTCAACTCGGCCGGATGCAGTTTCGGATCATGCAGGTCTTGTGGGACCGGGGCCGGGCGAACGCCCGGGAGATCACCGACACGCTAAACGAGTCGGAGTCGGTGGCCCACAGCACGGTACAAACGCTGCTGCGGCAACTTGAGGCCAAAGGCGCGGTCGGTCACGAGGAAGAGGGCCGCACCTTTCTCTTCGTTCCGAAGCTCAAGGAAGACAAGGTCAAGCGGACCGCGACGCGCAACTTACTGAAGCGGGTCTTCGGGGGCAGTGTCGGCAGCCTGGTCGCACACCTGCTGAAGACCGAGAGGCTGTCCAGGTCGGAGCTCGAAGAACTTCAACGGTTGATTGACGCACGACGCCAGGACTGAGCCATGAGGAAAAGGGGTGCCCTCGTGTCGCAAGATCCTGCAATGCTGGCGCTGACCCTGGCAGGTTTCGGGATGAGCTGGATCGTGCAGTCGTCGGTCCTGCTGGGCCTCGGGCTGGCGGTCGGTCACCTGTTGAGGTGATCTGGCCCGGAGGTCCAGTCGGGCGTTTATCGGATCACGCTTGCGCCGTGCCGGCTTGCCCGGTCGCCGTGGGAGTCCTGGCCTGTACCGGGGTCGATGGTCTGATCCTTGAGAGCCGGGAAGCACTAGGTCGCCGCCATGATCACCGTTGGGCTCGCGGGCACGTTGCTGGCGAGCCTTCTCGGGGTCGGCCAGGCAAAGCAGGCGGCTCTGGCCCAGGGGCAGAACGAGGCAAAGGCGGCGGAGGCAAAGATCGATCCGGGCAGCTCCGTGATCCGCGGCCAGGAGGGTTGGTCCGGACGGGAAGCCCGTGCCGGGCGCGACGGTGACGGCATCCCGTGTGCGACCGGGCTGGATGCCGAAAAGGATTGGAGACAGCGAGTACTCGCGACGGCCCCGTGAGATCATCCGCAAGACCGCTGATGGTGACCGCCACTTCGAGATCGCCTTCGAGCCAGCAGTGGCTGATAGGGATGGACAGCAGAAGCAAGGCAATGCGATGTTCATCCCGACGGCTCCCGGCTTTGGCCTGGGATATCGTCTCGGAGACCAGCCGATCCGTCTATCCAAGGGCGATGTGCCGATCAACGCTCGCGTGGTTGACCTGGAAGGCCGGCCCATAGCGCAAGTGAAGGTCCGCATTCGTCAGCTCTGGGTCCTCGACGAAAAGGCCCGACGAAAAGCATCTTCCCATCGCTCTACCAGGGCCTGAAGGGAGTCGACATTCCCGAAGGGAGTGCTTCGTTCTCGTGCGACTTGACCTGGTGGCCCGGTCGATCCAGTCCGGCTCCCTGGCCCGGGTCTACTACGTGATCCAGCCTGGCTACGATTCGCACGCCGTCCAGTTGCCCACGCATGCGCGGCTGCTGGGCGAGCTCGCCGCGGCCGTGCGCGCCTTCCAGGACGATCTCGCCGCCGCGAAGCTGGCCGATCGCGTGCTGGTGATGGCCTTCAGCGAGTTCGGCCGCCGCCCCGAGGAGAATGGCTCTCTGGGCACCGACCACGGCAAGGCCGGGCCCATGTTCCTTGCCGGGTCAAGCGTCAAGGCAGGACTCGCAGGCCAGACGCCTTTACTCGGCGATTTGCATGACGGCGACCTCAAGTGGTCGACCGACTTCCGGAGCGTTTACGCCACGGTGCTGGAGCACTGGCTCAAGCTGCCCTCCGACCAGATCCTCGGCGGCCGGTTCGACACGTTGCCGATCATCGGAGTCCAGGTCAGGACCGGCCTATCATGAACCCCTCGGCCAGCGTCTTGAACCGTGCAACCTGGTCGGACTGCCAGGACAGGTCGCAGCCGAGCTCCGCAGCCATGAGCTCGGCGACCCGGGGAGCCGATTCGAGGCTGGCGCGGGCGTCGAGGAAGAGTGCGCGGGTTCGGCGGCAGAGGACGTCCCCCACGGTTCGGGCGGCTTCGTGGCGGACCGCCCAGATGACCTCGGCGGCGATGTAGGGCAGGGCAGGGTGGAGGGGCGTGTTCCAGTCCGGGCGCTCGCCGGCCAGCCGTTTCAGGTCGGGAAGATCCGATCCGTAGACGTCGAGATGCGAGGTTGCGTCCTCGGCCGCCGGATGCCAGCCGTGCAGTTTCAGCGAGGCGGTTGCGCAGGGACGGGAGGGAAGCTGGGCCACGCGCGCGGCGTGATCGACGGCGTCCCTGGCCATCGGGCGATAGGTCGTCCACTTGCCCCCCGTGATCGTGATCAGCCCGGATTGAGAGACGACAACCGCGTGCTCCCGCGAGAGCTTCGAGGTTGCGGTGCCCCGGCGCCTGCGGGACGGATCAGGGGACGCAGGCCGGCGAAGAGGCTCTTGATGTCGGACCTGGAGGGAGCCTTCTCCAGATACCGCCCCGCGTGGGTCAGCAGGTAGTCGATCTCGCCCTCGAGCGGCCGCGGCTCGCGCGGAAGCATTGCCATGGAGGTGTCGGTGGTCCCCACGAGGGTGCGGCCGTTCCAGGGAATCGCGAACAGGACCCGGCCGTCATCGGTGCGGGGAATCATGACGGCCGTCTCGCCGGGCAGAAAGCACCCGTCGAGCACGAGATGGGCACCCTGGCTGGGGGCAATCATGGGCGGAGCACCCGGCTCGTCGAGCTTGCGGATGAGATCGGCGAAGACCCCCGTGGCATTGACCACGGCTTTTGCGGTGATCCGTGAGCGACTCGCCCGTCTCCTCGTCGCGTGCCTCCACTCCCGTGATCCGGCCGTCACGCTTGATCAGGCTGGTGACCGCCATGTGGTTGAGCGCGAGGCCTCCCAGGTCGGCCGCGGTGCGGGCCAGGGCGATGGCCAGCCGGGCGTCATCGAACTGGCCGTCGGTGTAGAGAATTCCACCGTGCAATCCCTTGGAGCGAAGCGTGCGGGCGCGAGTCAGTGTCTGGGCCCGCGAGATCCAGCGCGAGCGGCCCAGGCTCAGGTCCGCGGCCAGCCGGTCGTAGAGCCAGAGCCCGGCACCGTAGTAGGGCAGTTGCCAGAAATGATAGGCCGGGACCAGGAAGTCTCGCGGATGGACGAGGTGAGGGGCGTTCTGAAGCAGGAGCCCGCGCTCATGGAGTGCCTCCCGGACCAGGGGGAAGTTCCCCTGGGCGAGGTAGCGTACTCCGCCGTGGATCAGCTTGGTGCTTCGGCTGGAGGTCCCCTCCGCGAAGTCGTGCGCCTCGAGGAGCAAGGTTCGATAGCCCCGCGCCGCCGCATCCACCGCGGTACCCAGACCCGTCGCACCGCCACCGATGATCAGGAGATCCCAGGGCTCGCCAGCGCGGATCCGCTCGAGAGACTCCGTCCTCCGCAGGGTACTCATCCAGGCGCTCGCTCGGAGGTCAGGGTCATGGTGCTTTCACCGCCTCGATGGCCTCGCGAAGAGACCGGATGAGCAGGCCTGTGTCGGCCCCCAGGCCGATCATCTGGAAGCCCTGGTCGCGCCGCCGTCTCGAATCCTCGATGCCGGTGGCCATGATACCGCATCCCTTTCCCCGGGCGCGGGCCTGGTCCTTGAGCTCCAGGAGCGTTTCGGCGACGCCCGGTCCTTCCCACTGGCCAAGGAAACCCGCAGAGGCCGAGTAATCCGCCGGGCCGAGGTAGACGGCGTCGACTCCGGGCAGCTCCAGGATCGAGCCCAGCTCCCGCCCCGCGGAAACCGTCTCGATCAGGGGGATGACCATGGTCTCGCGGTTGGCGATCGTCGTTTGCGCCTCGAGCCCCAGTCCCCAGAGCGTGGAACGGTCGCCGCCCACGCCGCGGATCCCCTCCGGCGGATACTTGGCATAGCGCACGGCGGTTGCCACGTCCCGGGCATGATTCACCTGCGGAACGATGATCCCCTGGGCCCCGAGATCGAGCACGCGCTTGATGATCCCCGGGCTCGTCTCGGCAATGCGGACCAGCGGCGTGGTGGTCGAGTTGCGGGTGACCCGGATGTGCTCGACCACCTCCTTGTAGTCGAGCGAGCCATGCTCGGTGTCGATGACCACCCAGTCGAGGCCCAGGGTGACGGCGATCTCGGTGATCGAGGGCGACTCGAGGGTCACCCACAGTCCCAGCGTCGTATCGCCCCGCGCGAGCCTGGGCTTGAGATGGTTGGTCGGAGCGAACATGCGGGCCGTGGTCTCCTGGGCTCAATGACCGGGGATGTTCAGACTTCGAGCCACCTCCTGGAGCTGGTTCCAGGTCGTTTCATCCAGCGGGATCCCATCACGGAGCCGTCTGGACCGGGACCGATGCTCGGGCTCGCCAGGCATGAGGATCTCCCCGTCGGCGGTGACCGTGGCGGCGCTCTTCACCCAGGACGTGAAATCGGCGAGATCCTGGTCGAACTCGGCCCTCGCGCGAAGCCGCGCCGGATCGATCACGATCGTCAGCATGTTGTTCGAGACGACCTTGGTTCCGGGCCGGCTGCACGAGCCGCCGGAGAGTGCCCCGGCCAGGACCTCGACGATCACGCCGAGGGCGAACCCCTTGTGTCCACCCAGGGGGAGAATGGCGCCTGGCGGTGAGGCATAGAAGGCCTGGGGATCGGTGGTCGGATTGCCCTGGCCGTCAAGGATCGCGCCCTCGGGCACACGGGTACCCTTGTTGGCCGCAACCCGGATCTTCCCCTCGGCGATGGTGCAGGTCGAGATGTCGAGAATGATCGGCGGGCCGCCGGGAACCGGCACCCCCGCGGCGATCGGGTTGGCGGACAGCCTGCGATCCTTGCCGCCATGGGGCGCGACGAGGATGCCTCCGCCGCTGGTGTTCACGAAGTGAATCGAGATCTTCCCTTGCCGGGCGGCCATCTCGGCCCAGTCGCCGATCCGTCCCAGGTGGCCGGCATTGCGCAGCGCCACCAGTGAAACGCCGAACTTGGCGCACTTGTCGAGGGCGACTCGCATCGCTTCCTCTCCGATCACCTGACCGAATCCGAGCTGGCCGTCGAGTACGGCCATGACCTCGTTCTCGCTGACGATCTCGACCGTCTGGTTGGGCACGAGCTGCTTCGCGCGCACGCGCTCCACGTACCTGGAGACCTGGATGACCCCGTGCGAATCATGCCCCACCAGGTTGGCCTCGACGAGGTAGTGGGCGATCCGCTCCGCCTCGTGATGATGGCTGCCTGCCGCCGTGAAGATGGCCCCGACCAGTTGTTTGAGCGTCACGTGGTCGATCGTCATGGAAACCTCTGCCAAGAACTCCGTGGTCCGGGCGAGCCCCTCGGAGGGGCGCTCGATCTCCCTCATTGTCCGTGCAAGACCGGTCCGACGCCAGTCCCCGATCGGCAACGACGGCCTCGCCAGAGCCATTGCGGGCAGCCGCCGGCACCGTTAGGCTTCAAGGATGATGCGCGGGCTTGCCCGTCGGATCGGGGACATCGATCAAACCCCGGAGAACGCAGAGATGGAAACGATGCAGGCCCTCGTGAAGAAAGAGGCCAAGGTCGGGCTGTGGCTCGAGAGGGTCCCTGTTCCCAAGATCGGTATCAACGACGTCCTGATCAAGGTTCTGCGGACCGGAATCTGCGGGACCGACGTGCATATCTACGAGTGGGATGCCTGGGCCCAGAAGACGATTCCCGTGCCCATGGTGATCGGTCACGAGTTCGTGGGGAAGATCGTCGATGTCGGGTCGAACGTCAAGGATTTCCACGTCGGCGAGATCGTCAGCGGCGAAGGGCATGTCGTCTGCGGCCGGTGCCGCAACTGCCTGGCCGGCCGCCGCCATCTCTGCAAGGACACCAAGGGCATCGGCGTCAATCGCCCGGGTGCGTTTGCGGAGTATCTGGCCCTGCCGATGACCAACGTCTGGGTGCATGATCCGAACATCCCCCGCGATGTCCAGGCGATCTTCGACCCGTTCGGCAATGCCGTGCACACGGCCCTCCAGTTCGACGTTCTGGGCGAGGATGTGCTGATCACGGGCGCAGGACCGATCGGCGTCATGGCCGCTGCCATCGTCCGCCACGCCGGGGCCAGGCATGTCGTCGTGACCGACGTCAACCCGTTTCGCCTCGAGCTGGCCCGCAAGCTGGGAGCCACAGCCGCGATCGACGTGCGCGAACGCTCGATCGCCAGCGCCCAGGAAGAGCTGGGCATGAAGGAGGGCTTCGACGTTGGACTCGAGATGTCGGGCAACCCCAACGCCTTCCGCGACATGCTGGCGAACATGTGCCATGGCGGCAAGATCGCCATGCTCGGCATCCCCACCCAGGACATCGCGATCAACTGGCAGACCGTGGTCTTCAACATGCTCACCATCCGCGGGATCTATGGCCGCGAGATGTACGAGACCTGGTACAAGATGACCGTCATGCTCCAGTCGGGCCTGGACATCACGCCGGTGATCACCCATCGCTACGGCTTCCAGGACTTCCAGAAGGGCTTTGACGCCATGCGCTCGGGCCAGTCGGGCAAGGTGATCCTGACCTGGAGCGAGGGCTGAGTCCGGCACGGTCAAAGACGGGAGAGTACACAAGCGATGTACGGCGCCTTGCAGCAACATCTCTCGACCCAGCTCGACGAGATCCGCTCGGCCGGGCTGTGGAAGGGCGAACGCGTTCTCACCACGCCCCAGCAGGCGCATGTCGGCGTCCAGGCCCGGGCCGATGTTCTGAACATGTGCGCGAATAACTACCTCGGCCTGGCCGATCACCCCGAGGTCGTCCGCGGCGCGCACGAGGCCCTCGATCGCTGGGGCAACGGCATGGCGTCGGTCCGCTTCATCTGCGGCACGCAGCAGCCCCACAAGGAGCTGGAGCGAGCGATCTCCGAGTTCCTCGGCACGGAAGACACGATCCTCTACTCATCCTGCTGGGACGCCAACGGCGGCCTCTTCGAGACGATCCTGGGGGCCGAGGATGCGGTGATCTCCGACGAGCTGAACCACGCCTCGATCATCGACGGCGTCCGGCTGTGCAAGGCCCAGCGGCTTCGCTACAAGAACAACGACATGGCCGACCTGGAGGCCAGGCTCCAGGAAGCTCGCGAAGCCCGGTTCAAGCTGATCGCCACCGACGGCGTGTTCTCCATGGACGGGATCATCGCCAACCTGACAGGCATCTGCGACCTGGCCGACCAGCACGACGCCCTGGTCATGGTGGATGATTCGCATGCCGTGGGCTTCATGGGCAAGCACGGCCGGGGCACCCACGAGTACCGCGACGTGATGGGCCGGGTCGACGTGATCACGGGAACCCTGGGCAAGGCGCTCGGCGGCGCCAGCGGCGGCTACACCAGCGGCCGGGCCGAGATCATCGCGCTGCTCCGCCAGCGGTCGCGGCCCTATCTCTTCTCCAACTCGGTGGCCCCGCCGATCCTGGGCGCCTCGCTCAAGGCCATCGAGATCTGCCGCCGCTCGACCGAGCTTCGCGATCGTCTCGAGGAGAACACCCGGTTCTTCCGCGCCGAGATGACCCGGCGCGGGTTCAACATCATTCCCGGCGAGCACCCGATCACGCCGATCATGATCGGCGACGCCGCGCTGGCCGGCAAGATGGCCGAAAAACTCCTCGACCGCGGCGTCTACGCGATCGGCTTCTCCTACCCCGTCGTCCCCCAGGGCAAGGCACGCGTCCGCGTGCAAGTGTCGGCGGCCCACACCCGCGAGGACCTGGAGTTCGCCATCGAGGCGTTCACCGCGGTGCGGGACGAGCTGGGGCTGTGAAGGACAGCATCGGCCGCTCTTAGGCAGTGGAGCGGAGCACAAGACTATGACCGTCGGAGTAGTTCTGACGCAGATCCTCGATGGGCCAGTCCGATATCTTCGAGTCATCGGGGACGCAGATTCATCGTCGCGAACGAGACTGCGCACGAACGGAGTCGTAGGGGACTATCCTCCACGGTCGAAATCGCCGGCGGTCGATGGTCTCTGGACGGCACCCGGAGCGGGATGCCTGAGAACACGAACAATGGGTGACAGATCGCCGATTGACTCAGGTATCGGGACAGTGAAGACGCTCGATGCGTCTGGCAGCGTAGTACATCGATCCGATACTCGAGGCTCCGATGAGAGACATGTGGACGCCGTCATCGAACGTCGTGAGCCAGTCGAGAACGGTTGCCGACATGCCAGAGGCGCCGGACTGCGATGTTGTCGACGGCTCACTAGCCTGCGGGTACGACCGAGACGGTCCGACCTCGTGCTCAGCTCGACCGATCGTCACGGTGGATGCGGCCGAGGTCACCAGAATCCCGGCATGATGACCAGCGGCAGTCATGACCAGGTCATGCAGGTCTTCGAAGTCCTCGGAATCCCGAGTCAAGACGGGTAGAGCCTGGGTGATCGCGAAGATAAGCACTCTTGCATCCGTGACTGACATCAGCCCGGCGTCGCTGGCCAGGACCGAATCGTGCCCCTGAGCCCGAAGTCGAGAGGCCAGACGTGGGCTGCTCAGGTTCTCGTCGATCAGGAATCTCATTCCTGCGCGGGTCCGTCGAGGCCTCGGGCGTGGAGCCTGGCCGCCTCGCGGTCCCGCTCTTGCTCAATGAGCGGCCGATTCCGGGCCACGTAGTCGAGAGCCTCGATCACCGCCTCGAGCGGGACCTGATACTCCCTGGCGAATTCTTCGGGGGTACACGGATCAGGACCATGGATGGCCTCGTCGACCACCGCCGCTCGGATCCGTCGACCCTTCAGAAATAACTGGCGGTAGTTCGAGCCGGGGCGCGGCTCCAGGTGTTGATACTGTGTTTCGGTCGAAGGATTCGCGATCTCGACTTGGGCCCCGCAGGACCGAGTCGATATCATCACGGCCTGCCGGACCAGGACGGCCGAGTCGCGATCTCGACACTAGTAGGCCGGAGTACTGGACGAACCTCGCCTGGAGACCCGCCTGACGCCGGATGTCGGCTGAGATCGTGCTTGTATCAAGGAGGAAACTCATTCGGAAAACTCGCGGTAGGTCGCCGACTTCCTCGACTCCAGGACCTCCCGCAAATGCTCGTCCCAGGTCGGGTCGCCGGCGAGCATCCCGGTGGCCGACTTTCGCCCCGGCCCGCTCGGGCTAGGCGGTAGAGGGAGGCGATCGCGGCCGATGCGGACGAGCAGTTCGATTAGGGCTGGGTCTTCCAATGGCGTGTGGACCGTTCCTTCCTTGGACATCATCCCAACGGCGATCGGCTCGGTGAGGCAGGTTGCGGTTCGATCACGACCTGAACTCGCTGACCGTCCGCGACGTCGGAGCCATCAACGAGCAGATCTTCCCGCCGCGAACGACGCCTTCAACGACGACGGGCATCTCTTCTCTCCTCGGGCATGGATAAGTCTAAGCCCTTTGACGAGGCTGGATCGACGGGACCATTCATGAGGTCTGCGATCACCATCCAGTGAGACTCGTCGGCTTCAGGCGAGTAGCCGCACGAGTCGCCTTGGCTTCTCCGCCGCCCCGGGAGCCAGGACCGCAGCTATTGCGTCGTGATCACATTCGCTCGCGTCAACTCGGATCCGATCATGCCTTCCTCGCGAACACGATCCACCCCCCGGCGCGGATGCTGGGCAGCAGCCAGGGACGGTCGATCTGGCGGTAGGAAACATCCTCGAGGGGAATGACCTCGTCGATCCGCAGGCCCGCGGCTCGCAGTTCGCGTTTGAGCTCGCCCCAGCGATAGAGGTGAACCTCCATCCTGGGGATGCCGCGGTAGGTCATCCGGCGATCGCCAAGCTCGGTCTCGAAGACTCAGAGGCTGCGGCCGAACTGGCACCAGCAGCCAGGTTCGGCCCTGGGGATTCGCTGAGATTGAGCCAGAGGTTGTGCACGTGCAGGGCCAGCCGCCCGCCGGGGCGGAGGATGCGGAACGCTTCGGCCAGGGCCATCCTCCTTGCGACACGGCCTCGAATCATGCCCAGGGTGCTGAACATCGAGACCGCGTAATCGAACGTACCGGCCGAAAGGCAACCCAGGCGGCAAAGGTTCGCCTGGAGTGCCAGCAGCGAGACTCCCGCCTCTTCCGCCTTGCGCATCACGGTCTCCAGCATCGGACGCGACAGGTCGATGGCGACGACCGAGAATCCCCTCGACGCGAACCGGATCGCGTGCCGCCCGGCGCCGCAGCCCAGGTCCACAAGCCTTCCCGGCGTCACGAATCGGTCGTCGAGAATCTTCGCGTCGGCCTCGAACAGGGGATGTCCCGCGAAATAGGCATCTTCCTCGACGGCCAGCCGCGGGGTGTGAACATACTCCCAGAGCGGGACGTTCACGCCCTCGGGAAGCCTCCAGGGTGGTGGAACGCGGTGGATATTCATCGTCGTCGGCTCGGTTCGATTCGATTCGGCGTGCGTCGGATTGGATCAGGAGCGGAGGGGTGTTGCCAGGACCAGGCTGGAGCGGGGACCGAGCTCGAGCTGGATCCGACCCTCCTCGACGCGCACACCCTCGTGTGACCAGACGCGCTCGAGAACGGTGCCTTCCGCCATGAGCCCTTGCACGTCCAGATCGAGCTTCCGGTGGGATGTTGCCGTGTTGAAGATCACCAGCACCGTCTCGTCGCCAAGCTGCCGGACATGAGCGAACACGTCACCCGCCGCGTGCAAGATCTTGTAGGTTCCGCGGCGAAGCGCCGGGCGCGTGCGGCGAAGCGCGATCAGGCGCTGGAATTCGTGGAGCAGCTCGGTGTCCCAGCTCTCGGGCTTGTGCCAGGGAAAGGCACCGCGGTTGGCCGGGTCGTGCCCGCCTTGCATGCCGATCTCGTCGCCGTAGTAGATGGAAGGAGCCCCGGAATAGGTCATCTGGAAGACGGTCGCCAGCCGCAGCGCCGAGCGGTCCGCCGCGGGCGAGCGTCAGGAACCGGGCCATGTCGTGGCTGCCCAGCAGGTTGAGCATCACCGCGGTGATCGACGGGGCATAGAGCCCGATCAGCCGCTCGATGGCTTTCTTGAAGGCCTCGGCGCCAGGCGGGGCCGGGCGGGAACAGGCTCGTGTGGCGTAATTCCTGCTCGTCGACGCCCTCGCCGATGAAGAAGGCGATGCAGGCGCGGGTGAACTGGTAGTTCATGACGGCGTCCCACATGTCGCCCTGGAGCCAGCGCGGAGCGTCGGTCCAGACCTCGCCCACGATGTAAGCATCCGGGTTTCCGGCCTTGACCCGCCGCCGGAACTCGCGCCAGAACGAATCGTCGTTGATCTCGTTGGGGACGTCGAGCCGCCAGCCGTCGATGCCGAAGTCGATCCACTTCCGCCCGATGCCCCAGAGGAACTCGCGGACCTCGGGGCAGCCCGTGTTGAACTTGGGCAGGGCCGGCAGGCCCCACCACGCCCCGTAGTTGGGCTTCCGTTCGGTGTCATAGGCGTTGAGCGGAAACCCGTTCACGTGGAACCAGTCGAGGTAGGCCGAGTTCGGCCCGTTTTCCATGATGTCGTGGAACTGGAAGAATCCCCGGCTGGCGTGGTTGAAGACGCCGTCGAGCACGACCCGGATGTTCCGCGCGTGGGCCTCGTCGACGAGCCGGCGGAGCGCCGCGTTCCCGCCCAGCATCGGATCCACCTTCTCGTAGTCGTGGGTGTGGTAGCGGTGGTTCGAGGCCGACTGGAACACCGGCGTGAAGTAGATGGCGTTGATCCCGAGGTCTTGAAGATAGTCAAGGTGCTCGACCACGCCGATCAGGTCGCCCCCCTGATAGCCGTGATACGTCGGCGGAGCGCCCCACTCGTCGAGGTGGGCGGGCTTGGGAACGGCCGCGCTCCGTGCGAACCGATCGGGGAAGATCTGGTAAAAGACCGCATCGCGAACCCAATCCGGCGTCTGGGGAATCACAGCTCGCTCCGACAAAAGGCGGGATCCAACCAACTCCGAATCAACCGGCCGGCACCTTCAGCCAGTAGACCTGCTGGCGGTCGCCGCGAATTCGCAGATCCTCGAGGAGGGGTTCGAGGCTGAGCTTGGCCGCTCCCTTGAAGCGTGGCCTGTCGTTGATCCGAACCTCGAGCTTGCGCTTGAAGTCGATGATCCTGGGGCTGACCCAGACATCGAGGCTCTTGATCCCTTCGGCCTTCAGGTTGATCAGGTTGGAGAGGGCGCTGGTCCTGAGCCTCAGCCGGGCCGGGCTGAGGTTCTGGCCGAGCATCTCGACGGCCTCGGGCGCGGTGGTGCGGCCCTGGGTGAACTCGTGCACGACCACCCCGTAGAACCGGTTGTCGCAGGTGCGGGCGGTCACGGCATCGAACGACTTGGGCACTGGATCGCGGCGGTGCCGGTCCATCCAGTCGAAGGAGGTGGTGATCTCCTCGGGAAATTCTTCGAGGCCGCGACGGTGGTACTCGACGTAGGTCACGTCCCAGGCCTTGAGGATCAGCGGCTTCACGTAGTTGCCGAAGATGATCTCGTTGGCAGCCGGAGCGAGGTCGCCGATCACGAAGTAGAGCGGCAGCCGCTCGTGATGCGGCAGGTAACGGGGAACGTACTTGGCCGGGAAGCCCGAGCTCACGATCACGCCGGCGAACAGGTCGGGGTGAGCCAGGGCGAAGTCCCAGGCCATGTTGCCCCCCGTGAGCTGACCGGCGATGAAGACGCGATCGCTGTCGATGGCGTAGCGCCTTCGCGCGTCGCGGAGGGCGAGCTCGACGGCCGCGTGCTCGCTGGGCGAGTAATGGTACTCGGCCGGCTGACCGGGCAGGCCGTACTCCGGCGCGACCACGATGTAGCCCCTCCGGGCCGCCTCGGCCGCCCAGACCTCGATGGCCGACTGCGGTCCCTGCCCGCCATGGAGGGCGACGATCGCGGGATAGGAGCGAAGCGGATGATACTCCGGCGGCAGGCGAACGGCGTACTCGGTGGGCTCCTCGTTCTGCTCCTCGGCGAGCTTGTGAGCGATGGTGGTTTCGGCCTCCTCGGAGGGGTCGTGCAGCGGCGGGGGCATGAGCTGGACCATCCGGGTTACCAGATCGAGCTTGCGGTAGCCCTCGGCCGCCCCCTCTTCCGAAGGCCAGGGGAGTGCCTCCAGCTTGGCGATCAGGTCTTCTCGCCCCACCGCCTGGCGCGGGTCGAGGTAGCTCTGGACCAGGTCGCGAGCCTGCCAGAGGGCCTCGGCGGTCTTCAGATCGGTGACGGCCGCGTCGTTGCCGGCCACGAACCCCGACATCGCCAGCGCGAACTGGCTCTCCTCGGTGGTGCCTGCAGCGCTCCGTGGCCTTCCTCCAGGCCACGAACCGGTCGCGAACGGCGTCCGGGGCCTGCTCGATGGCTTTCATCGCCTCGGCGACCCGCTTCTTCCAGGCTCCCCGGGAGGAGGCGGGCAGCTTGCCCTCGAGCTTGCGGAGATCGGTCGCCAGGGCCAGGTCGGCGGCCCGCTGCTCGTCGTTGTGCCGGATCAGCTCCCGGACCTCGATCACCAGCTCGGTGCCGATCTCCTTCTCCGTGAAGGTCTTCAAGAGGGCTTCCGCCTGCCGGTATTGCTGGGCCTTGCGGCGGACATCGATCTCGCCCCGGCGCTGGGTGGCCTCGGCCTGCACGATGAAGGTGCGTGCGCCGGTGGCTCGCTCGCTCAGGTCGGTCTTCGGGAAATCGTGGATCATCTTGTCCAGCTCGGCTCTGGCTTCGGGATACCAGCCGGCGTCCATCAGGAAGCGGACGACCCGTTCACGCTCTCCCTGGTTCTTCTGATCCACGCGGCCCAGCAGACCGGTCACCACGGACCGCGGAATCTGGCTGGTCGCTAGCGGTCCCGAGCCAGAACCCATCCACTCCGCGATACTTGGCCACGTGGGGGCCGATCTCGATGATGGCCTGCTCCATCGAGATCGGCCGGTTTGGATTTGAGCCGACGTACCGGAACGACCTGCGGCCTCGCTCGTTCCAGGCTCCGGCCTGGACGCTGACCACCTCCTTGGGCATCGAGCCCGCGTGCACGGTGAGCGGCTGGACGAGCTGGAATTTCTCGCCGGTACGATAGGTGTTGTCGCCCACGATCCGCTCGATCTTCGAGTCCCGGATGACGGTCTTCTTGAGGCCGTCCCAGAGGTAGACCAGGGTGCCGTCCTTGTCGGGCGAACCCTGGCTCCGGTAGATGATCCCGTTCTTCATGGTGATCGTATCGCCCCTGCCAGCCTGGTTGAGGACGCAAGAGAACACGATCGCCAGGCCGTAAACCCAGCGTCTTGACGGGTTGATCCAGGTCATTCCGTCTCTCCCTCCCATGGCCGGACGTCAATCACGGTTGTGCGACTCTCCTCAATGAGTCTCCGCGACGGCGCGGCTCCCACCGGAGCAGGCGGGATGCGGCTGGCCGTTGCCTTCCGATGCTGTCAGTCTGGTGGTGCCTCTTAGCTTACACTTCGTGGTTCGTTCACGGGCAGGCCAATTGTGCCAGTCGCGGTCCGAAGATCAAGGCCGGCCTGCACGGAGAATCGCTCCGCCCCGCCGGATGCTCCGAGCGGTGCATCGGGTACAACGGAGTGTGGCATCCTCGAAGGCCCGCGCGTACTCTGGTAAGAGGCAGAGCAGGCTGTTCCAGTCGATCGATGGTCGAGGACGGAGAAGGGTTCGCAGCGATGCCCGAAGATCGCCTGAGGTTCCGGTGTTACCGATGTAACCAGTTGCTGGGTGTCCCGCTCAAGAGGGCCGGTACGGTCATCGCCTGCCCCAGGTGCAAGGCGGAGCTGGTTGTACCCGAGCCCCAAGAACAGGCTGCGGCTGCGGGAGCGACCCGGACGGGCCCGAGCTCCTCCCCGCAGTCCGGCCCACGAGGCGTGCCCGCCGGAGCGTCGCCATCGTCCGGCCCCGGCCCGCTGCCGTCGTTCATGGAAGAGATCGCCGCGGCGATTCCCGATGACCTGGCCTCGCTCCGTCCCGAGGACATCAGGGTCGAGGCCGAGTTTGCGGACCTGGTTGTCACCGCGACCGAGCCGGTCACCCCCACTCTCCCCGCAACGGCCGAACCCGAGCCCGTGCCAGGACCTGAGCCGGGCGGGCCGGCCAGCCGATCTCCCTGGGTCGAGCCGCGCCCGAACGACGCACCCCCGGAGCGGGCACCTCCGTGGAACGCACCGGCCGAGGAGCCGCCGGTGGATGCGGCCATCAGCACCGCTCTGCCGCAAATCACGATCGAGCCCGCGACGATCCTCCCCCCGGGCCGAGAGATTCGCCCTGTCAGCGAGGTGGTTCTCCAGCCCGCGACGGTTCTCGCCTGGTCGCTGCTTGTTCTGATGGCTCTTCCCATGGCCTTCCTCGCCGGCCTGCTGATGGGCCATTTCATCTGGAAGTGAACGCGACGGCCCAGCCTCCTTGCCTTGGAGAGGCTTGCCGGGTCTGTTACGATGATCTCATTGCCCACGAATCCCACCCGAATCGAGGTCCATTGCATGCGTTCCGATACGATCAAGCGAGGCGATGCCCGCGCTGCCCACCGCAGTCTGCTCCGTGCCACCGGTGTCACCGAAGGAGACTGGGACAAGCCGTTCGTCGCCATCTGCAACAGCCACGTCGACATCATCCCCGGGCACGTCCACCTCCAGGCGGTAGGCAACTTCGTCAAGGAATGCGTGCGTGCCGCCGGAGGAGTGCCCTTCCTCTTCAACACCATCGGCGTTGATGACGGCATCGCGATGGGGCACCAGGGGATGAAGTACTCGCTGCCCTCGCGCGAGCTGATCGCCGACAGCGTGGAGACGATGATTCAGGGCCACATGTTCGACGCGATGATCTGCATCCCGAATTGCGACAAGATCGTCCCCGGCATGTTCATGGGGGCGATGCGCGTCAACGTTCCCACCATCTTCGTCTCCGGCGGCCCGATGGAAGCGGGGCGTACGGCCAGCGGCAAGACGGTCGACCTGATCGACGCATTCGTGGCGAGCGTTCAGAAGGCCAACGGCAAGATCTCCGCCGCGGAGCTCGACGAGATCGAGAAAGCGGCCTGTCCCACTTGCGGAAGCTGCTCGGGCATGTTCACTGCCAACAGCATGAACTGCCTGGCCGAGGCCATCGGCCTGGCCTTGCCCGGAAACGGCACGATCCTGGCCACGTCCGCCGATCGCAAGACCCTCTTCGAGCAGGCGGCGCGGCGGATCGTGGAGATGGCCCGCGAGTTCGGCCGGGTCGGGCCCGGGCATGGCCTCCTTCCCCGCGAGATCGCGTCCGCGGCCGCGTTCGACAATGCGATGATCCTCGACATGGCCATGGGAGGAAGCACGAACACCGTCCTTCACATCCTGGCCATCGCCAGCGAGGCCGGCGTTCCGTTCAGCCTCGAGCGGATCGACGAGCTGAGCAAGAAGACCCCCAACATCTGCAAGGTCAGCCCGTCCAGCCACTACCACATCGAGGACGTGGCCCGCGCCGGGGGAATTCACACCATCCTCGGCGAGATCGTCCGCGGCTGTCCGGGTCTGCTCGACCTCTCGTGCAAGACCGTGACCGGCAAGTCGCTGGGGCAGAACATCGAGGAGTACGACGTCCGCAATGCCGCCTGCAGCCCGGCCGCTCGACTCTTGACCGGCGTCCGCGCCGGCGGCGATCGCACCAGCCAGGCCTGGACGGTTCCCAGCGTGGCGACGGCAACCCGATCGCAGGCCGCGGGGCTGGCCATGCTCGACTCGGAGGGCGAGGACGACCCTTCGCTGGGCCGGGGAAGCGACGAGACGGGCGACGGCTCGGCCGCCAGGCAGGGATTCGATCCCCTTGACGTCATCCGGCCTGTCAGCAGGGCCTATTCCAAAACAGGCGGTCTGACGATGCTCTCTGGCAACCTGGCCCCGAAGGGGGCCGTGGTCAAGACCGCGGGCGTCAGTCCCGCCATGCTCAAGTACATCGGCCCGGCCGTGATCTTCGAGAGCGAGGAAGACGCCTACAACGGCATCGTCTTCGGCAAGGTGAAGCCAGGCGACGTGGTGGTGATCCGCTACGAAGGTCCGAAGGGAGGGCCCGGCATGCAGGAGATGCTGGCGCCCACGACGGCCATCAAGGGGGTGGGACTGGACGACAAGTGCGCCCTGGTCACCGACGGCCGATTCTCGGGCGGTACCGCCGGAGCCTCCATCGGCCATGTCAGTCCCGAAGCGGCCGTGGGCGGACCGATCGGCCTGATTCGCGACGGCGACATCATCGACATCGACATCGCCGCAGGCGTCCTCGCCGTGCGGCTGTCCGACCAGGAGCTTGCCGCCCGCCGCGCGGACTGGAAACCCCGCCCGGCCCGCTTCACTACCGGCTGGCTGGCCCGGTATGCCAGGATGGCCACGAGCGCCGATACCGGCGCCATCCTCAAGTGGGATTGAGCGGTTTGATTCTTGATGCAATTCCACAATTCGGGTCACTGCGCGGCTGGGCCGGGCGAGTGCTCGCATGACGACGAACCCAAGGGAGGCCGAGGTGAACCCCTTCGACCTGTCGGGCAAGGTGGCCATCGTGACGGGTGGCAACGGCGGGATCGGACTGGGTATCGCACGAGGCCTCGCTCGGGCCGGGGCCTCGGTGGTCATCCTGGGGCGGAACGCGGCGAAGTGCCGGGAGGCGGAGCGGCGAATCGTTGAGGAGAGCGGGGCGTCTGCCCTGGTGATCACGGCCGACCTCGCTCTTCCCAAGGATGTCGATCGGGCGGTCGCCGAGACTTTGAACGAATTCGACCGTATCGATATCCTCTTCAACAACGCGGGCATCAATATTCGCAAGCCGCCACACGAGCTGACCCTGGAGGAGTGGACGAGCGTCCTGAACACCAACCTGACGAGTGCCTTCCTGATGGCGAAGGCCGTCTACCCGGCGATGAAGCGGGTAGGCGGCGGCAAGATCATCAACACCGGCAGCATGACCTCGATCTTCGGTTCGAGCTTCGCCGTGGCCTATGCCACGAGCAAGGGGGGGATCGTCCAGCTCACGAAGAGCCTGGCCCTGGCCTGGGCCGCCGACAACATCCAGGTCAACGCCATCCTGCCGGGATGGTTCGATACCGAGCTCACGCAGCAGGCCCGCCAGGAGATTCCGGGGCTGCACGACCGGGTTCTCGCCCGGATCGCTCTGGGGCGCTGGGCCACGCCGGAAGACATGGCGGGGACCGCCGTCTGGCTGGCCAGCTCCGCCAGCGACTACGTCACCGGCGTGGCCATTCCCGTGGATGGCGGATACTCCGCAGCGCTCTGAGCTCGGCCCTGTCTTGCGCCCGGCCTCAATCACCGTCCGAGGAGCTGTCCGCCCCGTCCGAATCCGCCACCACGCGACCAATCAGCTCGAGCTCCAGCTTCTGGTTGAACGGAAGCTTCATGGCGAAGGGTCTGAGCGGCATCACGAACTGGAGGTTGGGGATCGCAAGCTGCGGGAGGACGACCTGCTTGAACAGCCCCATGGGAAGGGTGAAGGCCGCCTTGCTGGTCTTGCCGTCCGACGAGGCCGAAGGCTTGGCGGCAGGTTTCGCGTCAGGCGCCGCGCTCTTCGCCGGCTTCCTGGTCTGGGGGCTGGGCCGTGGTTCCGAGGAATCGCTCGCGCCTTGATCGGCCTTCTCGTCGTCGGGAAGTGGCGGAAGATCGGCGGGCGTGCCATCGGCGTTGACACCCTGGGGCAGCGACCGGCTCGGTAGCGCCGGGGTTGGCAGCGGAAGCGGTGAGCCCGCCGCGGATCGGGCCACCTTCGGAATCGACAGGGGAAGGCCCAGCGGCTCGGAATCGGCGGATGCCTTCGGCAGCGTGATCTCCTCGGCCGTGATCAAGGCCAGGCGCTCGCGGACGACCGCCTTCCCGTCCTTGTCGGCCACCGTGTGCGGCCCGAAGCCGATCAGCAGGACCTCGTCGCGGGGAATGAGCCACTCGCCCGAGATCTCCGCGCGGCCGATCTCGGGGACCTGGACCTGCGCGGAGCGTGTCGGCACCCAGGTCGATTTCTCCCCGGTCCGAGGGCTCGCGCTCGCCTGCGCCGGGTGGCACTGGGCCGCATTCGCCTCGTCGTCGGCACAGCAGGCCTCTGTGGAAACGGTGTGCAACGACGACTGCTTCATGGCTGCATCCGCGGTCAGTTCATGGCACGCGGCCGGGCAAAACGCCTCGACGCTGCTGGGCATCTCTTCCGTCGAGACTTTCCCGCAGACGAATGACTCCGTCGCTGGCGCTGGCCCTGTGGGCCTGTGCCGGGTTGGGGAGGCTCAGCGTGTGCACCGACGCGGACCTCGGTGTCTTCGATCACGACCTGCGTCAGGACACCCTGGTCGATGCACCGGCCGGAGACCGTCGCGGCCATCCCTTCCAGCACGTTTTCGGTCGTCTCCCGGGGGGCGGTGCTTTCGCCTCGCCACGCGACCTGGGTCACAAACGGGCGGTTCTTCCGAGTGGTGATGTGGGCGGCCGCCTGTGACCACGTGGTAACCCTGGGAGCCATGAGGACTTGCTTGCCTGCGCCCTCCGGGAGCGACTTGAGGAAGTCGCGAGGCGCGGTCCAGACCGTCACTCCGCCGCGGCTGGTCACGGGCTTGAGCCCGGGAACGGCCCCGCCTCGCCACTGGAGGCCGCGCATCTCGATGATCTGGAACTGGTAGATGATTTCCGGTCCATCCACTCTCGGAACCGGAGCACCGGCGAAACCGGCTAACACCGCGAGCCATCCCAGCGCGATGCTCATGCAACGACCTCCATTTCGTCCGTCCTGACCGCTTCTTGCAGAGGAACCCCGGGGCAGGGCCCGGTTCGGGCGGGATCATACGCCCGATGCTTCCGGGCGTCAATCGCGGCTGTCGGCCGCTGAACGCGAAAACTTGAGACGTTCCGGAGCCGGTTCCAAGGATCGAGGTTCCGTCACGTGGGGCCGGATTCATCCTGCCGGTCGTGGCTCACTCGCTACATGATCGCACCGGAGAACTGAATCGACGCCACTCCTTGAGCCGACTCGTCAGTGCCTTCCTACCACGACGCCAGCCGCCCCCACCGTGGTGACTGCCTCATCCTCCTTCCCCCGCCGTTCGAGCCGCCCGCGTGAAACGGGTTCGTTCGCGCTCCCGCATCGGCCGCAATACAGTCGCAAGCTCTTTCTATAAAGCAAGTTGCGACTCAGGCGATTGGGTTCGTTCGTCGCGATTTCGTCTTCGCGTTCCTGTCCCCTCGGTCTCTTCCCCGGGAACCCGGCTGCGGATCCGATCTTGAACCACGAACTCACGATGTGGGGTTACTCCCTTGGTAGCGCTTCTGCCGATTCTCGTTCCCCTTCCGTGCGTTTCGTGTGTGCCGTGGCTCCTTCTGTTGACCACACCGAATTGTCAAAGAGCGACCGCCCAGACCCCACCGTATTGATTATGCACCATGCCGGAGGCGGTGCTTCGATTTCCGAGAAAAGGGTCGCGGATCCGCACCGAACATGGGGATCGGAGAGGGAGCAGGATGGGAAGGACGGGCGTTGCCGCTCGCTCACAGGCGTGACCGAGTCCACAGTGGCGCAGATCGGCACACTGGATCGCAACGACTACGCGGAGTACGACGAGTTTGATGGTCATGATGAGCGCGTCAAGAACGGCGACGGGGCGATCGTCGATACCAGGTCTCACATGCTGTGCCGGGCCGAGTCCCATGCAGAAGCGAAGGCCGGCTCGGGGCGGGTTCAGGCTCGGAATGGAGGCGGTCCCTTACTCTTCCCAAGTTTAGTGCATGGCCAAATCTTGGTGAAGGGAAAACCGCGGCCGGTTGTTTTTCCCGGGGGGCCTGGCTCGGCTGATGAAACGTCGGTCTCGTATCGAATGGGTGTTCCTCCCGATTTCGTTGACGTGCCTTCCCAGCCCCGAACGGGGCGCAAGTTCATAGCCTGGTGGCGTCAGCCCCAGGAACCCCGACCCGATCAGCGAGGATCCCAAGCCCCCGAAGGGGCGACAGAGAGGGCTGGCCTGGAGGTGTCTGACCGGAACCCAGCGATCGTCCGGCCCCCATTGGCGCTCAGGTCAACTAGATGTCCGTTTCGTAACTCGACCCTCAGTTATGATTGATCTGGACTGCCCAGAAAGTTTGTGGGAAATAGTGAATTCTGCCCTAGAGACTACCCCTCGACCCCACGAACACGGATGTTCACCATGCCGATGCCTTATTCGGAGGTGGTTTGCCTGACCGATCCTCAACGTGCCCAACTCGAGGCCTTGGTCCGGGCCGGTTCCACCCCTCAGGCCTTGGTCTTCCGATCCCGGTTGGTACTGCGGGCCGCCGCCGAAGACCATCCCTGCAACCTCGAGATCGCCGCCGAGTTTCAGTGCGATCGCCAGACCGTCGCGGTGTGGCGAAACCGCTACCTGAAAATGGGATTGGCTGGCCTTCAGGACGCGCCACGGTCAGGTCGGCCGCGACGATTTTCCCCCCTCGAAACGTCTCGATGTGATCTCCCTGGCCAGTAGTACGACCGAACAACAGGACTGTCCCGCCACTCGGTGGTCGCTGGACGATCTGGCTGCCACGCTGATCAACCAGGCTGCTCATGCCTGGGCCATGAGTCGGTCCACGATCTGGCGGACCCTTGACGAGGCCGACCTGAAACCGCATCGGAGCGTTTACTGGCTCAACAGCCACGACCCTGACTTCGACGCCAAGGCTCAAGCGATCTGCAAGTTGTACGTAGAGAGCGCCCGCGATGTACCAACAGGGTCGATTGGTGATTTGCTGTGATGAAAAGACGGGAATGCAAGCCTTGGGCCGGCCCCATCCCACGCAACCGGCTCAGCCCGGCAAGCCCGCGCGACGTGAGCAAGACTATATCCGATATGGGACGCGCGCTTTGATCGCCTCGTTGATCGTACCGACCGGTGAGATCATCGGCGATCTGGGACCGACCCGAACCAGCGTGGACTTCGCGACCCACTTGGGTCACGTGGCCGAGCGGTTCCCCGAGGTCAAAGGATTTGACTGGGTCTTGGATAATCTCAACACCCATTGGAGTCTCGATGTCTGTCGAATTATGGCCCAATTGTGCGATGTTCCCTTCGTGCCAGCACTATTGCAGACAGGTCGGCAACGGCGTGCCTTCTTGACAGATCCGACTCACAAACATGTGTTTCATTTCACTCCGACTCATGGTTCCTGGCTCAACCAAGTGGAACTGTGGTTCAGCGTGTTGGAACGGCGATTCTTGAAGCGGGGCGACTTCAGTTCGATGGCGGACTTCGAGGCGCGGCTGCTGGCCTTTGTCGACGACTATGACCGACGCCACGCCCATCCGTACTGTTGGACTTATACCGGGACACCTCTGGTGCGAGGGACTCCATTCAGTCAAACGCGCCGTCAGCAAAAGCAGGGTCGTGCGTGGTTTAGTCCACGGCCGCAGCAATTTGAGCGCCACCTCTATCCCCCAAGGCCGTATAAGCGTCAGGTCAAGAAAACTGGGTAAGAACTTACTGTACTTTCCGCGATTGACTTCGCTCTCATGCCGCCAGGGCAAGCAACCGCTCGGCGACGGCCCGAATTTCCTCCTCGGTGACCCCGGGGCGTAGAACCTCGCGAATCTCCTCGGCCAACAATTCACGGCGCCAAGCCCGACGCTTGTCTGCGTGGCTTGGGCGACGGTTCGGATCGTCCCATGGCGATGCTCGGCGGTCCACCAAGTCGTCCTCCTCCCGACCCCATGCCCAAGCTTCGGTCATCGTGAACGTCCAGAGGCAGATGTGGAATGCACCGATGTTTGCCCACACGAACCGCACCTGCTGCTGGCCGGCTCCGACGATCTCCTTGCAGTCGCGGAACGCGATCTCTAATGAGAACCGGTCGGCGACCGTCGAGAGAATCTCTGCTACGGTCGCTGACACGTCGGTGCAGAAGAAGGCCACCCATCCACTCGGCTCCTCCACCAACACCACCCGGATTGCCCCGCCGACGGGCCGCCACATCGCCACGAACGTCTTATACCGCTTCTTCGCCCGCTTGCCATACAAGTCGAAGATGCTAGTCGTCCAACCGCGACGCTGCCCGGCCCGTTTGGCCAAGTCGATGCGCGTCTCTCCGTAGACCCGCGGCCTACCGCGCCGACCTGGTACCCGGGGCCCTGGGATCGTCCATAGCGCCGCGTCCTTGCGCAGCCGGCTGACGACCGTCATTCCCAGCAACATCGCCGGTTTGAGGAACGGGGCCTTGGCGTAGGCCCCGTCGACCACCACCCACAGCGGCTTGCCCAGGAACCGGAGCCAGAACCAAGCCCACCGCAGGAGCTCGACTCCCATCTCCAGCTTGGTCCGGAACTCCGGCCGATGCTTTGGGTCGATGCACGGCAGATCCTTGGCCCGCACGTACAGACGGGCCAACAGCGGCAGAGCGATGACTCCCCATGCAGGATGGACCGCCAGGAGCCCGAGCACCACCCAGACGTGGCCGTAGACATGCGGCGAGCCAGCCGGGCCGGGGGTCGGGTTGTGATGGATGCCAGCCCCCTGCACGTAGGGCCCATACCAGGGCTAGTGCCTCATCCACTCTTAATCTTCGGGTACAGCCGCTTCAGTTTTGTTCGGGCGTCGTCGATTTTAAATTGCCAGTCCACGCCGCGTTGTTTGGCATTGGTCTTGTCGGCCCAGATCCCGATCTCCGATTGCAGTAGTGGCAGTTCTCCGATGCGGCGGCCGCTCAGGCATTGGCTCGTCAGGCAACTCAACTCGCATTCGGCGATGTTCAGCCAACTGCCGTGTTTGGGCGTGTGGCAATAGTTGATCCGCTTGATATACGCCCGCGCTTGCTTGGGCGGGAACGCCGTGTAGAACGCCCCCTTCGTGTGGGTGTTGAGGTTGTCGCACACGAGCGTCACCTTCGCGCAAGTGGCGTAACGTGTGTCCAACAATTGGGCCACTTCGATCGCCCAGTCGACCTTGGTCCGACGCTCTCGGGCGGTTGCCTGTCGAAAGCCCGACAGCGGTTCCGCGAACATGAAAATGCTCGCCGTGCCGTTGCGTTCGTATTCGTAATCGACACGTTTCGCATGCTTTTTCGTCGCGGCGATCGGCACTTTCGTCTCCTTCAGCAATTGCACCGGTTGCTCGTCCATGCAGAGCACCGGTTGCTGCGGATCATACGCTTCCGCATAGGTTTCGAGCACGTTTTCCATGTCGGCCACGAACTCGGCATCCTGGTCGGGCGGAATCACCCAATACTCGATCTTGCGCTTGGTCATGCCATTTTTTTTAGCGTCTTGCGGACCGTCTCCGCGCAGATCGAAGGGACCACTTCCAAGACCGCCAGCTCATCGGCCAACAACTGCAACGACCACCGGCCATACCCCGCCGGCGGCTTCCCCAACCGCATCGCGATCAGCTTCGCTTCGCCCACGCCATCCAGCTTGCGCGGCGTCGGCGTCGTCGCACGTTTCTTGCGTTCCAACGCGGCGTCAAAGCCTGTTGTGACCAATCGCTCACGAAGATTCTCCACGGTCCGCACTGAGCAACCATACGCCTCCGCGATCTTTGCATCCGGCCAACTCGGCCCATCCGCATCCGCCTTGAGCAGGATTTGGGCCCGATTCACCTTCTCCGACGTCCCCTTGAGCCGCTTGACGATATCCTGGCAGACACCACGTTCATCATCCGACAGCCGGACGATATACTTCTTGTTCATGGGACACCTCCTTGTGCCTGGGAGTGTCCCTGAACTCGCGGGGGTCGCCAACCCCAAGATTTAGCGTGGATGCGGCACTAGTGCGGCACTCTGGGTATTCCTGGCAATTTATGCCGCTTGCGCCCTGGTGTGATTTTGTGTATACAAGTCTCTGTGTCTCAACTGACCTCGCGATGACCACACAGAGAACCAACCATGGCGGACACCAAACGGATCACCCTGGATGAGGTCGTCCCGCATTTCGCGGAACTGGAGGACCCTCGCTCCACCGTCAATCTGCAGCACCCGTTGGTCAGCGTGGTCGTCATTGCCATGTTGGCGGTGTTGGCAGGCGCCGGCGGGCCCACGGCGATCGCTCGGTGGGCGGCCTTGAAGGAGCAGTTCCTCCTCGACGCGCTGGACCTGCCCAACGGCATCCCCCGTAAAGACGTCTTCCGGCGTGTCTTGATGGCCCTGCGCCCGGTGCCTTCCAGGCGTGCTTCGCGACCTGGCTGACGTCGTTGCGTGCGGCCGCGGCCGCAACGACTGGCGTGGAGCAACCCATCCTGGCGGTGGATGGCAAAACGCTGCGGCGGAGCCACGATCGCAAGAACGGCCTGGGGCGCGTTGCATTCGGTCAGCATCTGGGCCAGCGAGTTCGGGCTCTCGCTGGGGCAGGTGGCGTGCGCCGAGAAATCGAACGAAATCACGGCGATTCCCGAGCTTCTTGAGGCTGGTGGACATCAAGGGAGCGATCATCACCATCGACGCCATGGGGACTCAGAAGGCGATTGCCGCGGAGATCATCGACGGCAAGGGCGACTACGTACTGGCGCTGAAGGGGAACCAGGAGACCCTGCACCAGGCGGTCATCGATTACATCGACAAGCAACTCGACGGCGACCTGAAGCAGGCTTGCGAACATGTGACTGTGGAAAAGGGCCACGGGCGGGAGGAGACGCGGACGTATCTCCAGCTTCCAGCCCCCAAGAGCCTGCCCGGGTTCACGCTGTGGAAGGGACTGAAGACGGTCGCGATCGTAACGCTGCGGTGCGTCCGCGACGGCAAGGAGACCATCGAGGTCCGTTACTACATCAGCAGCCTGCCCATGAACGTGAGACGACTCGCCCGAGCAGTCCGAAGCCACTGGGGGATCGAGAACGGCTGCCATTGGGTGCTCGACGTGACGTACCGCGAGGACGAGTCGCGGATCCGACAAGAGGCGTTGCGGGAGAACTTCGCTTGGCTGAATCGCTTCACCTTGTCACTCTTGAAACAGCATTCCGACCGCACGAGCTTGGCCATGAAACGTCGCAGTTGCGGCTGGGATGACAACTACCTGCTGCAAGTCGTTGCTAGAGCTACAGTTTAAGTGTGCGCTGACCCTGGGGCCCATACCGCTGTGTCGGCGTGTCGTCTAGCGCCACGGTGAGCCGCGTCTGACCATCCACCAAAGGCTTGACCACCTCGTGGATCAACCGGCCGGCGATGTTGTCCGCCCGCTTGCCGGCTGCTGCGACGGTCGTGTAGCAAGGCTGATACTGTCGACTCAAGCCGGCAGCGCGATCCAGCTGGTGACGGTCCTTCGGCCGCAGGCGAGGATCGCGCCGATAAAGAGCCACACCAGCCTGACGGCAGATCTGCGATCCAGGGGTGAAGCAAGGCAAGAGAACCACTGGCACGATGTCGCGTCCTGGTGCGATGATGTCACGGCCGACTCCGTCCGGGGTTGATTGGCAGGCTTGGTCACCGCCATCGTCCCGGCCGGAACGGCATTCGTCTACCCGAGTCACGTCAACGACCAAGGGAACCAAATCGCGGAAAGTACAGGAGGTCCCGAACGGGGTAAAGTTCTACGCTCTTAGCGCAGTTTACGAATGGGTTGAGTACAGCCCACTGTGGTTGAACCAACCAATAACGTCCTGAATTGTGACTTGATCCAGAACGTCTCCGACAGCGTTGTACAAGCTCTCCTTCGTCCTGCGCCCCGATCTGGCGAAGCCGGCTCTTGAACTTCGACCACAACTCCTCGATCGGGTTGTAGTCGGAGCTGTAGGGCGGCAGCCGCAGCACCGTCGCTCCCGCCTTTTTGATCGACGTTGCCACGCCGGGGGCCAAGTGCGGCTTCAGGTTGGCGTCGGACAAAGGGGGACATACATCCTTTCGGATTGTAGCCCATCGAAAGGCGCTATGTCCCTCTACGGCCCCCTCATCGGAGGACTAAACCGCTTCGCGGTGGGCCAAAGGCTACAGCCCATGATCGCGCCGAGGGCCCACCGTGCGGCCTGAGCCCTTCTCCTTGCTCGCCCCGCTTCCCATCCCTCGGCACCCCGTTCTCACAGCCCTGGTCCAAGCCCGGCTGCGCTCCTCGATCATGGAGGCAGCGGACGGACTTCCTGTCCGCGTGTCCCACCGAGAAAGGAGCTGGCCATGACACCGTTGCGCCGCCGCATGACTGAGGACCTAATCCTCCGCAACCGGTCCCCCAAGACGATCCGGGCCTACACCGGGTACGTCGCCGACTTCGCCCGGTACTTCCAAACCTCGCCCGACCACCTTGGGCCCGAGCACGTCCGCTCCTACCTGCTCCACCTGGTCCAGGAGCGGCAGGCCTCCTGGAACATCTACAAACAGGCCCGCCTCGCCCTCCAGTTCTTCTACAGCGTCACCCTGGGCAGGGATTCGGTCGTCGCCGAGATTGCCCGCCCCAAGGCGCCCAAGAAGCTCCCCGTCGTCCTCAGCCAAGGCGAGATGGCCCGGTTCCTCGACGCGCTGCAAAACCCCAAGCACCGCGCCCTGTTGATGACTGCCTATGCCGGCGGGCTGCGGCTCTCCGAGGTCGCCAGGCTCCGCGTCGAGGACATCGACAGCGCCCGCATGGTCATCCACATTCGCCAGGCCAAGGGGCACAAGGACCGCGACGTGATGCTCTCGCCGCGGCTGCTGGCAGTCCTCCGTGAGTACTGGGTGACGTATCGGCCCGCGCCGTACCTCTTCCCCGGACGCCAGCCCGGTCGGCCGATCAGCCTGCGCACCATCCAGATGGTCTGTGAGCGTGCGCTGGCGGCCTCGGGCTTGAAGAAGCACGTTCATATGCACACTTTGCGGCACAGCTTCGCGACCCACTTGCTCGAGTCCGGCACTGACCTGCGGACCATCCAGGTCCTGCTCGGGCACCACAGCTTCAGCACGACCGCCCGCTACCTCCATATTGCCACGGCGGCCCTCAAGTCGACCCGCAGCCCGTTCGATAAGCTCGAACCCCCACCCGGAGGCGAGGCCCAGCCATGATCCGACCTCGGCTCGAAGTGGCCGAGGTCATCCGGAGCTGTCGCGACGCGTTCCTGCAACGGTACGGTGCGAGCCTGACGTCCGAGCAACGCCGCGCCCTCGACGACCTGACGGCCTGCCGGACGGCCGCCCTCGGTGGGCACGTCCTGGAGTGCCCGGAGTGCGGGCACCAGGAGGTCTCGTACAACTCGTGCGGCAACCGCCATTGCCCCAAGTGCCAGGCTACCGCCGCCGCGCGGTGGCTGGAGGTCCAGGCCGCCAACCTGCTCGACACACCGTACTTCCACGTCGTCTTCACGCTCCCCAGCGCCCTCGGCCCAGTCGCGCAGCACAACCCCCGTGTCATGTACGGCCTGCTCATGCGGGCCGCCGCGAAAACTCTCCTTGAGGTGGCCGCGAACCCGAAACACCTCGGGGCCGAGATCGGCGCGCTGGCAGTGCTGCACACCTGGGGTCAGAACCTCACGCTGCACCCGCACGTCCATTGCGTCGTCACCGGCGGCGGGCTGGCGCCCGACGCGAGTCGTTGGGTCGCCGGCCGCGACGACTTCTTCCTGCCGGTCCGCGTCCTCAGCCGTGTGTTCCGGGGCAAGTTCCTCAGCGGGCTCCGTGCCGCCTTCCGGCGGGGGCGGCTCCGCTTCCACGGCCGGCTGGAGGCGCTGGCCCGGCCCGAGCGATTCCACCACCTCCTTGACGAGACGGTCCGCACCGAATGGGTCGTGGACGCCAAGCCGCCGACCAAAGGACCCGCCACGGTCTTGAAATACCTGGCCCGGTACACGCACAAGACGGCCATCAGCAACCGCCGCCTGGTCAGCCTCGCGGGCGACCGGGTCCGCTTCCGCTGGAAGGACTACGCCCACGGCGGCAGGCGGGGGACCATGACGCTCGAGACGGTCGAGTTCGTCCGCAGGTTCCTGATGCACGTGTTGCCCGCGGGCTTCGTGCGGGTGCGGCATTACGGACTGCTGGCCAACCGCCATCGCCAGGAAAAGCTGACGCAGTGCCGGGAACTTCTCGGCATGGCCGTGACGCCGCAGGATGACACGGCCCCGACCGATCCCGATCCGATCAAGCCGCCGGGCCACGAAGCGACGATGACCCCGACCCGGGTCTGTCTCCGGTGTGGTGCCGGTCGAATGGTCGTGGTCGCGGAATTCCCGCCGATGCCCCTGGCCGAGGGGATCACAGTGGGCCTCGAACCGTTCCTGATCCTTGACAGCTCATGATCACATAGGAGGAAGCAACGCCACGGTCTGCGTTCCCATGATGTCACACCCCGATCCGTGAGCGACCGCCCTGAGGAGGCGGGATGGGGACTCCCCGGGCCGTGGCTCGGGCCGACGACATCGTCACGTCACCACATCCCAGCGCGGACCCCTACGCCAGGCCGAAGAGCCGTCCCGGCGCGTCCACGGGCTTGGGGTCGAGCCATTCAATCTCCATAGGCGACGGCGCAGTCGGCCCACCGCGAAGCGGCTTCGTCCTCCGCGATTGCATCCGCAAGGCCGACGTGGCCTGGGGTGAGGCTGCGCTCGGCCACGGCCTTGCGGATACAAGATTCTGCAGAAAGACGCATCAAGTGCGCGTTCCGTGAGTTTTCAGGGGAACGGGTGGCCGCGGCACATTGGGAGACAAGACCGGTGCGGGACCGGTCCCGGAGCCGAGGAACCCCGTCTGGTGCCGTGGCGACCGCCACCAGCATATCACCCATCACTCGCCTTGTGCCGTCAGTGTGCGCGCTTCAGTCAGGCTCCTCTTGAAAGCGCCGCGACAGTTGGTGCATGTCTTTTGGAGCTTCTGGTAGGACTGCGTCACCTGCGGCCGGGAGAACTCCGGGCCCGCGATGACCCTGGCGAGGTCGTCCGCCGCCCGGAGGAAGTCGTCCGCCGCGGGTCCAGTCCTGTTGCGATCTCTTTCGCACGTTGGCGGTTCGGTGAGCCGCGGCCTCCTTGCCGAGCCGCACCAATGACGCAGCGTCCACGGCTAGCCCCTTACGGCCGGCCGCTTCGATGCGCGGCGGGGGCCCGGAGCCTCTTGCCGATGCTCCTGTTCCGGGCTGTGAATTTGATCCATGAGCTTATGGATCGGGGAGTCGTCGCCGCCCCTGGCCCCGGTCGCCAGACCCGCTGCCACTACCAGGGCCACGAGCAAGGCCGGGGCGGCACCTCTCTGAACTTCGGTTTCATCACGGCATGGCTCCTCATGACATGCAGACGGGCGACGTAAGGCGTCTCACCCGAGCGTCGCGTCGACGATCGCGAGCGGTCCCCGGCCCGCGACGTAAGTCACGCTCGTCAGGCCAAGCATCGTGCGCAGTTTCTCGGCGGGGACGTTCTTCAACGGGCCCGGGGCGGTGCCTGGCCGGGCGCCGGCTGGGGAAGCCGGTCGAGCGGGCGGTGTGGAAGGTCATGTTTCCTTCGACCTTCTGGGCGATCTGGTGGATGTGGCCGTTCAGCACGGTGACCGAGCCGAACCGCTTGAGGTAGCCGAGCGCCTGTTGGCCGTCCTGCGTGCCCCAGCCCCACTGGGGGTACACCGCCCAGAGGGGGACGTGGCCGAAGACCACGACGGGCGTGCTGGCGGCCAGCCCCGCCAGTTCGGCCTTGAGCCAGTCGAGTTGCTCGTTGCCGAGGATGCCGAGACCCTTGTCGGTACCTTGGCTCGCGACGTTGACCAGGCCGATGAAGTGCACCCCTTGGTGGTCGAAGCTGTACCAGCCCTCGCCCTTGGTCCCCTTGCCGAACCGCTTCAGGTATTCCGACCCGTCCCCGATGACGTCGTGCTCGCCGGGCACGTAGAACACCTGGCCGACCTTGACCCCCTTGAGGATCTCGGCGACGGTGTCGAACTCCTCGGGCGTCGCGAGGTGGGTGAGGTCGCCCGTGTGGATCAGGAAGTCGGGCCGTTGGGCAGCGCGTTGATCCGGGCGACCGCCTCCTGGAGCGTGGCGGTCACGCTCTCCTTGTATGGGTCCTTGCCGAACCCGATGTGGCTGTCGCTGATCTGGACGAACGAGAAGCTGCCCGCCCCCGCCCGCCCCGCGCCCTGGCCGAACGCCTGCGACGAGAGGACCCCGCCGCTGGCCGTCCAGACCAGCCCCGTGCCGGCCCACGCCATGCATTTGAGGAACCCGCGACGGTCCACTCCATCACCATCGCCCTCGTGACCACGGACGTTCTGATCTTCCACTTGTCGGACTCCTGTGGGTGACTCATGGCGCGGATCGAACCCGGCCGCGCCCCCGGGATGACAATTCGGGACGTCTGAGACCCGCCGCTTGCCAGGCACGAGTCGAGTTCGATTTTCTGGCACCAACGACCTAGACCGCCCCGACCTGGAGATTATTCCCGCGAGTTCCGGCACTTGTGATTCTGCGGCCAGAGAGACGGCGGCGGATCGACTTCGCCCATTTCTGGACAAGACTTGGGAATAAAACAGCCGGATGCGCGGTCTTACTTGATGATGGTCTCAACGTCGTGGGAAGAAACGCCATTGCAGGGAGCCGACGAGCGCGAGCGGTTTGAACAAGCCCTCTTGCCGCACCTGGACGCCGCGTATAACCTGGTGCGCTGGCTAACCCGCGACGACCACGACGCGGAGGACCTGGTGCAAGCGTCCTACCTGCGCGCCCTGAGATTCTTGGCGGGTACCGTGGGGCGAACAGCCGCGCCTGGCTGCTCACCATCGTCCGCAATGCCTGTTACACCTGGCTCGAACAGAAGCGGGCACGCGGTAACGCGACCGCCTTTGACGAGGAAATCCACGGGGTGGAATCCGACGCCATAGACCCGGAAAAACAGCTGCTGCGCGAGGATCAGAAGCAGTCGGTCCGACGGGCCCTGGAAGAACTGCCCCTTGAGCTCCGCGAGGTGGTCGTCCTGCGCGAGCTGGAAGGTTTGTCTTACAAGGAGATCGCTGCCATCGCCGAGATTCCCCTGGGTACGGTCATGTCCCGCCTGGCGCGTGCCCGCGAGCGGCTTCGTCAACGGCTGCGTGACTGCGGGGATTGGGAGTCGTAACTTGAACTGCCAAGAAATGCAAACGCTCATCCACGGCTACGTCGATGGCGAGCTCGATCTGATCAAGAGCCTGGAGATTGAACAGCACCTCCAGGATTGCCCGGCGTGTGCGCAAGCCCACGCGAGTCTTCAGGCGATGCGCGCAGCGATCAAGAACAGCGCCCTCTATGCTCAGGCGCCTCCGGACCTGGCGACGCGCGTTCATTCGTCCGTGCGCAGGCCAAGCCATGCGAACCGCATCCTACGCCTGCGTCCCGGGCCTCTGCTCGCCATCGCGGCCTCGCTGGCCTTGATGATGGCCGCGGGTTGGGGGCTGGCACGTGTGCTGCTCGCTCGTCCTGACGATGCGTTCTTGACCCAGGAGTTGGTCGCCGGCCATGTCCGCTCGCAGATGCTGCCCTCCCACCTGTTCGACGTGGCGTCTTCGGACCCGCATACGGTCAAGCCCTGGTTCGAGGGAAAGCTCGATTTCTCGCCTCCGGTGAATGATCTGGCGGGCCAGGGTTTCCCCCTGGTCGGCGGACGCCTCGACTATCTCCATAACCGGCCGGTGGCGGCGCTCGTCTACCAGCGCCGCAAGCATTCCATCAATCTCTTCATCTGGCCGTCGTCACCCGGCGACGAAGCTGCGCCCAGAAGCGACACGGCAAGGTTTTCATTTGATTCAATGGACGAGATCAAGGATGACGTTCTGGGCCGTCTCCGACCTCAACGAGGACGAATTGCAGGAGTTCGTCCGCCTGATTCAGGGTTAGGGTCGGTCGGCAAGACGATTCGTATCAGCGGTGGTGGACTTGGGAGGGCATCCCCCTCACATTGATCAGGGCCGCGATCGCGCGCCGGGGTCTGCGGCTTTGCCCATGTGGGGAGTATGGATTGAGGAAGAGTCTCGCGATAGAGCACGGCAATCGAAA
>CAWFJM010000001.1:0-114286 GCA_963816015.1 uncultured Planctomycetaceae bacterium | reverse complement strand
GGCCGATACGGCTTGCCGATCACGACCGGTCGATTCCCGCCGCCACGGCCACCGCCTCGGCTAGTGATCCGCAGCCGGGATCGAACTCGTCCTCACCCACCGGAAACCGCGCGTCCATGTTGACCGCGAAGAACGCTGCCCCCGCGGCGATGGCCCTCGACGCGGCACGGAGCCGGCCGAAGTCAAACTCCGGGTCATTGCCCACCACCACGGCCTGGGCCTGGGACCACGCATCGATGGGCAGAACTACGTGCCCTGACGATTCCAGAAGATCAGCCAGCTCGCGAGTCCCCAGGAGCATGACCCGAACCCGCCCGAGCCGATGGAGGATCTCGTCGCCGACCAGATCGAACGCCGTAACGACGTCCCCATCGCTCGCATCAATTCCCATCTCGGTCAGCCGCTGAGCCAGGAGAGACGAGCCCTGCCGGGACGAGTTGGACGCAAACACGACACGCACGCCGGCCCCGCGGAGCGCGGCAACCAGCTCCCCGGCGCCCGGCAACAAGGTCGGTCCAGCCCAGATCGTGCCGTCGAGGTCGAAGGCGAATCCATGAATCCTGCCCAGCGACGGCGAGTCCGCACCTGGTCCGATTCCCTCCATTGGCTCCTCCATTCAGCCTCCACTCAATGCCGTAGCGCAAGCCAACGCGGTTCCGAGTTTACCATCTCATGCGTTTTTGCCCACCGAGCAGCCCTGATCGGAATTCTCAATGCGCGGCAAACCGACTCCATGCCTGATTCGATTCACACCCAGCGGAGCGGCCTGCTCGATCCATCGGGTTCTTTCCCTCGCTCAAGAACGGCTATAAGATTTCCAGTAACGACACCCCGGCTCTGGGGGGAGGCAAGACGAGAGGCGATCTTCTCCCTGCCTCCCAGGGTCACCGGGAAACCGAGGCTTGATTCTTCGAAGGAGTGCGTGATGAACTTGCTGGACCAGTTGCGCTCGATGACGGTCGTGGTGGCCGACACGGGCGATATCGAGTCGATCGCCCAGTACCAGCCCCGGGACACGACCACCAATCCCTCGCTGCTCCTCAAGGCCGCCCAGATGTCCCAGTATCGCGGCCTGCTGGAGCAGGCGATCGGCCATGCACAGTCGCTGGGCGGAGACCGGATGCTCAGATTCAGGCCTGCACCGACAAGCTGGCGGTCGCCTTCGGCAAGGAGATCCTCCAGCTCGTCCCCGGCCGGGTCTCCACCGAGGTCGATGCCCGGCTCTCCTTCGATACCGAGGCGACCATTCGCAAGGCTCACCACCTGATCGACCTCTACGAGGCCGACGGAATCGACCGCCAGCGGGTCCTGATCAAGATCGCCTCCACCTGGGAGGGCATCCGCGCCGCGGAACGGCTGGAGAAGGAAGGCATCCACTGCAACCTGACGCTCCTGTTCAGCTTCCCCCAGGCCGTGGCGTGCGCTCACGCCGGCGTCACCCTGATCTCGCCGTTCGTCGGCCGCATCTACGACTGGTACCTCAAGGAGAGGGGGGTCAAGCAGATTCCCGCCGTCGACGACCCGGGCGTCCACTCAGTTCATCGCATCTACAATTACTTCAAGAAATTCGGGTTCAAGACCGAGGTCATGGGAGCCAGCTTCCGCAACACCGGTGAGATCATCGAGCTGGCCGGCTGCGACCTCCTGACCATCTCGCCCGACCTGCTCGGGGAGCTGCAAAAGACCGAGGGCAAGCTGGTCCGCAAGCTCTCGCCCGAGGCGGCCAGGGGGCAGGATATTCCCGAGGTGAAGATGGACGAGAAGACGTTCCGGTGGATGCTCAACGAGGATGCCATGGCCACCGAGAAGCTTGCCGAGGGCATCCGCCGCTTCGCCGCCGACCTGGTCAAGCTGGAGCAGTATATCGCCAAAAACCTGAACCAGCCGGTCGGGGTCGTGTCCTAGAGGAATTGAACGGCAGGCTCTAAGTTGCTATGATGCAAGAGGTTATGAGAGAGACCGCCGGATGGAGCGAACTTGGCTTCTCTCCAGGACTTACGGCGATCATTCAATTCGGCTGGGACACTACCCCGGTCGGCGTTTGAGCCGGCCCGATCCGTCACGAGCCTCGGCGATCAGCCTGCGCCGACCTCGCGGCTCATGGCCCCGGCGGCTCAGGCCGGCCCACCCCCGGGATCACCGGCCGCAACTTCCTGGTTCAGCAGCAGTTGCCGGCCCGCGACCCGCAGGGCCGGCAGCCTGGCTGCGAACGCGATGCCCCCGGCAATGCAGGCCACGCCGCCGGCCGCGACGGCGCTGGGGGCGCCCAGCTTGCCCGCGAGAACTCCGGCCAGCAGGGCGCCAAAGGGAGCCATACCCATGAACATCATCGAGTAGGCCGCCATGACCCGGCCCCGCAGCGCGTCCGGCACCATCGCCTGGATCAGCGTGTTCGAGGCGGCGGTCTGGGCGATCATCGCGAAGCCCGCGGGGATCAGCAAGACGACGGAAAACCAGAACGACCTCGAGAGGGAGAAAGCAAGAAGGCTAACCCCGAACATCCCCGCACCCCAGGCAACCCACCGTCCCAGACCCCGCACCTGACGCCGCGAGGCCAGCACCAGCGCCCCGAGCAAGGCGCCCACGCCTGACGCCCCCATCAAGATTCCCAGCCCCCGGGCCCCGGCGTGCAAGACCTGGTCGGCGAAGATGGGCATCAACACCGCGTAAGGCATGCCAGAAAGGCTCACCAGCCCCAGCAAGAGCAGCAAGTCGCGAATGGGCGCCGTGCGTGCGACGAACCCGAATCCTTCGGCAATCCGGGTCAGGGGAGTGCCCTGGCCTGCGCTTGCAGGGGCTGGCCTCGGCCGCATCAGCATGAGTCCGGTGATCACCGCGACGTAACTGGCTCCATTGAGGAAAAAGCACCAACCCTCGCCGATGGCCGCAACCAGCACGCCGGCAATCGCCGGCCCCACGACCCGGGCGCCGTTGAACATCGACGAGTTCAGGGCGATGGCGTTCATGAGGTCGCCCCGTCCCACCAGCTCCACGAGAAAAGCCTGCCGGGCCGGGATATCGAAGGCGTTGACCACGCCCAGACCGGCGGCCAGGACGAAGATGTGCCAGAGCTGGATCCGGCCTGTCAGGGTCAAGGCGGCCAGCGCCAGGGCCAGGAGCATCGAGGCAGCCTGAGTGGCGAGGATGATCTTGTGCCTGCTCCCCGTGTCGGCCAGGCTGCCCCCCGCGGCGGCCAGCAGCAGGACTGGGATCTGGGCAGCGAAGCCCACCATGCCCAGGAGCACTGCCGAACCGCTCAGACGGTAGACCAGCCACGACTGAGCGACCGACTGCATCCAGGTGCCAACCAATGAGATGAGCTGTCCGGCAAAGAACAGCCGGTAATCTCGATGGGCGAACGCCCGCACCATCGGATGGAACCCGCACCTACCGGCTTCCCCCGATGATCTCTCCTGGACCAGCTCCCCGAACCCGCCGGTTCGTGTCTCCGCCTCACGCTTCCCATTTTCGGCCTCGTCTGGCACCTCGATCCCCCGGTGTATGACCCTGTTCGCCCAGAACCCCGATCTGTTGAACTGCAAGAGCCGCGCATGGGACTCTCGGCTGGCCGTCGTGAGTTCGGTCGTCAACCTGCTCGCAAAGAAGACGTTCGTTGTTCCCTGCAACCCTCTCAAAGCCGCGTCGGGCTGCTGAACGGCTGCATAAACTCTAACAACCACGACCCGGCGAGGCATCATGCACCCGGCCGGGTCGTTCTCGGAGTGAGCCAGTTTGCAGCCGTTACGCCGGACTGTCGCTCCATGTCCCTGCTTCTGGCCCTTCGGTTGAGGGAGGATTCCAGCTCCGGTATGGTCGCGGTCTGGCGCGTCCAGGGCTCCGAATCAAGACGGGCTTCGCGACGGATGCGGCGGCGCATCGCATTCACCTCGGCCTCGAACATCGGCGCGTTGCGGGCATCGAGCCAGTCCGCACCCCGCGAAGCCCGCGAAAACCGGAAACCGGCTCTGACCCCGCGAAGCTCCGTGACCCCGCGAAGCCCCGGCCTAGCCCCCAGTAGCGTAGGGTAAGTCGAGCCGGAGGCGAGGCCCAACAGACTAGGGCCATATGGATCGTAATATATCGATATCAATATCTTTAACTTGTGTAATCGAGCGTGAACCGTTCCGCCTCGCATCCAGGTCGCGCTGTCGGGTACCAATTGACCGAACCGCACAATTCGCGGTCTGGCCCCCATCGCGGCGAAAAAATGGTACTCTCGCAGGCCGTTACCAGCAAACCTGCGTCCGAGCCGATCCGCTACCTAACGCGGCGCCCATTCGATGATCTTGCGCACCAGCGGAACCGACTTGGCGAAGGCGCTAAAGCCGTGTCGCCCGTATTCGCGTCGGACATACCACTCCGAGTCGACGTAGCACAGTTGCATGCTCATACGAGCACCCTTTTGTGGCAGAAAGCCATGCCAAGAATGATCGCAAACGCGAAACATCAGCATGCGGCCGAATTCCGGCGCGAACTCGAAAGCGTAATCAGCGCGATCGTTGCTGCGCAAAACCCTGAGCCGACCTCGCTCATAGGGCCACTCGCGGCTGAACCCGAGCAGCACAGTGACTATCTTATGCTTCGAATCGGGGTGGGCGTAACCTTCGTTATAATGGCCCGTGGTATTACCCATCATCACGATACACGGCGGGTAGGGGGTGAGATCCATGTCGAATATGTTCTCGACCAGTCGCCGGAAACGCTGGCTAAGGAGGTCTTCGACGGGTGTGACCTCGGATGTATGTAGTGTCAGGCCGTAATCGGGAACCCATACTGGTCGATCTTGGCCCAGAACTGTGACCAACGCTCGGCCGTGTACGTCAGGCACCGCACACTCAACACCGCCGCCGCACCCGGCTCCTTCCACCTCATCCCCGACCCGCACAGCCGCTGCTTGACCAACACCTTGCACGCGGCTTCCGTCACTCCGCTGCCGATGGGGATCTTCCCTGCCACCAGCGGGGCGTAGTTCATCCGGCCGGCCTTGCTCTGATTGGTGAAGTATGTGATCGCCGCCCCGACCTCCGGCTGATCCGGAGCGACCCCCTTCTCAGCCGCCAGCCGCTTCAGGTCCCGGACCAACTGGCGGGCGGCCCCCGGCTCATGCTTCAGCCGGTGGCAACTCGACTCCAGCCACGGCCGCTTCGCCCCAGGCGATCCAGCGAAGAGGACATCGGCGGCATCGCCCAGGTACTCGGCGGCATGCCAGAAGTCGATCACCTGGACCTCGGTATGCCGGGAGAGGAACTCCCAGTTCCCCTTCGCCCCATCGGCTAAGCCCACGTACCGGGCCCGCGGGTACGCCACCTTGATCCGGGCGATCTCCCGCTCCAAGCAGTCCAGGAACGTCGCCTTGCCGTACTCCGGGGTCGCCGCCAGGTAGATCGTATGCTCGCGTCTCGCCGTTCCGGTCGTACAGGCCAATTGTGCCGACCATTGTTTCCCGCCACCCGTCCTCACACATCAGTAGGCAGGTCCCATCCATGCCGATGGTGATGGTGGCCGTCGGCTCCTCCAACGCGGGCAGGGCGTACTCCCAGGTCTCCTCCTGGGCCAACGCCACGGCGGCCACGGCGTCGGCGACGTTCTGGACGAACCGACCCCGGGCCACCGTACGGCCGTGGTTCTCCCGCAGGTCCTCGATCACCCGAGAGGAGCCGAACTCGGCATACTTGTGCGAGATCATCTTGGCGAACCGGGGAGTAGAACTGCCGACGATGCGGGCGTTGCGGTCCAGCGGGCAATAGGTCTTGCCGCCTCGGGAGCTCTGGTAGAGGTGACGTTCGACGGGGGCGACCCCGTAGGGGGTCTGGTACTCCTTGAGGACCTGACCCATCGAGGTGAGCTTGGTGTCGCCGACTTGAATCGGTGAGCCGTCGGTGTCGAACCGTTGCAGGGCCTCCTGGGTGGCGAGGACGCCCGCTTGGTTGAGACCTTCCTGGATCGTCTCCTCGGACTCCAGCATGGAGGACCGGTAAGGGATCTCGACCTGGATGGTGAAGCCGGACTCGGTGCGGGCGACGATGGCAGCGGGCATGGCAACCTCCCTGGAAGGAGGCTCGACTTTACCCAAGCGGCTCGTCAGAGCCCACATAATTCCGAGGCCGCACCCTCTTCGACGACCGCCCCGAATCGAGGTCCATACCGAAGACTGGGCAGGCCGTAACTGCCGCGATCGGGGATTTCCGGTGCATCGGCGAGGACCTCGTCCTTGAACCGAGGGCCGACTGCCTGCTCGACGAATGCGAAGTCATAGGGGTCGCGGCGCAACTCTGCCGCGGCAATGGTCGCTTCGTCCAGCATTGAAAACGGAGGATCGCTCTGTGACATGGTTTCACCCCCTTTGGCGTCATGGGCTTCAGCGGCCCGATTTCCAAATCGAGCGAGGTGGAGTTTCCCAGACGGGTACCTGGCTGTTAAGATCGGATAATGACCCGGAATCTGATGAAAGAATAATTGTGATAGGACAACGCATAGGGAGCGTTCCGGGGACAGCATAGAATGCCATTAAGCTAAGCGTAAGCCCGCAACTTCTTTGTACTTGCGATCAATTCCGTTGGGGCCTATCGTGTTTAGTATAGATATTTTCACGAGATTGCAATAGCGAAAATTCCCCAAATTCTAGCCACATGGAGCAAACTACATATCACTACGATGTCCGCATTGTCGGGCGCATGAAAAACGCAAGCCATGTACTGGAAACGACTTACACCTTCGCTTAATGCCATTCGGGACAGCATACCTAATTCGTGGAAGTCCTACGTATCCGTTTCGGGCTCGGGCGCTGACGGCGCAAGATGCGGCCAACGTTGCGCTCTAGCAGAGGCCTGTGCGCCGGCGGGAAAACCGTCACGACTGGTGAGGAGGGCGGCACGGGTGCTGCAGAGTCCACGAGAGACGATTTTGGGGTAATCGCCATGGACAAGTCGGAGTACGGTCGGGGTCTTCCGGGAAGAAGAGGCGGTCAAGATCGCCAGGGTTCGTCGAGATGGGCATGTGTGCCCTCCTCGGACTGAAAGTGACGATGTCTCAACCGAATGCCCACCGGGAGTCCGGAGGGGATGAGTTCCAAGCTCGAACCTCACCAATGAGTGCCACCGCGAGCCCGGAAAAAAATATCCGTTCTCTGGTTGCAAATGCAATAATTGCCCTTGCTTAGGTTCCATAGAGTGCAAAGAAAGAGTGCAGACTTGACGTAAGTCTAATGGGCGGCACTGGATTTGAACCAGTGACTTCCACCGTGTGAGATCGACGCTTGTGCATGCGTTCGTCTACACAACCACCATCCATGGCAGGACTTTACGCCATGCTGCCGGGGGCTTGCAACCTAAAACAAAGTCCAACACCCAACAGCAAGCGAGCACGGTACTTACGGAATGCCGCCTCATCGGGCACCGAGGCCAAACCGGTAAAATACGGTAGAGATCCGAGAGTCTAGGGAAGGAATTCGGACTCCCTCCCCAGACTCACGGGCCGGGTTCTGACGCTCGGATTGCCAAAGAGCACGATCACGGGTCAACATGTTCGGCCCGATATGCAGAGCATGTGCGAGGCAGTTGTTGAAGTCAACCCAGGCATTCGGCGATTCTGCTCATGCCTGGCTTGCCCAAGGCGCATGAACGGCAGATACTAGGCACACACCAGAGCCTAATTCCCAAGGGGCATGCCGTGGGCAAAAAACGAGCGGTCAAGTCGGTGTCGGGCACTTCGCAGAAGGGTACTCAACCCAACGCCATCACCATCCGGGGATCCCCGGAGTGGAAGACATGGCTTGACGAATTCGCCGCCAAGATGCGATCCAAGCCGGCAAAGATCATCGATCTCAGCTTGGCCAAGCTGGCGGCGCAGGAGGGGTTTCGCGAACCCCCTCCGAGGATGTCTTCATAGGGGATTGCGAAGGCGGGGTCTGACAGCCGCAATCGCGTCAAGACGCATCGCAGGCGAAGTATGTCGATCCATCGGGCCGACGGGCGATCGCTTCAGGCTGAGCCGGCTAGCCCATGTTTGGGGTTAGTCGCCGTAAGTCCTTGCGGCGCAAGGGGCGAATTTTGGATTAGTCACTACATCACGGTTTTTTCGCCCTCGGGAGGGGCTGGCGGCTTGAGGTCGGATAAGCTCAGCGCCTTCAAGACCCGCCGCGCGTCAGGGCAGCCCCCACTGACTCCTCGCCGCTCGGCCTCCTCGTCGCGGCGGAGGGTTACCAGCCGGAGCGTGGAGAGCGCTTGCATCGCCCGCTCTGGGGAGAAATCAATCCCCGCCTACTCGAGTCGGCGATGAAGGAGCCGCCGGACCAGCAAAGCTAGTGCAGCTACGAAAATATGTGCTTTTACTCGTTGCTCAATCTAATGATCAATCGGCCGCATCGCCAACACGTCCTCGACCGGTCTTCAACACCAGTTTCCTAACCCCTTTCATTGCAAGGACTTAAGAATTCGACCCTTGATATTCTCAAGTCCTTGCCAGAAAGGGAGTTACGCCGATTTCGTGGCACTAGGCATCACAACTGCTTGATATTGTAGGAGTTATTACATCGGCACGCAAGTTGCTCACTCATAGTTCCCATGGGACAGTTGCCATTTGTGTAGCGGTTGAGAAGGGGGGACGTGTCATGGCCATCTCATTGCCCGATGCGAGGCAGTTGTCCGACGAGGTCCTCCAATCGCTCCGATTGCGTGCCCTTCGCGGCTGCGAGTTGGGCTACTCCGAGATCGAGGTGGCGGAACTGCTTGGCCTCTCCCGGGAGACCGTCTCGCGGTGGTGGGTCGCCTACGTCGATCATGGCCTAGAGGCCCTCCCCGGTGCACGCACCGGCCGCCCAGTTGGCTCCGGTCGCACCCTCAACGACGGCCAAGCGGCGCCGCTCCGGACGATCCTCAACGAAAACAGCCCCGAGGAGGTGGGGATCGCCTCCCCGTTGTGGACCCGCAGGGCCGTCGCCGAGTTGATCCGCAAGGAGTACGGGATCGAGATGCCGGTGCGGACCGTCGGCGAGTACCTCAAGCGGTGGGGCTACACGGTCAAGGTGCCGCGCCGTCATGCCAAGGATCAGGACCCCGACGAGGTCCGCCATTGGCTGGAGGAAACCGATCCGGCGATCGAAGAGCGGGCCGCCCGTGAGGATGCGGAGATCCACTGGTGCGACGAGACCGGTGCGGCGGCCGACAAGCAACCGCGACGGGGCTACGCCCGCGAGGGGCGGCCGGCGAGGATCGAGATGCCCGATCCCCACATCCGCATGAACCTGATCTCGACGGTTAGCAACGAGGGATCGGTCCACTTCATGACCTACAAAGAGACGATGACGGCCGCACGGTTTATTACGTTCCTGGAGCGAATGCTGGGCGAGACAACCCGAAAGATCTTCCTGATCGTAGATGGGCTGAGGGCCCATGAGGCGAAAGAGGTGGCGGCTTGGGCCGCGGACCATCGGGATCGGATCGAGTTATTCTTCCGGCCACGGTACGCCCCCGAACGGAATGCGGACGAGTACCTGAACAACGACCTGAAGGGGTCGATCAACGCGACTGGCCTGCCGGGGAGTAAAGAGGGGTTGCGCTCGAGGATCCAGGGGTTCATGATCAAGTTGGGGCACCTGCCGGAGCATGTTCGTCAGTACTTCCAACACCCCTGCGTCAAGTATGCTGCCGATACTTAATCTGTGATCATCTTACTTGCCGGCGTAATACGTTGCTCAAAGAAAATGACGCAACTCGACTACTTGTAAGGATTTCGGGCATAACTGTAGAAGACCAGCCTGATGCCAGGGTGGCTGTCGGTGGAATGGCGCAGACCGGCGGCCCTGGCGACAAGGACCGGGTCCACGGGGGGCGAGTCGGTGTCTTGCTGACGAGGAACTGCGTTGCGTATATTTGAAGTAAAAGTAAAGCCGATGCCGATCTTGCAGAGGATCGCTCTGGAGTTCTCTCCGTTGTGGCCGGCGGAAAACAGCCTCTTGATGGCCCCGGCACCATCCAGCGGACCCCGCCCCTTGGGAATTGGCATGTCATCTGCTTATCGGGTCGCCTGAATGATGGATGTCACGAAGGGTGAGGCCCCGACGGATCACCTTGGCGTCCTGGGTACGATTTCGATGGAGAACACCATGCGCGTCTGGCCCGGTCGACCGTATCCGCTAGGAGCCACGTGGGACGGAGCGGGAGTCAATTTCAGCCTATTCGCGGAGAATGCGACCAAGGTCGAGCTGTGCCTGTTCAAACATGCAAAAGCGAAAAAGGAATCCGCCTGCATCCCCTTGACCGAGCAGACGGCACAGGTCTGGCACAGCTATTTCCCGGACATCATTCCCGGGCAGCTTTACGGCTTCCGCGTGCACGGGCCGTTCGAGCCGGGTCAAGGCCACCGGTTCAACCCCAGAAAGCTCTTGCTCGACCCTTATGCCAAGGCGATCGGCAGGGACCTCAAGTGGGATGACTCGCTGTTCGGATATCAGCTCAACCACCCGGACAGCGACCTGACGCTTGACAAGCGTAACAGCGCAGCATTCGCCCCGCTGGCCGCCGTCGTGGACACCGCCTTCACCTGGGGCGATGATCGTCCCCCCTTGACCCCCTGGCACAAGACCTTCATCTACGAGCTTCACGTCAAGGGATTCACCAAGCAAATGCCGGAGGTGCCCGGGAAGGCGCAAGGCACCTATGCGGGCCTGGCCTCGGAAGCCTCGGTACAACATCTCCGCGAGCTGGGAGTCACGGCGGTCGAACTCCTGCCGGTGCACTACCATGTCGACGACCGGTTCCTCATTGAGAAGGACCGCGTCAATTACTGGGGGTACAACACGCTCGGCTTCTTCGCCCCCGACCCCCGCTATGCGACCGACCCTAATCCCGAGGCGACGATCCGCGAGTTCAAGATGATGGTACGGTCGCTCCACGCCGCCGGGATCGAAGTGATCCTGGACGTCGTCTACAACCACACCGCCGAGGGCAACCAGCTTGGGCCGACGCTCTCCTTCCGGGGCATCGACAATGCCAGCTACTATCGTCTGGCGCCCGACCCGCGCTATTACATGGACTTCACCGGCTGCGGCAACACGTTCAACATGCAGCACCCCCAGGTGCTCCAGCTCATCATGGACAGCCTGCGCTACTGGGTGGTGGAGATGCACGTGGACGGGTTCCGGTTCGACCTTGCCAGCACCCTGGCCCGCGAGCTCTACGAGGTCGACCGCCTGGGCGCGTTCTTCGACATCATCCACCAGGACCCGATCCTCTCCCAGGTGAAGCTGATCGCCGAGCCCTGGGACGTGGGACCGGGAGGCTATCAGGTCGGCTTCTTCCCGGTGCTCTGGACCGAGTGGAACGGCAAGTATCGCGACAACGTGCGACGGTTCTGGAAGGGTGACGGGGAGACGGTCTCCGAGTTTGCCACCCGCTTGGCCGGCTCGAGCGACCTCTATCAGCAGACCGGCCGGGCGCCCTCTGCCAGCATCAACTTCATCACCTGCCACGACGGCTTCACGCTCGAGGACCTCGTCTCCTACAACGACAAGCACAACGAGGCCAACGGCGAGGAGAATCGCGACGGCAGCAGCAGCAACGACTCCTGGAACTGCGGCGCCGAGGGTCCGACCGACAACCCGGTCGTCCTCCAGCTTCGAGAGCGGCAGAAGCGCAACTTCCTCGTCACCCTGATGCTCTCACAGGGCGTCACGATGCTGCTCGCGGGCGACGAGATCGGGCACAGCCAGAAAGGCAACAACAACGCCTACTGCCAGGACAACGAGCTCACCTGGTTGAACTGGAACCTGGACGAGCGGCAGCAGAACTTGCTCGAGTTCACCAGGAAGCTCAGCCGGATCTGGCGCGAGCATCCCGTCTTCCAGCGGCGGAAGTTCTTCCAGGGGCGCGCTCTGCGCGGCTCGGACATCAAGGACATCTCGTTCCTCGAGCCCTCCGGAGCGGAGATGTCCGACGAGGCCTGGAACGATGGTTTCGTGAAGTCCCTGGGCGTGCGGCTGGCGGGAGACCTGATCGGCGACGTCGACGAGCGTGGCGAGCCGATCGTGGACGACACGGCCCTGATCCTGCTCAATGCCCACCATGAAGCCATCTCGTTCACGCTGCCCCCAACACGCGAAGGGCAAGTGTGGGAGCGTGTTCTGGATACGACCGGGAAGGATGACACGCCGATGAGTCTCCGCGGCGGAGAGGTGTACGAGGTTGCTGATCGGTCGCTGGCCCTCCTGTTCACCCGGGAGGAACCGGATGCAGGGCAGCAGGCCTCGAGAACCGAGATCGAGTCGCTGCGCCGCGAGGTCCGCAAGCCGCAACCTCCGGTGCCGTCGCACCGAGGATCGCGCCACCGGGAAGCGTAGCCTGCCCGGGCGGCCCGCAGGCGACGACGCCGGCGCTCATTGGCCCAGCGTCCGCGAAGGAGACATCGTGTCCACCACCGTTGAAACCAGGAGCGAGCAGGCAGCGAAGATCGACCTCGCTCCCTACGCCCGGAACCTGCTGGCCGCGGCCTTCGATGAGATCGGGCGGAGGAGGCCGGTTCCGGTGGCCACCTACCGCCTCCAGCTCCACTCCGGATTCACCTTCCGCGACGCCACGGCGGCGGTTCCTTACCTTGCCGCGCTGGGCATTTCCGACTGCTACGCCTCTCCCTATCTCAAGGCCGCGCCGGGAAGCACGCACGGCTACGACATCACCGACCATGGATCGCTGAACCCGGAGATCGGAACGGACGACGATCACGCCGCGTGGCTGAAGGCGATGAGCGAGCACGGCCTGGGGCTAGTCCTCGATGTCGTTCCCAATCACATGGGGATTCTCGGCAACGAGAACCCGTGGTGGAACGACGTGCTGGAGAACGGCCGGGCCTCGCTCCATGCCTCCTTCTTCGACATCGACTGGTCGGCTCCTGCCCGCCCCGAGAACCGGGGCCGGGTGCTGCTCCCGCTCCTGGGCGAGCTGTACGGGGAAGTGCTCGAGCAGGGCGAGCTCCGTCTCGGCCGGGAAGGCGGTTCCTTCCACGTGCAATATCACGAGCATCGCTTCCCTCTCGATCCCCGCAGCTATCGGGACATCCTCGAGCCGGCCCTGGAACCCATCACCAGCGAGCTCGGCCCCGACCACCAGGCCGTCCTGGAGTTCCAGAGCATCCTGACGGCGATCCGCAACCTGCCCGAACACACCGAGACGAACCCTCCGCGCGTGGCCGAGAGGCACCGCGAGAAGGAAGTGATCAAGCGCCGGCTCGCCACCCTGGTCGCCGGTCAGGCCGTGATCGACGCGGCGATCTCCTCATCCCTGACCAGCCTCAACGGAATACCCGGAAAGCCCAGAAGCTTCGACGCGCTTGACCTGCTGCTCGCGGCGCAGCCCTATCGGCTGGCCTACTGGCGGGTGGCCCGGGACGAGATCAACTACCGCCGCTTCTTCGACGTCAACGCGCTGGCCGCGCTCCGGACGGACCGCGAGGAGGTCTTCCGCGCAACCCATGCCCTGATCCTCGATCTCGCCGCCCGTCATGAGGTGACCGGCCTGCGAATCGACCATCCCGACGGACTGCTCGACCCGCAAGCCTACCTCGAGCACCTCCAGGAAGCCTTCGTCCTGGCGATCGCCCGGCGACGGCACGAGGAGAGCAAGCAAGAAGACTTGGCCGCCTGGCAAGAGGTCGAGCCCCTGGTCCGCGAGCTGCTCGGCCAGCGCCCTGGGGATCCAGGCTTGCCGGCTGATCTCTACGTGGTCGTCGAGAAGATCCTGGGCTACGAGGAGGTTTTTCCCGATAACTGGCGGAGCGATGGGACGTCGGGCTATGACATGCTGAACCGGATCAACGGCCTGTTCGTCGATCCCGCGGCGGCCGTCGAGTTCACCCGGCGCTACCAGGAATGGATCGGCGACAACACGCCCTACCGCGAGATCGTCCACCAGAAGAAGCTGCTGATCCTCGATGCGCTGCTTGCCAGCGAATTACACGTGCTGGCGTACCAGCTCGAACGGATCGCGCTTCGCGACCGACGGTCTCGCGACTTCACGCAGAGTGCCCTGCGGCACGCTCTCCGCGAGGTCATCGCGTCGTTCCCAGTCTACCGCTGCTACATCACCGCGACGATGGTCAGCGAGCAGGACCGCTTGCTGGTGGATCGGGCGGTCCGCTCGGCGATGCGCCGCAACCCGGTGACCAGCCGCTCGATCTTTCGCTTCCTCCGGAACGTCCTGCTCGGCCGGGTGGAGACCCCCGCTGACATTCCTGATGAGGAGCTTGCACCCTCCGACTTTGCCGGCAAGTTCCAGCAAGTGACGGCTCCGGTCATGGCCAAGGGCCTGGAGGACACGACGTTCTACGTCTACAACCGGCTGGTCTCCCTCAATGAGGTGGGAGGCGAGCCCATTCGTTTCGGCACGACCGCCGAATCGCTTCATCGCTGGAACCTCGAACGGGCGAGCCAGTTTCCTCACGCGCTCACCCCCCTCTCCACCCACGATACCAAGCGAGGTGAGGACGTCCGGGCCCGCATCAATGTGCTGTCCGAGAATCCTCACGCGTGGTTTGCAGCGGTTGAGCGCTGGTCCGAGCTCAACAACGGGCATCGCGTCCGGATCGAGGACCGTCAGGTCCCGGATCGGAACGAGGAGTACTTCTTCTACCAGAACCTCCTGGGCGCCTGGCCGATCGAGGAACTTGACGACCAGGAGTTCGGTGCCTTTCGCGATCGGATGCGGGCTTTCATGGCCAAGGCGCTTCACGAGGCCAAGGTGCACAGTAGCTGGCAGAATCCCGACCCGGAGTACGATGACGCCGTCGATCACTTCGTCGTCGCCATTCTCGACCGCGTGGGGAATCGCGCATTCCTGGACGATTTCCTTCCCTTTCAGCGCGTCATTCACCACCACGGAATGCTCAATTCCCTGGCCCAGACCCTCCTCAAGATCACTTCGCCTGGTGTCCCCGACACCTACCAGGGTACGGAGATCTGGGATTTAAGCCTGGTCGATCCCGACAATCGCCGGCCCGTGGATTATGGCCTCCGCTCCGCGATGCTCCAAGAGCTGGCGACCCGGTTCCAGGACTCCAAGACCGGTCCAGATCGGCTCGTCCACAGCCTCACCGCCAGCCCCGGCGACGGGCGGATCAAGCTCTTCATTCACTGGCGCGCCCTGGCCGCGCGACGGGAATCGCCGGGCCTTTTCTCCTCCGGGGAGTACTGGCCTCTCACCGTGCGGGGAGATCACGAATCAAGTCTCTTCGCGTTCCTCCGGACCGATGGCTCCCGCACGGCGATCGTCGCTGTTCCCCGCCTCACAACGTCCCTGGTGAAGCCCGATCAGTTACCCCTTGGCCACAAGGTCTGGAGGGATACCGAGCTGCACCTGACCGGCGTCGATCCCGGCACGCGCCTCGTCAACGCCTTCACCGGCAGCCCCGTCGAGACGCTGGCCGTCGGCGACGGCGGGTCGGTCCTCAAGGCCGGCGAGATCTTCGCGGAGTTTCCCGTGGCGCTCTTGTTGAGCTGAGGAACGCCAATCACTCCCGGGCATCGAACTCGAACGCCGTGAGCCGCCGGTGGTCGCGCTCAGGCTCCTCTGCGCTTGCGGCGGATCGCAGGATGGACGTCGAAATCCTCCCCCTGGGTCGAACCCATGCTCGGCTCCTCGGGACGGGGTGCCGAGGGTGCCGGAGCCAGGACGGCGGCGCAATGCCCGGCGAGCCGCCAGGGGCTCTCGGGTTCGAGCGGTGGAATCCCCGAGCCCTGGTACCGCGGATGCTCGCTGAACCAGAGCATGGTCCACTCCATGCCCGGAGGAGGGGCGAGCAGCGGTTCCGAGTTGGGCGTGGGGTAGAGGTCGCGTCCCAGGTTCACCACCAGAAGCCGGCAATCCGGGCCATCGCCGAAGAAGCGGATCGCGAACGCCTCGGGACCGAGGACCGCGCCATGAACCCGATCGGACCGCTGGGCCCGGAAGATCGGATCCTCGCGTCGGAGCCTGAGCAGATCCTGAAACAGACGGAAGACGGGGTTCTCCTGGTATCCGTCCGGGCTCTCCAGCTTTGAAGCGAGGAAGCTCGCCGAGGACCCGGGATCCGGGAGGAATGCGGCGAGCTCGGGATGCGTGGTGCTCCGGAATCCGGACAGCTCCTCGCCTCGCCCCTGGCGGACCTGGCTGGCCAGCGGATCGACGTGATCGCTGAAGTAGACAAACGGCCGGCTCGTGCCCAGCTCCTGCCCCTGGAACAGCATGGGAGTTTGAGGACCGAGCAGCCAGAGTGCGGCCACCGCGCGATAGCACCCCGGGCTGGCCAGGTCCTTGAGCCGGAAGCCTCGAGCCGAATTGGCAACCTGATCGTGGTTTTCCAGGTACGTCACGAAGCGGGCGCCGGGGATGCCGAAGGTGCTGGATCCTCGGAATTTCTGCTGCCACTTGCAGTGCTGCCCCTGAAACAGGTAGCCCCACTTCACGGCCGAGATCAGCTCTTGCGGCGTGCCGCGATAGTCACAGTAATAGGCCTCCGCGCGCCCCGTCAGCGCCACGCGGGCAGCATGGTGGAAATCATCGTTCCAGACGGCATCCAGCCCATAGCCGTTCTCCTCGAGCGATCGAATCAGCCTCACGTTCTGCGACTCGTTCTCGGCGATCAGCAGCACGCTCCGCTCACCGGCCGCGGCCCGGGCGTGGCGGCTCAGCTCCGCCAGCAGATGCGGCTTCGACGAATCATGGATGGCCTGCGTGGCGTCGAGGCGCAGTCCGTCGAGATGGAATTCCGAGATCCAGTATCCGGCATTGGCGATGAAGTACTCCCGGGTCGGTCCGCAATCCGGGCCGTCGAAGTTCAGAGCGTCTCCCCAGTCCGTGATCCCCTTCTCCCGGTGCAGGTAGTGGCTCGAGAACGCATGGTGGTAGCAGCCGTCCGGTCCGAAATGATTGTAGACGACATCGAGGATCACCCCGAGCCCGAGGGCGTGTGCCCGATCGACAAATCGCCGCATGTCATCCGGCGTGCCGTAATGGTGGTACGGCGCGAAGAGGTCGACGCCGTCGTATCCCCAGCCGAACGAGCCCGCGAACTCGGCGACCGGCATCACCTCGACGGTGGTGACCCCCAGCTCCACCAGGCGGGGCAAGTGCTCCTGCGCGGCGTTCCACGTCCCCTCGGACGTGAAGGTCCCCAGGTGAAGCTCGTAGAACACCTGCCCCTCGAGTCTCGAGCCCGTCCAGTCCTGGTCGTGCCAGCGATAGAGCCCGGGATCGACCACCTGAGAGGGTCCGTGCGGGCCCTCCGGCTGAAATCGCGAGGCCGGGTCGGGATAGGAGCGGTCCCCATCCAGGCGATAGCGATAGAGCGAACCGTCGCCGGCTCCGGCCACGAAGCCGGAGAAGTAGCCGTTCCCCTCGGCTTCGAGCTCGGCCGCGGATCCGGGCTGATCGGAACCCTCTTTCGTCGTCTCCTCGAGAACCACCTCGACCGTCTTGCAGTTCGGCGCCCAGACCCGGAAATGCACCCCACCCCCGGGCTGCACCTCGGCCCCGACCGGAAGCCTGCGTGATGGCGCCCCCTGCACTCGCTCACCCTGCTCGCCCTGGCCGTCCCTGGCTGTCGTCTCGACTGCGCTGGAACTCACGACTCTCTCCTGGCCAAACGTGCGTTCGCTCGCGGTTATGGAGCCTTGCCGCCATGCCTGCGCCCTGCGCAGGGACAACCCCGACCGGACAGCATGCCCCCTGGAAACGCAGCGCAGACATGAGAAAATGCCGTTCCGATACCGGCTGTTTCGTGACACAAACCCGGCACGAACTTGCCACGTTCAGATCTGGTAGTTCAACCGCTCCGGATAGGCGTCGTCGGGACGAACATCGTTCCCTTCTCGGTAGCGGAGGCGAGGGTTCTCGATGGTGACCGTCGTGTAGGGGGCGACGCTCCGGGTGAGCCAGGCCGAGGAGCCGATGACCGAATGGTGGCCGATGATCGTTTCGCCGCCAAGGATCGTCGCGTTCGCGTAGATGACGACCTCGTCCTCGATGGTCGGGTGCCGCTTGTGACCGCGAACCACCTCGCCGGTCGATTCGTCGCGAGGGAAGCTGAGGGCGCCCAGGGTGACGCCCTGGTAGAGCTTGACTCCATCCCCGATATCGGTGGTCTCGCCGATGACCACGCCAGTGCCGTGGTCGATGAAGAACCGGTGGCCGATCCGGGCGCCGGGGTGTATGTCGATCCCCGTCTTGCCGTGAGCGTATTCGGTCATCATCCGAGGGATCAGCGGCACTCCGAGATCGTGCAGCACGTGAGCCAGGCGATAGACGGAAATCGCCGCCACGCCCGGATAGCAGAAGACGATCTCGTCCAGGCTCTTGGCCGCCGGATCTCCGTCGTAAGCCGCCTGAGCGTCCTCGGTGAGCACCCGGCGGAGCTCCGGGATGCTTTCCAGGAACTGGATCACGATCTCCTGGGCCCTGGCCTCGAAGTCGGTCTCCAGGTCGCGCGCCCGGCAGTTGTGGCGGAACGCCCTGGCGATCTGCACGGTCAGGCGGTCGTGCAGGCCGTCGATCAGGTCGCCCACGTGGTAAGCCACGTTCCCCATGTGCAGGTTCTGACGCCGGCCGTAGCCAGGGTAGAGGATCTCCCGGAGGTCGGCCAGAACCTCGACGACCTCGCGATAGCTTGGCAAGGGCGAGTGACCCAGGTGGTGGATCGCTCCGCATTCCTCGTAGGTCTCGACGATCCGTTCGGTGATCGCGGGAAGCAACTCCTTGAGCCTGAGGTCCGTGGCCATGCTGATGGTCCTCCCGCACTCCTGACCCATGCCCGATCTTCTCAGGGCGTTTCCCCGGCGCGGCTTGCGACAGGCAATTGATCGGTTGACAAGAACTCACGTCATCTTAGGGGAGTCTGGGCGAGGAATCAACGCGCGGAGAGACTCCCTGCTTGCTATCGGCTGTGCGGGTGGGAGGGGTTGAATCGGCCGGGCTCAGGAGCGATCGTGGAGCCTGGTGGCCATGATGGGGCCTTCTCCACAGCCTTCCTTGCGAGATAGTTTACGCGCCGACATCCGCCCGACGGTCGACGATCTCGAGGTCGACGCCGAGGTGATCGCAGGGTTAAGATGGGCATGCCCATCCGTGGGAAAGGACTCATCTCACCCGATCAAGATTGTTCGAACCCCGATGTTCCCTGGACCCGTCTTCTTCCACGAGTTGCGGTCCGTCGCCCGGCGACGGCGGTCGTTCGTCCTGAGGGCCCTCATCGGGCTGTTCCTCCTTTATCTTCTCATCGCTAATGAGAGTAATTGGGTCTTTCATGCCTACCGGGCCGGTTACGAACGGGAATACTCGCCCGGTGAGATGGCGAGGATCGGCGCGGGTCTGTTCGGCAGCATGGTCTGGCTTCAAGCCCTGGTGATCCTCTTTCTGACGCCGGCTCTCCTGGCCGGGGCCATCGCGGAAGACCGTCAGCGCAGGGTGCTGTCCTATCTCCTGGCGAGTCCGCTTCGCGGGGACGAGATCGTCCTCGGCAAGCTGGCAGCCCGGCTGGTCAATCTCGTGGTCCTGGTCTCCCTGGGTTTGCCGGTCGTGAGCCTCGCGCTGTTTCTGGGCGGAGTGGCACCCGACGAGGTCTGGCTTTCTTACGGGGCGTCGCTCTCAACACTCTACGTGCTGGCCGGCATCTCGATCTTCGTGTCGACGTTCTCCGCAAAGCCGCGAGACGCGATCGTGAGGGCCTATCTGATCGAGCTCGGCTGGCTCTTCCTTCCGGGCGTCGAAGAGCTCTTGCTGGTGATCGGCGGCCCACTCTCCGGCCTGGTCAGGGACGCTCGGCCGGTCACGGAGTGGGTGATCGGCAGCAGCCCTGCCCTGTTGCTCTCTCAGAACAGTTTTTCATCGGCCAGCACCCTGGTTCATGACGTCTCGTGGATGATCGGGCTTCAGCTCTTCTATGGGACCTGTCTCCTCGCCTGGTCGACGATCCGGCTCCGGGCAATCGAACAGGGCGCGCGGCTCTGGGGTTTCCGGTGGCTGGACGCGCAGCAGCGGTCTCTGCCCCGCCGCCTGTTCAGGCGGCGATCGTGCGGCGACCATCCCATGATCTGGAAGGAGTGCAGCGGAACGCTGACCAGCCCGAGCCGAGCGCGAACGGGGCTCCTGGCAATCATGTCCCTGGCAGCCCTGGGAGGCCTGGGTTACTGGGTGTACGAGCTCGGCATTCCCGCGTTCCGGGAAGTGCTGGATTTTGGATACGGATCGTCCGGCACCATCTCCGCTCGTGAGGCGTTCAGCGGCTCCGTGAGGATCCTCACCGCCATTCTCTACGTGCTCGCGGGGCTCTTGCTGGGAACAGCCGCTGCCACCGGCGTCACGATGGAACGGGAGAGAGATACCTGGACCAGCCTGACCTCGACCCCACTGGAAGGCTCCGAGATCCTCGAAGGCAAGATCCTGGGGGCCTTCTGGCGGGTGCGCACGCTCCTTTGGGCGTTACTGGTCGTCTGGCTCATCGGCTTGATCTGTGGTGCAGTGCATCCCCTGGGGTTTCTCGCGGCAATTGGGTCCTTGACTGTCTACCTGACCTTCGTGGCAATCCTGGGAACGTACTTCTCGCTCTGGTCGAGGAGCTCTGCCCGATCGATCTCCTGGACCATCGCGATCCTGGTGTTCATCAATGGCGGGTATCTTTTCTGCTGTATTCCGCTGATCCAGGGTCCTGGCAGCATCCTTTTCACGGCGGGCATGACGCCGATGTTCGTGACCGCGGCCCCCTTCTCATTCAGCGATCTTGATGAATTCTCCACCGGCCGTGGCATGTTCCATTACCAGGACGCGACACTCTGGATCATCACGGCCATGGTAAGCCTGGCCTTCTATGGAGCGGCGGCCTTTGCTCTCTACCATGCCTGCTTGAATCAGTTTGAGATCGATGTCGACCGACCCCGGCGCTTCCTCGGGACCTATCCGCAATCCGTCAGCGCCGCAGGCATCGTCTTCGTTGACGAGGACTGTCCGGGGTCGGACGGCGTCCGGTTCGTCGAGAACGCGGGGGATGTCGAGGGAACCGGGAAGAGCGATGAATGCTTTGAATCGCCAGAATTGCCCTGATCCTTTCTCTTCCGGACCGGCTCCGAGCGCACCACGGCGCCGCCCCATACATCGGATGGTCGGTCCCCAGGCTCTTGAGTCGAATCCTCCGACACCAGGAGGATCGTCTGGTCGGTTAAACGCGAGAGGTAAAGAGCTTGCCATCGCGGCCGCTTGTGGTGAGACAAACGCGTGTCATCGTGGCGATCCACACCGGGGCCAGCCATATTCTGAGTTGCGGAAGCCATGGCCATTCCGGCAGGCAAAGTCGGGAGATAGGTATGGTGTCCCCGGAACTCCCATTCACCTGTGAATGGCAAATGACGATCCGCAATCCGGGCCGATAACGACTTCTCTAGGCCCCTCGAAGAATGGTCAGGGCGAGGCCGAGAATTCAAACTTACCGATGACGATCTCCTCTTCCTTGCCGTTTTCGGGCGGGTTGCCACCGAGCAACCAAAGATTGATCCTCGCGTTCTCACCACCAGCTCTAGGAATGTGGCGAATGAACCTGTGCTGTTGAAGCCTGCCCTTCTTATCGGGGAGAGTAGCCACGCGGCCGGCCATGCTGTCGAAAAGGATACTATCGGGCTTCCAGTTAAAACTGTGCACCGAAGCGTCAAGGCCCTTCGGGAGATTGAAGCGCACGATGTTCTGGGGCTGAGTGTAAGGCTGGATGACGAACTGGGCATTCTCGTTCTTTTCTTCCCCCCAGCGCAAAACTCGATGTCAATCTCCCGGTGGTTGTATTCCGGGTCGTCGTTCCAGGTGAAGCACCCCAGGATGACATTCGGATCGAGATGATCCAGGTTCGATCCCAGATAGAAGCGATATCTCCCGTAACCGAAGCTTTGTACCGAAATGACCTCGGCGCAATGCCACCGCTGGCCACGTCGAGTAATGCGTAAATGCAACGACCCTTCGTCATCAACGAAGACGTTGTCTCCGCTGTCCGAGAAAAAATTGTCCCCTGGTCCGACCGGAACATCACTGGTCTTGACCATCCATTCATATCCGGAAAAACGCAGTACGCGATCCCCAGCCCCGGAGGGACATGCATGTTGAGCATTGGTTTCATGGGAGGGGGAAAGGGGGACATACATGATTTCGAGTCCGTGATTCGGGAATAGTGCCGGCGGATGGGCTTTTTGTTTCAGAGATTCCCGGAATTACTCCGATCCACCGAGCCCGAGGGTAGCCTCGACGGTCCGTCGCAGCCCTTCCTCGAACGACACGAGGGGCCGGTAACCCAGGGCCTTCTGGATCCGCTCCAGGCTGGCGAGTGAGTCCTTGACGTCGCCGGCGCGAGGATCCTGGAAGATGGGTTCAAGGCTCGTGCCGAAGATCCGGTTGAGGGCTGCAACCAGGTCGAGCAGGCTGATGCGGTGGCCGGTTCCGACGTTGAACACCCGGCCTCCCAGGGGCTCGGGGCATCGCATCGCGGCAAGATTGGCGGCCACGACGTTGGCCACGAAGGTGAAATCGCGCGTCTGGGAACCGTCGCCGTAAATCGTGGGCCGCTGGCCTTGCGACATGAACCTGATGAACAGCGAGATTACTCCGCTGTAGGGGCTGGACGGGTCCTGCCGCGGGCCGAAGATGTTGAAATAGCGCAAGCTCACTCCGTCGAGCCCCATCGTCCGAGCATAGACGCTGACGTAGTGCTCGCCCGCCAGCTTGCCGGCCGCATAGGGACTCAGGGGCGTGGGCATCATCGCCTCGTGCTTGGGCAGCTCGACGGTATCTCCGTAGGCGCTGCTGGATGCCGCGAACATGAATCGCCGCGCGCCCGGCCCGCCGCGCGGCCTCGAGCATGTTGAGCGTGGCGGTGGGACCGCTCTGGTGCGATTCGAGCGGTTCCCGGACCGATCGGGGAACGCTGGGGATGGCTCCCTGGTGAAAGACGTACGCGACGTCCTCGGCGGCACGCTGACAGGCGGCGAAGTCGGCAAGGTCGCCTTCCTGCCACACGTACCGGCCTTCGAGATGGGCCAGGTTCTCCCGCCGCCCCGTGGCCAGATTGTCGAGGACGCGAACCTCGTATCCCTCGTTCAACAGGGCCTCGACGAGATGAGAGCCGATGAATCCCGCTCCGCCGGTGACCAGAACCTTCTCAGCATTGCTCATGGTGATCTGCCGATTCTGCAGGTGATTGGGGGACAGACTCCGGGCGAACCTCTTCTCATTCGGTCCGATCCGAGCCTCTTCCTCCCGGGAAGATCAGGAACCAGGGTTTTCGAACAGGGTCAGGCATTCCCGCATTGCGGGAAAGCATAGAGCGACTCCACGTGAATCATGGCTGCCGTCAACCCCGAGTCTTGACATCGCCCAGCCCGGGGTATAGAGTCACTCTTATACCTACCTACGCGATCTGGGGATGTAGCTCAATTGGTTAGAGCACCGGCCTGTCACGCCGGAGGTTGCGGGTTCGAGCCCCGTCATCCTCGCTTTCCCGTCCTGCGTGCCGGCTCAGCCACGCTCTGTGTCCGCGTTGATCCGAAAGGGTAGAATAACACCGTGAAGGCGTACGCGTTTTCGGGGTGTTGCTCTCGCGCCTCTCGATTTCCTCGCAACGAGCACCGACTGGAGGCAACATGAGCTCCGCGACGACCAATCCCTTGGTGGCGGCTCCAACCACCGCCGGCGATTCGCGCCGGTCGGTCCCCAGCCTCGAGCAGCTTTACCAGATGACGAGCCAACCCGGCGAACGGGTCGTCATCCGCGGCGTGGATTGGGAGTTCTACGAGCAGCTCGTCGATTCCATCCCCGAGGGATGCCACATCCAGATTGACTTCGACGGGAAGGATATCGAGCTCATGTCCCCCAGCCTGCCTCACGATGACGCAAAGGGATTGCTGGGTAGAGTCGTCGAGATTGTGGCGGAGGAATGCGAGATCCCCTACAAGAGCGCGGGGGGACGACATGGAAGCGGCCGAGCTCGCCCGCGGGCTGGAGTCGGACGAGATGCTATTTCTTCCGGCCCGAGAAGCTGGACGCCGTGGCCGAGGCCAAGGCGAGACGGTCGAGGAAGATCGCCGATTATCCCAACCCCGACCTGGGAATCGAGGTCGATCTCTCTCCTTCGAAGATTGACCGGCCCGGGATCTATGCCGCCCTGGGGGTCACCGAGGTCTGGCGGTTCGAAGTCGAGCGCGGGCAGATCATGATCGAGCGGCTGGGAAGCGACCAGGCCTATCACCCTGCCGAGGAGAGCGGATTTCTGCCGATCCGGGCCGAGGAAATCCACCGCTGGGTCGCCCTTGAGGACTCCCGCGACGAGTCCGCCTGGGCGCGCCGGCTCCGCACCTGGGTCCGCACGGAACTGACTCCTCGCCGATCACGCTGATGCTGTCACCGGTGCTGAGGAAGACGGGCCGCCGCTGAGGCCCGTTCCCGAGCGGACGCGGACTCGCTCGACTCGCTTCGCCATGGCACGGGCGCGAAGCCAGGTTCTTCGCGTCTTCATGATCGAAGCACTTGATGCGACGGCGGGTCTACCACATAATCCATGACTCGCGATCATCAGGCTGCGCAATGTCCGCGCACCAGCACTCCTTCGAGGCGCATTCTCCGGCTCGACGGTTCAGGGTCAGCCGGTCCGGGAGGTGTCAGGCAAAAGATGTACGTCCCGACAAAACTGTTCTTCACCAAAGGGGTGGGCACCCACCGGGAGAAACTGACGAGTTTCGAGCTGGCGCTTCGCGACGCGCGGATCGCCTGCTACAACCTCGTGCGGGTTTCGAGCATCTTCCCTCCGCGCTGCAAGGAAATCTCGGTCGAGCAGGGGCTGAAGCACCTCGAGCCGGGCCAGATCGTCCACGTGGTCATGAGCGAGAGTGCGACCGCCGAGCCCAACCGTCTGGTGGCAGCCAGCGTGGGCGTGGCGATTCCCCGCAACCGCGACACGTTCGGCTACCTCTCCGAACATCATGCCTACGGGCAGACCGCCAAGGCGGCGGCCGACTATGCCGAAGACCTGGCCGCTGAGATGCTTGCCACGGTGCTGGGTGTGGAGTTCAATCCCAACAGCTCCTGGGACGAGAAACGCGAGATCTGGAAGGTCGCGGATGTGATCTTCAAGACCAAGGAGGTGACCCAGACGGCCATCGGCCACAAGGATGGCCAGTGGACCACGGTGGTCGCGGCGGCCATCCTCCTGCCTTGATCGCAGTCATCCCGTCCCGTCCCACTGAACAGCCCCGAGAGAATCGATGAGCATGGGGTATCTCGAGAGCATCAGCACGCATCGGATCGCGCCTCCCGCCGTCACGGGCCGGGAGGTGGCGGCCGACCTGATCGATCACGCCTTCCTGAGTTACAACGCGGGCCGGCTCCGCGAGGTCTGCCAGGTCTTCACTCGCAAGTTCCTGGAGCCCGACTGCACCGTCGGGCTGACGCTCTCGGGAGCCCTGACTCCCGCCGGGCTGGGAATGAGCTGCCTGATCCCGCTGATCAAGGCCGGATTCGTGGACTGGATCGTCTCGACCGGGGCCAACCTCTACCACGACACCCACTACGCTCTGGATCTGCCCCTCCACCAGAGCCGGCCCAACCTCGATGATTACGCCCTGCGTCAGAACGACGTGATCCGGATCTACGACATCGTCTTCGAGCTACAAGACCCTGCTCGATACCGACGCGTTCTACCGCGAGCTGATCCAGGACGAGAGTTTCGGCAGAAGCATGGGTACCGCCGAGTTTCACCACGAGGTTGGCCGGTATCTCTACGCCCGAGCCAGGACCCTCGGAAAGCCTGCCAACAGCCTGCTGGCCGCGGCCTACGAGGCGGCGGTTCCGGTCTACACGTCGAGTCCGGCAGACAGCTCCATCGGCATGAACCTCGCCGCCCTCAGCCTGCAGGGGGGCAAGCTCCAGATCGACACCCTCCGCGACGTCAACGAGACGGCCGCCATCGTCTACAACGCCAAGAAGGGAGGAGGCAAGTCGGGAGTCCTCATCCTGGGCGGGGGGAGCCCCAAGAACTTCATCCTCCAGACCGAGCCGCAAATCCAGGAGGTGCTGGGACTCTCCGAGAGCGGCCATGACTACTTCCTCCAGGTTACCGACGCCCGCCCCGATACCGGCGGCCTTTCGGGTGCAACCGCCAGCGAGGCGATGACCTGGGGCAAGGTCGATCCCGACAGCCTGCCCGACAGCGTCACCTGCTATACCGACTCGACCATCGCTCTGCCTCTGCTCACCGCCTACGCCCTGGCACGGCACTCCCCTCGCCCCCTCCGCCGGCTCTACGACAGGCGCGTGCGTGATTACGAAGGGCTCCAGCAGGATTACCAGGCCAGGGGAGAGCAACCCCCCGATCTCTCGGCCCGGAAGAAGATTGATTGAGAGGTTCTGAACGCCTGGTGAAAACGCGTGTGATCCAGGTCGATCCGGCGCAGCCCTCCCCCGAGGCCCTGGCCGACGCGGCGGCCGTTCTGGCCCGGAGCGGCCTGGTCGCATTCGCCACCGAGACGGTCTACGGCCTCGGCGCCGTGGCGACCGACCCGCTGGCCGTCGCCCGGATCTTCGATGCCAAGGGCCGACCGTCCTTCAATCCCCTGATCGTCCACGTGGACGGTGTTGCCCAGGCGCGACCATTGGTCTCGTCCTGGCCCGAGATCGCCGATCGCCTGGCTGCCCGCTTCTGGCCAGGACCACTGACGCTGGTCCTTCCCCGCTCGACGTCGATTCCCCAGGTTGTCACCGGCGGCAGGGAGACAGTGGCGCTGCGGGTCCCGGCCGTGCCGGTCGCGCGCGCCTTGATCGCCTCGGCCGGCCAGCCCCTGGCCGCCCCGAGCGCCAATCGCTCGAACCGGCTCTCGCCGACCCGGGCCGAGCACGTGCTGGCTGACCTCGACGGCCGGATCGAGCTGATCCTGGACAGCGGACCCACCTCCCTCGGCCTCGAATCGACGGTCCTGGACCTGACCTCCTCCCCCCTGCGGATCCTGCGGCCTGGCCCGATCGGACCCGAGGAGATCGAGGAGTGTCTGGGAGGGATCGAGCAGGTTGAAACCACCCGGCAAGACCTGGCCAGGATTCCGGGCCGCGGATTGCCAAGCCCGGGAATGCTCCCTGTTCACTACGCGCCTCGGACCCCGTCCGTCCGCGTCGAGGCGGCCGCGGAGTTTCGGTGGATCGGCTGGCCCGAACGAGCCGCCGTCGTCCTTCTGGGAACCACCGAGGTTCCGGAATTGCCCACCACCGTTCAACGCGCAGAGCTCACCGACCCGACAACAGCTGGCCGGGAGCTCTATGCCTTGCTCCACCAGATCGACTCACTCGGACTCGAGCTCATCGTCGTCCGGATGCCGCCGGATCAACCGGAATGGCGCGCGGTCCGTGATCGCTTGATCCGAGCCACACGGCCGATCAGGCCCGACGAGTGATCGACCGGACGATCCGTCCGCGCTCCGCGCGACATGCTCTCGCTACTCGAACAGCCGCCGCTGCTGTTCCAGGAGGGGCAGTTCGGGATCGGACACCGGCTCGGCCATTCCGAGGTGGCGATAGGCCGACGCGCAGGCCTGGCGGCCGCGCGGGGTCCGGACCACGAACTCGCGGCGGAGCAGGTAGGGCTCGACCTCATCGCGCAGGGTGTCGACAGCGACGTTCATGGTGGCGGCCAGGGCCTCGACGCCGGTCGGCCCCCCCTTGAAGACGCGGATCAGGGTCTCCATGTAGCGCCTGTCTTGCTTGTCGAGTCCCTGCGAATCGATCTCCTGCATGTCCAGCGCGTCCCGGGCGATGGACTGGATGATGTGGCCATCAGCCCGCGCAATGGAATAATCGCGAACCCATCGCAGCCGTGCGTTGGCGATTCGCGGAGTGCCGCGGCTTCGGCCGGCCAGTTCCCACGCGGCGTCCGGGGCGATCGTGGTCTTCAGCTTGACCGCGTTGACCGCGATGATCCGGGCAAGGTCGTCCACGTCGTAGAACTCCAGGTGCTCATGCATGTGGAACCGTTCGCGAAGCGGGCCCGAGAGCATGCCGCTCCGAGTGGTGGCGCCGATGATCGTGAACTTCTTCAAAGGAAGGTTGATCGTCCGGGCCGACATTCCTTCGCCCAGCACGACGTCGACGCGGAAATCTTCCATCACCGGATAGATGAATTCCTCGACGGCCTTGGGCAGCCGGTGGATCTCGTCGATGAAGAGGATCGAGCCCTCGGCCGCGTTCGTCAGATAGGGCATGACGTCCATCTTCTTGTCGAGCGCCGCCCCGCTGGTGATGTTCAGCTCGACACCGAGTTCGTTGTGGAGCACCGTCGCGAACGTGGTCTTGCCCAGTCCTGGGGGGCCGTCGAAGAGGATGTGCGGCAGCGGCTCGCCTCGCTTCGCGCGGCCAGGAGAGCGATGGCCAGGCGCTCCGCGACGGCTCGCTGCCCGACGACCTCGGCCAGCCGCTGTGGCCGGAGCTTCTCGTCGACCGGATCGATCACCCGGGGCTGGCGCGATGCCTGCGAGCCGGAATCCCCCTCCTGGCTCCCCCCGTTGTCCCGCTCCCGGTTTGACTGGATGATTGGCTCTCTCATTGAACCCCCAAGATTCGGAACCGCGGAATGCGGAACCGGAAGCCAGCCCTTTGGAATCTCCGCTTTCGGCCCACCGGCCACGATCCCCGGCCTACTGCCCGCTGCCTACTTTCTACTGCCGACTCTGCTGATAGATCGCTTCGATCATGTCGGCTACGGACTTGAATTTTTTCTTGCCGGCGTTCGCCAGCACGCGGTCGATGGCCTGGCGTGCCTGGCTCTCGGTGTGACCGACCGAGAGCAGGGCGGCGTAGGTGTCGCGAATCACGTCGGGTTCGGCGTTCTCGGGGGAGCCGTTGGTGTCCGCAGCCCCGCTGGCGGCCGCGTCCGGGCCGATGATCAGCGCGAACTTGCCCACCTTGCGGCGGAGCTTGGCCACGATCCGCTCGGCCATCGCCTCGCCGATGCCCGGGTAGGTCGCCAGCATCTTGACGTCCTGGTCTTCGATGGTGCGGGCCAGCTCACGGACCGGTCGGACCATGGCACGGAGCGCCTTGCGAACTCCGACGCCGTCCACCGAGCAGAACGTGTCGAAGAACTCCCGGTCGATCGGCGAGAGGAATCCGATGAGCCGCGGCACCATCCGCCCCGTCATGGCGTTCCCGTCGATGTAGAAGATGGTGTGGAGCGTGACCGGCTCGCCGAGCTTGCCCTGGACCTGGCGACGGGTGTGCTCGGGGATCAGGATCTCGATCTCGAAGGGCTCGACCGCCAGGGTCAGCGTCTCGTCGCAGACCGTCTTGAGTATCCCTCGAATGTGGGTGATCACCGAACGCGCTGTCCTTTCCCGTGGATCGGCTAACTCTGATTGTTTGTTCAGTAAGTATGCACGATGCTGCGACGCGCCGCAAGTCCTCTCGATTGCTACGCGGGCCAGGAAATGGCCAGTCGGAGTGGCGGCCGGCATCGGTTCCCCGCAGCAGGTCGTCTCCCCTTCGAAGACCGCGATGATCCTGCTTCGCTGAGGACATGCATACCCCGCGAGACTTCTTGCGGCAAGGGCGATCGCGCGGAGCGGTTCTTGGGATCGCGTCGACCCGCGGTCGTGGGGGACCATCGTGCCGCTTCCGCCCAGCGGCGCCGCGACCGAGAGTGACCCCCAAGCGCGCCCCCACGGGGGCGCTGAAGGCTCGCGGGCTCGCTCTCTTTCTCTCGAGCGAGTCTCGGCCCCGCGCCGCGGGCCCCGTTCGCGCTAGCGGCAGTGCTTGCTCAACAGGGCCTGGCGCTCGACGTGGCTAACCTTGTCCAGCAGCGCCGACGAGCTCTCGCGTCCTTTCGTTTCGCGAAACCACCGCGCGAGCGATCGGATCGCGCAGTGCTCGCTCGGTGCGCGTCGGAGTGTCGAGCGTGGCGATGAGGTGAACCTCCTTCGCGCACCGTGTGCCCTCGGAAAACCGCGGAAAACACGGGGGAAAACGCAATTCTCTGAACCGATGATCCAGTTGGCATAACTCAGTGCCGCATGATTCAAGAGCTTCAGAGCACGTTGCTTCGAAGCGTGCGAAATCCTCACGATCCAAAAAAAACCGAGAAAATCCGCGTTTTTCGCCAATCTTCCTCTTCCACTGATTCAAAGATTTGCTATGAATTGGCGCAGGGACCGCTCGATGAGAGTTGGTCGAAGATGAGCGAACATGTTTAGCAACGAGGTGATTCCGATGGCAGTGAAGAAGTCGACGGCACCCAAGAGCGCAGCCAAGAAGGCCAAGCCCGCGGTCAAGAAGGCCAAGCCCGCAGTCAAGAAGGCCGCCCCCAAGAAGGCCGCTCCCAAGAAGGCCAAGGCTCCGAAAGCCGGAGCCAAGAAGGCCGCCCCCAAGAAGGTCGCAAGCGTCAAGTTGACCGATCCCCAGAGGGCTCTTCTGAAGCAGGTGTTGGATACCCGGGCCGTCGGGCTGCTCGGCACCAAGGCGACCGCCAAGACCCTCGCCACCCTGCTCGCGAAGAAGCTCATCAAGAAGGGTAAGAAGGAAAAGGGCCAGGAGCACTTCCGCTACTTCATCACCAAGCTTGGCGAGAAGCATGCGCCTGTCGCGCCGCCCGTGACCGAGAGCAGCAGCTCGGCCTCTCCGATGTGAGCTTGCTCTCGCTGGCTATGCGCCTCGGTCCTGCGGGACCTGTCGACGGCGGCTCGACCCTGGCGTGTCGATGTCTTCCCCTGTCGCTTTCCGGCGTGATTCGGGCATCCCACTTGCCCAGCCTGCCCTGGCTTCCAGGCCGCAGTGAAGCGTGGCGATCGATGAGCCGGCTCCTCTCTTTTCCGTGGAGGGGAGCCGGCTTATCAGCTGCGCAGTTTCCGCTCCGACCCTTTCACCTCTTGCCGACTTCGGATCCCGTTGTCAACTCGACCTTGGCGAGTCGGCGGCTTGCCGCTAAGATGACCGCGCCGTCATGGTCTGGTCTACCGGCTGCCTATTCCACATCCACGCCGATCGCGACGGTCTCTTCTCTCAAGGTCGTGATCGAGGTTAGCCGCGAGGGACTGCGGTTGAACCAACGATCCAACCAGTCCCTAGTCGCAAGGCGGGGCCGATGGTCATGGATGATGCCTCCACCAGCCTGGTGAACGTTCGCCCTCTCTGGTCCTGGCTCCTGGCGGTCTCCGTGTTCGCGACCGCAGGCTGCTCGACCTATGTGGGAACGACCGCCAAGAGCTTCCTCGGGCACGTGCGAACAAACCCCGACCCCAACGTGCGCTATCTCGCGTATTCCAAGCTGGCGTCACCGGATGCTTACGACACCAAGGAGCAGAAAGAAGAGGCCGTCCGAACGCTCATCGACAAGTACGAGCACGGGCACGAACCGGTGGCCAGCCGGGCCATCATCTGCCGGACTCTGGGAGAGCTGCGCGATCCCCAGGCGCGTGACCTGATCGTCAAGGCCGTGAGCAGTTCCGAGGCCGTGATCAAGATCGAGGCGTGTCGTGCACTCGGCAAGGTGGGCCGATCCGAGGACGCCACGGTGCTGGCCCAGGTGATGACCCTGGACAATCTCGAGGACGCGAGGATCGCGGCCATCGAAGGGCTGGCCGAGCTCAAAACGTCGGACCCGCGAATCTATCGCATGCTCGTCGACGCCATGGAACACGAGGACCCTGCCATTCGCCTGGCCTCACTCAGCGCGCTGCGCAAGCTGACGCGTACGGACCAGGGTACCGAGATCGCCGCCTGGCGGCGTCACCTCAAGCCGATGCTCGAGGCAGGGGCATCGCCGGCTCCCGCGAGCGATCCCACGGCCAAGACCAATGCTGCGACAGGATCTCCGCCCGCAGCCGCAGCCTCATCCGGATCGCCGGCCTCGACCAGAACACGATGACCTGGCCTTGCTGGGAAGTCGGAGCTCGCGTCGTAAACGCAGGGGAGGACGGCATCAGGGCCGATCCTCTCCGCCCTGGGTCTGCCTGACGCGCCAGGCGCGCCTTGACGCGATCTGGTAAGATTGCGAACCGGGGACGCCCGCGGGGTGTCCGCCCTGAAGCCACTGCCTCGATCACCGAGAGCTGCCCTGCCGGTCTCTGCCGCCGGTCAGATCAAGGGTCCCGGGCCGCGAGACCACATGGACACGCACACGCTCGATCTCCTGGAATTCGACAAGATCCGTTCCCTGGTGGCAGCGCGTGCCGCGTGCTCCCTGGGAAAGGAGGCAGCCCGCAGCCTGGAACCGGTGACGGATCAGGCCGAGATCCATGACCGCCTGGTGCTCACGACCGAGATGGTCGAGGCGATCCGCTCGCGGCTCTCGCCTCCGCTCGGCGGCCTGCACGACATCCGTCCCCACGTGCGCGCGCGCAGATCGGCGCGATGCTCGAGGCCGAGGAGCTGGCCGAGACCGTCGAAACCCTGAGAGCCCTTGGCGAACTCGATCGCTGGCTGGCGAGGGTGGGGGAACAGTTTCCCCGGCTGGGCGGCCTGCGGCAGGGCGTGGGCGAGTTTTCCGGAGTCGCGACCGCCATCGAGGGCTGCCTGGACAGCCGGGCCAAGGTTCTGGACACCGCGAGCCGGCGGCTCTCCCTGCTCCGGCGCGAGATCGCCCAGGTCGAGGACCGGATCCAGGAGACACTCAGCCGGATGCTCCGATCGCCCGAGATCAAGCGGATCCTCCGGTACCCGAACTTCACGAGAGTGGGCCATCACTACGTCTTGCCCGTGGCGAAAGACCATCGCGGCGAGATTCAGGGCTCCGTCCAGCGGACCAGCGCCACCAACGAGACGGTTTACATCGAGCCGACCGCGATCTCGGAGCAGTCCGCCCAGGTCTCGTATCTCCGGTCCCGCGAGGCCAAGGAGATTCGACGGATCCTCCGCTGGCTCAGCGCCCAGGTCGGGATGGTGGCCGACTCGCTGCTCCAGACGCTGGCCACGATGGCGGAGCTGGACCTGATTCATGCGCGGGCCCGGCTCAGCCTTGACTACCGCATGTCAGCCCCGGAAATGAATACGGAGGGGCAGCTCGTGCTTCGCGCAGCGAGGCATCCGCTGCTCGAGGCGATCTTCCGCAAGGATCCCGGACTTCCTTCTCCCGATGCGGTCAGGGCCGCTCCCCGGCCCGTGCCGGCGGCCAAGCAATCCGGCGAAGAGGTCGACAGTGTGCTGGCCACCCAGCCGACCGAGAACTGTTCGGATTCGTCGTCGCCCGCTCCGCCGAACCCGGTAGCTCTCCCGACTCCGCTCCGGAAGGAAACGGAGGCCGTGGTGCCGATCGATGTCCACCTCGGCGTCCAGTTCCAGCTCATGATCGTCACGGGGCCCAACACGGGGGGCAAGACCGTGGCTCTCAAGACTGTGGGGCTGCTTGCCGTCATGGCCCAGAGCGGGCTCCACGTGCCGGCCGAGGAGGGCTCCCGGCTTCCGGTCTTCGATGACGTCCTGGCGGATATCGGCGATGAGCAGAGTCTCGAGCAGTCGCTCTCCACGTTCTCATCCCACGTGCGGCGGATCTCCCGGATCCTGGCCAAAGCCACGGAGCACTCGCTGGTCTTGCTGGACGAGCTGGGCGCGGGTACCGACCCGGCCGAGGGGGCCGCGCTGGGGCGTGCCATCCTCGATGAGCTCGACAGCATCGGCTGCCGGTCGATCGTCACCACTCACATCGGCGATCTGAAGTCCTACGCCATGACCAATCCCAGGGCGGAGAATGCCGCCGTCGAGTTCGACGTCGAGACCCTGCAGCCTCGCTATCGGCTGCACATCGGCGACGTGGGCCAGTCGAACGCTCTCAAGATCGCCCGCCGCCTGAGCCTGCCCGAGCACGTCGTGAGCCGGGCCGAGGCCTATCTCCAGCAGCGGCGCGGCTCCCTCGAGCCGGAATGGGAGCTCCTCCAGCGGCTCCGCAAGGAGGCCGAGGACCTGCGCCAATCAGCCTTGCAGGCCCAGGCCGAGGCCCAGCGCACGCGTGAGGCGCTCGCCCAGAGACTGGCGGACCTCCAGCGCGAGGCCCAGCGCGAGGATCAGCTTGCCGAGGCCCGGGCGCGGCTCCAGCCCGGCGATCGGGTGGTCGTTCCGCGCCTCGGATACGACCGCCCCGGCCGCGTCGTCAAGCTCGATCCCCGCAAGAAGACAGCCGTCGTCGCGATTGGCCACGTGACCTGGAACGTCTCGATCGACGAGCTGATCCCGCAGGTGGCGCGAAGTCCCGAAGACCCGGCCCAGCCATCCTCGGTCCCGCCCAAGGGATCGCGTCCCAGGATGTTCCAGTCCCTGGACGATTTCGAGGAGGAGTGAGCGCGGTCCGGTCCGGGCGGGCGCTCACCCACCGTGATTGAGGTGATGAAGCAGCCCACCGGTTCAGTGGTGGGCTGTGCCTGGCACGTGGCGGAGAGGCAGCCTGGTTGACCTCGCATTCAGGCTCCGGCCGCGGTCGGGGTCTTGAGGTACAGGACTCCCAGGGGGGGCAGCCGGAGCTCCAGGTGGAAGGGGCGGCCGGCGTAGGGCTCGGGGATGGCCCAGACGCCTCCCTGGTTGCCCACGTTCGAGCCGCCGTAGCACTCCGAATCGGTGTTGAGCACCTCGCGGTAGAAGCCGCCGGCCGGCACGCCGATGCGGTACTCATCGCGGACGACCGGGGTGAAGTTGCAGACCACCACCATGGAGTCATCCGGGTTTCTTGCCCGGCGAAGGAAGGCGAGCACGCTGTTCTCCCAGTCGTGCAGCTCCAGCCACTCGTAGCCTTGCCAGTCGAAGTCCACCTCGTGGAGCGACGGCTGTTCCCTGTAAATCGCGTTCAGGTCGCTCACGAGCCTGAGGATTCCCTGGTGGTCGCGCCACTGGAGCAGGTGCCAGTCGAGGCTCTCGTCGTGGTTCCACTCGCGCCACTGGGCGATCTCGTCTCCCATGAAGAGCAGCTTCTTTCCGGGGTGCCCGTACATGTAAGCGTAGAGCAGCCGGAGATTCGCGAACTTCTGCCAGAGGTCGCCGGGCATCTTGTCGAGCAAGGAGCGCTTGCCGTGGACGACCTCGTCGTGGGAGAGGGGCAGGATGAAGTTCTCGGTGAAGGCATAGATCATGCTGAAGGTCAGCGAGCCGTGCTCGTACTTGCGGTAAACGGGGTCCTTGGAGATGTAGCGGAGCGTGTCGTTCATCCACCCCATGTTCCACTTGAGGCTGAAGCCCAGTCCGCCGAGATAGGTGGGCCGGGACACGCCCGACCAGCTCGTCGATTCCTCGGCGATGGTCAGGATTCCGGGGTGTTCGCGATGGCAGATCTCGTTGAGCTGCTTGAGGAAGTCGATCGCCTCCAGGTTCTCGTTGCCGCCGAACATGTTGGGCACCCACTCGCCGGGCTTGCGCGAGTAGTCGAGATAGAGCATCGAGGCCACCGCATCGACCCGCAGGCCGTCGATGTGGTACCGCTCCAGCCAGAACAGGGCGTTGCCGAAGAGGAAGTTGCGGACCTCGGCGCGGCCGTAGTTGAAGATCTTGGTGCCCCAGTCGCGATGCTCGCCCAGCCGGGGGTCGGCGTGCTCGTAGAGATGGGTGCCGTCGAAGTAGCCCAGCCCGTGAAGGTCGTTGGGGAAATGCGCGGGGACCCAGTCGAGGATCACTCCGAAGCCGTGCCGATGAAGGTGGTCGACGAAGTAGGCGAAATCGTCCGGCGTCCCGTGACGCGCGGTCGGGGCGAAGTAGCCGACCGGCTGGTATCCCCAGCTTCCGTCGAACGGATGTTCCGTGATCGGCATGAGCTCGATGTGGGTGAAGTGGGTGTGCTCGAGATGAGCCACCAGGTCGTGGGCGAGCTCGCGGTAGTTGAGAAAGCCGCCGTCCTTGCTCGGGCTTCCGTTTCCATGACCCGAGATGAATCTCGTACACGGCGATCGGTCGGTCGAGCGCCTGTCGCTCGGTCCGCGACGCCATCCACTCCTCATCGTTCCAGGAGAACTTGGAGACGTCCCAGACCATCGACGCGGTCTTGGGGCGGAGCTCGGAGGCGAAGCCGTAGGGATCGGATTTCTGCACGAGGTAGCCGTGGTTCCGGCTCTTGATCTCGAACTTGTAGACCTCGCCCTCGCAGAGATCGGGAATGAACAGTTCCCAGATGCCGGTGGCGCCACGATTTCGCATCGGATGGCGGCGGCCGTCCCAGTGGTTGAAGTTTCCGATCACGCTCACGCGCTGGGCGTTGGGCGCCCAGACGGCGAAGTGGACGCCCCGGAAGCCCTCGTGCGTGCGGAGGTGAGCGCCCAGCCGCTCGAAGTTTCGCAGGTGGGTTCCCTCGCCGAGAAGATGAAGATCAAAATCGGTGAGGACGGGCCCGAAGCAGTAGGGGTCGACCAGCTGCCAGCTGTGCCCCTCGTGGTTCTCGAGCTTCAAGCGGTATCGAAGCGGCTCGGCTCGGTCCGAAAAAACGGCCTGAAAAAGCCCGTCGGAGTGGATCTTCTCCATCGGCACGAGCGTTCCGGGCTCGCCGTGCGTCAGATCGACGACCTGGGCCGTGCGCGCTTCGGGGAGGAACGCCCGGACCACCCAGTCCTTCAGCCCGTTGCCATTTCCTGGGAGCTCATGAAGACCCAGTACCGTGAACGGATTCCAGTGATTCGCATGGACGGTCATCTCGATGTCCGTCTGCGACATGACCGGCCCTTGTTTCGTCATCACAGCCATGATTCTTGACTCGCAATCCACATCGGTTTCTGATTCCAATGGCTCCATTGCCACGTCGCTTGCTGCCCCCATACTTATCAAGCCCACTTGCCGGGTGCAACCGAGAACCAGCGACCGAGGCTCGTGTTCCAGACGATTTCTGAGCACAAAGATGCCCTGCTGGCATCTTGGACGCGGAAGGAGGGAAAGAGCGGAAAATAAGAGGGTCTAGGGTAAGAAAAAAAGCCGGTGGCTTCGGTGGGGTTGACGTGGCAAGGTCGGATGACAGCCATGCTAATTGAGGGCGAGCATCCGCTCGAGGGCGATGCGACCCCAGCGGGCCGTCTCGGGTTCGACCTTGATGAGGTTTACCGGGGTTCCCTGTGCCAGGTTCTCCAGGCACCAGGCCAGGTGGGGCAGGTCAATCCGGTACATGGTTGCGCACATGCAGACCATCGGGGAAAGAAAATGGATCGTCTTGTCCGGGTTCTCGGCGGCGAGCCGATTGACCAGATGAAGTTCGGTTCCAATCGCCCAGCTCGAGCCCGCTGGGGCCCGTTCGATGGTCTGGATGATGAATTCCGTGGAGCCGACGATGTCGGCTTGATCGACGACCTCCATCATGCATTCCGGGTGGACCAGGATCTTGATCCCGGGAAACTGGCGTCGGAACTGGGCCACGTGAGCCGGCTTGAACATCTGGTGAACCGAGCAGTGGCCTTTCCAGAGCAAGACACGGCAGCGCTCCAGCGCCTCCGCCGAGTTTCCTCCCAGGTTCTGGCGGGGATCCCAGACGGTCATCTGATCGAGCGGGATTCCCATGGTTCGGGCCGTGTTTCGTCCCAGATGCTGGTCCGGGAAGAAGAGAGCCCGGCGCCGGCGTGCGAAGGCCCAGTCGAGCACGGCCCGCGCATTCGAGCTGGTGCAAACGATCCCCCCGTGACGGCCGCAGAACGCCTTGAGTTCGGCGGTGGAGTTGATGTAGGTGACCGGCATCAGCTCCTCGGTGTCGATGATCTCACCGAGGTCGGCCCAGGCGGCCTCGACCGAGTCCAGGTCGGCCATGTCGGCCATGCTGCACCCTGCGGACATGTCGGGCAGGTAGACCTGCACTTCGTCGCGAGACAGGATGTCGGCTGTCTCCGCCATGAAGTGGACGCCGCAGAACACGATGGACCGGCAGTTCTGGCTCTGGGCAGCCAGTTGGCTGAGCTTCAGGCTGTCGCCCCGGAGGTCGGCGAACCGGATCACCGGATCCTGCTGGTAGTGGTGTCCCAGGATCAGCAGTGACTCTCCGAGCTCCTTCTTCACCCGGGCGATCCGATCTTCGAGGTCGGAATCGGCAAGGCCCCTGTAGGTCTCCAGGGCAAGGGGGGAAGTCTCGTGAGGGCTTGAAATGCCTGTGGCCGAGGTCATTGTGGAAGGCATGGTGGCGAGGAGCTCTCGGGACCCGTAACGTCGCTGAACAGCCCAGGCCGATAGGCCTGGAGCACGTGGAATCATCAGTCCAGGATTGACAGCTTACGGTATTATAGCCACGAGTCTCGACAGAAACGATCGGTGCGAGCCGAATCGGCCAGGTCTTGTGGTCTGATCTCGGTCCGATCATCTTACTATGGAGAGCGAGGCAGGCTCGAAAGCCGTCGACGCTGGGAGACGGGGGTTGAGAATGGAGGAAAAGGGCACGGTGCTGATCGTGGATGACAGCCCGGCCGATCGTGCGCTCTTCCGGACGATCCTCTCGCGGAGCGGATACACGGTCTTCGAGATCGCCCGGGGATCGGAGACGGTTGCCAAGGCGCTCGAGGTCCGGCCCCACATCATCGTGCTTGACGTGAATCTTCCCGACCTGGACGGGCTCGACGTCTGCCGCGCTCTCAGGGAGAACCGGCAGCTCGCCGATGTCCCGGTGCTGATGCTCACCGTGAAGCATGACGACACGGATGTGCTCGCGGGGCTCCAGGCCGGCGCCGACGACTACGTGGCCAAGGACTCGGCCGCCGAGTTGATCCTGGCGCGGGTGCGGCGGCTGGTTCGCTACCGTCAGCTCGTCAGCCTGTCGATGCTGAACCGACAGCTCGTGCAGGTTGGCCGCCTGCTTGCCGGAATCATCCACGAGATCCGCGGGCCCCTCTCGGTGATTCGCGGAAGTGCCGAGCTGCTCCGGTTGAACATGAAGGCGGACAGCGACGATCTCCAGTGGGTCGATTCGATTCTCCGTGGCACGCACTTGCTCCAGGTCCGGCTCGAGCACCTGATGGCCACCGTTCGTTCCGGCCCCCCCCAGCTCCAGCTCCTGGATCTCGGGCCTCTGGTGCACGAGGCGGTCGAGCTGTTCGTCAAGGGACTGCCCCTGAGCAGCCGGGGGATCCAGGTCCAGGCCACGTGCGAGCCCGGCATTCCGCTGGTGCGCGCCGACGCCGGACGGATCATCCAGGTGCTGTTCGATCTTCTGACCAATGCCCACCAGGCGATCGCCACGGTTCGAAAAACGGGCACGATCCGTCTCCGGAGCGGGCTCGAAGACAGCGCCGAGGGTTCCTGGGTGAAGATCGAGGTCAGCGATGACGGCCCGGGGGTCCCCGACATCTACTTCGAGCGCATCTTCGAGCCCTTCTTCAGCACCAAGGAAGGAGGGAGCGGCTACGGGCTTCACCTGGCATCCGAGGTCCTGGAAGAGCAAGGGGGGCGATTGACCGTCAGAAACAACCCCGATGGCGGGGCATGCTTCACGATCTGGCTGCGGCGGGAGCCCGCCCAGGACCCGTCGCCGGCTCCATGTTCCCCGTGAACGGTCGAGTCGCCGCGAAGAGGCGACCTCCGAGGTCGAGGTGGTGAGTATGGCCGACCACCGCTCTCCCGAGCGCCCGGGCGCTCGGGGCATCCGATGGGCCAGACCGCTGCTGGTCTGCCTGGCCTGGGTGCTCGTCATCGGTCTGGCCGTCGTCCGGCTGGAAAGTCGTGATGGGTTGGCCGTCGCGCTGCTGGCTCTACTCCCAAGAGATTCCCGGCTGCTCGTCTCGGGGTGATAGCCGGCCACCGTGGCTCGATCGACGTCCGGCTCCGCCGTAGGACTCGAGAGCGTTCCGACGTCCACCGTCACAACGTCCACGCCGGCCGCGCGAAGCCGCTCGGCCAGGAAGGCGAGTTCCTGGCCCTTCGTGTCCATCGTGGCGATGGCGTAGACTCGCCGATCCATGGTTTGGTTGAACCCCTGTGACGCCCCTCGCCGCGGCGGCGCGAAGTCAGCCCTCGCGGACCGATGCGAGAGCGGTTCACGTTCGGGTGGCATACACCTAGAAGTCGAATCTCGTAGGGCAGGATTCATCCTGGCGGCACTGGCTCATTCGGGGATCCTGTAGGGCAGGATTCGTCCTGCCGGCACCGGCTGGCTCACTCGGCAGGACAAGTCTTGCCCTACTGGAGTGAGCCATGCGACGGCAAATGGCTCTAGACGGCGGCCGGGCGCATCGATTCGGCGAGTCGACGCAGGCCCTCCTCGATGCCGACCTGGGGCGAGTATCCCAGATCGCGACGGGCGGCGTCCAGGTTGTACCAGTGGGCGGTGGAGAGCTCGCGAGCGAGGAACCGGGTCATCCGCGGCTCTCCGGGAAGCCGGAAGAGCCTGAACGCCGCCTCCAGCCCTCCACCCAGGGCCACGGCGAGGGCCCGGGGGACGCTGCGCGTCACTGGCGGCAGATGGGCGATCTCGAGGAAGCGGTTGACCATGTCCCAGAGGGGCACCGGCTGGCCCTGGGCGATGAAGTACGCTTTGCCGGCGACCGGCGAGCCGGAATCCAGCCGCTCGCCGGCCAGCACGTGGGCGAACGCGGCGTTGTCGATGTAGGTCAGGTCGATGAGCGGATTGCAGCGGCCGATCCGGAAGAGCCGGCGCGCCCGCGCCAGGGCATAGATCCGTGGGAGGATGTTGTTGTCCCCGGGCCCCCAGATCAGGTGGGGTCGAAGCGACACCGTGGCAAGCTTTGCATCGTTGCTCTTCAGGACCAGCTTCTCCGCGATCGCCTTGGTCGCCGGGTAAGCCGCGTCATACCGGGTTGCGTAAGGGATCGACTCGTCCACCCCCTCCAGGTCGTGCCCCGTGAACACGACGCTGGGAGAGCTCGTGTAGATCAGCCTTCGGACCCCGTGCTTCCGGCAGGCGGCGATGACGTTCTCGGTCCCCACCACGTTGCTGCGATGATACTCGGAATACGACCCCCAGAGTCCCGCCTTGGCCGCCACGTGGAAGACCGTGGCACACCCCTCGACGGCTCCCGAGACGATCGCCGGGTCGGCCACGTCGCCTTGAATCTGCGACGCTCCGAGCGCATCGACCTGCAGGATAGAAGTGGCGAGCCAGCGAGCGGACGGCCTGGCCGCGCTCGCGGAGCATGCGGACGATCGCCGACCCCAGGAACCCTCCGCCCCCGGTGACCAGAACCGGTGCGCTGCGGTCGTCGGTCATCGCAGCTTCCTCGCGGCCCAGACCGCCAGCTTCTCGCGGAAAATCTTCGAGTTGTGGCGAATGTCCACGGGGAACGAGGGGTGGAACAGGATGGTCTCGATCCGCGCGGTGTGGGCGAAGCCCGCGCCCAGATCGAGGAGCTCGCGGCGGACCCGTTCCTGCTCGGTGCGGCCCAGGGGCCGAACCGGCTCGACGCAGAGCACGGGCACCATTCTGTCCTTGACCTTCACGCCCACCAGCGCCGACCGCGCGACGTCGGGATGGGCGTTATAGACGCCCTCGCAGCAGATGGTGTAGAGCGTGGTGTCCGCCAGGACCACCCGGTGCGATTTCCGGCCGCAGAACCAGATCCGGCCCTGGTCGTCGCGGTAGCCGAGGTCTCCCATCCGGTGGAAGAAGGTGCCCCTGCGCGGGTCGGCGATCTTCGCCAGGGCGGTGGCCTCGGGACGGCGAAAGTACTCGCGAGTGACGACGGGACCGGCGACGACGATCTCGCCGATCGTGCCGTCGCTCAGCTCGAGGTCGTCGGACCACGAAGGGATCGGCTCGTCGCTGATCCGGATGATCCGCACCTCGACCCCCTCGACAGGACGGCCGACGCACACGCCGGCGCCCTGGTCGGTCTGCCGCCCGGTCTCTTCCAGGATCTCGCGGCTGCCGATCGAGGCGACGGGCAGGGCCTCGGTGGCGCCATAGGGCGTGAAGATCTCCGCCGGCGGCTCGAGCAGCCGGGCAAACTCGCCGAGCACCCGGGCCGAGGCCGGCGCGCCCGCCGTGACCACGCGGCGGAGCGTGGGGATCTTCAGGCCCCGCTCAGCGCCCGCCGGACCGACCCGCCGCAGCAGTGCGGGCGAGCCGAACAGGTTCGTCGGACCGAAGTCGTCGATGGCCTCGAACAGCTTGTCGGGATCGACGCGGGCCGGTCGGGTGGGATCCATGTCCGGCACGATCGCCGTCATCCCCAGCGCGGGGGCGAAGAGGGCGAACAGGGGGAACGTGCAGAGATCGATCTCGCCCGGCTCGATCTCGTAAAGCACGCGAAACCGCTCGATCTGAGCCTGGAAGATGCCATGCGTGTAGACGGCCCCCTTGGGCGGGCCCGTGCTGCCGCTGGTGAACAGGATCGCGGCGGGTTGATCGGGCGCCACCGCGGGGAACGGCGACGAGGCCTGCACCCCCTGGTCGATCACTGTCTGCCCGGCCCGGCGCAGGTCGTCGAGCGTCTGGAGGCCCGACCGCTTCTCGCCCGGGCGCGACCAGGATGACGCGGCGCACGGACTCTCTTCCCCAGCCGAGCAGCCGCCTGGCCCAGACCGCCCTGGAGATCCCGATGAAAACCTCCGGAGCGGCTTCCTTCAAGCACTTCCCCAGGCTTTTCAGCCCCATCCCCGGATCGATCAGCACCGGGACCACGCCGGCCTTGAAGAGCGCGAACGTCAGGGCGAAGAAATCGAGTCCCGGACTGACCATGACCGCGGCCCGGGTCCCCGGCGCGATTCCGCAGGCGCCGAGCCCCAGGGCGATCCGGTCGCTGTCCTGGTCGAGCTGGCGGTAGGTCAAGTGGCTGTAGCAGACCCGGCCTCCGCGGTTCCGGCCCTCGGGAACCACCACCGCGAGCTGATCGGGATGCCGGCGGGCCATCGCGTGCAAGTGCCAGGCGATGTTATCGGTCGCTTCCAGGGTCGGCGGCAAGCTCGAGGGCTCCGAGTTCACGATGGACAACACGACACGCCGCGATTCATGGGAAGCGGCCGGCGGGAGATTCACCCGTGAGATTGACTCCCTGGAGCATCGTCCCCCCTACCATACGAAACCGCCCGAGGTGACGCCAGGCCGGCTGACGAGCCGGCCAGGGCTGTTTCCCTTTCTTCGGGAGGGCGAGGCTGGGGTGATGAAAGGTTCGTATGGCACGTTCCTGTTCCGTGCCTCCTGCCGCTGCTGTTTCGTTGCGACAGCGACGGAATCGCCCGAGCGCGAGGTTCGCCAGCCGCGGAGCGGCGGAAGCTCATAGCCTGGCGGCGTCAGCCCCAGGGGAGGTGAAATTAACAGAAGGAACATGACCCAAGCCGCCGGACGACCAAGCCAAGCGGCCGGGCTGGCCTGCAAGAACCGAATGCAGCGCGGAAGCAAGAACGGCCGGCCCGGTCGGCTTCAGCGTTTTGGTCGGCGTCCCGTGTTGCTCTGAGCCTTGACCTGTGCCGGGCGCGGGGCGGCGCACCCCGGAGGAGCCCCTCGGTGCTGAGATCCTCATCGACGTCCGGCCAATGAATGCCGTAGCCGCCACCCGCGATGCGCCAGTTCTTCCGCTGGGCCGCGGTGGCGTTGAACAAGCGAGGATACCAGGCCAGCGGGACCGTGATGGTCCGCCCGTCCCGCAGGGCGACGCTGAGGGTATCCTTGGTGAACTTCACGTCGGCGACACGCTCGTCAGCCGCCAGCGCCAAGATGCCCATGCCAAGCCTCCAAGAATGCCGCTTCATGTTCGGTGACCAGTTTTTGAATCCGCCGCAACTCCTTGGGCGAGAACCCGAAGTTCCGCGCGAGCCCGACCGGCTGCAACCAGAACTTGGCCGAGAGATCGTCCCGATCGACATGGACATGCGGCGGCTCATGCAGCTCGTGGCTGTAGAAGTAAAAGCGGTAAGGACCGGTCCGCAAGACAGTCGGCATGAGATACCCATTGCCAAGACATTGGGACCGCCTCGCCGGTGCGTCCCAGCGCACTGGGCCAGTGCCCACATTATTACCGCATGGCAGGGGCCGTTCAACGCTGCAGTCCTCCAGCCACCAGTCGCGCGTTACGGCCACCACCGCCCCACGTCTCGGATCGCGCGGGCGGTCTCGGCCATCGCCTCTGCCCCACCTAACGCGGTGAGTAGGGGGACAACAACGATCAGGTCTGTCAGGAGGTTCCGGCGCGTGCGAGTCGCCAAGAGACGAAGCGTTCTGCTCCAGAGGGGAGAGAGCGTGGCTGGGGTCAGATCCGCCAATTGGGGAGCCAGCGCAGCCAGCGCCTGGGACCGGTAGTACCTCCTCGTTTCCGATGGCCCGCACCGCCTCCAGCGCCTCGGCCGGATGGCCTAGCTCCGCCAGGCGCGGAGCCAGCGCGGCCACCGCCCGGGACCGGTCCCTCCCGTCCCCGATGGCCCGCGCCGCCCCCAGCGCCTCGGCCGGGTGACCTTGCTCCGCCAGGCGGGGGGCCAGCGCGGCCAGCGCCTGGGACCGGGACCCCGCGTCTCGGATCGCCCGCGCCGCCTCCAGCGCCTCGCGGAGCCAGGGCTCGGTCAGGTGGGGGGCCAGCCCGGCCAGCGCCTGGGACCGGGACCACTCGGCTCCGATGGCCCGCGCCGCCGCCAAGGCCTCGCGGAGGCACGGTCCGCTCGGTCGGCAGATGGGGGGCCAGCCCGGCCAGCGCCTGGGACCGGTACCCCTCGTCTCCGATGGCCCGCGCCGCCTCCAGGGCCTCGGCCGGGTGGCCTAGCTCCGCCAGGCGCGGGGCCAGCGCGGCCAGCGCCCGGGACCGGGACCCCTCGTCTCCGATGGCCCGCGCCGCCTCCACCGCCTCGCGGAGCCAGGGCTCGGTCAGGCGGGGGGCCAGCGCGGCCAGCGCCGCGGACCGGGACCACTCGTACTCCGATCGCCCGCGCCGCCTCCAGCGCCTCGGCCGGGTGGCCTAGCTCGCGCCAGACGGGGAGCCAGCGCGGCCAGCGCCTGGGACCGGTACCCCTCGTCGCCGATGGCCCGCGCCGCCTCCAGCGCCTCGGCCGGGTGGCCAGCTCCGCCAGGCGCGGGGCCAGCGCGCCAGCGCCTCGGACCGGGACCCCTCGTCCCCGATGGCCCGCGCCGCCTCCAGCGCCTCGCGGAGCCCGGGCTCGGTCAAATGGGGGGCCAGCGCGCCAGCGCCTGGGACCGGTCCCCTCGTCCCCGATGGCCCGCGCCGCCTTCAGCGCCTCGTGCGAGGGCTCGGTCCCGCTCGGTCGGCCCAGGTGGGGGGCCAGCGCGGCCAGCGCCTCGGACCGGCACCCCTCGTCGCCGATGGCCCGCGCCGCCTCCAGCGCCTCGGCCGGGTGGCCTAGCTCGCGCCAGGCGGGGAGCCAGCGCCGCCAGCGCCTCGGACCGGGACCCCTTGTCCCCGATCGCCCGCGCCGCCTCCAGCGCCTCGCGGAGGCTCGGTCCCGCTCGGTCGGCGCCAGGTGGGGGGCCAGCGCGGCCAGCGCCTTGGACCGGGACCCCTCGTCTCCGATGGCCCGCGCCGCCTCCAGCGCCTCGGCCGGGTGGCCTAGCTCCGCCAGGCGCGGGGCCAGCGCCGCCAGCGCCTCGGACCGGGACCCCTCGGTCTCCGATGGCCCGCGCCGCCTCCAGCGCCTCGGCCGGGTGGCCTAGCTCCGCCAGGCGCGGAGCCAGCGCGGCCAGCGCCTCGGACCGGGACCACTCGGCCTCCGATGGCCCGCGCCGCCTCCAGCGCCTCGCGGAGGGCCTGGGCTCGGTCAGGTGGGGGGCCAGCGCGGCCAGCGCCTCGGACCGGGACCCCTCGTCGCCGATGGCCCGCGCCGCCTCCAGCGCCTCGGCCGAGTGGTCCAGCTCGCGCCAGACGGAGGGCCAGCGCGGCCAGCGCCCGGGACCGGGACCCCTCGTCCTCGATGGCCCGCGCCGCCTCCAGCGCCTCGGCCGGGTGGCCTAGCTCCGCCAGGCGCGGAGCCAGCGCGGCCAGCGCCTGGGACCGGGACCACTCGCTTCGATGGCCCGCGCCGCCTCCAGCGCCTCGCGGAGGCCGGGCTCGGTCAGGTGGGGGGCCAGCGCCGCCAGCGCCTGGACCGGGACCCCTCGTCTCCGATGGCCCGCGCCGCCTCCAGCGCCTCGCGGAGGGCCTGGTCCCGCTCGGTCGGCGCCAGGCGGGGGGCCAGCGCGGCCAGCGCCTGGGACCGGGCCCACTCGGCCTCCGATCGCCCGCGCCGCCTCCAGCGCCTCGCGCGAGGGCCAGGTCCCGCTCGGTCGGCGCCAGGTGGGGGGCCAGCGCGGCCAGCGCCTGGGACCGGGACCCCTCGTCGCCGATGGCCCGCGCCGCCTCCAGCGCCTCGCCGAGCAACGGCGCGGTCAGGTGGGGGGCCAGCGCGGCCAGCGCCTGGGACCGGTCCCGCTCGTCCCCGATCGCCCGCGCCGCCTCCAGCGCCTCGGCCGAGCTGGCCCGGCTCGCGCCAGGCGGGGGGCCAGCGCGGCCAGCGCCCGGGACCGGTACCCCTCGCCTCGATGGCCCGCGCCGCCTCCAGCGCCTCGCCGAGCAACGGCGCGGTCAGGTGGGGGGCCAGCGCGGCCAGCGCCTCGGACCGGTGCCCCTCGGCCTCGATGGCCCGCGCCGCCTCCAGCGCCTCGCGGAGGGCCTGGTCCCGCTCGGTCGGCCCCAGGTGGGGGGCCAGCGCGGCCAGCGCCCTGGTACGCAGTTCGGGTTCTTGGATCTGTCGGGCGTAGGCCAACCCTTGAGGACCAGGCCATATGCCTTTTTCGACTAGCGCGGCCAGCAGCGCGGGAGGAATATTCCCGGCCAAACTGCTCAGAGAGGTGACGATCAGGGCATAGCGGCACTGAAGACCGATGGCGATGGAAGATCGTCGATCGGCGAATGCCTCCTCGGCCAGTCGCCAGGCGCGGTCCACGTCGCTCAGGTAGCCCGAGGTGTCGCCCACCCGCTCGTGCACCGTGTACCACACGTTCTCGAAACGGGCACGCGTCTGCTCTCCCTGATGGTCGCTCCACTCCAACCGCATAAGATGATGAAGGTCGTCCTCCCTGCCAGCGGCTTCCAAGTGCGCGGCCAAGTGATGCAGACCATAGCGGTCCAGGGTGTCGAGACGGGCCGGGGCGATCGTCTGCAGGGCCGGCAGACCGGCATCCCACCCGCCCCAGCGACGGACGAACACGTCGGCGATCCGGGCATGAGCCTGGCCCGTCGCTTCGGCCAGCTCCTCGACGAAGGTTTGCTCGGGCCACGTCAGGCGGGCTGTGTCGATCGCCCCGCCGAAAAACTCGCGGAGGCTGGCGTGGTAGAAACGGTACGCTCGCGCCGATCCCGAACCCGCCGAAGCCGCGGCCAGATACGGGCTCCACTCCGTGTCCAGCACGCGACGGAGACGCTTGAGCGCGGTCGGGTCGCTGGCCACGCCGTCGAGGGCGCTGAGCATCTCGAAGGTCAGCCCTTCCTGGGCGGCCGCGAGCGTGCTCAGGAGCGGCAAGTGGAGCGCGTCCCACGCGTCTTCATGGTCCCGGCGCCATTGGTTCCAGAACCTGGCGTAGTACTGCCAGAGCCCCTGGGGCAGATCTTCCAGCGTCAACGGCGTGCGCCGGCCGGTTTCGATCTCGGCGAGCACGTAGTGCAGGTAGATCCAGACCCCCTGGCTCTTCTCGAGCAGCGTGGCGATGAACTGCGCCGGCGGGATCCGGCTGGCGTCCAGGGCTTTCTTCACGCCGGGCCATCCCGCGGCCTGCTCGAGAAACTCCCCCATGTCGGCTAGGTTGTCCCGTCCCTGAGCCTCGATCCGCACGACCTCGCGCGGGGCCTCGAACCGTCAACGGCACCTCGACCGGCCGCTGGGAGACGACCAGGTAAACCCCTTCGGGCAGGATGCGAGGCAGGCCCAAGACGTTCTGGCCCGGCGCCGGGGTCCCGGCCTCGTCGAGGGCGTCGACGACCAGAACGATCTTCTCGCCGGGCCTGGTCCGGTCGCGCCGGTCGGCGGCCTCCTTGAGCAGGTTCTGAAGAAACTCCGGCCGCGCGGCCGAGCCGGGCAGCACGGCCTCGGCGGTATAAGGGTTCAACTCCCAGGCCCGGACAAGCTGGGCCGCCAGGCTCTTCAAGCCGGGGGCGACGCCATCCAGTCCCCGCGCCAGCTCGACGAAGTGGTGGATATAGTCCCGCTGCCGCGCCAGGTGGGCCAGGAACGCCGTCTTACCCAGCCCGGCCTCGGCCTCGAGAACGAACACGCCGCGATCATAGCACGTCAGGAAGTCATCAACCCGAGACACGAGCCAGCCGCGGCCGGTGAACCGATCGAGCTGTACCCTCTCGAAAACCGGCCAGGGGTGAAGATAGGCATCGGCCAGCCGCTGGTAGTCGCCGACGAAGAACTGGTTGTGGTCCCCCGTGGCGAAGATACTGTGGATCGCGTCGCGACCGATCGCGATGCCCCGCTCGCCCGACGCCTCCACGCTGCTCATAGCCCACCTCGATCCGAGCTACGATGCTGATCGTCGTCGATGATCGATCAGAACAGGATCAGGAGTCCAGCCAGTCCGGACCGATCGCGGCCTATCGTCCGAGATCAGCCCTTCGTCTGGTCGCCCGTGATGATGTTTCCGCCGCTCATGTCGCCGCCGATCGCAACGGCACGCTCCCCGGAAGCCTGGACGTTGACGACATGGCGGATTGTCTCGGCGGCCTCCTGCTTCACACCTTCCCAGCCCTCTTGAGGCAGCCCCTTGCCACCGCGCAGCATGGCCACTGCAAAGTCCTCGGTCGCCGTATCGAAGAACGGCACCTGCTCGGCCTGATATAATGTCCGGGCACTCTCGGGCACGGCCTTGCCCAGATGGTTCATCAGGTTGGAGAGACGCACGACGGTGTCGCCGGGCTTGTTCCCCGCCCCTTGCAGCGCCTCGATGAGGTGGTGGGTGTAGATACTCAGGGAACCATCGGGGCGAATCCAGGAAAGCTGCTGCCCGCGGGACGAGGTAAAGACGGCCCGCCCTTCACCCTGCTTGAGTTGCTCGACCAACCCCTTGGGCGGGGCCGTTTGCACCAGGCCAGGAGGCAACTTGATAGCGGCAGGGCCTTTCTTGGCGGCGGCCATCCCCTCGGCGTGGCAGCAGTCGATCATGACCAGCAGTCGCTTGGCTTTGATTTCGCGCAGGGCGTCCGTGAACTCCTGGGCCGGGAGTGCCGAGTTAGCAACGTTGAAGGGTTCGACATCGTGCGGGATCAGGTAGTACCGGCCCGTGGACTCGTCAAGCCAGCCGTGGCCGGAGTAGAAGACCACGGCGATGGCATCCGGGTCGGCGGCGGCTTGCGCCTTGAGCCAGGCGAGACCGTCGAGAATCGCGGCTCGGGTCGCGGTCTTGTCGTGGATCAGGCGGATGTGGCGATCGTCGCCGGGATAGGCGCAGAGATTGGGGTCGGTCAGGATGGCCCGGATCGCCTGGATATCCTTGACAGTGACAGGAAGCGACCAGGCCGGGTAGGCGGACTCGCCGACGCCGACCAGCAGAGCATAGCCTTGCGTGAATGAGTTTGGCATGGGAACTACCCCTTGTAATTTTGATCTACATATTCTTTATCCCGTAATGCTTCATCGTGAAATGGAGTTTCCCGAGAGCGGTAGTGGATTCAGGTCTTGAGGATCGAAGGACCAAGAGTTCCCGCGTTCGTACCACTCCGGAAGGAAAGGATCGGGCGCACCGTACCGCCTGCTTCGGTCTTGGTCCCTGAGCCGGCGCTCGGGTCGCGTCGCCACGGCGCTCCATCCCTCGCTCTGGCCATCTCTCATCGTAGCGCCGCCGGTCTGCTCGAGCAATGAGTCGTCGGGCTCAGATGGCCTGTAGACTCGCGGCGCGCTTTCTGCCTCCTTTCTCATGCGTCTTCCAGCTTGCGATCCCGCTCCGCGAAGATCAGCGCCTCCTGGCCGGCCAGCTTGGCGGAGGGCGTTACGTAAATGAGGAAAGGGGGACGTACAGCATTTCGGATCCTAGCCCATCAAAAGGCGCTAGCCCGTTTGCTCTCTTTTCCCGGAATTTCGAAGCACCGGGGCGGGCATGGTGCATAATCAGGAAGGTGGGGTGTGTGCAGTGGTTCTTTGACAATTTGGTGTGGTCAGGAAAGGAACCACGAACACGCACGGAAGGGAAACGAGAATCCGCAGAAACGCTACCAAGGGAGCAACCCCACCTCGTGAGTTCGTGGTTCAGGACCGGGATCCCCGGCCGGGTTCCGGCGGAAGGACTGAGGGGACAGGAACGAGATGACGAAATTGCATCGAGCGAACCCAATTTCGCGATCGCAAGTCGCTTTCAAGGAGCAAGTAACGTCCAATGGGTTGGTTCGACGCAGCGACGAACGAACCCACCGTGCAACGCTGGACGATCGTCGAGAATGATCGGTATCATGCTCCTTGATGAGTTCCGGCAATCCCGCTTGGTCCCGCCGCGATCCAGGACGCCAGCCCGAATCCAGCCCGCTCGCCGGTGATGTTACCTCGAATCCATCCCATGTCTCCGGATCTTGCGTTGCATGAGCGATTCCATCATTGAGAAGCCGGCAGGCGCACGCGAGGCGGCCAAGGCACCGTTGATCGTCTGCACCATGCTCACCACGAATCCGTCATGGAGATGGTTCGCCCCCTGGTTCCAGCAGACGCGCTGGGAGTTCTTCGGGGGAAATCCGCGGAACTGGATGGAGCGGAGGATCACGAGGCCCGCCCTGGCCTCGTGGCGAGGCTGCTGGGAAGCGATCCGGACCGCGCGACGCGAGCGGGCCGCGCTTCTAGTGTCCCACGACGCACGCGTGACGTTCCGGACCGCTCAGTCGGCACGGATCCAGAGCGTGCACACCCCGCATCTGGCCTGGGGCTTCAACTTCACGACCCTTCCCCGGGGCCGCCACCGCCGGCTGATGGCGTCGGCCTTCAAGAAGGTCGATCGGTTCATCACCTACTCGAGCATGGAACGGTCGGTTTACGCAGACTACTTCGGCATCGATCCGGCCCGGATCGAGGTCGTGCTCTGGGGCGTGAGGCCTCCCGTAGTCGATCCCCCGACTCACCGCTCGAGCCGGGCGACTACATCTGTGCGCTCGGCGGAAACGCTCGCGATTATCGTACCCTGTTCGCCGCCATGGCCCAGGTTCCGGAGATCCCCCTTGTGGCGGTTCTCCGCCCGGAAAACGTGGCCGGGCTGACGGTGCCGCCCAACGTCCGCATTCACTTCAACATCCCGCGCGGCCAGGCCGGCAACATCCTGGCCTTCTCGCGGTTCATGGTGCTCCCGCTTGCGGGCTCGGAAGTTCCGTGCGGCCACGTGACGCTGGTGGCAGCCATGTACCTGAAAAAGGCCATGATCATCACCAACTCCAAGGGCGTGTCCGATTATGTGGAGGATGGGGTCAATAGCCTGCTGGTTCCAGTCGCCGACGTCGAGGCGCTGGCGATGAGGATCCGCGAGCTCTGGAACGCCCCTGCACGAGCCGAGCAGATGGGGATCGCGGGTTGCGAGTTCGCGACCAAAAACTGCTCGGAGGAGCAGACAATCGACCATGTCAGACGCATCTTGCACGAGTTCGGTTTGCCCGTCTGACCCGGACGGGATCACCCAGCCGGATTGCGGGGAGAAATGGCCGGCGACGCGGCGTGTTCGCCGAGGAACGCCCCGACCGCGGGCACCAGCGCGTCGGCCTCGTCCTCGAGAACATAGTGGCCTGCCCGCTCGAAGCGATGGACCTCCGCCTGGGGAAACCGGCGGATCCATTCCTCCAGGAAGTGGTGGTCGAACACGAAGTCTCTCATCCCCCAGCCGATCATCATCGGCACCGAGGCGAGCAGGCTGAGCCTGTCCTGCACCCAGGTGGTCAGCTCGTAGGAGCGGTCGCCCGGGCGGAGCGGGATGTCCTGGACGAACCGGTGGATCGCGATCCGGTGGTCCCAGGAATCATAGGGAGCCACATAGGCCTCGCGCAGGTGGCGCGGCATCCGGTTCGCTGGTGCAGCCGATCACCGCGGTTCCCCGGGCAAACGCGTTCAGACCGCGGACCATCCAGGCCCCGAGGGGCGTATCGCGGCAAACCCAGAGCGCCCAGGGGAACGACTTCGCGGCCGGCATGTGGAAGGCCGCGGTGTTCATGATCACCAGGCGGGCGATCCGCTCCGGGTGGCGTGCGGCGTAGGTCATGCCGATCATCCCACCCCAGTCGTGCAGGACCAGGGTGACGTTGCGATCGACTCCCAGATGGTCGAGCAGGGTCTCGAGGTCGTCGGCCCGGCGGCTCAGCGTGTAGGGATAGCGAGAGTCGGCGGGCTTGTCGGACAGTCCGCAGCCGATGTGGTCGGGAACGATGGTCCGGTAAGAAGGGCTGAGGGCCTCGACCAGACGCCGGAAGTAGAACGACCAGGTCGGGTTGCCGTGCACCATCACGACGGGCTCGCCCTGGCCCTCGTCGAGATAGTGGAGCTTCAGCCCGCCGATTTCCAGGTCGCGCCCGGGATGAGCGGCGAGGAAGGCTTCGAGCTCCGGGCGGAATCCTGCGGCGATCGCGGGCCATCGGGTCACCATTCCACGCCCAGCATCAGGCAGTTGAGCCCGCTGCCGATGCCCAGGAAGGCCACCCGGTTGCCCGGCTGAAGGACCTCGCGATCCTCGGCGATCGCCGCGGTCAACGGGAGCGAGACGGTGCCGATGTTGCCGAGGTAGGGGAACGTCGAGAAATCCTTGTCGGTCGAGATCCCCAGCGACCTGAGGATGGTGTCGCGATGCGACGCTCCCACCTGATGGCAGATGACCTTGTCGATTCGCTCCTTGACCCAGCCGAGCTTGCGGAGGAATGCCTGCCAGGTCCGGATCCCCAGCTCCACCCCGTGCGTGAGCACCGCGGCCGAATCGGTCGAGGTGAACTGGAGAAAATGGTGGGGAGCCAGGGGACGGAGTGCTTCGATGCCCCAGCGGCAGAGGCCGTGAAACTGGGGAGCGGTCTGGGTGACCCCTCCCAGGAGCCTGCGGCGATGCTGCCGGGAGAATGAGCCATCGGTCAGGAGCACGGCGACGGCCCCCGAGCCGCCGGTGAGCGTGGCCAGCGAGAGCTTGAAGAACTCCATGCTCCGGTCCTGGCACATCCGCTCGATCATGATGTCGTTGATCTCGCGGGCCGTCTCGCACGACACGACGAGGCCCGCACGGATCTGACCCAGCTCGATCCGGTTGGCGATCTCGATGATCCCGTTGAGAACCCCGAGACAGGCATTGCTGATGTCGTAGACCGTGGCGCCGGAGCTGATGCCCAGGTCGGAGGCCACCCGGCACGCCGTGGCCGGCTCGAAGTACTCGCGGCAGACGCCGCCGTAGATCAGGGCATCCACCTGGTCGGGACGGACCCCGGCCGTCTCGAGGGCGCGCCGGGCGGCCAGGACCGCGCCGTCGGACAGGCGATAGCCCTCTTCCCACCATCGCCGCTCGACGATGCCCGTCAGGGCCTCGAGTTGCCCCGGGCTCAGGTGCAACGCGTCATAAACCGGCGCGAGCCGCGCTTCCAGCTCGGCCGACGACACCACCACCGGCGCGATCTCGTAACCCAACGCCTCGAGAAACACCTTCGAGTACTTCATCGACCCGCTTCAGTCCAGGGAGCCTGGCTCGGCCGCGGCGATGGCTGCCGCACTCACCGCGCATCCAGTCCAAGCGTGTAATCGTTCATTTGATAGATGACTTTTCCGTCGACCATCAGCAGGCCGTCCGCCTTGATCCACCGGCGCTCGTCGTCCCGGGCCGTGATCACCGCCTGGGTGGTGACCTGCCGCTCGAGGGGAGGATCTGGCCTCGGTAGACCCAGCGGTGGGGATGGCCCAGACCCGGCGATTCGAACGTCACGTCCTTGCCCTCGCCCCATCGCTGTGCTGCAACGACTTTAAGGAGTTGGAGAAGGGATTCCAACCCCAATGATCCCGGCCAGACCGGGTCGTCGAGGAAATGAGCCTGGAAGAACCAGGCCTTCGGGTCCACGGCGATGCGTTCCCTCGATCACCCCCAGCCCATGAGGACCGCCGTCGTCAACCAGGGCTTCGATCCGCTCCACCATCCGCCATTGCCGGTCCGGGAAGGGGGACCGGTCCGGCAGCGGGAACGAGTGCGCCAGGGATTGCTCGGCCGGGGTCAGCACGTACGGCGAAGCCTCCCGGATGCCGACCTGATCGGCCAGCGCGTCGGCTGGGAAGAAACCGAAATAGGTCGAGCCGTCGAAGACCAGGGCCGTTCCGCTGTGAACCGCGAAGTCATAGTGCTGGATGATCATGCCGGCCGATCGCGTCACCTTGGTGCACTGGACGCGGGTTTTCAGCGTGCCTGACTTTCGATCGACGAGGGCGTGCTGGCACGAGGTCCCTCCCAGGTTGCGGAACCTGAGAGCCTCGGGGCTGGTCAGGGCGGAGCCCATGTAGGCGGCCAGCCACCCGCACGACTGGAGCGCCGCTTCCAGCAGGACGGCATAGGGAACGCGATCCTGGCGGTCCGCCGCGAAGTACCAGGCGTCCGGCAGGGATGTCGTACTCGGCCTGGGCCGATGTCCCCGCGGCCATCACCCAGGGCTCGCCTTTCACCTCGGTCACCCGGTCCAGGAACTGGTAGGGGGGGCGAGGCAGCCGGGCGATGAACCGACCGTCGTCGAACGGGCGATAACGCTCGCCGAACGCGTCGGAGGGGCGGCCGGTCGCGAACGCAAGAATCTCCGCCTTCGAGTGCACGATCGCGCGGCTGGACGCGCCTCCGGACGACGCGGAGTCCGGAGCCGGTCGCGACAGGGACTCTCCGGTTCGCCAGAGCCGCTCCAGGGTCGCGCGGTCGGTGCCCGTCAGCCCGCAGCGCCATGTCCGTGATCTCGACGATCGACTTGCCGTCGGCGTACATGAATGCGTCGGCGATCGCGTAGGGCTCGGGGCCGTAGCCCAGTTCCTTGATTGTCACCTCGTAGGTGACCTTCCGGGTCGATTCCACCACCTGGCCCCGGCACCGCAGCCGGTTGGCCACGCCCGGCCGTGGCTCGAATGCGACCTCGCCCCTCGCCCCGACCCACCCCAGTCGCATCAGGAAGATACGGAGCGTGTGCAGGCAGCATTCGTACATCAAGGTTCCCGGCATGACGCGGTCGTCCACGAAGTGGCAGACCATGAACCAGTCGTCCGGGTGGATATCGGCCTCCGCCCGGATCAGCCCCATGCCGAACCGGCCCCCGACCGGATCGAGAGTCTCGACGCGTTGGACGAGCGTCATGCGGCCGCCCGGCAAGGGAAGCGGGTCGGCCAGGGTGAGCCGCTCGAACGGAGGTCCGAACGCGGAGACCAGGTCTCCCCGCCGCAACGCTGCAACCTGCGCGTCGTCAAGCGAGGCCGGCGCCAGGGGCACGAGGTCGGTCCAGTCTTGCGGCCTGATTCCCAGCCGCGGCCTGGAGTCGAGAGGCCGGGGCACGATGCCCTTGCCGGCGGCCAGCTCCTCGGCCGAGAAGAACCCCGCGCAGCCGTCGCGCATGGTGAGCAGCGGCTCGCCCCCCACGGTCCCGTCGAACTCGAACCGGAACAGGTGGGTGTCCCCCTGGCGAAAGAAGCCGGTGATCCGGATGTCATAGCGGATCACCTCGCCGGGCCCGGGCAAGCCGCGATGGAAGGTCACGGTCGCGTCCAGCAACCGGTAGACCGCGAGCCCGCGGGTGACGAAGTCGATGCCCAGGTAGCCCGAGAGGAACAGGTCGGCCTGGCCCGCCTCGATGGCGATGCACGGCGGGATTCTGCCCGCGTCGAGATACCATCCGCCCGGCAAGGATGTCGTGCTCCGTGACCACTCTGCCGGACGTGAGCGACCTTCGCTCGCCCTCGATGGTGACGATCCGGTCCACCAGCATGAGCGGCTCGTCGGGGAGCCGGACCCGGGTGGGGTGGCGATCGATCTCGGCGAATTCCGACCCCAGGACCGCGGCGATCGATCCGACGGCAAACTCCAGGCACTGCGCTCGCTCCAGCGCCACGACCCGAGGCCGGAGAAGAGGAGGGGGCGACTCGTGCCGACCTTGATCCAGCACCGCAGCGGCAGGCGCCGCGTCCGTCCAGGGCATCACCGGTGCCCGCGGCGCCGATCAGGCCGAGCTGGATCTGCACGCCCTTCGCCACGAGCTCTTCAAAGCCTCGGGCGACGCGCAGGAACTCCTCGTGAGCGCTCGCACAGCGCCCCCTCCGTTTCGAGAAGCTGGCGTGTGAGCGGAGAGAAGGAAAGCGCCGAGGCCGCCGGTTCGGAGTCGGGCATGGCTCTCAACACGGTCGGCGACCCTTGCGGGCTCCCTTCGGAAGGGGAGGGAATCGCCAGGGCTTCAGCCCTGGCGCGATGGTGATGGTTCGGGACGGCGCGGCCGGCGGGTCGAGCTCGCCTGCGACCGTGGTCAGAGCAGGGACTCTTTCCCCCATAAAGCGGCGCCAGGTCGACCGGGACTCGCCAGGCGATCAGGTTTCCGAGTGCCTCCAGGACGGTTCCCAGCGGGTCGCGGTCGGGAAGGCACACGGCCGAGGCCAGATGAGGTCGATCCGCGAGGATCCGATCGATCAGCCGCGTGCACGATCCGCCCGGACCGACCTCGAGGAAGACCCGGATCCCGTCGGCATAGGCCCGCTCCACCACCGCCGGGAAGTCGATCGTTCCCGTGGCCTGAGCGGTGATGGCCTCGGCCGCAAGCTTCCGGTCGGGTTGATAGGCCCGGCCCCAGACCCCGCTGTAGAAGCTCAGGCCGCTGGGACTGACGGTCGGAAGGTCGTGGAGGGCCCGGTAGTCCGGCTCCACGGCTCGCCCGATCTCGCAGTGCACCGTGCTGACCATTGGCAGCTCGAGCCATGAGCCGCCAAGCGAATCCACCAGGGCCCGCACCTCCGGCCGATGGCCGCCGACCACCGCTTCGGTGGCCGAGTTGCGGATCAGGAGATAGACGCGCGACCGTCCGCGAATCGCGGCCTCCAGGTCGGCGAGATCGCATGAGACGATCCCGGCAACCCAGTCGACCGGCTCGGAAGGCTCCAGCCCCCAGACGCGTCGCGCTGCCATGCAAGGGCCGGCCAGCTCGGTGGCGAAGAGGGGAGAGGCCATCAGCCGGCTTGCCATCAAGTCCCGGTCGGTCCATGCTCCGAGGGCCACCAGGGCGGCAGACTCGCCCATGCTGTAACCGATCGCCGCACTCGGTCTCACCCCGTGAAGCAAGAGGATGTCGGTGGCCAGGCTCCCCACAGCCACCTGCCCGAGAATGGCCGGGCGGTGATCCTCGAATCGAGCGGGAAGATCGGCGTTCCACCAGGTCTCGGGCAGGAACTGGTCTCGCAAGCGGTCGTTCCTCGCGTCCTGGTCTCTCAAGACCTCGGGCCAGAGGGCCGACAGGGCGCGTCCCATCCCCGCGAACACGTTGCCGAGGCCAGGGTAGACAAAGGCCACGGGGGAAACATGACTCTGGCGGGCCGCCGGTGGAACCACCCGGACGTCGACTTCCCCGATCACGACCTGCGAGAGATCGCGGCCCTCGGCGAGCGCCTGGCGAATCACCACGAGTGCCCGGCTGAGCGACGGCGCGGAGCCGGCGATCACGGCCATGCCCTGGGCCAGACGCTGGTCGGTCTTCCGGAGACTCCACCACCGGCGCCCGAGCTCCTCGATCGAGGCATCACCGATCGATCCGGCCAGGCTCATCAGCTCTTCGACCCGCTCGAGCAGCCCCCGTGGGTCGTCGGCCTCGAGCGCGAACAAGGCCAGCGGGCGTTCGCCCAGGGGCTGGGTCCGTTCCAGCTTGTGAGGTCCCTCCGGCCGCCCGGTTTGGTCGGCGGCCTCGAGCACCACGTGGTGAACCGTCCCGCCCAGCCCGGCCACGCTGACGCCGGCCCGGCGGGAGCCTTCGGCCCGGTTCCGAGCCAGAACTGGGGCTCTCGCGGAACGAAGAGGCCGCCGGGTAGCGAGGGCCACGCGGACGCCGCTTGCCCGGGCTCTCGAAGCGCGGGCAGAACCTCCTGGTACAGGCTGAGCGCGGCCCCGGCGATCGCGGCGAGCCCGGCGGCCGAGCCCGCGCGGCCGATCGCCTCCCGGATCGAGCCCAGGGCCGTGAAGGGCTTTGAGGACCTGTCCTCCAGCAGGCGCTGGAGTACAGCGATGGCCGCGCGGGACGGTTCCGGACCGTCGCTCTCGACCAGCTCGATCAGTCCCAGGGTTTCCGGGGGAACCTGAGCTTCGGCGTGGGCGTTGAGGATGGACTCGAGACGAGCGTCCGGATCGTCGGCGAGCGGGCGAATCGACCGGCCGACGGCCGTCCCCGTGCCGCGCACGACCGCATAGACGCGATCGCCATCGCGGATCGCGTCGTCCAGCCGCTTCAAGACCAGGGCAACCGCACCCTCCCCAGGTTGGTCCACCTCCTGCCACCTGGTTCGCGGCGATCACGGCGCGGATGTCACCGGCCAGGTCGACCGCCCCGACAATCGCGGCATCGAGCTCTTCGCGCTGGAGCCAGCCGGCGGCGATCTGAAGGGCCTGGATTCCCGAAGCCTCGTCGCACGAGACCGAGAAGCTCGGGCCACCGATCCGGAACTCGCGGGCGATCCGGCTGGCGACGAGCCCACCCAGTGAGCCCATCGTCCGGTTGGCCGTCAGGGGCGGGCCGACCTCGTTTCGGAGATCCTCCACCCAGCGGTCCAGCTCCTCGCCGGAGAGGCCCAGCTCGAGCGTCTGGTTCCAGAGCGGAGCCATCGCGGCCAGCCACCAGCGGAGCTGGAAGTTGTTGGTGTTCTGGTCCAGCCCCAGGCCGATCACCACGCCGGTCCTCTTGCCCAGCTCCGGCGCCCATCGCGCATCCTCGACGGCCTCGGCCGCAACCTTCAGCATCAGCGACTGCTGGGGGAGCATCTCCTCCAGCTCGCGGGGTGGGATCCGGAACCGGTCGATCCGCAGGCGGATCTGGTGCAGGTAATGCCCCTTCATCGCGTCAGCATCCAGGATGCGACCCAGCGATGAGCCAGCCGTCAAACCGCCCCATCGCCGTCCCGGCACGACCTGGTCTGCGGCGGCCCGACCACCAAGCACGCGTTCCTGGAAGGCACGCAACCCCTGAACCGGGCCGAATTGGGTTGCCAGTCCGACGATGGCGATGGGAGCGGGGGGGCGATGACCGGGAACACGCTCTCGCGCGAGGGGTGCCGGGTCTGGCTCGGGCGGTTTCTCGACCTCGCCGGTCCATTCCTCGATCAGCACATGGGCGTTGATCCCGCCAAAACCAAAGCCGCTGATCGCGGCCCGACGTGCCCGTCCGGGCTGGCGCGGGTGCCACGGCTCGGCCGTGGTGAGGATCCGGAACGGGCTTCCCTCGAGTGTGATCCTCGGCGCGAGGCGGGTCTGATTGGCGGTCGGAGGCAAGACCCGCTGCTTCAGGGCCAGAAGGAGCTTGAGCAGGCCCGCTGCGCCGGCCGCCGTGAGCATGTGGCCCACGTTCGACTTGACCGAGCCCAGCACGCACGGCGCCGCGACCTGGGTCGAAATCGGTTCGGGCTCGGCCCAGAGGGCCTTCAGGCTCTCCACCTCGACGGCGTCTCCCACCGGTGTCCCGGTGGCATGGCACTCGATCAGGTCCACGTCGCGCGGCGACCAGCCCGCCTGCTCGTAGGCCGCGCGCATGGCCCGGAGCTGCCCCTCGGAGCTCGGCGCCAGGAGATCGCCGTGGATGTCATTGGACAGGCCGATTCCCCGGACGACGGCGTGAATCTCGTCGCCGTGCCGGATCGCGTCGTCCAGCCGCTTGAGCACGAAGAGCCCCGCCCCCTCGCCCACGACCAGGCCATCGCCCTGCTCATCGAACGGGGAAGGCTTGCCCCGCGGCGACAGCGCCCTGAGCTGAGAGAACCCCATCTGGGTGTACAGGGGATCGGGGCGGGAGATGCCGCCGGTGATCATCGCGTCGGCCCGGCCCGACCGGAGCTCGTCCACGGCGAGCTTGAGCGCGTAGAGCGAGGAGGCACAGGCCGCGTCCAGCGTGAACGCCGTGCCCCGCAGCCCGAGCGCCTGGGCCACCAGGGCCGCCGGCAGCCCGGCGGGAAAGGCGTTCAGCGGGTCGGTCGGTTCGCCCCGGGACGGAGGTATCCCCAGGTCATCCTCGATGAGCCGGCCGAGGATCTCGCGCGAGAACGACGAGGACCGCTCGGTCGGCAGGACGATGTTGCCGAAGATCACGCCGGCGCGGCGGGGATCGATGGTGCTGGTCCGGGCCGATCTCCAGGCGGCTTGCGCGGCATGGATCGCCAGGTGGAACACCGGGTCCAGCCGGCTGACCATCGCGGGGTCGAGGTGAAGCCCGGCGAGATCGATCGGAATGTCCGCGACGAAGCCTCCGCGGGTCCCGTAAACCTTGTCGAGCCGCGGGACCTTCGGGTCAAACGCCTCGGACGCGGCAAGCAGCCAGCGGCCGTCCGGGACCTCGGTGGTGGAGTCGACGCCGCCGAACGATGTTCGCCCAGAACTGCTCGGGGTCGTCGGCGCCGGGGAAAACTCCCCCGTAGCCGACGATGGCGATGGCATGGTCCGAACCCATGATCATGAAGGCCCCGGCTCACTCAACTTGAGGCAACCTCGAGCTGCGACAAACGGTTGCGGCGAAACGCCTGGTTGAGCGAGGAGTCGATCACGCACTCGTAGGACTCGATCCGGGCCACCGCGTTCCCCTCGCTGTCGAGGAACTCGATGTCGGCCACGGCCCGGCGATCGTTGAAATGGCGTACGGCGGCCAGAACGCGCACGCCCTCGGCCGGGAACGTACGGCGGAACTGGCGATAGGCTCCCACCGCGGTGGGAAGCGAGCTGGAGCCCAGCCGCTCCTTGGTCCAGATCACCAGAACCTGGAAGGCCGCATCGATCGCCAGCGGGTCGGTCAGCCAGCTCTGGCGGAGCGGCCGCTCCATCCAGGACGATGGTGGAGGAGACGTTGAGACCCAGGCCGCGATCGCCCGGTCGTCACACCCTTCGATCTGCTGGATCGCCTGCATGGCCGGTCCGTGGAAGAGGACTCGCCGATAGATCTCCTCGCGATCCGTCGGCATCGGAAAGAGATCGGTCTCGGCAAGCAGACGTTCCCCGGCTGCATGATGATCCGCCACGATCACCTCTCCCCGAGCGTGCGTGACCTCCCGGCCGCTGTCGAGGAGTCCGCTCAGCGCGACCGGAACGTAGGATGTGTCGCCTCGCCGCTCTCGTTTCCCGGCCCGGATCGACACGGTCGCCGGCTTGTGGCCGCGCAGAACCACTCCCTTGAAGAGCCGGAGATTCTCCACGCCACGGACCACCATGCCCGGATGCCTGTGCAGCGCTCCCTCGGCCAGCCATTCAAGGATCAGTGCCATGGGCAATACGGCATGGCCGTCGATCACATGGGACCGGATCACGGGCAGGGAGCGTAGGTCGACCTTTCGCTCGAAGACCGGCTCCATTGTTCCGCTGGTCGCCTCGCCGTCCCGCGGCTCGCTGGCCGAGGAGAGTGAGCCTGCGGGCGGACTTGCCAGGACGACCATCTCGACCGGACGCGGCCCGGGCGACTGGATCTCCTCCACCACGAGCCGGGCCCCGGCCTCAAGCGGGATCAGCCCTAGGCCCTCGCGCTCGAACACCGGCTTGAGCGACTCGGTCACCATCCCGCCATCCCATGGGCCCCAGTTAAACGCGACGATCCGGCAGTCCGGGTGCCGGCGAGCCTCGCGCTGGGCCCACTTGTTCAGGAATTCGTTGGCCGCCGCGTAGGCCACCTGGCCCACTCGCCCGAACCGGGCCGTCGACGAGGAGAAGAGCACCATGAACCGAAGGCACGAGAGGTCAATCGCCCCGGCGAGCGCCTCAAGTCCTTGGACCTTGGTATCGAAGACCTGGGCGAACTGCGCGTCGGTCTGGTCCTCGATCCGGCGGTCGGCCAGTACCCCAGCACCGTGGATCATCCCACGGATGGGGCCCGACCGCAGGCATACCTCGGCCAGCAGGTTCTTCACGGCCCCGCGGTCCCGGACATCAATCGCGTGATACTCCACCGCGGAGCCGGCTTGCTCGACCCGCTCGAGCGTGCGGCGGATCTCCCTCTGGGCCCGGATCTGCTTCGAATCTCTCGTTGAGTCTCTGGGGCGAGTATTCCCGGTCAACGTGCTCCCTGATCGCTCGCCGGATCGCCGCGTCATCCTCGAGCGGCGCGAGCCAGTCGGGCTCGGGTTCAGGCGCAGGGGTGCGTCCGAGCAGCACCAGGCGAGGCTGAAACGAAGCGGCCAGCGCCACGGCGACCTCGGCCGTGATCCCCCGCGCACCGCCGCTGATCACAACCACGTCGTGCCGGTCAATCGCCCTGCCGCGGCCGGGCGCCGGCTCGGCGGCAAGGACTGGCTCCAGCTCGATCTGGCAGGCACCGTTGCCGCTCAGTCCCACCTCGACGGGTCCGCGCCGCAGCAGTTCCTCGACGAGCTGTTCCGCAACCCTCTCGACCGGGTGCAGATCCTGGCCGAGGTCGATGGCCTTGCAGCTCACCTCGGGCCATTCCTCACGGGCCGTCTTGGTCAGCCCGGCGAGGGCGCCTGAGGTCGGATCGAACGTGCCGGTCGTGCTGCCCAGACCGAACGAGCCATCCAGCCGGGACACGGTCAAGAGCACCGAGCCGCCCTGCGAGCCCGCCCGGCGCAACGCTGGGGCCAGGGTGTGGATCAGGTGAAAGGCCGCCGTGATGAAGCCGGGATTCATTCCGGCCGCGGGGGCCAGAACGATCAGTCCCGCGAGCTTGCCGCCGGGCGCTGGCAACTCGAGGTCGCCGGGCTTGATCACTCGCACATGGTGGCCTTTCTCGGCCAGTGCGGCTCGAATGGCGCCGGTCAGGGATGACCCATCCTCGGTCAACCAGATCTCACTCCCAGTTGCGATGGTCACGGTCTGGCCACGATCCGGGTCGGATCGTGGAACCGCCCTGGGGGCAAAGCACTGAAGGGAGGAAGCCGCCTCGAGTGGCCTGGCATGTTCGCTCGGTGTCTCGCTGTTCTTCTCCGGGGGTGCCTGCACCGCGGGTGCCTGGTCGGCACCGCCAGAGAGGAAGTCAGCGATCTGGCGGAGGGTTCGGAGGGTGCCGAGGTGCTCGGGCTTGACCGGAGGAGCGTCGGGGAGCCGGTCCTGGAGGGCCGAGAGGATCTCCACCCGCTTGATCGAGTCGATGCCCAGGTCGGCGTCGAGCTGCATGTCCAGCTCGAGCATGTCCACCGGATATCCCGTCTTCTCCGCCACCACCTCCAGGAGCACCGGCGCGATGTTCGCGGCCGGGGGCGGGGCAAGGACCGCTGCCGGGTGGTGCGGGACATCGCCGTTGCGGCCAGGCGGATGGGTGATCGCGGCCGCCGTCGGCCCGTTCCGGCCAGGGGTGTCGGCCAGGAAATCGACGATCTGGCGGAGGGTGCGGAGGGTGCCGAGGTGCTCGGGCTTGACCGGCGGAGCGTCGGGGAGCCGGTCCTGCAGGGCCGAGAGGATCTCCACCCGCTTGATCGAGTCGATGCCCAGGTCGGCGTCGAGCTGCATCTCCAGCTCGAGCATGTCCACCGGATATCCGGTCTTCTCCGCCACCACCTCCAGGAGCACCGGCGCGATGTTCGCGGCCGGGAGCGGGGCAAGGACCGCTGCCGGGTGGTGTAGGACATCGCCGTTGCGGCCAGGCGGATGGGTGATCGCGGCCGCCGTCGGCCCGTTCCGGCCAGGGGTGTCGGCCAGGAAATCGACGATCTGGCGGAGGGTTCGGAGGGTGCCGAGGTGCTCGGGCTTGACCGGCGGAGCGTCGGGGAGCCGGTCCTGCAGGGCCGAGAGGATCTCCACCCGCTTGATCGAGTCGATACCCAGGTCGGCGTCGAGCTGCATCTCCAGCTCGAGCATGTCCACCGGATACCCGGTCTTCTCCGCCACCACCTCCAGGAGCACCGGCGCGATGAGATCGCCGTTGCTCGAGGGGACGGACTCCGCGGGCACGGGCACCATGGGGTCAGGCTGTCGAGCCGGACCGGGAACCGCGGGTGCGGGCGGGGCCGGAATGGTCGCAGCGGCGGGCGAGGGTTCAAGTTGAGGCCATGCGCCGTGCCCCAGGGCGGTCAGGCTGAGACGCTCCTGCTGCTCCAGGAGCTGCTGGAACGTCCGCTGGGTCGCCGCCTGACCCTCAAGGAACTGACGGTGCAACTGCGCTGTCTGCTCCGCCAGCCGCTGGAGCGCGATCAGGTTCTCCTGGGTCTGCTGCAGAGCCCGGGCCAGGCCTCCCGGGGCCGACGGCGGCGATTCGGAGGCCCTGGCGGGGGCGGAGGCATCCGGCTCGGGGAGTCGGACGGGATGAGGAGTGGCAGGCAGCGGCGAAGCCGCATGCCCGTTGGCAGCCGGGTGATGGTTCAGCTTGGCAGGGTTCATGGTCCGCTCGGGGAGGACGCTGTCGCTGGCGTGCACGGGAGAGGAGGAGCCCGGATCCTGAACCGACGTCGGCCGGACCGTCGCAGCCCGGCCTGCCGGCAGGATGGCCGTGGCCCGCGGCGAATCGAGGTGCTCCGGCAGAGCCGAGGCGGCATCCGGCACGCTTCCTCCGCGGGGGGGAGGATTGGCTCCGCAAACCTTCACCGTCAAGCTCTTGCGACCGGCGCCCGACGGCGGTGCCTGGTATCCTTCATCCCACCGCTTTAGCTCCACAGGAAAACCAAGAGCCGAGAGGTTAGCGAGGACCTGGGCCAGGCCGGCCAGGTTGCCTTCCCCGTCGGCGCTGGGCGACGAATCGACGGCCAGCGCCCGGTGTTCTCGCTCCTCAAGGATGGCGCGGACCAGGCCTGTGAGCTTGGAGTCGGGACCGACTTCCAGGAAGGTCCGCGCCGCCGCTCGGTACATCGCCTCGATCTGCGCGACGAACTCGACCGGTCGAGAGAGCTGGTCGGCCAGCAGGTCGCGTGCCGCCTCGTCGTGCTCCGGATAGACGGCCCCTGTCGCGTTGGCGAAGACCGGAATCGTGCCGGGCTTCAGCTCCACCGCGGCAAGCTCGCTTCGCAGTGCGGCCCGAGCCTGCGCCACGAAGCGGCTGTGAAACGCCGCCGACACCGCCAGCGCCCGGCTGGTGATCCGGGCCGCGGTGAGCTGCGCCGCGGCTCGCTCGATCTCGGCCTTCGGGCCGGAGAGCACGCACTGGCGAGGCGCGTTCTTGTTGGCGATCACGACGTCGAGACGATGATCCCGGATCAGGCTCTCCACCTGCAGGGCGGGGGCGAAGACGGCAAGCATCGTCCCCGGATCGTCGGTCCCGGCGCAATCGGCCATCAAGCGGCCGCGGCGGAACGAGAGCCGCGCCAGCGCCGGCTCGTCGATCTTGCCCGCCGCGTGGAGGGCCGTGAGCTCACCGAAGCTGTGACCGCCGACCATGGAGGGCTGGACGCCGAATTGCTTCAGGACGCGGAGCAGCCCCGACGAGATCGCCCCGATCGCCGGCTGAGCCGTCCTGGTGTCGCGCAGGGCCTCGTGCTGGAGGCGGCGTTCCTCTTCGCCGAACACCGAGGGGGGGAAGATCCGGTCGCTCAGCCTCGCCCCGGCGGGATCACCGGCCTCGTCCCAGAGCGCCAGCGCGGCCTGCATGCCGGGGAACCGGCAAGCCAGGTCGCGGAGCATCCCCACGTACTGCGAACCCTGGCCGGGAAAGAGCATGGCCAGCGGGCCGGCCGCCGGCCCACACCCGAAGTGGATCCCGCGGGACTCGGCGGGGCCGCCGGCCTGCGGGGTGCGCGGCGGTCCCGCCGGCTCGCCGAGCCTTGCCGCCGCCTCCTCGATCAACCGGGCCGCGGCCGTCTCACCCCGCCGGGCGACCAGGACGAGCCGGTAATGGTGCGCCACGCGGAACAACGCGCGGCTCCGCGCTGCCTCCTGGCGAACGGCCGGCCACGAGATCTCGCCCGACCAGCGCGGCAGCCGGGCGGCCAGGCGGTCACGGTCGTCGTCCGAGTAGGCCAGGATCTGGACGTCTCCTCCCCAGTCGATCCCGGACATGGCCGGATCGGCCTCCTCGAGCAGACAATGGAAGTTGCTCCCCCCGAAACCGAAGGCGCTGACCGCGGCACGGCGGGGATGGCCCGGGCGGGGAAGCCAGGGCCGGATCTGGGCGTTGAGATAAAACGGCGAGGTCTCCACCGCCAGCGACTCGATCGGCTCACGCACCTTGATCGTCGGCGGCAACACCTTGTGATGAAGCGCCAGGGCGGCCTTGATCAGGCCCGCGGCCCCGGCGGCCGCCTTCGTGTGCCCCACCTGCGACTTGATCGAACCCAGGGCACACCAGCGGGCCTCGGGCCTAGCCCCGCGGTAAACCTGCTCGAGCGCTTCCAGCTCGATCGCATCACCCACCTTCGTGCCCGTGCCGTGGGCCTCGACCAGCTCGATCGAGCCGGGGGAGATCCCGGCTGCGTCGTAAGCCTGGCGCAGGGCCTTGACCTGTCCCGCGGAGCTGGGGGCGTAAACCGACTGCCCCTTGCCGTCGCTCGAGGTCCCCATCGAGCGGATCACCGCATAGATCCGGTCGCCATCGCGACGGGCGTCCTCCAGTCGCTTGAGCAGCAAGATCCCCAGTCCCTCGCCCAGGATGGTCCCATCCGCGGCCGCGTCGAACGGCCGGGCGTCCCCCGAGGGAGACAGGGCAGGGGTCTTGCTGAAGCACATATACATGAAAATGTCATTAAACGTATCGAGCCCTCCGGAGAGCGCGATGTCGCACCGGCCGGCCGAGAGCTCGAGGACCGCCAGGTTCACCGCACCGAGCGAGCTGGCGCACGCTGCGTCGACGACGCAATTGGTTCCGCCCAGGTCCAGGCGGTTGGCAATCCGGCCGGCGGCCACGTTGCCCAGCAGTCCGGGGAAGGAGTTCTCCTGCCAGCCGAGGTAAGACCCGGCGATGCGGCGAACCACGTCCTCGGCCGTCGGCCCGTCGACTCCCGCCTCGTGAAGCGCCCGCCGCCAGATCGGATGTCCCAGCCGGGCTCCCAGCGGGATGACGAGCTCCAGCGTTCCGGTGACCCCCAGAACCACGCTCACCCGGTCTCGCTCGAACGCGCGATCCGGCCCGTAGCCGGCATCGACCAGCGCCTGGCGGGCCACCAGGAGTCCGAGGAGCTGGGTGGTGTCGGTTGCCTCCAGGGTGTGTGGGGCGATGCCGAAATCGAGGAGGGGGAAATCCACCGGTGTCAGAAACCCGCCCCGCCGCGCGTAGGTCCGGTCGGCCGCCTTCGGGTCCTCGTCCCAGTAGTCCTCCGGCCGCCAGTGCGTGGGCGGAACCTCCGTGATCGCATCCAGCCGACCGCGGATATTGGACCAGAAGCGAGCCAGGTCGTCGGCCATCGGAAACAGGCACCCCATTCCGATGATGGCCACCGGAACGGGTTGCTTGGAATCGGCCTGAGTCAAGTCAGTTCCCTTTCGAGCGTCGAATCGGGCAGGGGGGGCAATGCGTGGGTCCAGGGGGCCGCAACGCTTCGCGGAAGACTGTCTATGCTAAGAAGTTCGCAACCGCTTCTCAATCTCACCGCGGTCCAGGGGGGCCAGTCGCGGGACGCCGGGAGGCAGGCGCTGGCCCTGGGCCGTCAGCATCCTGGCCCTGGTCAAGACGGCCGCCCCGTAAAGGATGTTGAGGGCCACCGTGACCACGCTCCGATTCTCCGTCGGCTCCAGGAATGACCCTCGAACCCATTCGTTGAACGCCGCCATCGCCGGGCCGCACCAGACCTGGTAATCCACGCTCCGAGTTGGATCCCCGACGTTCGCCCAGTGCGAGGATTGCCCGAGATACCAGCGGAACACCAGTGCCATCTTGTGCTTGGGATCACGCTCCCCGCGCTCGACCTGGGCCGGGTTGCGACCCGCGAAGTACGTCCTTGTCTGGTCCCAGATCTCCTCCAGAGGGGCGCGGAAGAGCGTCTTCTCGAGCGCGGCCCGCTCCTGGGCCGGGATCGCCTCGAGGCTGTCATGGCTCCGATAAACGTCATACAGTTTCGCGGCCCGCATTGCAAACATGGTCCCGCGTTTCAGCACCTGGACCTTCACCCCCAGCTCGAACATATCGGCGGCCGGCGCCATGGCGATGTCGGCCTGGCGAGCATCCGCCAGCATCCGGCGAACCGGCTCCGAGGTGCCTGCCTCCACGCATGACTGGTTGACCGAGCCAGTGACCAGGTAAGACGCCCCCATGGCCAGGGCCGCCGCGGCCGACCAGGGAGTGGACACCCCCCCTGCCGCCCCGACGCGCAGGGGCCGATCGTATCGGTACTGCGCCTGCATGCGGTCGCGCAACGACAGCATGGTTGGAAGCAGGACGATTGCCGGCTGATTGTCGGTGTGGCCGCCGGAGTCGGCCTCGGCGGTCAGGTCCTCGGCCAGCGGGATGCTCGACGCCCAGCCGGCCTGCTCGGACGTGAGCTCCCCACGCTCCACCAGCTCTCGGACCATCCGCTCCGGGGGCGGAGCCAGGAACTTGGAAGCGACCTCGACCCGCGAGACCTTGGCGATGATCCTGTTGGGCGCCACGATTCGCCCGCTGGCATCGCGATGGAGGCCGGCGAGGCGATAACGGACCACCGGCAGTGTCAGGTCGAGGAACGCGGAGGCCTCCACCAGGCGAACACCCCGGCGGAGATAAAGGTCAACGATCGCCGACTCGATGGCCGGCTCGTGCGGACTGTGAATCAGGTTGAATCCGTAGGGGACCTCGCTGCCCAGGCTCCGCTCGATCCGGTCGATGGCGCGCTCGACGGTCTCGACCGGCAGCCCGGCGGCCCCGAAGATGCCGAGCATTCCCCCCCGCCCCATCGCCTCGACAACCTCGACCGAGCTGATGCCGTTGGCCATCGCGCCCGACATGCACGCGTAGCGGGTTCCGTGGAGAGTGCAGAACTCTGGATCACCCAGTTGATCGGGTGTGCAGGCGGGCACGAAGGCGAGAAGCCGTTCGATCGGTTCGTGACGGGCCGACCTCGGGTCACCGGGAGCGACGTCCCGGACCCCGTTCCGGGCAAACACCAGGAACGGCGTGCCCAGAGCACCAAGCGCTTGTTCGAGCCTCTCCTCCAGAAGGTCGGGCGAGTCCATCTCCACCTTGCGGCTCCGCGTTGCAGCACCGGAGGGAAACGTCGCAACCCGTCCCTGGCCCACCTGCGGGCTTCGGTTCGACGCCGTCTGTGAATGAGCAGATATACCAGCCGGAAGGCTCGCCGGACAGAGGCTTTCGGACGGAGGGGGCGAACCGCTGCCACTCTCCATGACCTCTCGCGGACAGGCTCGCACTGGTCTGCTGCGCCGGGATCATCGTGGGGCGACGGTTCTCCACGGGATTTCCGCCCGGCCGCCGCGGGCCCCAGATCGGCCCGCGACCTTAACGCCTGGCGGCGGTTGGGAACCGCCGAGGAATCACTTGCGCAATTCTCCTTCTGTGGGACAGCCGCCCTCGGCTGTCATCAGCCCAGACAGCCGCGGGCGGCTGTCCCACGGTTCCTTCGGGGGGAATTTCATCAGCGGGCCGCTCGCGAGCCCCATCGATATCTGCGAAACTTGAACTGAGGACGCGGAGGAGTTGGACGAGTACCTCGAAAGGATGCGCCAGCAGCGCGAGTTCGATCGGCCAGCGGTTGAGTTTTGTGCCCGCCCGTCAAGATGAAGAGAGGAGGACGGCGATGCTGAATGAGGCTACGGTGTTCAAGGGAATCGTCCATGGTAAGACGATCGAGCTCGAGCGGGAGCCAGGGATTCCCGACGGCCAGGAGGTAACAGTGACGGTCCGGCCTTCTTCCCCGGCGAAGGAGGCCCCTGGGCGCCTCGCGCCTGGTGAAGGCATTCGACGTTCATCAGGGGTCTGGTCCGAGGACGCCGAGGAGCTGGACCGTTATATCGAATCGGTTTACGAGCGGCGGCGGTCATGCAGCGCCAAGATCTTGAACCATGAGTTTCCTCATCGATACAGACATCTGCTCGGCCAACATCAAGGCACCGGGCCTCCTGACCGGCCGATTCCTCCAATACATGGGACGGCTCCACGTCTTCGCCATCACCGTGAGTGAGCTTTACGATTGGGCGCTGCGAGCCCTCGCGTCCCCAAGGCGACTCCTGGGGGTTGGCGATCTGCTGAATGACGTGACCGTGCTCGATATGTAGCAAGGCTGTAGGGGGGAGATAGGCTTTTCGATGGGGTACAATCCGAAAAGATGCATGTCCCCTTATGCCGTGCCGTGCCTATGTCCCCCTATGCCGTGCCGTGTATGTCCCCCTATGCCTGCCTGTATGTGCCGTGTATGTCCCCCTATGCCTGCCTCGAAAAGATGTCCGTCCCCCTATGCCTGCCTTTTCTGAAACACAGTAAAGGTTTCCGATGTTGTTCCAAAGTTGTTCCGCAAGATCCTTGACCTCAAGTCTCCTTCATCTTAGGATGGCCGTGTAGCAAAGATAACGCGGTCCTCACTACTGGCTGCGGCCGGAGAGGTGAACATGATTGCTCAATTGGTTGCCGGTTATTCGTTAGGCCATCTTCTGATCACGATCGTAGTCATCGCAGCATGCTCGCATTGGTATATGTTGCTCTCAGACAGTTCGGGATCACAATCCCGCCCTGGGTGATGCAAATATTCTGGATTATTGTGGTTGCATGTGTTGTGATCATGGCCATCAGATTCGTACTCTCATTGTGAAAACCAACCCAGGCCATAAGTCAATGACATTCGGGACACAGTGATTATTGATAGCTACGACCCGAAATGATGTATGTCCACCTTTCGCGGCTGTCCCCCTTTTCGCGGCGCACACCATCTGGCGAGCGCCTACAAAAATCCTCCGACGCGACACGCCGGCCCCTCGACTGGCTACGCGTCTCGCAAGTTTTGCCCCGCGTTGGCACGATCCGTGCTCTCTCGGTCGCAGTGGACGAATCGATTCACCATACCCGCGAGGACCATGATGGAACCCATGAAACCGATGAAGCCCATGAAGCCGATGGAACCGATGAAACCGGCCACGCCCTGGTGGCCCGACGACCTGGGCCAACCCGACACGTCGGGCGCCCAGAACGACCTCCGTTACGCCTACTTCGCAAGCCGCCACCGACTGGCCGTCTCGCGGGGCGGAAAGGCGACGGTCTACGACACGGGCGAGTACGAGGTCAGAGGCGTGCAGCAACAACAGGGGGGCGAGGGCGCCGACCTGACCTTCTCCAGCCAGAACGGCGAGGTCCCGCTCTCGCGTCTCAAGCTCGTGAACTCGTGAATGTGCCGACACCCGGTGGCATGACCGATGGCCGATGACCGATCGAGGAAATTGGGTCCTCGGCCGTCGACCGTCAGTCATCAGCCATCGTCCCGAATTGTCAACGCCGAGGGCATGAGCGGCTGATAATACGAATTTATGTTACGGCCGCCTACGACTGGGCCAGCGTCGCGGGGTTTCCTACATTTAGGACACCATTTCTGAAGTGACTCCAAGAGTAGCTGAAGGTCGTCGTCTGGGGCGAGGGCGGGAACGCGACCAGGCCGCACCAGTCGACCGACCCGATCGCGCTGGCGGTGCAGTTCATCGCCGCGGCGTACCAGCTTGTCCCCTCAGTTTACCGATTTCCTTGGACTCAAGCCGGTCGGTCGAGTCTAATCAGCATCATGGCGCACCAATTACCGAAGAACGACGCGCGGTCGAAGCCAGTCGGGGAATTTTGGTCGAGTTGTGATTCGACCCCAATCGGGGAGAAGGGATGAAAGCCATTCGAAAACCCGGGGCTTCAAAATGAAACTCAGTGTTGGTTTCGACATCGTGTACGATTGCCCTAAACCCACTCCCATGATCTTGACGCTGAGCATTCACTATTCTCGCGTCTCCGACCTGCTGAGACCCGACGCGCTCGTCATCAACCCGCCCGCACCGATGAAGGCCTACCGCGACGGGTACGGCAATTGGTGTAGCCGGATCGTCGCTCCGAAGGGGGAAATTCATCTCAGGGCTGATTCGATCGTCAGCGACCCAGGGACGACCGACCGGATCGAACAGGGGGCGCAGCAGCACGCGGTCCACGACCTGCCCGAAGAGACTTTGGTGTACCTTCTGGGGAGTCGCTACTGCGAGACCGACAGCCTTTCGGAGACGGCCTGGGCGCTGTTCGACAAGACGCCCACCGGCTGGGCTCGTGTCCAGGCTATCTGTGATTTCGTCCACCAGCACATCCAGTTCGGCTACGAGCACGCGCGGCGAACGAGAAGCGCATTGGAGGCGTATCGCGAGCGCCAGGGCGTCTGTCGAGATTTCGCCCACCTGGCGGTCGCCTTCTGTCGCTGCATGAATATCCCCGCGCGCTATTGCACCGGGTATCTCGGCGATATCGGCGTACCACCGACCGACGCACCTATGGACTTCAGCGCCTGGTTCGAGGCATTCCTCGGCGGTCAGTGGCACACCTTCGACGCCCGCAATAACATCCCGCGGATCGGTCGCGTCTTGATTGCGCAAGGCCGAGACGCTCCGACGTGGCGATCAGCACGACATTCGGCCCGTGCACGCTGAAATCATTCCGGGTCTGGACCGACGAGGTGAAGGACTGAGCAGACTCTCTCCAGGATCCTCCTATCCCGCCACTGGCCACCGTCAAGAAGGTCGGGCTCTGGGGTCAGACCGAGTGTGCACCGTGTGAAAGGTGTTGGTCTTCAGTGGGTGTAATTCCCACCCGGCAAATGGGTCGCTCCAGCCGGTAGCTATCGAAGCGACGCGGGGAGGAAACGTAGCCACCGGAGCCTTGCTCTGCGGGCGAGGGCTTCGCGGCGTCAGGGCCGGTTTCTGGAAAGGGCTTCGCGGGGTCAGGAAAGGGCTTCGCGGGGTCAGTTCGCGGGGTCAGGGCCGGTTTTCGGTTTTCGAGGGCCTTGGCAGAGAACCAGGGACACCACGCCCGACTCTTGACGATCGACTGAGCCAACAAGCGTCCCACTTCACCCTTGGGGATTGCCGTTTTGCAGCCGAGGGCCAGTACGCGTGCCCCCAAGACCGGCTCACTCCCCTTCAAGCTCTCCGGGCTCGCTGACCGCACGACCATCCCTCACGACCGACCGCTTCTGCCGGTTCCGCGGAATTTGCGGGTGAGTCGTCTCTCGTCTCAACCGCAATTGTGCAATCCCTTCGTGCGCCCGGCCGGATCGTATTGGGGAAAGACTCTCGATGGTCGAAGGCATCCGACCGGAGATCGACCCCATGGCCACCGACGCTCAGATAGACGCCAACCGCAAGAACGCTCGACGTACGATGTTGCAAACTGCCCTATGTGGGGCCGCAGTCAAGAAGGCCGATAGCCACCTTGTACACGATTCTCACCGCGAGTTCATCCACCTCGATCCTGTCCACCAATGCGGCGAACTCGCGCTGACAGGCGAGGATCGCCCCGACTCTGAGGGATCGGTCCGGGTAGCCCCGCTCGTAGGGCGACAGGGGCCAGCCTCATTGCGAGCCATCACATCATCCTGGCTCGGCGGGTGCCTCGGCCCCCCAATTCCAGTCAAAAACTCGCTGGAGCAGCACTTCGTCCAATCTCCCGGGGGGTGAGCGTTGACACTCCCCCTGGCGGGCAGGAAGATATCCGGAGGAACGATCACGGATCGCATCAAAGAGATGCTGCGAGCCCCGGAGGAAATCGAGAGATGGCCAGCCCCAAGCCGGAAACCCCCGCCAACGGTGCGAAGATCACTATCAGCGGCGGCAAGCTCCATGTCCCCGACCGCCCCATCCTCCCGTTCATCGAAGGTGACGGCACCGGGCCGGACATCTGGCGCGCCAGCGTGCGCGTGCTCGATGCCGCCGTGAAGAAGGCCTACGGCGGCAAGCGGCAAATCCAGTGGATGGAAGTGTACGCGGGTGAGAAGTCTTACAAGCTTTACTCCACCTGGCTGCCCGACGAGACCGTGGCGGCGTTTCGCGACTACCTGGTGGGGATCAAGGGACCGCTGACGACCCCCGTCGGCGGCGGCATCCGGTCGCTCAACGTGGCACTTCGCCAGTTGCTCGACCTCTACGTCTGTCTTCGCCCGGTCCGCTGGTTCAAGGGGGTGCCGTCCCCCGTCAAGCACCCGGAACTGGTGGACATGGTCATCTTCCGGGAGAACACGGAGGACGTGTACGCGGGCATCGAGTTCGAGGCCGGCACCGCCGACGTCAAGAAGGTGGTGGCGTTCCTCAAGGACAACTTCCCGAACCAGTACCAGAAGATCCGGTTCCCGGAGACCGTTGCGATCGGACTGAAGCCCATATCCCGTGAGGGAAGCGAACGGCTGGTCCGCGCCGCGATCGAGTACGCGATCGCCAACCAGCGCAAGAGCGTGACCATGGTGCACAAGGGGAACATCATGAAGTTCACCTCGGGCGCCTTCCGGAACTGGGGCTACGCCCTGGCCGAGCGCGAGTTCGCAGGCCAGACCTACACCTGGGGCCAGTGGGAGAAGACCAAGGCCCAGAAAGGCGAGAACGAGGCCAACGCCGAGCAGAAGGCGGCGCAGGCCGCGGGCAAGGTCCTGATCAAGGACGCCATCGCCGATATCACCTTGCAGCAGATCCTCACCCGCCCCACCGAGTTCGATGTCATCGCCACCCTCAACCTCAACGGCGATTATCTTTCCGACGCGCTGGCGGCCCAGGTGGGAGGCATCGGCATCGCCCCGGGCGGCAATATCAACTACGCCACCGGCCACGCCGTGTTCGAAGCCACCCACGGCACGGCGCCGAAGTACGCCAACCTCGACCAGGTCAACCCCGGCTCCGTCATCCTCTCCGGAGAGATGATGCTTCGCTACCTGGGCTGGACCGAGGCCGCCGACCTGGTGATCCAGGGCATGGACGGGGCGATCGACAACAAGACCGTGACCTATGACTTTGCCCGGCTCATGGAAGGCGCAAAGCAGGTCAAGTGCAGCGAATTTGGCGACGCGGTGATCGCGGCGATGTGAGTCGACCGCCGATCGGCCTGGCCGCGAACCAGGCAAGGCTTGCCGGTGGATCGTTCAATGTGGATCCCCACCGCTCATCACCGTCTGGCGCGGCATGGCGCGGCCGCGATCTTCGCGGCCTTCAGGGACTACGAGAGCGAATTTCAGTCCATCACCCGCCGCGCCAAGGTCCGTTTCGAGCAGAGAGACTGGCATGGACTGCAGCACGACGCCCTGGAACGGCTCGAGCTCTATCCTCGCGCCATCGCCGGGCTCGTGCGCCGGATTCGCGAGCTGCTCGACGCCTCGGAGAAGGACAAGAAGCTCTGGGCGACGATGAAGTCCGCCTACTCCAAGCTGATCCAGCACAGCGAGGACATCGAGCTGGCAGAGACGTTCTTCAACTCGCTCAGCCGCCGCGTCTTCACCACGATCGGCGTCGACCCACGGATCGAGTTTCTTTTCTCCGACTTCGATGCCCCGGGCGAGGCGGGGCGCACACCGGTCGCCCGGGCTTACCCCGCTACCCGGCCGCTGCCGGAGCTGATCAAGGAACTGCTGACCGGGTGCGAATTCTCCGTCCCCTTTGTGGACCTCGACCGCGACGTTCAGCTCGTTGCCCGGGCCATCGAACGCGAGCGGGCCGCCATCGGCGCCACGGCGCCCATCGAGGCCATTGACATGATCGAGGCGGTCTTCTACCGCAACCAGGGTGCTTACCTCGTCGGGCGGATCTCCAGCGGCGGCCAGACCATGCCCCTGACGCTGGCCCTGCATCATCCCCAGCAGGGAATCACGGTCGACGCAGTCCTGCTGACGGCGGACGAGGTGAGCATCATCTTCAGCTTCACCCGTTCCTACTTCCACGTCGAGGTGCGCCGCCCGCGCGACCTGGTGGCGTTCCTGAAGTCGATCATGCCCCGCAAGCCGGTTGCGGAACTGTACATCGCCATCGGCTACAACAAGCACGGCAAGACCGAGCTGTACCGCGATCTGATCCGGCATATCGACCAGTCCACGGATCCGTTCCAGATCGCCCCCGGCGATCGGGGGATGGTGATGTGCGTCTTCACGCTCCCGTCCTTCGACGTCGTTTTCAAGGTCATCCGCGACCGGTTCGCTTACCCTAAGACCTCGTCGAGACGCGACGTGATGGAGCGGTACCAGCTCGTCTTCAAGCACGACCGCGCCGGCCGGCTGGCCGACGTCCAGGAGTTCGAGCACCTGGCCTTCGCCCGCAACCGGTTCTCGGCCGATCTTCTGAACGAGCTGGCCGCCGAGGCTGGCGAGACCGTGCTCATCGGCACAGACGCCGTTGAGATCAGGCACGTTTACGTCGAGCGCAGGATGACACCGCTGAACCTGTTTATCCGCGAGGCCGAGCTGCGCGGCCGCGCGCGACGCGGTGATCGACTACGGTCAGGCGGTCCGCGACCTCGCTGCGACGAACATCTTCCCGGGCGACATGCTACTCAAGAACTTCGGCGTGACTCGCCACGGACGCCTGGTCTTCTACGACTATGACGAGCTCTGCCTGGTGACCGACTGCAACTTCCGCGAGATGCCCAGGGCCGACGACGACTCCGACGAGTTCGGCTCCGAACCCTGGTTCTATGTCGGGCCCAACGACATCTTTCCCGAGGAATTCATCAACTTCATGGGCCTGGGGGGCGAGCTCCGCTCGGCGTTTTTTAAAGCCCACGGCGACCTGCTGACCGCCCAGTGGTGGCAGGGAATCCAGGCCCGCCATCGGGCCGGTGAGCTGCTTGACATCATTCCCTACCCCTGGGCCCGGCGCCTGACCTGCCACTGACCGGGTCCACCCTCAAGCTTTCTTCCGGTCGGATCCGCCTGGACGGGGTGTCGCAGCCGCTCCGGTGAGTACAATACTCGAGCAGGTGGTGCCGACGATCGAGACGATCCTTCGGACCTTCCTGTGAATTCGACGTCGTTTCCGAGCTGCCGCAGTTGCGCACCATCGAGAGGGCCGCACATGAGTCGGGAAGGGTTGACAACGATCCGGGTGGGGCACAGTCCGGATTCCGACGACGCGTTCATGTTCTATGCACTCACGCATGACCGGATCGACACCGGAGGTCTGAAGTTCATCCACCAGCTCGAGGATATCGAGACGCTCAACCGCCGGGCCTCGGCGGTGAGCTGGAAGTCTCGGCAGTGAGTATCCACGCGTTTGCCCACCTGGCCGACCGGTACGCGCTTCTGGGATCGGGTGCGAGCATGGGCGACCGGTATGGGCCGACGCTGGTGACCCGCGAGCCGAGGACGCTCGAGGACCTGCGCGGCCAGACGATCGCCGTGCCGGGAAAGCTGACCTCAGCCTACCTGACCTTGCAGCTCTGCCTGGGCAAGGACGTGCCGGTGACGGTGATGCCGTTTGACCAGATCCTCCCCGCGGTCGCGTCCGGAACCGTGCCGGCGGGCCTGCTGATCCACGAGGGCCAGCTCTACTACGGCGACCGGGGGCTGCACAAGGTGCTCGACCTGGGCCAGTGGTGGTACGACCAGACCGGGCTACCACTGCCCCTGGGGGGGAACGTCGTCCGCAAGGACCTGGGCGACGCCCTGGTCCTGAAGATCGCCGCACTCCTGAAGGAGAGCATCCGTTATGCCCTCGAGCACCGGGAAGAGGCGTTGAGCTACGCCCTGAAGTACGCACGCGACCTCGACCCGAAGCTGGCCGACCGGTTCGTGGGCATGTATGTGAACGACTGGACGGTGGACTATGGGCCCCGGGGGCGCGAGGCCGTCCGGCTGCTTCTGGGCCGTGCGGCGGAATCGGGTTTAGTCCCGCGGCCGATTGACATACAATTTGTGGGATGATTCCTGGCGAGGCCGCGCCGGTCTCCTCTTGGATCGACCACTGGCGCGGGGATCTCCTCCTCGCATCGCTCCAGGAGCTGACCAGCCTGGATTGGCGGTCAGCTCCACTGATTGCTCGAAGGGATGAGCCATGACCCAGTCGTTCAATGCACTTGCGCCGCTCAGCGTGGACGGGCAGACCTACCACTACTACCGGCTCGACGCCCTGAGGGCGCACGGGCTCGACGTGGCTCGGCTCCCTTTTTCGCTCAAGGTCCTGCTGGAAAACCTGCTCCGCCACGAGGACGGATCATCGGTCACGGCCGACGACATTCGCGGGCTCGCGCGGTGGGATCCGAAAGCGGATCCCGACCGGGAGATTGCGTTCCGCCCCAGCCGCGTCTTGCTCCAGGACTTCACAGGCGTTCCCGCGGTGGTCGACCTGGCCGCGATGCGGGACGCGATGAAGCAGATGGGGGGTGATCCCCGGAAGATCAATCCGCTTCAACCGGTCGAGCTGGTCATCGACCATTCCGTGCAGGTGGACGAGGCCGGGACCCCCTCGGCGTTCGCCGTCAACGCCGAGCTGGAATTCAACCGCAACCGCGAGCGGTATGCGTTCCTCCGCTGGGGGCAGAATGCGTTCGAGAACTTCAAGGTCGTGCCTCCCGACACCGGAATCGTCCACCAGGTGAACCTGGAATACCTGGCGCGGGTGGTCTTCACCGCTGCCCAGGCGCCGGGGCAAGAGCCGCTGGCGTATCCCGACACGCTGGTCGGGACCGACTCGCACACCACCATGATCAACGGCCTCGGAGTTCTGGGGTGGGGGGTCGGGGGCATCGAGGCCGAGGCCGCGATGCTGGGCCAGCCGGTGTCGATGCTCGTGCCCCAGGTTATCGGGTTCAAGCTGACCGGCACGCTTCCCGAAGGTGCCACGGCCACCGACCTGGTCCTCACCGTGACCCAGATGCTTCGCAAGAAGGGCGTGGTGGGCAAGTTCGTGGAGTATTACGGCGACGGTCTGGCCTCGTTGCCCCTGGCGGATCGCGCCACGATCGCCAACATGGCTCCCGAATACGGCGCGACCTGCGGCATCTTCCCGATTGACGCCGAGACCTTGCGCTACCTGGAGCTCTCCGGCCGTCCCAAGGAGTTGATCCGGCTGGTGGAGGCCTATTACAGGGCCCAGGGCATGTTCCGCGAGCCGGGGGCCCCCGAGGCACACTACTCGGACACGCTGGCGCTCGATCTGTCCACCGTGCAGCCCAGCCTGGCGGGTCCTCGCCGGCCTCAGGACCGGGTTGCGCTCAGCGATGCCAAGACCTCGTTCCATAAGGCCCTGCAGGAGATGCTGGCCGTACCGACCACGAAAGCCAAGAAGTCCCTCGCCCTGGCGAGCGACGCCGCGGCCATGGTCTCCGAGGGGGGCGGGGTCGCCGAATCCCACTCGTCCGGCAACGGGCACGTGGCGGAGCAACTGCACCATGGCTCGGTCGTGATCGCCGCGATCACCAGTTGCACCAACACGTCGAACCCCTCGGTGATGCTGGCCGCCGGCCTGCTGGCGAAGAAGGCCGTCGCGCGGGGGCTCTCCACCAGGCCCTGGGTCAAGGCGAGCCTGGCGCCCGGGTCGAAGGTGGTGACCGACTACCTGAAGGCCGCAGGGGTGGACTCCGACCTCGACGCCCTCCGGTTCAACCTGGTCGGATACGGCTGCACCACCTGCATCGGCAACTCGGGTCCGCTTCCCCCGGCCATCTCCGAGGCCATCCAGAAGAACGACCTGGTGGCCGTGGCGGTGCTCAGCGGGAACCGCAACTTCGAGGGCCGGATCAACCCCGACGTCCGCGCCAACTATCTCGCCTCACCCCCTCTGGTGGTCGCCTACGCGCTCGCGGGCACCATGGACATCGACTTCGCCACCGAGCCGATCGGTGTGGACCGCCAGGGCAAGCCGGTTTACCTCAAGGAAATCTGGCCGAGCCAGAAGGAGATCCAGGAAGCCATTCTCAAATCGGTAAGGACGGAAATGTTCCGATCGGAATATGGAGAGGTCTTCCAGGGAGACAAGCAGTGGAGCACGCTGCCCGTCCCCCAGGGCGACCTTTACGGGTGGGATCGGGACTCGACCTATGTGAAGAATCCGCCCTACTTCGTGGGGATGCCCGCCGAGCCCGCCCCGCTTGTCCCCGTCACCCGGGCACGGGTCCTTGCCGTGCTCGGTGACAGCATCACGACCGACCACATCTCGCCCGCCGGATCGATCAAGCCGGACAGCCCCGCCGGGCGCTACCTGATCGCGCACGGCGTGCCCGTTTCGGAGTTCAACTCCTACGGCGCCCGTCGAGGCAACCACGAGGTCATGGTCCGTGGCACGTTCGCCAACGTCCGGCTGCGGAACCGCCTGGCGCCCGGGACCGAGGGGGGCTGGACTCGCCACCTGCCCGACGGCGAGGTCACCAGCATCTTCGAGGCGTCCGAGACAGTACCAGAAGGAAGGGGTTCCCCTGCTGATCCTGGCCGGCAAGGAGTATGGCTCCGGCTCGTCGCGCGACTGGGCCGCCAAGGGGCCGAAGCTCCTGGGCATCCAGGCCGTGATCGCCGAGAGCTACGAGCGCATTCACCGGTCCAACCTCGTCGGCATGGGGATCCTGCCGCTCCAGTTCGAGGCGGGCCAGACCGTCGAGAGCCTGGGGCTCAGCGGCGAGGAGCTCTACTCGGTGGAAAGCCCCGCCGAGGGCCTGGCCGGCCGGCTCGCCGCCGGACGGCGGCTCATCGTCGTCGCCGAACGCGCCGACGGATCCGCGCTGCGGTTCCCGGTGACCATCCGCATCGACACCCCCCAGGAGGTCCTCTACTACCAGAACGGCGGGATCTTGCCTTACGTGCTCAGGCAATTGCTCAAGGGCTGAACCCGCACGGAGCTCCCGGGCTCGACGAGGCAGTCACGTGCCCCTGATCCTGCCGATTTGAGCACGACCTTTGGCCCGACTTGATGGTCAGTCCCTTGTTCATCACGGCACCGAACGGGATCTTGTCCAGAAACTCGACATAGACTCGCGGGACCGACACTCTTCCCCCTCTTGCGGCAGCACATCATGCGGTCGCAAACATCCTCGACCTCGAAATGGGGTTCGATGGTGGTCGTACGTGGACTCAGATGTCCGCAAACCAGATGCCGGCAAACCAGGCGTGGCCTGCGGTCGCCTGCCCCTGGAAGCATTCCCTGCAGAGGGAGACCCCGGCACGGATCTTGCACCGGTGGTCGAAGGTCCCGTTGCTACGCGACTCGTTCCCCGAAATGAACCAGGAGACAGACGATGTCGAACCGGAAGACGCCGTTCGAGCGTGCCATGACGCTGGCCGCAATCAGCGGATTCAAGATCGCCCTGGGGCCAGCCTTCCTGGCGGCCTCGAGACGCAGTCCCAACACAGGAAGCTGGGCCATGGCGGCACTCGGAGAGATGCTGCTGGACAAGATTGGCATCTTCCCTCCGAGGTTCCGGCCAGCTTTGCTGATCCCCCATGCCATCGCGGGCGCGTGGGTGGCGCGGGAGAGCCTGAAGCACGAGGGGGTTGATGATCCCATGGCCCCATTGGCCGGGGCCGTCGTGGCCGCCGGAGTCTCGTGCGTGGCTCCGCTGGTCCGCATCACCCTGCACAAGGGCCTTGGCGTCTCCGACGCCATGCTCGGCGTTGGCGAGGACTTCGTGGCCCTGAAACTCGGGACCGAGGCGACAGGGCTTTCCATGAGCCAGCTTACCGAGATCGCTCGCGATGCAATCGAGGATGTCAGGGGGCATGTGGTACCGTCACTGCCGTCGACCTCGACGGCGAGCCATCTCCTCGCGGGAAGGCGGTGAGGGTGCGGGAACTCATCGTGCTCGCATCTCCAGACGTGTTTCTTGATCAGAACTTCCCTCTCGGTCCCGCGAAACGAGAACCGAGACAATTCGAACAACCCTGGTACGTTACTTGCGGTATAATTCCAACCGTCGGCGACCGAGTGAGACTCTCGAGCGAGGGCACGGGTCGCTGAACCCCTCCAATCACAAAGGAAAACCATGAAGAAGCTCATCACCTCTCTGGCGGGCGCCGGCCTCCTGGCTCTGACGGTGGGACTTGTGGGCTGCGGCGACACGTCCACGGTCACGGAAAAGAAGGAGGTCAGCGGCCCCGGAGGCTCGACGACCATCACCGACAAGAAAGAAGTGAAGCAGACCGGTAACAATCCTCCGCCGGCCGGCACGACCCATCCTGCTCCTCCCAAGCAATAAGAGTCCATCGGTCAGCGGCCCAATCGCCAGGGGCCAGACGTTCTGGCCTCTGGCACGTAACGCGGCCGTTGACTGCTCGTTCGCGAGGAGAGCTGACGGGAACGAGGAAAGCCTGCCCCAACTCCCATGATGGGCTTCGCATCTTCGGGCGTATTCCCATCTTTCTGCTGGCTTGCGCCGAAGACTTTGCGGATGGCTTCCAGGTACTTCATGGGTCCGGGAAAAGGGGGATAGGTCCGGGAAAAGGGGGACATAGGTCCGGGAAAAGGGGGACATACAGTATTGCGGAACCTAGCACATCAAAAAGCGCTATGTCCCCCTATGTCCTGCTGCGACCGCAGCCTGCCGCCTGGTTGTGGGCTGTCTGCCCATCCCCAGTTCCTTATCCATTTTCACATGCGTTTTTTTATTATATTTTTGGTTTCATTATTTTCACATCCTTTTGCCCTTGATTTTGGGGATGAGCCCTGATAGCATCCTCATTGCCTCGAGGAATCGGACCCCTCGTGGATCCGGCCAGAGAAGAAAGGAGATGCAATGATGATGTCTTCAGTTATGGAGAAATTCCAGCATTTAACCCAGGATTGCCCCAATGCGGAGGGTCACTTGTTGGTGGCGCTTCCCGGACAACCCCTGGACCGTTTCGAGGTGACCGAGGTGATCCGGCAGGGGACTTCCTTGGTCCTGCAATGCCAACCCGTGGGAAAAGAGAACGATTCCGAGCCTCCGTCCTCTCGGGATGATTCCGACCATGTGTTCATCACGGACGATGATGCTGAGCCTCTGTCTCTCCATGATCCTCGGCGGTTTTACGAGGATCTGCGTTAACATCCACCACCCTGCTGTAGCCGCCTCCTTCAGGGATGTGGCACGGTTGAAACGAACAGAGCAGGGCCGGGTCGCTCTGGGGGTTACCCCCCAGAGCGACCCGGCCCTATATTTCTTAACTGACACCTATATTTCTTTCTTAACTGACACCTATATTTCTTCTTGTGACACCAATACTTCTCCTCGATTGCTCGGTCGGCCCGGACCGCCTTCACAGGTCGTTCGGGCCACCGCTCATGGGAAAAACAGTCATGCCGCCATTGGAAGGTATCCCCGTTTCGCCCGGCTACGCAGCAGGGACCGCAATCGTTTACGCTTACGAAATCGAACGCAGACTCAAAGTTCCGCATCACAGCGTAACGCGTTCCGAAATCAGAACGGAATATGGACGGCTTGACGACGCGGTGGAGCAATCCAACCGTGAATTGAAAGGAGCCGAGCAATCCGCGCGAAGCGAACCGGACCCAGCCGGCTCAGCGGATCTGCTAGCTGCGCATTCGCGGTTGGTGGACGACCTTGCCGTGAAAGTCAAGCAACGCGTGGACCGGGAGTTGGTGAATGTGGAGAAGGCGCTTGATGATGTAATCACCGAGCTCGTCGAACGCCTGTGCCAACTCGAAAACGCTTATTTTCGCGAACGGCAACAAGATATCCGCGACGCGGGACGCCGGATACTGCGGCATCTGACCGGTGAGCCTCCATGGTCGCACGAGCCCTTGCCGGCTGACTCGGTGATCGTCGCACGCGAGCTGTTGCCTTCGGAGACCATCGAGCTTGCACAGTCTGGATTGGCGGCGATTGTGGCCGAGGAGGGAGGCAAGTACAGCCATACGGCAATTCTCGCGCGATCTCTGGGAATTCCTGCTGTCACCGGGGTCCCTGCCGCCACGTCCCAGATCCAACCTGGGATGCGCTTGCTCGTGAATGGGGAGGCGGGAAGGGTGACAATTGATCCTTCTCCGTCGGAAGTGGAACGCTTCTCGAAACTGAAACGGGACTACGAACGCTCAGCAACTGCCAGTGCGGCTGGCCAGATGCTGCCGTGCATCACTCGGGATGGAATCGAGATCTCACTGCTTGCCAATATTGGCCGTCCGGAGGAAGTCAAACAGGTCGGTGTGCACAATCTCTTGGGTGTCGGACTGTTTCGCACTGAGTTCCTCTTTCTCGAATCCCACGAACGTCCCAGCTTCCAGAGGCAGTTGGAGATCTACGAGCAGGTGGCTGGTGCCCTCGAAGATCGACCTCTGGTGATCCGAACGTTTGACCTTGGCGGCGACAAATGGCCGGCCTTTCTCTCATCCGAACACCCCAGCGGCCTCCTCCGGGGCTTGCGATTCTCCCTGGCCGAACGGCGTCTCTTCGAGACTCAGCTCCGTGCCATCGTGCAGGTAGCGCAAGGCAAAGATGTGCGGCTCCTGTTCCCGATGGTTGTTGGAAGCCACGACTTTTCCCAAGGCGTCGCGGCCGTCGACAGCGTGGTTAACGAACTCGGCGTGCCACAAAGGCCGCCCATTGGGGCGATGATCGAAACGCCGGCGGCCCTGTTCGCCTTGGAGGAGATCCTCGGGTTAGCCGATTTCGTGGCCATCGGTACCAATGACCTGACCCAGTACATGCTAGCGGCCGATCGGGATGCGGTCGATCGGACAGATGAGTGCACTCCCATGCACCCTGCGGTGCTGAGGGCGATCAAGCAAATCATCGAGGCCGCCACAGCCAAACATCGCCCGGTCTGTGTCTGTGGAGAGGAAGCCGGAGACGCAGACTTCGCTTGCTTGCTGGCTGGCCTGGGGATCCGCGAATTGAGTTTGAGTCCCGGTCGAGCTGGCGCGGTGCGCCATGCGCTACGCAACATCAGCTGTCAAAGTGCGCGAGATGTCGCCTGCAAATCTCTTCGCTGCAGGGCCCCTGAAGAGGTGCGACAACTCCTCGCCACGATTGCGTCCTCCTGAACTGTGGGGGTCAGGCCACTGAACTGTGGGGGTCAGACCAGAACTGTGGGGCCGGGTAGGCCTGTAGGAGCGCATAGGGGGGACATAGTGCATAGGGGGGACATAGCGCTTTTTGGCGAGCGCATAGGGGAACATATCGCTTTTTGATGTGCTAGGATCCGCAATACTGTATGCCCCCCTTTTCCCCTCGCAATACTGTATGTCCCCGTTTCCCCCTCCGTTTCCCCCTCGTGACCATCTCCAGGTGCAACTGCCGTTGATTCTCCTGCTCGACGGAAGGGGCATGAACCACGCTCCAGACCTTGTACTCCCCGTTGTGCCAACGAATAAGCATCTCCACGAGTTTACTGACCGCTGCGCAAAGAAGGTTACGACCGCATCGCAATTGGTCCTGGATTTCCAGCAGAATCTCTGCAAAGAGGGTAACCTTCTTTGCGCAGCGGTCAGTAGCGGTCCCTTCTGACAGGGCTCCCGGCAAGCCGCCGGACGAGAACAGCGAAAATCGAGAGGGCGCGAACGAAGCCAGTGTGAATCGACCTCAAGTCGTTGGCCTCATGAGAGAAACAACCGATGGCTTCGTGCGTGAGCCGATCGAGCGAAGCCAATCGGAAGGAAGGAGAACGGCGATCCGCAGCGTACAGCGAGGCGATCGCGAGAGGCCCTCCATGCGGGGCACCCCGGCCACGAATCGAAGCCGGATCAGCACTTTACAAGCGAGGGAAACCTGAGAAAAATGGTGGTTTACTCCAAACCGGACGAGCGTGCCCTTGGGGTCGGGAGGAACGAGCCGTGCACGAGGAGGCGATCCACAAGGCGGATGTGTTGATCGAAGCCCTTGGCTACATCCGGAAGTTTCATGGGCGGTTCACCGTGATCAAGCTGGGTGGATCCGTCATGGAAGACCCTGAATCGCTCCGCGCCTTGCTCGTGGACATCGTCTTCATGCAGACCGTGGGAATGCGGCCGGTGGTGGTTCATGGGGGCGGCAAGGCGATCACCGTGGCGATGGAGAAAGCCGGGCAGACACCACGCTGGGTCAAGGGACGACGGTACACCGACGAGGCCACGCTCGAGATCGTCGCCCGGGTGCTGGCCGAGGAGATCAACGCCGACATCGAGCGGCACATCAACAAGTTCGGCGGCCGGGCCTCGGGATTGCACCACAAGACCCACCAGTGCCTCTACGGTCGCAAGCTCATGCTTCCCGACGGCGACGGTGCCCTGGTCGACCTGGGACGGGTGGGAGAGGTGACCGAGGTGGACATCCCCCCGATCGAGAACCTCTGCCTGGCCGGCGTGGTGCCCGTGCTTCCCTCGCTGGCCGAGGATGAGGACGAGGAGGGGAAGCTGCTCAACGTCAATGCCGACACCGCGGCGGCCGCGGTTGCCCAGGCGCTTCAGGCCGAGAAGCTCGTCTTTCTCACAGACACGCCCGGCATTCTCGGGGACCGGAATGAACCCGAAAGTCTGATCTCGGGTCTGACTCCCGAAGAATGCCGCGACCTGATCGCCCGGGGAGTGATCGACAAGGGGATGATTCCCAAGGTCGAGGCCTGCTTGACCTCGCTCGAGGCGGGCGTCCGCAAGACGCACATCATCGACGGCAGGCTTCGCCACTCGCTGCTGCTGGAGATCTTCACCGAGAGCGGAGTCGGCACCGAGATCGTGAACGACGACCATCCCGACCGCGTCTCCCCCCAGGGCCGGCGCCCCGTCCTGGTTCGCTGACCCCCGTGGCCGGCGATGGCTCCGCGGTCTTCTCGTTCTGCCGGCGCGCCTGGTCCTTTTGCCCCTGGAGCTCCTGCCTTGGCTCATGCTCACGTTGCCCACCAAAGCTCGGCCGAGACGATCGATCAGTTCGGGCGGTACGTGATCCCCAACTACTGGCGGTTTCCGGTCTGTCTGGTCAGGGGCGAGGGTTCCTGGGTGTGGGACGCCGAGGGGCACCGCTACCTGGACCTGTTCCCCGGCTGGGGCTGCAACCTCCTGGGGCATTGCCCGCCCCGGGTCGTCGAGGCGGTCCGCGAGCAGGTCGGACAGCTCATCCACGTACCCAATACCTGGTACATGGAACCCCAGGGGGCTTTTGCCCAGGCGCTCTCCGAGCGGTCGCTGGGCTGCCAGTTGAAACCGGGCCAGTGCTTCTTCTGCAACAGCGGCGCCGAGGCCAACGAGGCGGCCATCAAGCTGGCGCGGGCGTTCGGCCACGCCCGGGGCCGGTACAAGATCGTGACCATGGAAGGAGGCTTCCACGGCCGGACCTTCGCCGCCCTGACCGCCACGGCCCAGCCCAAGTATCACGCCGGGTTTGAGCCCATGGTCCCGGGGTTTGTTTACGTTCCCTACAACGACCTGGAGGCCGTAGCCAGGGTGCTCGACCACGAGACCGCGGCCGTGCTCGTCGAGCCGATCCAGGGCGAGGGAGGTGTGAACGTCCCCGATCCAGACTATCTTCCCGGACTGCGGAAGCTGTGCAACGAGCGCGGCGTGCTCCTGATCTTCGATGAGGTTCAGACGGGCATGGGCCGCACGGGCCAATGGTTCGCCTACCAGCATTTCGACGGCGCCGCCGAGCCCGATATCCTCACCTGTGCCAAGGCCCTGGCCAGCGGGATCGCCGCCGGCGTGATGATCGCCCAGCCTCACGTGGCCGAGGTGCTGAAGCCCGGAATGCACGCATCCACATTCGGCGGCAACCCCATTGCCTGCCGGGCCGGGCTGGCCACGATCGAGACGATCGAGGAGGAGGGCTTGCTCGAGAGGGGTCTCGCGATCGGCGAGCGGTTCCGCGAGCAGTTCGAGGCCCTCCGCGGCGAGATCCCCGACAGGTTTCGGGAGATCCGCATCCGCGGCGTCATGATCGGACTGGACCTGACCTTTGATGCGACGGTGGTGGTTTCCGAGTGCCTGAAGCGACGGCTGCTGATCAACGCGACCCATGGCCACGTCGTGCGGCTCTTGCCCGCCCTGACCATCAGTGACGCTCAGATCGACGACGGCTGCGCCATCCTGGCGGAAGTGCTGCGAGAGGTGGTCGCTTGAACGCGGGAACGAGGCTTTCCCGGAAGACGCTCGAGGTGGATCGGATGGCGGGATCGGGCAAGAAACCAGGTTCGGGTACCTCGGCCGACGGGGCCGACGGTGCGTATGCACCGGCCGGCAGCCCTTCCGGCCGTCGCCACTTCGTGTCGCTCATCGACCTCTCGCCGGCCGAGGCCGGCGACCTGATCGACCGGACGATCCGGCTCAAGCGGGGAGAGATCGACGCTGGCCGGACGTCGCTCCTTCAAGGTCGGACCCTCGGCCTGGTTTTCGAGAAGCCTTCGTTGCGAACGCGCGTGAGCTTCGAGGCGGCGATGGCCCGACTCGGGGGCAGCTCGATCTTCCTCCGCGGCAAGGACGTGGGCCTCGGCGTGCGCGAGAGCGTCGCAGACTTCGCCCGGGTGATCAGCCAGTATGTCGATGTCCTGGCCATCAGGACGTTTTCCCAGGCGATCGTCGAGGAGCTGGCCCGCCATGCCACGATCCCCGTGGTCAATGCCCTGTCGGACTCCTCCCACCCGTGCCAGGCGATGGCCGACATGGTGACCATCCAGGAGCGTGGTGGATCGCTCGCCAGGAAGAAGCTGGTCTTCGTGGGCGACGGCAACAACGTGGCCCGGTCGCTGGCCCTGGCCTCGGCCCTGCTGGGCCTGGAGTTCGTCCTGACCGCGCCGGCGGGCTACCAGTTCCCGGCCGAGTTTGCCGACCGGTTCACGGCCCGGTTCCCCAAGGTCCCGCTCCACGTCGAACCCGACCCGCGCAAGGCGGTCAGGGGGGCTCACGTCGTTTACACCGACGTCTGGGCCAGCATGGGCCAGGAGCACGAGGCCGACCAGCGCCGGGAGGTGTTTGCCCCTTACCAGGTCAACGAGGCGCTCATGGCCCGCGCCCGGGGCGACGCGATGTTCCTCCATTGCCTGCCGGCCCATCGGGGCGAGGAAGTGACCTCGGGCGTACTCGATGGCCCGCACAGCCACGTGATTCCCCAGGCCGCCAACCGGATGCATTTTCAGATGGCCCTGTTGCTCTGGTTGCTCGGCGTGGGGCAGCCATGAGGAACGGGCCGTCGAGGAACCTGCCTGCCATGACCCGATTCGACGGCCGCGCGAGCGGTGAACTGCGGCCCATCACCATGGAACGTGGGTTCGTGGCCAACAGCCCGGGGAGCGTGCTCTTCCGCGCCGGGGCGACGGCCGTTCTGGTCACGGCGCAGCTTGACGAATCGGTGCCGCCGTTCCTGGAGGGCAAGGGCATCGGCTGGCTGACGGCCGAGTATTCGATGCTGCCGGGCAGTACGCCGGGCCGGAAGCGGCGCGGGGCCGACGGCCGGGCCACCGAGATCCAGCGGCTGATCGGCCGGAGCCTCCGGGCCGTCGTCAATCGCCAGGCCCTCGGTCCCTGGACGATCCACGTGGACGCCGACGTGATCAACGCCGACGGAGGCACTCGTACGGCCGCCATCACCGCCGCCTTCATCGCCGTCGCCGATGCCGTCCGCCGCCAGTTCGGCGATCGCTCCAGGGAGATCCTCCGCGACAGCATCGCCGCCGTCAGCGCGGGCATCATCGACGGCGAGCCCGTGCTGGACCTCAATTACCCCGAAGACTCCCGCGCCGAGGTCGATCTCAACGTCGTCCGCCTGGGCCGGGGCGGCCTCGTCGAGGTTCAGGGCACCGGCGAGGGGGGCGTCTTCTCACGCCCCCAGCTCCAGGCCCTCCTCGACCTGGCCGAATCGGGAATCGACCAGCTCGGGCGGCTCCAGAGCCAGGCCCTGGGAGCCGATTGGCCCCTGGCGAAGTGAGCCCGCTGGGGTCTCGACCGTCCGGAACTCCCTGGGATTTCCAGATTTCGGGATCACGGACAAACGCTCTGGGCAAGCCGTGGCGGTTTTGCTAAAGTTCCGCCCATATTCTGCCGGGCTGTTTCCCTCCGGGTGAACGACTCACCCGACCGGCCGACGAGACAGGAAGAAGTGCCCTGAGCGCAACTCGGGGGGTTCCGTACTGCTCGACCTGTCTCGACCACCGATTATCCGACAAGGAAGGGGATCGTCCATGAAAACGCCGATCGCCGCACTGGCACTTCTTGGCACACTTGCGGCCAGCCCCGTCTGGGGCCAGGCCGGCGCGCCAGCTTCCGGAGGCTCCACGCCTAGGACTCCGGTCTTCTCGTCCGGTGCCTCCGACGCAGCCCAGGCCCCGGGAGCGGGCGCCCCAGGCCGGGTCTTTCCCAGCGGCACCACGTTACCCGAGCCGACCCAGGCCGACGACCTGAAGCACCCGACCTTCGAAGTCCCCAACGAGCCGATCGAGCCCTGGCTCCTGACCAAGGAGGCCGGCCCGTTCATGGTTCTGGCCAGGACCTTCCGCGGCCCGGACTCCGAGAAGATGGCTCTTGCCCTGGCCAAGGAGCTGCGCACCAGGTACGGCCTGCCGGCCTACATCCTTCGGTCCAAGGACTTCCCGGGAAAAAGCAACATTCGCGGCGTTCCGCCGACCGCCGACCCCGCCGTGGTCCAGGCCAACGTCTCGGTTCCCGAGAAGTACCGCACCTATGACGAGGCCGCCGTGCTCGTGGGCAACGAGCGGACCGAGAAAGACTCGGTGGCGCTGTTGCACAAAGTGAAGAAGATCAAGCCCGAATGCCTCAACGCCATGCCCTCGCTCTGGAAGTGGCGGGAGGGGCTGAGCACGGCAATCCGCACCACCAACCCCTATGTCCCCGCGCAGTACCTTTATCCCCACAAGCCCGACAAGCTGGTCGTCCAGATGAACCAGAGCTCGCGAAGCGTCGTTAACTGCCCGGGCCGCTACACCCTGCAGATCGCCGAATTCGCGGGACGGTCCACGTTCAACGACAAGGACGAGCGGTTCCAGGGCATCTTGAGCCTCAAGAAGAGCCCGCTGGCCACGGCCGCCGCCGACGCCGAGCACCTGGCCGACCGGCTTGCCAAAGACCCTGACATCCAGAAGCTGGGGCAGCCGATCTACGTCTATCACGACCGGACGTCCAGCAAGGTTTTCATTGGCTCATTCAACGACGCGAAGGATTCCAACGCCGTCGAGGTTCGCGACTCCATGCTCAAACTGGCTGTCCCGCTCCTGGACCGTAAGCGGCCCACGGGAGGCCTGGACCGCATGATCGTCCCCGCGGGCATTCTGACCGACCTGAAGGACATCAAGGCCAACTTCCAGGGCTGAGCCGGACCAGGTCGGTGCCCGAAAGCGACAAAGCCGGGAGTCGCCGGGCGGCGTGGGTCCGTCCGTCGACCCAGCTTTTTTCCGTTCTCTTCCCTCCCAGGGTGATCCGGGGGAGAATAGGGTTTCGCCATCTCGCGTCCGGCCGTGACACTCGGAATTGTTGACGACGCACCATGAGCAGCTCCGGAACCTCAACATCCTCGCTCATCCTCGTCCTGGGCTCGCGGAACCGCAAGAAATGCCGCGAGATGGCCGAGCTGATCAGACCTCCCTGGGAGAAGAACGGCCGGCTCGATCAGCTCGTGATCCAGTCGCTCGACGAGTATTCCTCCGCTCCCGAGGTTGACGAGTCGGCCGAGACCTTCGCCGGGAATGCGCAAGAAAGCCTCCGAGCTCGCGCTAGCCCTGGACCGATGGGTCCTCGCTGACGACTCGGGATTGTCGGTGGATGCGCTGAAGGGTGCTCCCGGGGTCCTTTCGGCCCGCTTTGCCGGCGAACCCTGCGACGACGACGCCAACAACCGCAAGCTGCTGGAGTCCATCGCCGACGTTGTCGACGACCGCCGTGGCGCCGCGTTTCGCTGCTCCCTGGCCGTGGCCGATCCGTCCGGCCAGGTCCGGCTCGAGGCCGAGGGCGCCTGCCGTGGCCGGATCATCCGCGAGCTCCGGGGCGCTCAGGGGTTCGGCTATGACCCCTTGTTCTTGATCCCCGAGTACCACCGGACCTTCGGCGAACTGAGCCCCCTGGTCAAGCACCAGCTCAGCCATCGCTCCCGCGCCTTCGCTCACCTCCGTCCGGGGCTGGAGCGGTTGATCGACGAGGTGCTGTCTGGCGGCTCGTGAGCTGTCCGTGCCCGGCGGTTTCTTGCCTGGAACGGAACACCATCGTCTTGGAAGATCTGGTGCAATCCAGGAGCCGGCGCCGCGGCGCCGGCCCGGGGTGTTGAGGGGATCCTCGAGTTCCTCAAATCGATCGGCAAGCATCGCAACGTCCTCATCGCCGAGTCGGCCGCCAACGGGCCGACCGTGGACGGCTTCTCCAACTACGGATGCATGCCCCTCGCCCGGAAGTACGGCGCCAGGCTCGTCGACCTTGACGGGACCGCCGTCGAGACCGTTTATGCGGTCGATCAGGACGACATGCGGCCGCATCCCATTCGGGTGGCGCGCCTGCTCGTGGACCGGGGCAACTTCGTGATCTCGGCCGCCAAGATCAAGACCCATGACCGCGTGGTCGCGACCCTCTCGCTCAAGAACATCGTCGTCGGACGCCCGTCAAGGAACTGGGCTTCCGGTGGGGGCCGGGCGGCAAGCCGGGCGTCACGACCGACAAGCCGATCGTTCACGGAAACGGCTTCCACGATCTTCAGTACAACCTCTATGCCCTGGCCCCAAAGCTCCGCCCCGACCTCGCCGTCATCGACGGCTACCAGGCGATGGAGGGCAACGGACCCGTGGGAGGCACGCCGGTCGAGCACCGGGCCGCCGTCGCCAGCCTCGACTGACTCGCGGCCGACCGGGTGGCCGTGGCGCTCATGGGCATTGACATCGAGAAGATGGGATACCTGAACTACTGCGCCGCCGCCGGCATGGGCGAGCCCCGCCTGGACCGAATGGAAATCCTCGGCGAGCGGGTTTCCGACCACGTTCGCAAGTACCACCTGGCCGACAACATCGTCCAGCAACTCGAATGGATGAAGCCACTGCGGGGGTGAGCGGCGACGGCCCTAGGAGAAATCTCTCTCGAACCGCGCCCCCAGTGTGGGCAGGTTTCTCTGCACCACGGCGTCCGAGATTCGCTGCTGCAGGCGCGGGTCGTGAGCGTGGATCTTGAGGGCCGACAGGGCCGCAAGCGCGGAGGCCTCGGGTCCGGCCGCCACCAGATCCAGCAGGAAGTCGGTGGCGGCGGGAAGGCGAAGCATGACCATGGCCAGAAGCAGCGTCTCGCGGAGCACGACTGGGGGTTGCCTGTTCCAGCAGGCTCGCAGGGCCTCGAAGGCATCGAGCAGCCGCGACCTGCCCAGGGCCAGGATGGCGGCCTCGCATGATGGGACATCGTCGCGGTCGAGATACCCGGCCACCAGCGGGAGGTACTCCTTCGGCGCACAGGCGAGCAAACCGGTGAAGCACTCGGAGAGCACGTCTGGCTCGCGGTCACCCAGGCGGACCTTGAGACGCAAGAGGAGGGCGGCGGTCTCGCTGCCGTTGTAGCCCAGCGCCTGGGCCGCTGCGATCCGCACGTCCTTTTGCGGGTCGATCAGTGAATCGACCAGGAGCGGCAGGAGCCCCTCCCCATCGATGCGGGCCAGGGCCAGGATCGCTGCGGCGCGTAGAGGGGCGGCGGTGTCCTCGCTGCCCCCCCAGACGGGCTCCATCTGCACATGACGCGCGGCCTTCTGGAACACGTCGGCCCTGGTGTGCTCGAGCTTGTCGAGTGCCTGGACGATCGCCAGTTTTGCCCGGCACAGCTTGTCGGTCTTGAGCGGGTCAACAAGAAACGGCTCGAACGCCGCTTCCAGTGCCGGGGTCAGTTCCGCCAGCCTTTGATCGCCGGCGATCGCCGCCGCCGCGGCCACGACGAGGTTCGACCGGTCGGCCAGGGCCTTGCGCAGTTCGGCCGTCACCTCGGGCGAGGGGTCCCGGTCCCGCAGCGCCCGAACCGCGGCGAGCTTGTCGTCGAGGGATGATCGCCTGGCCATGACGTCCTCATTCCCAGGGCATTGCCCTGGGCTGATCTGTCTCGGCCCCTTCGGGGCTTCCCAGGGCAACGCCCTGGGTGGATGAACAACGCCCTGGGAACGATGAAAACAACAAACGCCCCCCGGACTGTGCATCCGGAGGGCGCTTGCCGTTGCGGGAGCGCCGAAGGACTGTCCCGATCACGGAGTTGGAGAAACCTGATCGCGGCTCAGTGCAGCAGACCGCTCAGCCGCCGCCCGAAGAGGGGGTGCTTCGCGTCGCACGGGTCGCACGGGGGTACGGTGCTGACCGGAAGCTGCGACTGGGCCGAGGCGACCACGCTCTGCGACGACGGCAGCACTGCCGCCGGCTCGCAGTGAACGACCACCGGAACCCGGACGCAAACCTCGACCGGCACCTGCTTGCACACCGTTCTGGGCACGCAGACCGTCTTGGTCTCGGCCACCTGCTTCTGCACGGTCACCGGGCACATGATCGTCTTGGGCTCGACAACCTGCTGGCAGGTGGTGTACGGGACCTTGCGCACGCATTGCACCGTCTGCATCTCGCAGACCGTCTGGGGGACGATCTTCACGCATGGTTCGGTGACCATCTCGCAGACGTTCTGGCAAACCTTCTTCACGCAGGGCTCGGCCACGGTCCGGCAGGTCGTCACCGGAACCTGGCACGACCGGGTCTCGCAGACCATCCGGCAGGTGGTGACGGGGATCTGCTTGACCTGCTGCTCGGTCACCGTCCGGCAGACGGTGATGGGCACGCGCTTGACGCAGGTCTGCGGCACCATGCGGGTGACGGTGCAGGGGACCTGCTTGCAGCGGACCTCGCGGATCGTCCGGGTGACCGTGTACGGTACCTGTCTTGAACTGCCTCTCGGGCACGTAGCTGGTCACCGTGTACGGAGTCCTGGCGATACTCGGTCTTGCTGCACATCTTGGTCATGCACACCGGCACGCATCGCATGACGGTGCGGGCCTCGGTGGTGCAGACCGTGTAGGGCACGGTCTTGGTGCAGGTTTCCTGGACCATCCGGCAGACGGTCACCGGCACCTGCTTGACGCACTTCCTGAGGCACGTACTCGCAGACGGTGTAGGGGACCTGCTTGGTCACCGTCTCCTGGACCGTCCGGCAGACGGTGACGGGCACCTGCTTGACGACTTCCTCGGCCACCATGGTGCAGGTGGTGACGGGGATCTGCTCGGTCACCGTGGTGGGGACCTTCTTGCAGACCGTCACGGGCACCTGCTTGCGGATGGACTGGGACTCGTAGACCGTGCAGTTCACGTTCTCGACCACCGTCCTCGGGCACCAGACCTTCTTCTCGCAGGTGGTCGGCGGGCACTGAACGAGGCAGCCGTTGACGCAGACCGTCTTGCCGGGCACGGTGTACTGCTGAACGACCCACTCGCCGCACTCGCGGGTCACCTGCTTCGTGACGGTCCTGGGCACGCAGACCGTCTCACAGACGTCGCGATACTGGGTCTCGGTCACGGTGTTGCAGACCGTCTTGCAGACCGTCTTCATGGTGGTCGTCTGGACGGGCTTGCAAACCGTGTAGCGGCACTCCTTCATCACGGTCTCGCGCACCGGGCGGCAGACCGTGTAGGAGCAGGTCTTGACCTCGGTTCGCTGGACCGGCACCCGCACGGTGTAACGGCATTCCTTCATCACGGTCTCGCTCACCGGCCGGCAGACCGTGTAAGGCACCGTCTTGTAGGCCGTCTGCCGCACCGGAACCATCACGGTGGTGGGCTGGCTCTGCAGGACCGTGGTCTGGACCGGCACCTGCACGGTGTAGGGCACGGTGCGGTAGCAGACCTTCTGGACCGGCCGCGAGACCGTGTAGCAAACGGTCTTGTAGCAGGTCTCCTGAACGGGACGGCAGATCGTCTCGTTCACGGTCCGGAACACCGTCTCCTGAACCGGGCGGCAAACCGTGTAGGTCACGTCCTTGAACGAGGTCTCGCGGATTGGCCGGCAGACGTTGTAGACGCACGTCTTGATCGTCGTCTCGCGGACCGGCCGGCTGACCGTGTAGACACTTGGTCTCGTAATGAGTTTCGCGCACGGGACGGTAGACGGTGTACGCCACGTCCTTCCAGATGGTCCGGGTCACGGGCCGCTGCACCGTGTAGTGAACCTCGCGGTTCACCGTGCGGTAGACGGGCCGGTTGACCGTGTAGGCCTCTTCCCGAATGTGCTGCTCGACCACATTTCGCGTTGTCGTGATGGTCCGCGGCTGCATGACCGTCTCGCAAACGGTCCGCACGCACGGAACCTGCTGCGTCTCGTATACGGTCTCCTGGACATTCTGGAGAACCGTTTGACGCTGGAGTTGATACTGAACGTGCCCACAACACTCCTGGGGCACTGGGCAAATACGCAACGAGGCACCACCAGCGTAACTCGCTGCCTGGGCCGGGCGCGCGGTAACCCCCAGCCCCATTGCCAGGGCCATCAGGGCAACCAACGGTAGTTTTCGCAACATCGGACGCTCCACGAGTACACTCCCGACTGACTTCGGCGCTCACCGATTCACGGACCCTGAGACTCCGCCTCGGGCTCGGAACCGCCAACTCACAACTAGACTTCGTCACGCCAAAGCCAGTCGCTTCAGGAAGTTTCTCCAAATTTCCTAGTAGTCCGATTCCCCCAAACCGTAGTCTTTTCCTAGACGCTACGCTTATCACGCACAATGCCTGTATTTTCAGCAAATGCGCTCCATCAGGTCAGACCGGCACCTTCCGGGCGACCTGCAAAGTCCAGCCGACCCGCATGTTCCGACCCCCAAGGGCGTGTTTTGGGAGTCGAGCTCGAAGAGGGGGATACAGTGCGGCCCGGTGCTCCCTCACCCGGGGCCCTTTTCGCGCGGCATCGGGTGGGATACGCTGGCGTCAACTCGTCCGCCAGGTGCTTGACTGGCGGATCGAGAGGTTGAAACGACAGAAGGCGATGTGATGCGCAGCGTGCTCGATCGATTTCGGCTGGATGACCGCGTCGCTCTCGTGACGAGTGGGGCACGGGGCCTGGGACAGGTCATCTGCGAGGCCCTGGCCTCGGCGGGCGCCCGGGTTGCGCTCACGTTTCGCAGCCTGAGCCAGGCCGAGGGCGCGGCCGATTCCCTTCAGAAGGCTCATGGAGCCGAGGCGCTGGGTCTGGCGGTCGACGTGACCCGGCACGGCGATGTGGAATCCATGGTGGCGCAGACCCTCGATCGGTTCGGGCGGCTCGACATCCTGGTGAACAACGCCGGCGTGAATATCCGCGGCCCGATCGAGGAGTTGACCGAGGACCATTGGGACCTGGCTCTCGAAACCAACCTCAAGGGCCCCTGGCTCTGCTGCCGCGCGGCGGCTGAGCCGATGAAGCGGCAGAAATGGGGTCGCGTGGTCAACGTCTCGAGCATGATGGGCGAGATCTCGATGCCCGACCGGACCCCGTATGCGTCGAGCAAGGGGGGCTTGACCCTGCTGACCAAAACCCTGGCCCTGGAGTGGGCCGGTCACGGCATCAACGTCAACGCACTCTGCCCCGGCCCGTTCGCCACCGAGATCAACACACCGCTTCTGAACGACCCGGCCGTGCAGGCGCAGATGCAGGCGAACGACCCCCTGGGCCGCTGGGGCGACCCGGTGGAGCTCGGGCCGGCCGCCGTCTTTCTCGCCTCCGAGGCTTCCAGCTTCATAACCGGCGCCACGCTCTTCATCGACGGCGGCTACACCGCCCGGTGAGCGCGGCCTGAAAGGGGAAAGCGACAGATGAAGGATCCCGCTCCGCTTATCATCCCCCGCGGCTTCCGCGCGGGGGCCGTGAAATCGGGGATCAAGCCGTCGGGAGGGCTGGATCTCGCCCTCCTCGTCGCCGAGGGCCCCTGTGCCGCGGCGGGAACGTTCACCACGAACCGGGTGTGTGCCGCCCCTGTGAAATGGTGCCGCGACCACCTTCCCGCCGATGACATCCGCGCCGTGGTGATCAACGCCGGAAACGCCAATGCGGCCACGGGAACGCAGGGGGCGGCGAATGTCGCGATGACAGCCGAGGTGGCCGGCTCCTTGCTGGCCTGTCGTCCCGACCAGGTCCTGGTGGCCTCGACGGGCGTGATCGGCCGGCAGCTTCCGATGGACCGGCTCGAGAACGGGTTAGCGCAGGTCGCCAGCCAGCTCTCCGAGCGTGAGGAGAGTTTCCGGACCGTCGCCCAGGCCATCCTGACCACCGACACCCGCCCCAAGATCGTCTCGCTCGAGCACCAGGGAACGGGCGGCCCGTTCTCGCTTCTGGGCCTGGCCAAGGGGGCGGCGATGATCGGCCCGCGGATGGCCACGATGCTGGCCTTCCTGCTCACCGACGCCCCGGTCTGGCCCAGCGATCTTCAGCCCATCCTCGCCGATGCCGTCGAGAACACCTTTAATTGTGTCTCGGTGGAGGGACACACCAGCACCAACGACACGGTCCTCCTCCTCTCGAGCACCGCCGCGACCGAGCCGACCCTCGGCGGAGATGACCTGACGGCATTTGCCGGCATGGTCCGCTCGGCCTGTGAATCGCTGGCCAGGATGATGGCGGACGACGGAGAGGGAGCCACGCACTTCATCACCATCGACGTCGAGGGTTGCGAGAGCCGCGAGGAGGCGCGGACGATCGCCCGGGCCGTGGCCGACAGCCCGCTGGTCAAGACCGCCATTCATGGTGCCGATCCCAACTGGGGTCGGATCGTCTCGGCCGCCGGCTATGCGGGAGTCCCGTTCGAGGAGGAGGATCTGTCGCTCTGGATCAACGGCACCTGCGTCTACAAGGCCGGCGCGCCACGGACTTCGATGCCGCGAAGCTCTCGAACGAGCTCCGCGCCAACCGGGATGTGCAGCTTCGCCTGGTGCTAGGCCGCGGCGAGGACGCGATCAGGTTCTGGACCTGCGACCTGACCGCCGAGTACGTCCGGCTCAACGCCGACTACACGACGTGACTCCCCGATCCCGCATTCCAGGAGAGGCGAAGCCGATGGGGATGGAGAGGCTCGAGACCGACCGCTTGATCCTCCGCATGTTTCGCGATTCCGACTTCGAGGCCTATGCCGAGATGTGCGGCGACAAGGAGGTGATGAAGTATCTCGGCGGGGCCACGATGACCCGGTCGGAGGCCTGGCGGAGCATGGCGACGGTTCTCGAGCACTGGAAGCTGCGCGGTTTCGGACTGTGGGCCGTCGAGGAGCGGCAGAGCGGAGTGGTGGTGGGGCGAGTCGGATGCCTGCGTCCCGAAGGATGGCCGGGCTTGGAGATCGCCTGGACCCTGCGCCGCGCTTTCTGGGGGCAGGGCTATGCCACCGAGGCGGCGAGGGCTGCGCTCGATGTTGCGTTTTCCCAACTTCGTGAGCCCCACGTCATCAGCATGATTGATTCCGAGAACGCGCCTTCGATCCGGGTTGCCCAGCGGTTGCGAATGCGACTGGAGGGTCGGACCGACCTGATGGGTCATCCGGTGCTCGTCTACGGGCTCCGGAGGCCGGCCCGAAGGAACGTCAACGACTGACGTTCGGTCGAGTCTTGGGGACGCCGAGCCGACCGTGCGCACCCATCGATGAGGGTCGCCGGAAAACCGGTTTTTTTGACGAATCGCCCTATCTTTTAAGTCGATTGATTTCTATACTTAGCTCGGTTGGAAACCGAATGAGTGCGTGTCGTGATTCCACTCGGAATCTCCTCCCCTGCCTCTGCCGATTTTCCATCCCTCGGGCCGACTTTCGGCCCCTGTCTGCTTGAGCCTGGTAGGTCGTTTTCGTTGTGCCGCCCTGTTTCAGGAGTTCGATGGTGGGCAAGAAACTGTATGTCGGGAACCTCACCTACCGCACGAACAGCTCCGACCTGGAGCAACTGTTCTCCCAGTACGGGAGCGTGCAAAGCGCTGAGGTGATCTCCGACCGGGACACGGGTCGAAGCAAGGGATTCGGTTTCGTGGAAATGAGTACGGACGCGGAGGCGAAGGCCGCGATTGACGGTCTTCACGACCTGGAAGTCGATGGGCGTCGCCTGACAGTGAATGAGGCTCGGCCTCGCGAACCCCGAACCGGGGGCGGCGGCGGTGGCTGGCGTGGCGGCTCCGGTGGTGGTGGTGGCGGCGGCGCTGGTGGTGGTGGCCGCGGCGGCCGGGGCGGTGGATACGACAGGGATCGCTATTGATCATGACGATGAGAACGCGTGCAGGCGGAAGCCCACTGGCTTCCGCTGCGACTCCAGGCCGTCGAGCGGCTCGCTCGGCGGCTGTTTTTTTTCCAACGGCCCGCCACAGGGCTGGGAATCATGGGAGCGTCGCCCCGTGGAAGACGGCCGACCCCTCCAGCCAGGTTCGTCCCGCCTATCTCTTTTCGAGAGGCGTAGCCCACCGGAAGCCGGAGGTGGGCCTCGCTCCGCTCGACCACTCCCTACAGGTAATCTGGGAACGAACCACTTAGCCTTCGCTCTTCTTGGTGGCGGCGGCCAGCGGCCGGAGTATGGCGAGCATGGTGTTGAGGTGGGCGAGCCGGGGACCGAACCGGTCGACGAAATCGCTCAGCGAGAAGTCCCCCTCGAGGAGGTTCTCGTGATTCTCCTCGACATAGTTCGCCATCTCACCCATCAGGGAGGCGTGAACCTGCTCGAGTCGGCCGAGAGTATCGCGGCAAGCGTCCAGAACGTACTCATGTCCGGTCTGCCACCGCTCGAGCTCGGCACCCTGGCGGGCACGCTGCTCGCGGTTGACCTGGACCACCTCGCGCGACAGATCGAGTTGCTGCCGTTGCACTTCCACCATCTGCCGTAGCGCGTCGAGTGTCTGGTTTTGAAGGTTGACCAGGAGGTGAAGGAGCACGATCGGGTCGTTGGCGTTGGGCACGCCCGCCGCGGGACCCTGTCCGGTCGGGGAAACTTCCATGCGATAGGTCCAGGCCGCCGAAGGTGGATTCTCGCGTGACGACACTGGAACCTCCTAGTTTTGTGTGGGTATCGGGATTCAGGCGACCGAGCCCCCTGAAAACGTGAAGATCGCCGGCCGATCCGCATAATGGTCCAAGTATACTCCGGAACGATTTGGCGGCATAGTCCACTGGCCGAACGATTTCCGAGAATGTGACGGCCCGGAAATCCCGGGGGTGCGGCCGGATCAGAGACTGAGGTCCGGCTCCTGGCTGGCATGATGGAAGGCGTCGGGAAGTGCATCGACGATGTCGCCGGCGATCATGCCGACGGCCCCATTCCGGTCGCGGGCGATGTCGCCGGCCAGCCCGTGCATGTAAACGCCGAGCTGCGCGGCCTCGAAGGCCGGAAGCTTCTGGCCGATGAGTGCCGCGATCACTCCGGTCAGGACATCTCCCGCACCTCCGGTGGCCATTCCGGGGTTGCCGGTCGTGTTCACATAGACGCGGCACCCATCCGTCACGACCGTCCCCGCACCTTTCAGCACCACGACCAGCGCCTCGGAACGCGCGGCCAGACGGACGGCGTGCTCGATCCGATCGGCCTGCACGGCCGCGGTGTCGGCGTCCGTCAGCCGGGCGAATTCGCCGGGATGCGGCGTCAGGACCACCGGACGGCTCAGGCGCGCGAGGAACTCCATCTGGCCCGAGAGCGCGTTCAGGCCGTCGGCGTCAATCACCAGCGGCTTGTCGGTCGATTCGACGATCCACCGGACCAGCCCGCGAACATCGTCGGACTGGCCCAAGCCAGGCCCCAGCGCCACCACATCGGCGGGCGCGATCAGCCGCCTGAGCACCGGGAGCGACGTCTCGAGCCGGATCATCCCCTCGTCGTCATCGGGCAGGGGATAGGTCATGTAGCTGGGCTCGAAGCTCGCCACTGTGGGCTGGACCTCGGCCGGAGCGGCCACCCGGACCAGGCCCGCGCCGGAACGGAGCGCGGAAGCGCCGCAAAGCGCCGCGGCGCCCGCCATACCCCGGCCCCCGGCGATGACGAGCACCGTACCGTACCGGCCCTTGTGGCCATCCGCGGCCCGCGGGGGCAGCGAGGGAAGCGATTCGATCCGTTCCCACGACATGGGCTCGCACGCTCCTGGTTCCAGCAGTGTTCCACACGATCAGTCAGCCACGGGGACGGCCCTGTCTTCTCGGCCGGAATTCGCTTTGTCAGCGACGACGGTCCGCTCCCCGCGGGGCGAGGCAGACGAGAGGCGGGCCAGGCCGGCGCGGCGGGCAATCAGGCCCGCCACGTGCCCTCCGTTGAAACCGGCGTCGATGTTCACAACCACCACGTTCGAGGCACAACTGTTGAGCATGCCGAGGAGCGCGGCCAGACCCTGGAAATGAGCGCCGTAGCCAATGCTGGTGGGCACGGCGATCACGGGGCAATCCACCAGCCCCCCCACCACGCTGGGCAAGGCCCCTTCCATCCCGGCCACCACCACCAGGGCGTCGGCGTGGTCCAGGCAATTCAACTGATGCAGCAGCCGGTGCAATCCGGCCACCCCCACGTCCGCGACCAGCGAGACCTCGCAGTTCCACGCCTCGGCCGTGACTTTCGCCTCCTCGGCCACCGGCAGATCGCTCGTTCCCGCCGTGACGATCACCACCCGGCCGACCTTCGAGCCCCGCTCGCCCGGGTTGGTGATCCGGAACGTGCGCCCGACCTCATTGTGCGTTCCCTGGGGAAAGACCGACCGGAGATGGGCCGCGACTGCCGGCTCAACCCGGGTCACCAGGCCTCCTTGATCGTGCTCGATCAACGTTCGGAGGATCGCCTCGATCTGCATGGCTGACTTGCCCTGGCCGAAAATCACCTCGGGGAAGCCGCAACGAAGCCGACGGTGAAGATCCACCTTGGCAAAACCGCCGGCGTCCGCGTAAGGCTGGGTTCGGATCCGGAGTGCAGCGTCCGTCGCGGCCACCTGACCCGACGCCACGGCGTCTAGAAGTTGCATCAGCTCATGCGAATCCATGAACCTGGGTATCCCCGGTAATGATGTCCTCGAGCCGGCACGCCACTTCACCTGGATTTCTCTTGTAACCGCCGGCCTGGCAATCCGCAACCGATTTGAACTTTCGACCCCAAGCTCAAGCATGGTAACCTCGATCGGAGAAAGGGCGAACCAGCGCAGTTCCGGGATCGCAACCGCCCCCCCAGGTCGAGGTCAAAGCATGTCGACCAGCGCTTCAGAACGGCCCGCCACGAATCCCTCGCGCCGGTCCAGGGTTCCGGTGGCCGGACCTCCGCCGCGGCCATCCGCCGCCGCCTCGGCCTCAAGCCCGGCACTCCCCGACGTGGCCGGCGGTCCGGATCGTGCTTTGGAGGGGCTCTGGGCCGCGTTCTGGAGCCCGGCTTCTCTCAAGGGGTGGGCCGGCTCGATGACGATCCACGCCGCACTTCTGTTGACACTCGCCCTGTGGTATTTCGCCCCCCCTTTGCACAGGCCGATCAGGTTCGACGGCCGGCTCGCCGGGTCGCCCCACGGCGATCCGGAGGGGCTGACCTTGACCGGGGGACTGAACACGCCCTTGCCCATGCCCGATCTGCATAGCAGCGAGCAAGACTCGCCCGGCGATACCCTGATGGAACTGAACGCGGGCAAGCTGGAGCCGGCTCTCATCCTGGGCCGGGGCTCGAAGCCGAGGGCGGGAGGCGGGGTGGCCAACGACAACCCCGGCGCCGCGGAAGGAGACGGATTCGGCCTCGCCCAGTTCGGCCAGGACGGTGAGGTGATTCGGGGCGTCGCCGTCAAGGTCGGCGACCCCCAGTTCACTCTGCTCTGGGACAGTGACGCCGATCTCGACCTCCACGTGATTGAGCCGGGAGGCAAGGAGATCTACTGGGAGGAGCCCAAGGGCAAGCAGGGGGGGGAGCTCGACGTAGATAACACCAAGGGCTTCGGACCCGAGAACATCTACTGGCTGGTCGAGTCCGGCGGCCCGGGGTCGGCAAAGGTCAAAGGACCCGGTCTCTCTGGCCTGTACCAGTGGTTCGTCGTCTACTGGGGCGGCTTCGGCGGCGTCGCCAAACCAACACACTGGAAGGTGCGAATCAAGCACGACGGAAAAGTCATCGTCGTCAACGGCAAGTTCCACTCGCTGAACGAACGGAGCCGGACTTACACCCTGAAGGTCGATTCCCCGCGAACCACGGTGGGATTCAGTGAGCGCATTCCTGCGGAATCGCCCTGAGGCAAATCCAAGATCTGCTCCCGACCGCCGAAGACGATCGGGAGCAAGTGGTGCCGTGTTCACTGAGATCGATGGATGCATGATGAAGTCTTGCGACGAGGTTGAATCCACGCTTCGGTTCAGTGCTCCAGCCTGCGGACCGGTGAATCACCCTTGACAGTCGGCCCACCGAGTCTATAACAAGCGCGAATACCCAAGTCGGGTAATGTGGCGGGTCCGGGTGCGTCTCGCCTGTACTGCGATGTTCGCGCTCGATGCAAATCACCACTTTCGCTATACTCACACAAAGTGGCTTCCTCTCCCTCCCGTAAGTCGAATCCCGAAACTCACCAAGCCTCGAGGTTGAGAATGGCGAGCACTCTCCGCGACGAACTCGCCTCGCTGAAGATCGAGCGACCGGGGAAAACACGATCCTCCCCCCGCCCCTCGATTCCCACGGAGTACCGCCGTAGAAGCGGCGGTCTACGGTTGCTCTCCTGGCTCTTGTGGCTGATCCCGCTGAGCATTATCGGCGGGGCCGGCTTCGTCGGGTATCGCGAGTTCGACCGTGTCCGCTCCAAGGTGGAAGTGAACGTGGCCCTGGTCCAGATGATGACTACGGGGGAGGCCGAAAAGCTCTTAAGCGCCAAGGGTTACCTCAAGTCGCAACGGCAGGCGATGATCGGAACCAAGGTCGCTGGACGCGTCGAGGAGATGCGCGTGCAGGAGCACGATCAGGTGAAGACCGGAGACATCCTGGCCATCATCGAGCATCACGACTTGCTGGCCATGATCGAGCAAAGGAACGCGGGCCTGGAGAAAGCCAAGGCGGACCTCGAGGAAGCCAAGGCCGACTTGTGGGAGAAAAGACGCGAGGCGGATCGGGCCGAACGGCTCGTGGCCAAGAAGATGGTGCCGCAGGAAGACTTCGAGAAGGCGTCGTCAGCCGGCAAGATGTCCACCGCTCGGGTCGCGTCTCTCGAGGCGCAGATCAAGATGATGCAGGCGAACATCAACGAGATGGAGTACACCCGCAAGTACCAGATGCACATCCTGGCCCCCTTTGACGGCACGGTCGTGGAAAAGCAGGGGGAGGTGGGTGAGATCATCTCGCCCATGGCCATGAGCTCCTCGCTGGGCCGGTCGGCCGTGGTGACGATCGCCGATCTCAGGCACATGGACGTCGAGACCGACATCTCGGAGAACCTGATGTCGCGAATCACGCTGGATCAGCCCGCGGAGGTCTCCGTAAGCGCGAACCCCAACAAGCGATATCGTGGCAGGCTGCGCCAGATCATCCCCATGGGCGATCGGACCCGAGGCACGGTGAAGGTGAAGGTCGAGATCCTTGATCCCGACGACAAGCTCTTTCCCGAGCTGGCGGCCACCGTTCACTTCCTGCCCTTCAAGACTGGCGCTCCGGCGGAAACCAACAAGGCCTATCTCTTCGTGCCCAAGTCCGCGGTGTTCCAGGAGAACGGACACGATTACGTCTGGGTCGTGGGGAAGAAGTCACAGGTCGACAAGAGGCAGGTCGAAGTGGCCACGACAAAGGAGGACCTGGCCCGCGTCGAGTCTGGCCTCGAGTCCGGAGAGACGGTGATCTTGAGTCCTCCGAAATCGTTCAAAGACAATGAAGAGGTCAGGATCGCCGAATGACCCGTATGCCGCCTACAGATTCCTGTCATGGAAGCGAAAGGCTATTCGTTCATGGACCAGACGTCGTCGATCGTCCTGCGTAATGTCCACAAAGAGTACCGCCGGGATGAGTTCGTGATCCCTGTCCTGGCGGATCTCGACCTTGAGGTCGCGGAGGGAGAGTACCTTGCCCTGATGGGACCGTCGGGGTCGGGCAAGACCACGCTCCTGAACCTGGTCGCCGGCCTGGACCGGGCCACGAAGGGCGAGGTCGTGGTCCACGGCCAGGACCTTGGACATCTCTCCGAGGCCGAGATCACTCGCTGGCGCGCCAACAACGTCGGGTTCATCTTCCAGACCTACAACCTGATCCCGGTTCTGACCGCCTTCGAGAACGTCGAGCTGCCGCTCCTCTTGACCCATCTTTCCCGCAAGAAGCGCCGTGAGAACGTGATGACGGCGCTGCGGATCGTCGGCCTGGAGAAGCGCGAGCATCATTATCCCCGCCAGCTCTCCGGCGGTCAGGAGCAGCGGGTCTCGATCGCCCGGGCGATCGTCACCGACCCCTACCTGCTGGTGGCCGACGAGCCAACCGGCGATCTCGACCGGACCACCGCCGGCGAGATCCTCGACCTGCTCGAACTGCTCAATTGCGAGTTCCAGAAGACGATCGTCATGGTCACCCACGATCCCCTGGCCGCGGCCCGGGCCAGCCGGGTCCTGCACCTCGACAAGGGTCGTCTCGTGGATGAGGTCATTCAGGAAACCCGGGTCTCGGCCGCATCATGAAATACTTCACCTACATCCTCCGCAACGCCCGGCGGAATCCAATCCGGACGATCCTCACCATCGCTTCGACGAGCATCTGCCTGTTCCTGATGATGATCCTGCTCGCGTTCTTCGACATGCGGGACGACGCGGCAAAGGCGAATCGGATCTTCAACCGCATTATCAGCATGAATGCCAACGGCTTCGCCGGCATGAACCCGATCGGCCGGGTTCCCGAAGTCGCGCGGATGGACGGCGTGGTCGCGGCTACTCCCTTTAGCTGGTACGGCGGCAAGTATCATGACGAGACGATGCCCTTCGCACAGTTCTCGGTCGATGCCGACACCGTCTTCAAGGTCCTGGACGAATTCAAGGTTCCCGAACGCCAGCTCGCGGACTTCAAGGCCAACAAGGACGGCGCGGCGATCGGACGCAGGCTCGCCGCAGACCGGGACCTGAAGGTCGGCGACCCTCTCCCCTTGAAAGGCGACATCTATCCCGTCGACATGAACCTGACCGTGCGGGCCATCTACGACGGCCCCTCCAACCGTAACCTGCGGATGTGCCTCTTTCACTACGAGTACCTGGACGAGGCGCTGAAGAAGATCACGATGAGCTCGGCGTCCGGCGGCTCGCTGGCCACCAACAGCGCCCGGACCTCGGGCAACGCCGGCATGATCTTCATCAAGTGCAAGAATGCCGACATCATGCCCTCACTGAGCAAGAAGATCGACGATTTCTATCACAACAGCGACTTTCCCACCCGCACGCAAACCGAGGAAGCCTTTGGCAAGATGTTCTCGGACATGCTGGGTGACCTCCAGAACGCGATCTACGGCATCGGTGCGGCGGTGGTGGTCTCCCTCCTCTTCGTCGCCGGCAACGCCATGGCGATGGCCATGCGGGAACGGACGTCGGAGGTGGCCATCCTGAAGGCGATCGGCTTCAGCAAGGGCCGGGTGCTGTTCCTGGTCCTGACCGAGGCCATCCTGGTCGCGGGCCTGGGAGGCGCCCTCGGATCGCTGGGCTGCAAGGCGCTTTGCGACTTCGTCGACGTGGCCAAGTACTCCGCCGGTTTCCTCCCCGTGTTCTTCGTACCCTGGAGGATTGCTCTTCTGGGCCTGGGGGTCTCCCTCTTCGTGGGCTTCGTCAGCGGCGTCGTCCCCGCGTTCCTGGCGGCCAATTCCTCCGTGATCAACGGTCTGAGGAAAGTGGTCTGAAACGTCATGATCCCGATCAAATACAACGTCCGCAACCTCAGGGTCCGGTGGAAGACGACGCTGATGACCATTCTGGGAACGGCCCTTCTGGTCGCGTCGTCCTGCATCCTCTTCGGCCTGGTCGAGGGCCTCGAATACAGCTTGAAGATCTCGGGCGACCCGCTCGATCTGATCATTCTTCGCAAGGGCTCGTCCAACGAGACCACGGGGGGATTCGAGAGCGCCAAGGCCGACCAGCTTCTGACGTTGCCGGGAATTCAGCGCGACCCGTCGGGGGCGCCGCTGGCGGCCAAGGAGCTGCTCAACATCGCCAACGGCGAGCGAGCCAACGGAACGCGCAACAACCTGATCATTCGCGGCGTTCAACCCGCCTCGCGCGACCTCCGTCCCGAGTTCAAGATCGTGGCGGGGAGAGATTTCGTCGAGGGCAGGGGAGAGTGCATCGTCAGCAAGATCGTCTCCCGGCGCTACAAGGGGGGCCAGATCGGGGGGCTGCTCTACTTCGGTGACAAGGAGCAGTACCGCGTCGTTGGCATCTTCACAGCCGGCGGCAGCGCAGCCGAGAGCGAGGTCTGGGCCGATCTCAAGGACGTCGAGAAGAACACGGGGCGAGAGGGCTCGGTCTCCTGCGTCCAGCTCCGGGCGGCCAGCCTCCCCGACTATGAGAAGCTCCAGAAGACCATCAACGATGACACCCAGTTCAAGCTCGAGGCCAAGTCGGAGAAGGCCTACTTCGAGGATCAATCGCGAATGAGCCTCTTCCTGAAGGCCGCCGGCACGATGATCGCCGTGCTCTTGACCTTCGGCGCCATGTTCGCCGCGGCCAACACCATGTTCGCCGCGGTCAGCTCGCGGACCCGGGAGATCGGTACGATGCGGGCCCTCGGGTTCCCTCAGCGGGATATCCTGATCTCGTTCCTGGGCGAGTCCTTCCTGCTCTGCGCCCTGGGCGGGGCCCTCGGCCTCCTGGCCACGCTGCCGCTCAATCTCTTGACGATCGAGACCTTCAACTTCGGCAGCTTCGCCTCGGTCTCCATCTCCTTCCGCTTTGGCTGGCTGGTCGCCGCCGTCGCCCTGACCATGACCCTCGCCATGGGTCTCTTCGGCGGCATGTTCCCCGCCCTTCGCGCCGTCCGCCTCGAAGTCATCGCCGCCCTGCGAGAGCTGTGATTCCGGCGGGGATCACAGGTGGCCACCCGTCACCGGAGATCGTGAGTTGGTTCCGGGGTGGCTGTGGTGGAGCGTAGCGACACCACAGGATGGCCAGTGCGACGTCCGAGGCCTGCGTCTCTGGGGCATTCTGCCCCAGCCACCCGTCCGCCTTCCGAAAACCGAAAACCGGCCCTGACCCCGCGAAGCTCACTGTATCCGCAAGGCCGTCAGCGAGCGTGGCCTGAACACAGAAGGCGAACCAGTCTTCACCGTCGTGGCGGAAGGGAACCGAGGGCCAATGGCCCATTTTGTCGCGAATCGTTGCCATATCCGGAAGTGCGCAGCCTGCTGGGCCACGGGTGGACGCCTCCGGGGGTGGTGTTGCCCAGCAACGGGGTGTCCGACGAGGGGGCGCTGGCGGCCATTCTCCGCATCACGAACGGGAACTTCCGCCTCCTGGAACGACTGTTGACGCAGATCGCGCGCGTCTTAGAAATCAATAACCTGCCACAAGATTCTGCAGAAAGCGCAGCCAGGTTCTTTGCCAGATGTCGGTCGTCTCCGTCCCCGGGGCCAATGGCCCCCGGTCCCGACGCGAGGAGCCCAGGGCACGGAGTGGAGCCGACGAGCCGGCCAAAGGGAATTGCCTCCAAGATGCTGCTAAATCGTTAGGCTTCATCGACAACTCTCCATATGTTTTCAAAATAATTCACGGATTTTTGTTGACGATGGGTCGGTATTCTCATACTTTACCGGAATCCCAAGAGCACGAAGAGTAGCGGGCAGAGGGAGCATCAGGCACAAGCGTGTGAAAACACGCTGCGGATACCTTCCGCGATCACAGACAATCCCGGCACAAGGGGAGTCATTCCCTCGACTTCGGTCGGATAAGCCTTCGTCAAGAAGGAAAGCCGCTTGCCTCGAGCTCTATGGCCGTTCGGGATCAATCGATCCGTTGTTCAGGGCGACGACCCTCGGTTCTCGTCTCCAGGTTCGTCGTTCGCGCTTCATGGGACAAAACATGCCCATTTTTGACTGCTTTTCCTCCCTTTTCGCCAGTGTCCAGTTAAATGACTCTGCCGCTCTCAAAATGAGGGATCGAAGATCATAGTCAGCCCGTCGTTTTCCCTGCAGAGGGGGCGGACCGCTCGGGGAATCCGTCCGCCCCCTCAACTCTTCCCGGACCGCCAGACCTGTCGGGACCGGGGCAGGAAGTCAGCCGTCCACATCCCCCCAAACACAGAGCAAGCTTCCCATGAGAGAACTTCCCATGCCCCTCCGCTCCTGGTTCGTCCCCCCGTCGTCCCGCGAGACCCCGAAGCACCGCGAACGCCCGCGGCGCTCGCCCCGGAAGGGGAGGGCCCGGGGGGCGTTGGCGCTCGAAGTCCTGGAAAGCCGGACGCTCCTCAGCGGCACGCCGACCGCGACGCTGCAGCTCGTGCCTCCGAGCGACCAAGGCACGACGGCGGTGACGATCAACCTCGACACCTTCCAGTTCGGCTTCCACAAACAGGTCACGATCGGGTCCGGCAGTAGCGGGGCCGGGGTGGGTAAGGCCACCGTCGAACGCGCTGGACGTGACCGCCTCCTACTCGGCGAACTCGCCGCTGATGCTCAAGCAGCTCGTGACCGGGAAGTCTTACAACACCGCCATCTTGACGCAGACCGATGCCAACGGGAATGCGCTTGCCGTCTGTACGCTGGGCCAGGTCTTCGTCACCAGCGACACCATCTCCGGCACCAGCGCCGGCCCCCTCGCGCCTGACGAGGACCTGAAGTTCATCTTCGAAATCGATCACGGAGGCCACCGCCCCCGGGGTACCCACCGGCCACGTGACTTCCGCGTCATGGGACCAGGGGACCAACACCGCGAGCGGCCCCACGCTGACGACCGCCCCGGACTTGTCCGCGCAATACCCCGCCGATCCCGCCGCCACCGCGGTCCTGACCCTGTCCAACGCCACCGGCGGCACCTCGGTGACCCTCCCGATCGACTCCTATAAGTTCGGCTTCCACAACACGGGCACGATCGGCTCCGACACCGGCAAGGCCACCTTCAACGCGCTGGACGTGACGCTCCCGCTCAGCAACGGCTCCCCTGCCCTGCTCACGGCGCTGACCGAGCGCCGCCCACTACCAGCAGGCGACGCTAACCCTGAGGACGCTCGAGTCCGGCAGGTCGGCGGTCACCGTCTATGCCTGGGCGTTCAACCTGGTCTTCGTCACCGACGACGTGGTCACCGGCTCCGCCGGCGCGGTGCCGAGGAGTCGGTGTCGTTCGCCTTCGGCGCGGCCGCGCAGAAGTACGTCCCCCAGAACCCCGACGGCACGCTGGGCACCCCGGTGATCACGGGCTGGAGCTATGTGAACAACAGCTCCAGCTCCTCGGACATCCCCACCACGTTCGACTTGACGGTCGCCCCGGCCCCGTTGAGCGCGGCGCGGCCCCGCTGACCGCCGCGGTCGTGGCACCCGCCGCGGTCTTTGCCCCCATGGACGCGACGCTGACGCTGTCCGGGGGCACGGCCCCCGCGCTGACCGCCCCCATCGACCTCGACAGCTTCCAGCTCGGCTTCAGCAAGCCCGTCACCCTCACCAGCACCGGGGCCACGCTGGGGAGCCCCAAGTTCGACGCCTTGAGCGTGACCAAACCGGCCGACGCGCTCCCCCTGCTGTTCCAGCGTGGTCACAGGCTCCCATGCATTTTACACCACGGCGACGCTGACGCTGACCGAGGACACGGCGACGGGCACGACCCCGGTGGCCGAGTGGGTGCTGGGGACGGTGATCGTCACCGACGATAACTACAGCGGCTCCGCCCCCACCCAGCACACCGAGGAGGCGGTGAACTTCCAATTCGGCTCGATCACGGAGGCCGTCCGCCGGGCTCCGCGTCGTGGAGTCTGATTGCCGGCGGTCCCAGCGGCCCCGCGCTGCCGACCGGCACGACACTGGGTGCCTTGCCCACCCCGTCCGACACCGGGCTGACGCTCCAACTCACCGACGTCAACAACCAAACGACATCGATCAACATCGATACCTTCCGGTTCGGCTTCCACAACGCGACCACGATCGGCTCCAGCGGCGGCACAGGGGCCGGGACGCCCACCTTTGACGCCCTGGACGTGTCCATCGCCCTGGGCAACGCCTCCCCTGGCCTGTTCGCCGCCCTGACCATGGGCACCCAGTACACCACGGCGACGCTGACACAGAAGGACGCCAACGGGAAGGCGCTTGCCGTCTGGACGCTGGGCCATGCCTTCCTCACCAGCGACACCATCTCCGGCGACGGCCTCGACACGCCCGAGGAGGAGCTGAAGTTCGTCTTCAAATCGATCACGGAGGCCACCGCCTCCGGGATGTCCGGCGTCCCCGCGGCCTCCGCGTCGTGGGATCAGGTGACCAACACTGCGAGCGGCCCCCCGCTGACGACCGCCCCGGACCCGGCCGCGCAATACCCCGCCGATCCCGCCGCCACCGCGGTCCTGACCCTGTCCAACGCCACCGGCGGCACCTCGGTGACCCTCCCGATCGACTCCTATCAGTTCGGCTTCCACAACACGCCCTCGTTCGGCTCCGGCGGGACGACGAGCAAGGCCACCTTCGACGCGCTGGACGTGACGCTCCCGCTCAGCAACGGCTCCCCTGCCCTGCTCACGGCGCTGACCAGCGCCGCCCACTACCAGCAGGCGACGCTGACCCTGAAGGACTTTCCGGCCAGGTGATCACCACCTATGCCTGGGCGTTCAACCTGGTCTTCGTCACCGACGACGTGGTCACCGGCTCCGCCGGCACGGCGCCGAGGAGTCGGTGTCGTTCGCCTTCGGCGCGGCCGCGCAGAGTACGTCCCCCAGAACACCGACGGCACGCTGGGCACCCCGGTGATCACGGGCTGGAGCCAGGTGAACAACAGCGGCGGCTCCTCGGACATCCCCACCACGTTCGACTTGACGGTCGCCCCGGCCCCGTTGAGCGCCGCCGCGGCCCCGCTGACCGCCGCGGTCGCGGCACCCGCCCCGGCCGCCTCGTCCGCCGCGGTCGTGGCGCCCACCGGGCTGACGCTGACGCTGTCCGGGGGCACGGCCCCCGCGCTGACCGCCCCCATCGACCTCGACAGCTTCAAGTTCGGCTTCCACAACCCGACCACGATCGGCTCCATTACCGGCGGGGCCGGGACGGGTAAGGCTACCTTCGACGCCCTGAGCGTGACCGCCGCGGCTGGCGCCGCCTCCCCCCTGCTGTTCTACGCGCTGGCCACGAACGCCCCCTACGACACGGCGACGCTGACGCGGTACGACGCGGCGGGCCATCCAGTGGCCGTGGGGTGCTGGGGACGGTGTTCGCCGCCGGCGATAACTACAGCGGCTCCGACCCCACCCAGCACACCGAGGAGACGTTGAACTTCCAATTCGTCTCGATCACGGAGGTGACCAACCCGAACCAGGTCTCCTGGAGCCTCCCTACCAACTCCGCCAGCGGAGGACCCGCGGGCCCGACCCCTCGACCCTCGACCCGCTCACCGGTCTCGCCACTCTGAGCGTCGGCGGTGGTCCGTTCACGTACAACGGCCAGTCGCACGCCGCCACCGCGACCGCTCTCGCGGCCACGGCACGACCGCGGTCGCCGGCTCGTTCACGTTCACCTACAACGGCTCGAGCACGCTGCCCACCGCCGCCGGGACGTACCCCGTCATCGCCATGTTCACCAGCACCGACCCCAACTACTCCGGCGGGACCGCCACCGGCACGCTCGTCATCAGCCCGGCGACGCCGGGGGTGAGCGTCACCGTCGGGGCACCCATCTATGACGGACAGCCCCACGCCGCCACCGCCGAGGCCATTGGGGTCGACGGCAAGACGCCGGTTACCGGCTCGTTCACGTTCACCTACAACGGCTCGAGCACGCCGCCCACCGCCGCCGGCACGTACCCCGTCATCGCCACGTTCACCAGCACCGACACCAACTACGGCACGGCCACGGGCAGCGGCACGCTCGTCATCAGCCCGGCGACCCCGGGGGTGACGGTGACCGTCGGGGCGCTACTTACGACGGCAAGGCCCATGCTGCCACCGCGACCGCCGTCGGCGTCGACGGTACGACACAGGTAGCCGGCATGTTCTCCTTCACGTATAACGGCTCGAGCACGCCGCCCACCGCCGCCGGCACGTACCCCGTCATCGCCACGTTCACCAGCACCGACACCAACTACGGCACGGCCACGGGCAGCGGCACGCTCGTCATCAGCCCGGCGACCCCGGGGGTGACGGTGACCGTCGGCGGCGATTGACGACGGCAAGGCCCATGCTGCCACCGCGACCGCCGTCGGCGTCGACGGGCGACACAGGTAGCCGGCATGTTCTCCTTCACGTATAACGGCTCGAGCACGCCGCCCACCGCCGCCGGCACGTACCCCGTCATCGCCACGTTCACCAGCACCGACACCAACTACGGCACGGCCACGGGCAGCGGCACGCTCGTCATCAGCCCGGCGACCCCGGGGGTGACGGTGACCGTCGGGTGCTTATTTACGACGGCAAGGCCCATGCTGCCACCGCGACCGCCGTCGGCGTCGACGGTACGACACAGGTAGCCGGCATGTTCTCCTTCACGTATAACGGCTCGAGCACGCCGCCCACCGCCGCCGGCACGTACCCCGTCATCGCCACGTTCACCAGCACCGACACCAACTACGGCACGGCCACGGGCAGCGGCACGCTCGTCATAAGCCCGGCGACCCCGGGGG